>NZ_JBTRHR010000001.1:0-715428 GCF_054602495.1 Halomonas sp. WWR20
TCACTACGTCATGGTGCCGTACGCCGACTTCAACCTGCTCAAGTTTCCCGATCGCGATCAGGCCATGGCCCAGATTCGCGACCTGACCATGCTCAGCGATATTCTGCCGACCGGCTTTCATGGTGCACTCAATGCCAAGGTTGGCGTGGGGTCGACGGTGTACGTAGCGGGTGCCGGCCCGGTAGGCCTGGCCGCTGCGGCTTCGGCCCGCCTGCTGGGCGCCGCCGTGGTCATGATCGGTGACTTCAATCCACAACGCTTGGAACATGCCCGCAAGATGGGCTTCGAGCCAGTGGATCTCAGCCAGCACGATCGACTCGGCGAAATGATCGCGGCGATCGTCGGCGAGCCCCAGGTGGACAGCGCCATCGATGCGGTCGGCTTCGAGGCGGTGGGCCATGGCGGCAAGGAACAACCCGCCGTGGTCTTGAACCAGATGATGGAAGTGACCCGCGAGGCGGGGTCGATCGGCATTCCCGGGCTGTACGTCACCGAGGACCCCGGGGCCACCGAGAAGGCGGCCCAGAGCGGCAATCTGAGCCTACGCTTCGGACTGGGCTGGGCCAAGGCCCACTCCTTCCATACCGGGCAGACGCCGGTGGTGCAGTACAACCGTCAGCTGATGCAGGCGATCCTGCACGGACGGCTCAACATTGCCGAGATCGTCAATGCACAAGTGATTTCTTTGGAAGATGCGCCGCAGGGTTACCAGCAGTTCGATTCCGGCGTGGCGAGCAAGTTCGTGCTGGATCCGCATGGGCTGCTGGGGGCGGCTTAACAGCGAAAACGTACCGGCCTGAGTTAGAAATTTGGGACGCAATGCAGATCAGCCCTCATGACTGTTTGCCATGAGGGCTGACTTCGTTCTTGCTCTCGAATTGCACCCCGCGTCTGAAGAGTCGCGAGCGCAGGCGATTTCCTCTAGAAGTCGACGACTAGATTGCCCTTCGGCCGACTGCAGCAGGACAGGATATAACCTTCTTCGATATCCTCTTCGGTAATGCCGCCGTTGTGATCCATTTCCACTTCACCGGATTTGAGCCCGACGCGACATGTGCCGCATATCCCCATGCCACATGCCTTGGGTATATGCAGCCCCAGCTTCGATGCAGCCGCATGTACCGTCTCGCCAGGCTGGACACGTACGCTTTTCCCCGAGCCGGCGAACTCAACGCTGATCAGATCTGCGTAATCGATGTCTTCAGCCGCTGCCTCGGCCTGTTCGGCCAGCTCCAGCACGTCTTCACGCACATCCAGGGGAGTCGCCCCAAACGACTCTTCGTGATAATGGCTCATGTCGAAGCCATTGCTACGCAGAATATTCTTGATGGCATTCATGTACGGCGTAGGACCGCAACAGAAAATCTCTCTCTCAAGAAAATCGGGCGCCATCAATTCCAGCATTGGCTGCGTCAGGTAGCCACGGTAACCGGCCCACGCCTCGCCGATGTCCTCCTTGTTTTCACATACGATATGCAGCTTGAACTCGGGTATGCGCGAAAACATATGCACGAGTTCGCGATGATAAATGACATCGCGTGGTGCCCTGGCACTGTGAATGAATTCGACATCGACATTGGCATTGGTGTCGAAAAACCAACGCGTCATCGACATCAATGGCGTGATGCCCACCCCACCGGAAAGGAGCAGGACTTTATCGGCAGGAAAGTCTATTGAGTTGAAGTTGCCGACCGGCCCATGTACCACCAGTTCATCGCCGACTTTGAGATTTTCATGCAACCAATTGGATACCTTGCCGCCCGGGATCCGCTTGACGGTGATCGAGAAGCTGTAGGGAATGGATGGCGAACTGGAGATGGTATACGAGCGCATGATCGGCTCGTTCTCGATCTCCAGTTCCAGGGTGACGAATTGCCCCGGTTTGAAAAAGAACAGTACAGGCTGCTCTGCCATGAAGCAGAACGTGCTTACATCCCAGGTTTCCTGAATCACCTTGACGCAGCGTACCGAGTGGCGACCGTTGGTCCAGGTCTGGGTCGTGACCGGATTGAAGAAGTTCATTGTCATCGTTATCTCTGCCTGGCAGTGCCGTGGCTATGCCCACACCGTCCCGTAATGCTCACACGGTCCAGCGCCCTCTCATGCTCGCATTCTGGGTACGCGCCAAACGGCTGGCTTGTCTGTCAGCGACACGCACATGTCTCCTGCCCCCACTCCCTGACAGAGACCGGGCTTTCAAGTCGCCGCTACACCACCTGAGGTCGCGAATAGACAATTGACCAGCTTAGGCATGTACCACAATCGGCCAACAACTACAGTCGCCAGATGCCGCCATGCGCCAATGCCAGGCCTTGTACGACAACAACATCAACCCTTAACTGCATCGCCGTTCTCGCGGGGAGGCGGCGTTCCAAAAGGATATTTGGTATGGACCTGATAGCTTCTCACAAACTGGACGATCCCTTGGCCACGGCTCGCGAGGCGACTGCCGACATGCTGCAGAACAGGGCTCGCACCTTTTCGCTTCCCCAGCCGTTCTACGGCGATGCCAGACTGTTCGCTCTCGATATGCAGGAAATTTTCGAAAAAGAGTGGTTGTTCGCCGGCATGACATGCGAAATCCCCGCCAAGGGCAACTTCATGACGCTCGATGTAGGAGATAATCCGATCGTCATCGTGCGCGGCAGCGAGGGGCAGATCCATGCCTTTCACAATGTCTGCCGTCATCGCGGCTCCCGCCTTTGCGTGAAGGACAAGGGCAAGGTGGCCAAGCTGGTCTGCCCCTACCATCAGTGGACCTACGAGCTCGATGGCCGGCTGCTGTTCGCCGGCAGCGACATGGGTAGTGACTTCGACCTTGCCAGCTATGGCCTGAAACCGGTCAGCGTACGTACGGCCGGCGGCTTCATCTTCATCAACCTGAGCGAGAATCCGCCGGCCATCGACGATTTCCTGGTGACACTGGAGCATTATCTCGAGCCGTACCAGATGGGTAACGTCAAGGTGGCCGTGGAATCGAGCATCGTCGAGCAGGCTAACTGGAAGCTGGTGATCGAGAACAACCGCGAGTGCTATCACTGCAACGGCGCCCATCCTGAGTTGCTCAATTCGTTGCAGGAGTTCGACGACACCGAAGACCCACGCGCCACGGCGGATTACAAGTCGCTGGTCTCTCGCAAGCAGTCGGACTGGGACACCGAGCAGGTACCCTGGCAGCTCAAGCGCTTCGGCAAGCGCAACCGTCTGACCCGTACTCCACTTCTGGACGGCATCGTGTCGATGACCATGGATGGACAGCCGGGCTGCAAGAAGCTGATGGGGCGCTTGACGAGCCCGGACATGGGGTCGCTGCGCATCCTGCACTTGCCCAATTCCTGGAACCATTTCATGGGCGATCATGCCATTGTGTTCCGCGTACTGCCGCTGGGCCCGCAGCAGACGATGGTCACCACCAAGTGGCTGGTACACAAGGATGCCGTCGAAGGCGTCGACTATGATCCCGAGCAGCTTCGCCGGGTGTGGGACGCCACCAACGACCAGGACCGGCGTCTGGCCGAAGAGAACCAGCGCGGCATCAACTCGAAGGCCTACCAGCCCGGCCCCTACTCCACGACCTATGAATTCGGCGTCATCGATTTCATCGACTGGTACGCTGAGCGCATGTTGGAAAACCTGAAACAGGACACGCCGACCCTGCATCTGGCACAAGGCTGAGATTCTCTCGTCCATTACCTGGCCCGCCTTTGTGGGCCAGGCTTTCTTAGGCGGAAGTTGGTATTAACAACCCGACGAGCGAAGGTCAGCGTAACTCGGGGAGCAAAAAACGCTCGATAGCCTGTCGTACTGACGGCAGCATGATATCGCTCCGCTCCATCAGGTCGTGGATCAACGCCTCCAATTCCGGCACGCCGCCCTCGATATACTTGCGTCGTGCCATGCGCGCGCAAGTATCAGGACAAGCATCCTCGGGAATGCGAATACCCAGCGCCACCAGTCGCGCCCGGAAATCGTCACCATCGATCAACTCGACAATCATCATGGTTGAGTCCTCTTGTTATTGTCGCCTGGCTAACACACCCATGAAGTGTAACGGCACTCGATAGGCGATGCGCCTCCCAGCGCGGCGGCAGCTACGCCGATGTCGGTTTCAAACAACTGCGGCTTGCCGTCTCATCCAAGAATGAAAGGCAGCCGTACCTACCGCAATGGCGTATGACTTACACAACAACAAAAGAGGACAACTTATGGACCATGAGGATCCGCTCCTGGCTCCTGGCCAGGACAACAAGCAAGTCATGGGGCTGGACTTTCATAACCCCGTCTTCCCGCTTTCCGCTGTCGCCATTCTGCTGTTCATCGTCTATGCCTTAGTCTATCCCGATGCCGCCAGTGCTCAACTGGGGCTGGCCAAGACCTGGTCGATCGAACACTTCGATTGGCTATTCATGATTGCCGGCAACATCTTCGTGGTGTTCTGCATCGTATTGATCTGCCTACCGGTAGGGAATATCCGCCTGGGCGGCAAGGGCGCCAAGCCGGAATTTTCCCGCATGTCCTGGTTCGCCATGCTGTTCGCGGCGGGCATGGGTATCGGATTGATGTTCTGGAGCGTTGCCGAGCCGGTCGCCTATTACACCGACTGGTACGGCACCCCCCTGAACACTCCCGCCGGTACGCCGGAAGGCGCCAGCGCGGCTATGGGAGCAACGATGTTCCACTGGGGACTGCATCCTTGGGCCATTTATGCCGTGGTGGGGCTGTCGCTGGCGTTCTTCGCCTATAACAAGGGATTGCCACTGACGCTTCGCTCAGCGTTCTATCCTTTGCTCGGCGAGCATACGCGCGGCTGGGCAGGCCATATCGTCGATATCCTTGCCGTTCTGGCGACCATCTTCGGTCTGGCCACCTCGCTCGGCTTCGGTGCCTCCCAAGCGGCAGGCGGCCTGGCCTATCTTTTCGATGTCCCCAATACCATCGGCACGCAGTTGGCCATCATCGTCGTCGTGACCGTTCTCGCCCTGATCTCGGTGTGGCGTGGCATCGATGGTGGGGTCAAGCTGTTCTCGAACATCAACATGGTGATCGCCGCGGCGCTACTGCTCTTCGTGGTCGTAGCCGGCCCCACCTTGGCGATCATTGCGGGAATTGGCACCACCACCATGGATTACCTGAGCCATCTCCTGCCGCTGTCGAACTGGATCGGCCGAGACGATGAAACGTGGTACCACAGCTGGACGATCTTTTATTGGGCCTGGTGGATCTCCTGGTCACCGTTCGTCGGCATGTTCATCGCCCGGGTATCACGTGGGCGCACGGTACGCGAGTTCCTGATCGCCGTGCTGCTGGTACCGACACTGGTCACCCTGGTGTGGATGAGCGCGTTTGGCGGTACTGCACTGTATCAGGCGGCCAACGGTGTCGGTGAGCTGTCCAACGGCATTGGCGACGTCTCGCTGGCAATGTTCCATATGCTCGAGCAGTTGCCACTGACCGGCCTGACCTCGACGCTGGCCATCATTCTGGTTCTGGTGTTCTTCATCACCTCGTCGGATTCCGGCTCGCTGGTCATCGATAACATCACCGCCGGCGGCAAGACGGATGCCCCCAAGAGTCAGCGCGTATTCTGGGCCACGCTGGAAGGCGCCATCGCCGGTGTCCTGCTATATGGCGGCGGCAGCACGGCGCTTGGCGCACTTCAGGCTGGCGCCGTGGCGACGGGGCTCCCCTTCACTCTAGTGCTGCTGGTGATGTGCTTCAGCCTGTATGTGGGACTTCACAAGGAACGGCGGCAACTGGCGACAACACCGAAGGCCACTTCGCTGCGGGAAGCCAAGTAACGTCAAAGTGGCATCCGACCGCCAGCCCATTGCTGGCGGTCGGCTTTTAATCGACCAGGACTCAGTGCAATGCGAAAGAGCTCCTATCGGCGTGGCCTTGCCATGGTTTTTACCGGTATCGTCTTCCTCAGCTTCGACAGCCTGCTGATACGCCTCGCCGGTACGGAAGGCTGGAACATTGTGTTTTGGCGTGGCCTATTCATGTTCTGTGCGCTTGGGCTGGCAAGTTGTTCTGGAGAGAGACTGACCACGCTGCGAGCAAACGCCAGGGCTTCTCTGGCATCCGCCGTGCTTCTCGGCCTGATTTCCAGTCTCTTCGTGCTCGCCGTCATGCACGCCAGCGTGGCCAACGTTGTCGTCATCTTAAGCTCTGCCCCGTTATTTGCCGCCCTGTTCTCTCGCGTGTTCCTGCGTGAGCAGATACCTTTCAGAACTCTGCTGACGATCGTTGCATGCATATGCAGCATGCTGCTGGTATTCGTGGGGTCGGAGTCTGGTGGCATGCTCGAAGGCAATCTCTATGCCCTGGCAGCCGCCGCCGCTGTGGGTGGCAACCTGACCCTGCTGCGTCGCTATCCCTCGATAGACCGCATCCCGCTCATCGCAGGGGGAGGTCTCCTGTCTGCAGCGATTGCCTTACCCATGGCTCACCCTCTAGCACTCAGCGGCCAAAGCTATAGTGTGCTGGCCCTCATGGGATTACTGCAGATGCCGCTGGCGACCGTACTCATCAACAATGCGACTCGCTATCTTCCCTCGGCCGAGGTAGCACTGTTTTATCTGGTTGAAACCGTACTCGGTACGCTCTGGGTCTGGTGGCTTCTGGGGGAGTCGCCCACGGCATCAAGTATGCTCGGAGGTAGCGTGATCATCATGGCACTGCTGGTTCATGCGTGGATTGGATTGCGCCGGGAAGGCACAACCGCACGGCATCACAAAGCCAGTATCCTGACGAAAAGCCCCACCTGAACACGGCGGGGCACATCATTGTCTCCTTAGCCAGACTATCGCCATCAGCGCAGCACGCCCTCTTCCTTGAGCAGGGCGAATATCGCTTCGGCCCCCTGCTCCGGCGACACATCGCTGAGCAGCTGTCCGCCACCGCTTTCCGCCTTGGCTGCTGCCGCCTTGAAGCGATCACGGGCCGAGGAAGATTTGACGATCTTGAGTCGCCTGGGTCGCTTGCGCGCCGGCTGTACCTGCCACTCGGCCTGTAACTCATCCATCACGCTGGCACAGGCATACGTATCGAACTCACCGCGTCGTGCTGGGCCGAACGCGCTTTGGCGCGCGGCCGGTGCGCTGCTATCCACCGTCGCAATGGCCGGCAAGCGGACACGCAAGCGACGCCGTTTGCCTCGCGGCAATGCCTGCAGCACCGTAGCGACACCATGATCGACGCTTTCCACTGCCGCCAGCCCGCTGATCACCGGCCATCCCAGCGCCTCGGATAGAAGGTACGGTACCAGACCCGAGCCTTCTCCCGTCTCGGCACGCGTCCCCGTGAGCACCAGTTGCGGGGCAGCGTCGCGCAGTGTCTTGACCAATGCCGGGACGACATCGGCCCCTGACGCCTGCTTGATCAGGTTCACCTCGCCAATGCCCATGCCCAGATAGCTGCGTAGGGCCTCTTCATTGTCAGTATCATTGACGCTGGCATGGACCAGGCGGACGGCGGCGCCACGCAAGGTCAGCGCCATTTCCACCGCCCGGGCATCCTGATCGGCGCGCCGTGCACGCGCCGTCAACGGATGGCGTCCCACCGACACCAGGACGGCAACATTGAGCCCAGCGTCGTCCGATGACTTGGCGTTATGCGGCATCGCGGTTCTCCTGCTGTTGTTCTCGATCACGCTCAATCCGTGCCACTAGGGCGGCAAGAATTTCTCCGGCGTCGCCGATCACGGCGAGATCGGCGCGCTTGACCATGTCACAGCCCTCATTGAGGTTGATGGCCACAACCTTGTCACAGCTCTGGATGCCCTGAAGATGCTGTATGGCGCCGGAGATGCCCACCGCCACGTAGACTCGCGCGGAAACCCAAGTGCCGGTGGCGCCAACCTGGCGATCCCGCGGCATGAAGCCGTCATCGACCGCCACGCGCGAAGCGCCCTTGGTCGCGCCAAGCACTTGAGCGGCGCGATGATAGCCCTCCCAATCCTTAACGCCATTGCCAGCCGACAGAATGAATTCCGCCTCGGCCAGCGCCACACTGGCCGGATCGACGGCGACCTCGCCCATGTCCTCGATACGACCGAGCACCTCGGGCAGCGCCTGGGTCAGTTCGATCGGCTGGGCGGCATGGCGCGTCTCGCTGACCGGTTCGGCACACTCCGCCAGTGCCAGAGCCACGCGCGGCAGGTTGCGTGAGATATCACTTCTGCCAGCTGCACCGCGTGCCGTACAACGCCATCCGGTGTCGCTGTCGGTGTCCGTCTCGACCTGCCAGACCTGGGTCGCCGGACGCTCACCCAGTCGCACGGCCAGCCGCCGGCCCAGTTCGCCTCCACCGAGTGGGGAATCGGGCAACAGCCAGTAGCGTGGCGCCAGCTCGCGTTCGACACTTTGCAGCGCAGCAATACGCACTTCCGGCAGGTAGCCCGAGAATTCCTCGCCCTCCATATGCAGCAAGCGGTCGACACCGGCCTCGTCGAAGGTCGACTCTTTAAGCTCGCCGCTACCCTCGCCTGCCTTGTGTGCTCCGAAGACAATCGCCAGTACCGCTCCCGGCCGTTCGGGATCGGCATCGGCCAGTTGCCGTGCCAGCCCCAACACGTCACGGTCATGCGAGGAGAGACGACCACCCGGCATGTCGGGCACCACGGCGACCAGAAATGCCGGTGTCTCGATCTCGACGCGGCGGCGCGTGTCCTTGGGCTGCGCCTGACGGCCGCCGGACTGCATTGCAGCCTGCTGCGCGCCACTGCGATCGATACGCTTGATACCGTTGGGGCCGATGAACCCCACGGCACGCGGATTGCGGCGTGTCAGTCCGTTGGGCCCCATCCATTCGCTGGGCGAAGCGCCGCCGCCCAATTCCGCGAGCACCTCGAGATGCTCGGGATGCAGGCGGTTACGAGCGATCCATTCCTTGCGCGGATCACGACGTAGAATCTCGCTCATAGCGTCACCTCCTCCGCAGTACGGCGTGCCTGCCCAGCCGTGTCGTCCCGCGATGCCTTCTCCATCGGTGCCTCGATAGTCAATGCATCGGCGACCAGTTCGGCGATATCCTTGATTTCGGCTTTCGCTGGAGCGCCCGACGACGCGCTACTGGGCGCCACCACACCTTCGAGCATCGCCGTGCATTGCGGACAGCCCACGGCAACCAGTTCGGCGCCGGTCTCGCGCACATCGTTCATGCGCATATCGGGAATGCGCTGCTTGCCGGGAATGTCGGTAATCGGCGCGCCGCCACCGCCGCCGCAGCAGCGCGAGCGGTAACCCGAGCGAGCCATCTCCTGAACCTCGATACCCAGCGCCTTGAGTACCTCGCGCGGCGCTTCGTATTCGCCGTTGTAGCGGCCCAGGTAGCACGGGTCGTGATAGGTCACGCTGCCGCCCTTCCAGGCCTTCAGTGACAGCTTGCCGCTCTCGATCAGTTGGTTGAGATAGGTACTGTGGTGGAACACCTCGTAGTTCCCGCCCAACTCACCGTATTCATTCTTGAGCACATGGAAACTGTGCGGATCGCAGGTGACGATGTGCGTAAAGCGATACTGCCCGAGGGTGGCAATGTTGCGCTTGGCCAATGATTGGAAGGTCGCCTCATCACCCAGGCGCCGCGCCACGTCGCCGCTGTCGCGCTCCTCATTTCCGAGCACGGCGAAGTCGACCTTGGCGGCATGCAGTACGGTCACCAAGGCACGCAGCGTTCTCTGATTTCGCATGTCGAAGACGCCGTCGCCCAACCACAAGAGCACCTCGGCTTCATGCTTGTCAGCCATCAGCGGAAGGTTGAGATCCGCCGCCCAGTGCATGCGCGAGCTAGGATCGAAACCGCCGGGATTGTCAGTCGCGATCAGGTTGTCGAGCACTTCGGCGCCCTTGTTGGGGGTATTCCCGTGCTCGAGGGTCAGGAACCGGCGCATGTCGACGATGGCATCGACGTGCTCGATCATCATCGGGCACTCCTCGACGCAGGCGCGGCAGGTGGTGCACGACCACAGCGTCTCGGCATCGACCAGGGCCTTACCCTGTCGACTGACGATCGGGCCGTGCGGGCTGCCGGCGTGCTCGCCCACCGGCTTGCCTGGATAGGGTGAGCCGGCGTAGCGGGCATCGCTGCCACCGGTCATGCCGACGACCATGTCCTGAATGACCTTCTTGGGGTTGAGCGGTTGGCCGGCGGCGAACGCTGGGCACGCCGCCTCGCAGCGTCCGCACTGCACGCAGGCATCGAAGCCCAGCAATTGGTTCCAGGTGAAATCGGCCGGCTTCTCCACGCCCAACTTCGTCGCGGGATCTTCCAGACGCAGCGCCTTGAGCCCCGTGGAGCGCCCTTCACCGCCCTGCTTGTCCGAAAAGCGCTCGGGACGACGATGAAAGGCGAGGTGTAGCGCGCCGGCAAAGGCATGCTTCATCGGCCCGCCCCAGGTCATGCCGAAGAACAGCTCGCCCAGGCCCCAGGCCACTACGCCGGCCAGCACTACAGCCAGAACCCAGGAGCCCGTCCCTTGTAAAAAGCCATCCGGCAGCACGCCGGCCGTCGGCAGAGTGACCAGGAACACGCCCAGCGAAAAGGCGATCAGGCTCTTGGGCAGACGCATCCAGGGGCCTTTCGACAGCCGCGGCGGGGGATTGCGGCGACGCTTGGCGACGAACACACTCCCGACGAACATGCAGGTCGTGGCGGCCAGCAGCGCCCAGGCCAGAATCGTGCTTTCCAACCCGAAGCCGTGCACGACGATGGCCAGCAAGGCGGCCAGCACGAAGCCACCAGCCGTGGCGACGTGAGTGTTGGACATCGCCTTGTCACGCGCGACGACATGATGCAAATCGACCAGATAGCGCCGTGGCATCGCCGCCAGCCCCCGCATGAGCGGGACCGGCGAGGGCCGCCCCTGGCGCCATAGGCGAACGCGGCGCACGGCACCGATCGCCGCCAGCGCCAGGGCGGAAAAGATCAGGATTGGAAGGATTGTCTCGAGCATCTCACTCTCCCATTGCAGGGTTGGAGCGAAACGAAGTCGAGCGACGACCAGGCAAGGCAAAAATCGACGAAAAAGCGGAGTTTACTAGTGTAAATGAGCATTTTAAGTCGATTTTTAACGCCGCATGGCCGAGCGCAGACCGTTTCGACCAGGCCTGTCAGAAGTCTTTGCATAACCGCAGCGCATCGTAGATCGCGGCGTGCGTATTACGCGGCGCCGTGCAATCGCCCAACCGGAACAGCAGGTAACCCTCGCCACTCTCCGACAGGCACGGCTGAGGCTGGATCGCGTACAGCGCCTCGATATCGATCTGCCCCTTGTTGCGCGACTGCCCCTTGAGGGCGTAGTACAACGATTCGTCGGGGCGTACGCCGTTCTCGACGACGATCTGGTCGACGACGCGCTCCTCCTGGGCACCGGTGTATTCGTTCTCCAGCACCGCCACCAGCGAGTCGCCCTCGCGATACACCTTATGCAGCGCCAAGTCGGAGGTCATGATCACCTCCTTCTCGTAGAGGCTGCGGTAATAGGTCGGGAACGTGGTGCCACCCACCGCTGCACCGGGCTTGATATCGTCGGTGACGATTTCGACCTTGGCGCCTTTGTCGGCCAGGTAGTCGGCCGCCGACACGCCAGCGAACTCGCAGATGGTGTCGTAGATCAGCACGTTCTTGCCCGGCTCCACGGCGCCGCTGAGGATGTCCCAGGTGCTGACCACCAGGCTCTCTTCGCGCAACTCGGCATATCCCCACTCGGGCACCTGCGACAGGAACGGCTGCCCGCCGGTCGCCAGTATCACGATATCCGGGCGCAGGTCGGCGATCGTCGCATCGTCGGCACGGGTGCCCAGGCGCTGATCGACGCCAAGACGCGCCAGCTCCAACTGATACCAGCGGGTGATGCCGGCGATCTGGTCACGCTGCGGTGCCTTCGAGGCCAGGGTGATCTGCCCACCGAGTTGCTCGGCCGCTTCGAACAGGGTGACGTCGTGGCCGCGTTCGGCGCTGACGCGCGCCGCCTCCATGCCGCCGGGGCCACCGCCGACCACGACCACCTTGCGCTTGGGTCCCTCGCTCTTCTCGACGATGTGCGGCACGCCCATGTATTCGCGCGAGGTCGCGGCGTTCTGGATGCACAGCACGTCGAGCCCCTGATACTGGCGGTCGATGCAGTAGTTGGCCCCCACGCACTGCTTGATCTGGTCGACCTGGTCCATCTTGATCTTGGCGATGAAGTGCGGATCGGCGATATGCGCGCGGGTCATGCCCACCAAGTCGACGTAGCCACCCTCGAGAATGCGTTGCGCCTGGTTGGGATCCTTGATGTTCTGGGCATGGATCACCGGTACGCTGACCACTTCCTTGATTCCCGCCGCCAGGTGCAGGAAGGGCTCCGGCGGATAGGCCATGTTGGGAATCACGTTGGCCAGCGTATTGTGCGTATCGCAGCCCGAGCCGACCACGCCGAAGAAATCGACCATTCCGGTCGCATCGTAATAGGCGGCAATCTGCTTCATGTCGTCATGGGTCAGGCCGTCCGGGTGGAATTCATCGCCGGTGATGCGCATGCCGACCACGAAATTGTCGCCGACCTCGGCACGTACCGCCTTGAGCACTTCCATGCCGAAACGCATGCGGTTCTCGAAGCTACCGCCCCATTCGTCGGTACGCTTGTTGACGCGCGGGCTCCAGAACTGGTCGATCAGGTGTTGGTGCACGGCGGACAGTTCGACGCCATCCAGTCCACCTTCCTTGGCGCGCCTTGCTGCCTGGGCGAAGTCGCCGACGATGCGCCAGATGTCCTCTTCCTCGATGGTCTTGCAGGTCGAGCGGTGCACCGGCTCGCGGATGCCCGACGGCGACACCAGGGTCGACCAGTTGAAGCCATCCCAGCGTGAACGGCGACCCATATGGGTAATCTGAATCATGATCTTGCCGCCGTGCTTGTGTACCGCATCGGCAAGATTCTGGAAATGCGGAATGATGCGATCGGTCGACAGGTTGACCGAACTCCACCAGGCTTGCGGACTGTCGATGGATACGATCGACGAGCCGCCGCAGATGCACAGACCGCAGCCGCCCTTGGCCTTCTCCTCGTAATATTTGACGTAGCGCTCGGTGGTCATGCCGCCATCGGTGGCATAGACCTCGGCGTGTGCAGTGCTGACCACGCGGTTGCGGATGGTCTGGTTGCCGATCTTAATCGGCTGAAACAATGCCTCGAAAGCCATCTCGACAGTCCTCAGTTCGCAGGCGTGACAACAAACAGGCCATGATCGTGGCCTTCTTCGGCGGCGCTCTGAACCTGCTCGGCGACGGTGCGCAAGTTGCTTCCCCAGGCGCTGAGGATCTGGTCCATGGCGCCCGCGAACCAGCCGGTGAACATGTATTCGACCTTTCTATCGACCTTGCCAAGCTGGTAGACGAAGGCACTATGCTCCAGGCGCACCCGTGCCGTCCCCGCTTCCAGGTCGATCTGTTCGGTGATGAACCTCCCCCAGCCACGCTGCGACAGGCGCGTCATGTAGTGCTCGAACACCGCCACGCCGCTCAGGCCGTGCAGTTCGGCTTCCTTCTCGCACCAGTGCCAGGCACTCTTGTAACCGGCGTCATAGAGAATCTCGGCGTACTTGTCGGCACCCAGCGCCTCTTCCACGGCGACGTGATTGTTGATGAAGAAGTGGCGCGGCACGTAGAGCATCGGCAGGGCATCGGTGGTCCACACGCCGGTGTCCGAGTCCACTTCAATAGGCAATTCAGGGGCCATCTTGGTCACGGTGTTTTACCTCTGAAACGGTTGTTCTTGTAAAAGCGATTCGGCTCAGGCGCCCCATACCTCTTTTAAAATGCGTACCCAGTTCTCGCCCATGATCTTGCGTACCTGGGTGTCGGAAAGGCCGCGCTTGAGCAGCGCTTCGGTCAGATTGGGGAACTCACCAATGGTGCGAATGCCCAGCGGGTTGACGATCTTGCCGAAGTTGGTGAGGCGGCGGGCGTAGCCCTTGTCGTGGGTCAGCCACTCGAAGAAGTCCTGGCCATGGCCTTGGGTGAAGTCGGTGCCGATACCGATGGCATCCTCACCGACGATGTTCATCACGTACTCAATGGCTTCGCAGTAGTCGTCGATGGTCGAATCGATGCCTTTCTTGAGAAATGGCGCGAACATGGTCACGCCGACGAAACCGCCATGCTCGGCAATGAACCTGAGTTCCTCGTCGGACTTGTTACGCGGGTGTTCCTTGAGGCCGGAGGGCAGGCAGTGCGAGTAGCAGACCGGCTTTTGTGATTCGAGAATGACTTCCTCGGAGGTCTTGGCACCGACATGCGACAGGTCGCACATGATGCCCACGCGATTCATTTCGGCGACGATCTCGCGACCGAAGCCGGACAGTCCGCCGTCGCGCTCGTAGCAACCGGTGCCGACCAGATTCTGGGTGTTGTAGCACATCTGCACGATACCCACGCCGAGCTGCTTGAAGACCTCGACGTAACCGAGCTGGTCCTCGAAGGCATGGGCATTCTGGAAGCCGTAGATGATGCCGGTCTTGCCCTCTTCCTTGGCCCGGGTGATGTCCGCCGTGGTGCGCACCGGACGTACCAGATCGCTGCACTCGGCCATCAACTTGTTGGAAGCCACGATGTTATCGACCGTGGCCTGGAACCCTTCCCACACCGATACGGTGCAGTTGGCCGCGGTCAGCCCGCCCCGGCGCATATCCTCGAGCAGTTCGCGGTTCCATTTGGCGATGATCAGGCCATCGATGACGATGGCATCGTCGTGCAGTTCGGCAGGGGTCATGGCTACGCTCCAAGCGGTGACTTATGCGGGGAGCATAGCCCTGCCTCGCTATCGTTCGGCGCTTGGAAGCGACGGTAAAAATCTCAAAAGCGTCATTGTTGCGTAAACACGACAGCCGACTACGACACGGGAAAGAATTGCGTGATGTCAGACAGAGGCTGACCGAGCAGGCGATGCTGCCCTCAGGTTCGGGCAGCACGCATGATTGCAGGGATACAGGCTTGGACCAGGTCATCAATTCAATAGCGGGACGCTGGCAAAGGTAGGCTCGCCTTGCGCATGGGAAAGCGCCAGCAAGGCACTGGAGACAGGTTCATTGGCGAGAGGCTCGGTCGCCCATGACTTGGTCGCGTACGGGCAACCTCCATCGCGTCCCTGTCGGCTTCGGACACCAGAGCGCTCATCTCGCGGCGGTACGCCGAAATACTCGCGATAACACTTCGAGAAATGAGGCGTCGAGACGAAGCCACATACCGAGGCGACCTCGATGATCGATAGCGAGGTCTGTTTCAGCAACTGACGTGCCCGCACCAGGCGCAACTTGAGGTAATAGCGCGAGGGGGAGCAATGCAGGTACTTCTGAAAAAGCCTCTCGAGCTGGCGCCGAGAGACACTGACGTAACTGGCCAATTCATCGAGCTCGATCGGCTCTTCGAGGTTGGATTCCATCAATGCGACGATTTCCAGCAGCTTGGGCTGGGTCGTGCCCAATACATGCTTGAGTGGAATACGCTGATGATCCTGCTCGTTGCGTACACGCTCATAGATGAACATTTCGGAGATACCCGCCGCGAGCTCACGGCCGTGGTCGCGCTCGATCAGATTCAGCATCATGTCCAGCGGTGCCGTTCCGCCGGACGCCGTGAATCGGTCGCGATCGATGGAGAACAGTCGCGTGGTCAAGACGACCTTGGGGTAAGCCTCTTGCATGGATGCCAGGCACTCCCAATGGGTGCTGGTCTCGTAATGATCAAGGAGCCCCGCCTTGGCCAGGGCCCAGCTTCCCGTGCACACTGCACCCAGCCGGCGCAACTGACGCGACTGAGACTGGAGCCAGTGGATATGCTCACGAGTGACGCTATGCTGCGGGCCGACCCCGCCACATACGACGACCCAGTCGAGTGACAGCGGAATGGTGGTGGATGCGTCGGGGGTTACCTGAAGCCCATCGCTGGCACGTACCGGCGAGCCATCCTGCGTCAGCGTATACCAGCGATACAACTCACGCCCTGCCAACTGATTGGCCATTCGCAACGGCTCTATCGCCGAGGCGAGAGAGATCAGGGTGAAATTATCCAGCAGGAGGAATCCCAGGGTCTGAGGAGCGCCGGAACGACCGGCCGGCGCAGTCGTGCCTGTTGCCTGATTCGATGCCATCTTCGTTATCTCCATCATCTTATTACTCTTGTCGTTTAGACAGGCGTCGCTTGCGCCTCTTGCGCCGTTGTTGTTGTTTTCATATCGGGCCGCAAATGCCTAGGTAGGCCCTACCCCTATGTCGCATATTGGCACGAATACAGGGAGTATTGACGAGACTATTCCTCCCACATGGTCTCAAATGTCGCAAATAGAACACTGAGCGTCGTCAGGATTGGGGTTTTTTACTCTTTGCGTCAAAAACAGATGAGATTGTGATGGATAGTAAATATAGCTATCAGAAAACAGCGGTTTCAGGGACGACCGAATGTCCCGAACGGATCATGCACGCCTGGCGCCGCCCGCCAACCATGGGGGAACAGGAGTAGCACTTACCGGGACGGCTCACATGATGGGAACGATATCGAACCGGCAACAACCACGTACATAAAAAAGCCGGCCCTGAAAGGACCGGCGAGTGGAGGGCTTAAGCCCCCTTCCCCTGACGACAATTACTCTCTGTAGCGTAACGTTACTTTTTACCGTTACGCTTGCTATCGCGGATCACCAGCCAACCCAGCCCGCCCATGAAGGCGATCAATAATCCCACGGCCCCCAGACCGAAAATCACGGCATCGTCCCAGTACATGATCACTCTCCATCGCGGTGTGATGCTGTCACCTTAGTGGGGAATGGCGGGCCCAGGACTGATGTAGATCAAGTTTGGCCATCGCCGCCGGAGCACGCCGGCGCTGGCTTGATCCAGGTCAGGAACTGCCCAGAGTAGAGGGGACCCTTACGGCATTTTGCGATCTTCGAGCTGCGTGTGGCGAATCTCTTCGGCCAGCGGATGCCCTTTGGCCAGCTCAGCGCGCGTCGCCTTACGCAGCGCAAGGACTTCCAGTTCATAGCTTAACGTTTCACCGGCCAGGGGATGGTTGGCATCCACCACGACATGCTGCGTACTCACCTCGAGTACCGTGACGACGCGTGGACCGTCCGGCCCCTGGGCCTGAAAACGCCTCCCCGGCAACACATCATCGCCCCCCGGAAAGGCCGAGCGCGCAATTTGCTGAATCAATGCTTCATCGCGCCGTCCATAGGCCTGCTCGGGCGCCAGGGTGACGCGCAGCGTATCGCCTACGTCGTGATCTTGTAGTGCCTGCTCGAGACCCGCCACAATATTGTCGTGACCGTGCAAATATTCCAGGGGCTTGTCGCGCTGGCGAGAGTCATCGAGTAACGTCCCGCTCGCGTTCTGCAGCGTGTAATGCAGGGTGACGACCTGCTGGGGTGCTATCGGCATGCTTGTCTCCAGAAGGATGGATGCGTTTACGAGCTGCGACGTAACTGGCCAATCGGCAGTTCGAGGCGCTGCTGTTTGTGCAGCATATTGATCAATACGACCGCACGCTCGTCACCTTTCTGGCTTTCGAAGACCGCCTGCAGCTCGCTGAAGGGACCTTCGGCGATTTCCACCATCTCGCCGGGACGGAAGTAGACATTGGCTTCCTGCGCCTCGGGGCTGCGCTGTGCGCACTTCTGCAGCGTTTCGATCAATGCATCGGGTACCGCCAGCGGCTCGCTGCCGAAACTGACCAGGCGGAGTACACCGCGCGTCGAACGGATCGGGCGCCAGTTGCTGGACAGGCGGTCCAGGTGGAGAAACAGATAGTAAGGAAACAGCGGCTCTGCCGCCCAGCAGAGTTTGCCGCGGCGCTTCTTTTGGACTTCAAGTACCGGATGGAAAACCCGGTAGCCTTGATTACTCAGGTGCTCGCTGGCACGAAAGGACTCGCCGCCCTTGCACTGCACCACGTACCAGCGTGGACAGCCGTTCTCATCGGGCGAAGCCGCAGGGTCGCAATGATCCATCATGGTATCTAGCCTTCGTCTTCAGGGTATGCCACGGTACGCAACCAGAAACGTCCCGCGTAGCGGGGCGATATCCTTCACGGCCGTAGGCATTGTCTACCGATACAGGGCATAGCATTGAACAGAGTGATCCAATTGTTACTGTACCGATACTATCATTCGTCCACCCTACGTGTCTGGCCCTTCCAGGGAGCGCTCCGCCGGGTTAGCGCCGTGCGAGGCCGGAATGCGTGAGACCGCCACAACTTCATGGCGAACGGCACTGGGCATCTATACCCAAGCTCCCGTACTGACCATGCTGTTTCTCGGCTTTTCCGCCGGGCTGCCGTTTTTGCTGGTGTTTTCCACCTTGACGGCCTGGCTGCGCGATGTAGGTGTCGAAGTCGCGGCAATCGGCTTCTTTTCGTGGATCGGCATTCTATATTCCATCAAGTTTTTCTGGGCACCGGTCGTCGATCGCCTACCGCTACCGGGGTTGACGCGCGGGTTGGGACAACGCCGCGGCTGGATGCTGCTCGCTCAGGGCATCATTGCCGTCGGGCTGATCGGCCTCTCCGGTCTGACGCCTCAGGGCCATCTCGGCTGGGTCGCCGGCTTTGCGCTGCTGGTCGCCTTCGGCTCGGCCACCCAGGACATCGTCATCGATGCCTACCGCATCGAATCCGCGGTCGAGGAGGTTCAGGCGGCCATGGCCTCGACCTATATCATCGGCTACCGTGGCGGATTGCTGGCCGCCGGTGCCGGCGCCCTGTATATCGCCGATTTGGCGTCGTGGCATGCTGCCTACCTGTCCATGGCCGCCCTGCTGGGCGTGGGCATGCTGACCGTGTTGCTGCGCCCGGAGCCAGCACGCTCTGCCCTGGGCGTCCAGTTGGGTCGTGAGCCGCGAGTCCAGGCTTTCCTGCGTCGCAGTCATGCCTGGCCCCGCCCGGTAAGGCGCCTGACGGCCTGGACATTGGGCGCCGTGGTCTGTCCGTTTACCGACTTCTTCTCGCGCTATGGACGCAGGGCGCTATGGCTCCTGCTGTTCATCGGCGTGTATCGCATCAGCGACCTGTCGATGGCCGCCATGGCCAACCCACTGTATATCGATCTTGGGTTTACCCTCACGGAAATCGCCAATGTGACCAAGGTGTTCGGCATCGCCATGAGCATATTCGGCGGCATCGTCGGCGGGCTGCTGGTCGTGCGTTATGGCGTGGGCCGCATGCTGTTTGTGGGGGCGTTGATGGTGGCCCTGACCAACCTGCTCTTCGTTTTACTGGCCATGTCCGGTCATCAGCTTCCGCTGCTGATCGTCACCATCATGGGCGACAACCTGGCCAACGGCCTGGCCAGCACGGTGTTTATCGCCTTTCTTTCCAGCCTGACGTCACGTGCCTACACGGCCACCCAGTACGCGCTTTTTTCTTCTCTGATGACACTGCCGGGCAAGTTCATCGGCGGCTTTTCCGGCGTTGTAGTCACCGGGATGGGTTACGACACGTTCTTTATGCTAAGCGCCCTGCTGGGCCTGCCTGCCGTATGGCTGGCCTGGCGTATCGCCCGGCACCCGACCTGGACGGCGGAGGTCCACGAGTTGCCCGCTCGGAGCTAGCCCGCCGTGAGCCGAAGCCGGTGATCCTCCAAGTGTCAGGTATCGCTTATTGCTGTTGCGTCAGCCAGTCCAACGCGCCCTGAGTGCTGGTCCACTGGTCGCGCATCAGCATGCGATACTGCCAAGCTTCCGCACGGGAACCGGGAACCGGCGTGTCCACTGCCAGCCGCACCGGACGTGGCCGCTCTTCGCACAACATGGCCACGACATAAGGGTTGGCCTCGTACACGGCCTGCACTTCGCGAGCCGCCTCATCCTGACGCGCCAGCCGGTACAGGGCCAATACCCGCCCCATCAGCACGCCCAGCAGGTTATCCTCCTCGGAAGCCTGCTCGCTTAACGCCAGTGCCTCCTCGTCGCGCCCTTCGCGCAACAGCTGGTCGAGCACCAGCTCACGCAACCCCAGGCTGTCCTCGTCATCCAGCGCCAGAAGCCGCTCGGCCAGCTTGCGGGAGCGTTCACGTGCGCCGCGCTCCATGCCGATGACCAGGGCCAGGCCGCAGCGCAGCAGCACGGCGTTATCGGCATCATGCCAGGCAAAGACACCGCCTTCGGACTCGATCTGGTCCAGCCAGCCCTCGAAGCGCGACGCCAGCGGTTCGAAAAAGCTTTCCGCCATCCACGGCAGGCTGCCGAAGCGGCTGGCCAGGGCCAGCGCCAACGACTGCATTACCCGCGGCGAGTCGAGCCATTCCGGATGGGCACAGACGGTCTGCAGCCAGTCAAGTGCCTCAACCCAGGGATCCGCCACGAACCCCAGCGCAGCCTCCTCATCGACCTCGACCTTGAAGACTTCCAGCCAGGCGGCATACAACGTGTCTTCGCGTGCCGTGGACCGGTACTCGACATGTTGGGCGCCGGCCTGCACAAAATTCAGTTTCGGCGCGGGCGTCAGGACTTCGAACAGTTCCTGCAGCGCCATCAGTGGCTCCGCCAGCGACTCCTCGGAGTTGACCATCTGTTCAGCCAGGGCCGCACCGGGGTTTTCCGCAAGGTCCGCCAGGAATTGCAACTGATCAATATCCAGGTCACTACGCCGGGCCAGGCGCCGAAACCAGAAACGCGCCCGCTCGCGCGCCTCGTCGGCATGTCCCTCATGCAACAGCAGCATGGCTTCGATATACGCTAGTGTGGGCGAGTCCGGTAGCGTCTGCTGAGCACGAACGAAAGCCTCCCGGGCACTGGCGAGATCCTCGCTGTCGAGGTGCATCAGGCATAGTCGTTCCAGAGCCACGCCCCGCAGGAAGGTCGGGCCCCGTTCAAGAATCTCGTCGAGCAATGCGGCTTTCTTGCGATGAAAGCCGCGCTCTTGATAGAGATCGATGAGAATTTCGAAAGCCGGCTCGGCCTGCTCGGGCAGCTGTGACCAGTCGACGGCGTCGAATAGCGTTTCGAGGAGCTGCTGTGCACGCCCCCGCTGGCCGCTCTCGGCGGCGATCAGCCCCGCTTCAAGTAACGCCTGGGCCGGTGCGCGCCCACTGTCCAGTGCGGCCTTGAGCGCCTCGCCCTTCCACTCCTTGAGCGACATCATCCACATCAGATGCGGCGGCAGTGCCCCCGGCAGGGTCACGGCACCACAGCATTGCTTGGTCTTGCGTCCCGAGTCGCACCAGCAGGGCTCGTTACGCCCGGGCTGGGCCAAGGGCTCCGTCTCGAAATTCAGCCGTGCCAGCGGTGTCTGATTCCAGAGCAGCGGCGCCAGCGCCTGGGCCAGCGCCAGATTGCCGCCCAGCCGCCTGGCGCCCTCGTCCCGCGCCCAAGCCATCAAGGCCGGATAATGCTCGTTTTGGCGAATGACGCTCAATGCGCCGCTGGAATACCCCAGCAGTTGTTCTACCCATACGGCCAGCATCGCATCCTCCCCGCGGCAAATCCGTCCAGTTTAGCATGCTCCATCGGGGCTCAGCATGGCCGGCATTTCTCCAGTATCATGCTGGCCACGATATACTGCGAGTCGTTGAGCCCAAGCTTAAGGATATTCACCTTGTTGTTTCCGCGCCCCTTCCGCCAGAAATCCGCTCCCCCGGGTAATGACACGCCACAGGTGCGCCTCGAGCGGGAGGGACGCGATGAGATCCGGCGGATCACCGCGGCCGTTGAAAAGGTCCCCTGGACCGTCAGCCTGATGCAGATTCTATGGACGGCCGGCCCGGTCACGCTGCTGGGGGCCTGGGGCGGTTACCTGCTCGGCTATGGCAAGGCGCCGACGCTGGAAAATTATATCTTCTTTATTTCCTTCACGGTGATTACCGGCGCCGCGGGGATCATCGCCAACATCGCCCACAACCTGACTCGCGGCGGCAGGGCCCAGAGGACTCAGCGCAAGATAGAGCGCGTCATCAAGACCCTGCCCGAGCTGCTGCTGGTGACACGCAACTTGATCGTCGAAAGCCTGGAAGGGGATGCCAGGCGCCGCGAAGCCGCCGCCATGCTGCTGCGCAAGCAGGATCTCTCCCCCGAAGGGGTCGAGCTGGCCGCCATCGAACTGCTCGACGACCGGGATAGCGCCAGGATCATCAGCCAGATCGACATCTACCGACGGGTCGGCCTGCACGCGCGTATCCGCGACCTTGTCGCGCTCAACCGCGAGACGCTGGAGCCACAGTTCGTCGAGCTCTTCGAGGTCGCTCCCGAAGCCACGAGGCTGCTGCGCGAGCGCTTCGAGGGGCATGCGCCCAACATTCATCAGGGCGTGCCCCGCGACGAGAACTTTATCGAGCGAGTCATGGCCGCCATCGAGCAGGACAATGACCTGCTGATGACGCTACAGGATGTCGAGGAGGTTCTCGTACTGGCCTTCGAGCTGATCAGCGGGCGGGAAATTCCCATGCTGAGTTTCGAGTATCGCGGACGTTGGCGACTCGCTCGCGCCTTCGACAACCTCGAAGAAGCCCGCGCGCGGCATCGTATCGCCCAGGCCACCGGTCTGTCGCGCCTCAAGGCGCTGACGGCCTACCTGGCCGAGCAGTCGGGAACGCTGGTCGAGGATGCCGCCTCGGGGCTGCGCGCCGAAGTGCTGCTGGAGCGCTCGGTCCAGGCCATGAATGCCCTGACCGAACAGATCCAACACCTGGCGCAAGCCGTCGAAGCCGGACAAATCGAGCGCAAGCGTACTCTGCGTACCAAGGCCGACATCCTGACCAATGCCATCAAGCTCTACAAGACTGTTTCGAGCGCCTACGAGCAGATCGGCCGCAGCCATGCGCAACTCATCCGCATGGCGGATCGCTGGGAAGCGGTAAGCGCCCACCTGTCCGACGACACTACACGTCTGCGGCTGGGCCCTGGGCGCCGTGGCCTGCGCATACGCGAGCGCACCATCGCCCTGGATGACGAAGCCAAGGCGCAAGTCTGCAAGCGTCTGGCAAAAGCCCTGCAGGCCGCCAACATCAGCGATCGCATCAGCCAGGCGGAAAATGACACCCAGTGGGCCATGGATATCGCCAAACGCCTGGCGATCGACGTTACCCTGGCGCTGGAGCCGTATATCCAGCTTTCACGCCCCGCCGTGCAGCGTGCGATCAACAGCTCCAATGCGGCGGATTTCGGGCAGCTCGAACCCAACCTCTCGGCGGCGGCCAAGGCCGCGCTGGGTGCCGCCATGGTCAAGGAGATCGACAGCGACCTGTCACGCACGGCGGAATCCTTGGCCCTGGCCCTCGTCAGACGCTATCGTGTGGAGCTCGAGCCTAACGCCATCGAATTCTTGAGCCGCCAGTACGGAGCCCGCGAAGCCACACTGCGCATGCTGTCCAACCTGTCGAGTCACACGCGTACCGAGGCGCGCAACATCAGCTATCTCAGCCAGCGGCCACCGGCAGTGGGCGCCCCGCAGCGCGACTGGTATCGCGCTCTGGTACAGGCACGTCGCCATCTGAACCGTCAATAAGCGCTGGCACGCCATCGCTGAGACTATCCAGGCTAGCCAGAATCGGACGAGACTGTAAGAATATCCACCTGTCACACCGTTACCATACCACCGCTTGCAGGACACACCATGCGGCTGATCGTTGCCGAAAAACCCAGTCTCGCCCGCGCCATTGCCGCCGCCCTGCCCACCCCGGCCCAACGCCGCGAGGGTTATCTGGAAGCCGGCGAAGACCGTATCACCTGGTGCCTGGGCCATCTGCTTGAGCAGGCCGCGCCGGATGCCTACGATCCGCGCTACAAGCAGTGGCGCCTCGATCACCTGCCTATCGTGCCCGGTGAGTGGCAGCTGCTGCCACGCGGCAAGGCGCGTGGCCAGTTGGCCGTGATCCGCCGCCTGCTCAAGGCCGCCGACAGCGTGGTACATGCCGGCGATCCGGATCGCGAGGGTCAGTTGCTGGTGCAGGAAGTACTCGAGTATCTCGGCTGGCGAGGCCCGGTGATGCGTCTGCTGATCAGTGACCTCAACCCGCCAGCGGTACGCAAGGCCCTCGCGCACCTGGAAGACAACCGTCGCTACCAACCCCTGTATCGCGCCGCCGAGACCCGCTCGCGAGCCGATTGGCTGTATGGCATCAATCTGTCGCGCGCCTGGACGCTGACCGGGCGCCAAGCCGGCCATGACGGTGTACTCTCGGTAGGCCGGGTCCAGACACCGGTACTGGGACTGATCGTACGTCGCGATCAGGCCATCGCGCGCTTTGTGCCGGCGCCCTTCTATGTACTGTGGGCCGACCTACAGGTGGCGCATGGCGTGGTACGGGCCTGGTGGCAACCCGGCGAACAGCAGCGTCTCGATGAGCAGGGCCGCCTGCTGGAACGTGCCCCGGCCGAGGCCCTGGCAGCGCGCCTGCTCGGCAGCCAAGGCACGCTGACGCGCCTGGAGGCCCAGCACAAGCGTCAAGCCGCACCGCTACCTTATTCGCTTTCCGCGCTTCAGGTCGACGCTGCGCGTCGTTACAAGCTCTCGGCGCAGGCGGTACTCGATACCTGTCAGGCCCTCTACGAGCGCCATCAGTTGATCACTTACCCGCGCTCCGACTGTCGCTATCTGCCTCAGGCACACCTTGCCGAGGCCGCCAAGACGTTGACCGGCGCCTGCCGCAAAGACACGGTGCTCGCCGAGTGGCTGGCCGGCGCCGATTTCTCGCGTCGCTCGCGCGCCTGGAACGACAAACAGGTCGGCGCTCACCATGCGCTGGCGCCTACCGGGCGCACGCCGGACTTCGCCAAGCTTTCGGCCAGCGAAGCCAACGTGTTTAGGCTGATCGTGCGCAACGTCGTGGCCCAGTTCTATGCCCCGCTGGAAACCCGCGAGGTAAAGGCCGAGTTCAGCATCCTCGACGAAACCTTTCGGGCGCAGGGCCGCGAAATCCTCGTTCCCGGCTGGAAGCCGCTGTTCACTACCCGCGACGAAGCGCCTGCGTTGCCGCCCCTGCGCGAAGGCGAAGCGACACGGACCCTGGAATGTGCCGTGGAAGACCGTGAAACCCGTCCCCCGGAGGCGTTCAACGACGCCAGCCTGATCAAGGCCATGATGAACGTGGCTCGCTACGTCCAGGACGATGCGGTCAGGCGCACGCTGCGCGATACCGACGGACTGGGCACCGAAGCGACCCGTGCCGGTATCATCGAAACTCTGCTTCAGCGCGGCTACATCGTGCGTGAAAAGAACGCCCTGCGCGCGACCCGTACCGGTCACGCGCTGATTGCCGCCCTGCCCGAGGCGGCCACTCGCCCGGAACGTACCGCCCTCTGGGAACAACGTCTCTCGGCGATTGCCGAGCGGGACGACCCAGCGGCCCCCTTTCTCGAAGCCCTGGTGATGGATCTGCGCGAACTACTGGGCCAGGCCGATGCCGGACGCATGCAGCAGGCCTTTCACGACGCGCAAGGTCTCGAGGCTCCCGCTCCGCGCAAGCGCAGCGCATCACGTACACGCCGGAGCAACGGTTCGGATAGTAGCAACAAGTCACGCGGGCGCTCTTCTGCAGGTGGCTCGAAAAGCTCCTCCGCCAAACCCCGTGCCGCAACGCGGCGTCGCAAGACATCAAGCTCGTCATGACCCGCGACGCCAGCCCGGCCGATAGCCGGCCCAGCACCGCCCTGTCGCGCTCTCCCTGGTTCATTGTCGGCCCCGGTGCCCTAGGGTGTCTGTTTGCCGCCCGGCTCGTGGAGGTCATGCCACTACGCCTGGTCGGTCGCACTCTCCGCGAGACGCCTTACCGATACCGGAGTCCCCAGGGCATCACGCAACGCATCAGCCTGCCGCGCTTATCCGTAGCCCAACTCGCCGGCGCGCCGCCGCCGGCGCTGGTCATCATTGCCACCAAGGCCTATGCCGCCGAGGAGGCGTTGACGTCCCTCGCCCCCCATATTGCCGCCACAACGCCGCTGCTGCTATTGCAGAACGGCTTCGATGTACAGCCTCGCCTGACGCAGCAATGGACGGGACCGGTACTGTGCGCGACCACCACCGAGGGGGCCTATCGCGACGGACCCGATAGCGTCATCCATGCCGGCCACGGCCAGACCTGGATCGGCCATCTCGAGGGCCGTCACGCCCGCTTGGCAAGGCGAGTCGCCGAGACACTACGGGCCGCGGACTTTTCGGCAGCGGCCTGTGACGATATCCGGGTCCGGCTGTGGCACAAGCTTGGTGTCAATGCCGCCATCAACCCCTTGGTGGCACGTTTCGGCATTCACAACGGCAAGCTGCGCGACGCCGCGTTTCGCCCCCAGGTCGAGGCGCTGATCGACGATATCGTCAGCGTCATGGCAGCGGAAGCCATCCCGCCTCCCGAGGCGGGATGGCGAGCACTAATCTGGAGTGTGGTGGAAGGCACCGCCAACAATCGCGCCTCGATGCTGCAAGACGTGCTCGCCGGACGGCGTACCGAGCGCGACGCCATCCTGGGACCACTGCTCGAGGCCGCGGCACGCCACGGCCTCGAGGTACCGGCGCTGACCGAACTCTACCGCACCACGCCGGCATAAGATGGAAAAGGCAGCGGTCTGCTGCCCGTCGTCACCCGGTGTTGCGCAGCCCCGCGGCAATGCCTGCCATGGTCACCATCAGCGCCCGCGACAGTTCGGCGCTGATGGCGCCATCGGCATCGCGGTTACGCTGCAACAGTTCCGCCTGCAGGCCATGCAACGGATCGATATAGGGATTGCGGACTTCTATGGCCTGGTAGATCAGCGGGGTATTCTCCAGCAGCGCCTGCTGATCGAGAATCGTCAGCAGCACGCCCTCCAGGCGCTGCAGGCGTTCGCGCAACTGTCCGCCAAGTGCCTGCAGAGCGGGTTCATCGACCAGCCGACGCTCGTAGTAAGCAGCGATCTCCGAATCCGACTTGGCAAGCAGCATCTCGAGCATGTCAAGGTAGGTGGCGAAGAACGGCCATTGCGAGCGCATCTCGCGCAGCCGCTCGAGACCACCCTCTTCCTCCAGCCGCTTGGTGAAAGCTTCGCCGCTGCCCAGCCAGGCGGGAAGCATCAGCCGGGTCTGGGTCCAGGCAAAGATCCACGGAATGGCGCGCAGAGACTCTACTCCGCCTTCCTGACGACGCTTGGCCGGGCGCGAGCCGAGCGGCAATCGGCCCAACGCACCCTCCGGCGTCACCGCACGGAAATACGGTACGAAATTCGGATCCTCGCGGACCACTCCCACATAGGCTTTGTGGGCGATATCCGCCAGCCGGTCCATTTCCTCGCGCCATTGCGGCTCGGGCGTGGGCGGCGGCAACAATGTCGCTTCCAGTACCGCCCCGGTGTAGATCTCCATCGAGCGCAGCGCGATATCTGGCTGGCCGAACTTGAAGCGAATCATCTCCCCCTGTTCGGTCACGCGCAGGCTACCATTCACCGATCCCGGCGGCTGGGAGAGAATCGCCGCATGGGCCGGGCCGCCGCCGCGGCCCACAGTGCCCCCACGACCATGAAAGAGCGTCAGCGCCACGCCATGCCGGTCACACACCTCGACCAGGCGCTCCTGAGCTCGATACTGTGCCCAGGCGGCCGCCAGTTGCCCGGCATCCTTGGCAGAATCGGAATAGCCGATCATGACTTCCTGGCTGTCTCCGGCCAGCGTGCGATACCCCGGTAGCGCCAGTAGCCGGTCGATGACGTCACCGGCATGATTCAAGTCGTCGAGCGTCTCGAAGAGGGGCGCGATAGGCAGGCGCACGTCTCCGCCGACCTCTTTCATCAACAGCGCCACCGCCAGCACATCGGACGGGTGCGCCGCCATGGAAATGATATAGGTGCCCAGCGCTTCGCGGTGTTCGCGGGCAATGATGCGGAAGGTATCGATGACTTCGCGGGTTTCGGCGGAACACTCCCAGCGACGAGGAATCAGTGGACGCGCCGATTGCAGCTCTTCGAGCAAGAACGCCTGGCGCTGCTGCTCGTCCCAGTCACGGTAGTGGCCCAGCGCCAGGCAGTCGGTCAACTCTTCGAATACCTGTACATGCCGCCCGGCCTCCTGACGAATGTCGAGCTTGGTCAGCGTGACGCCGAACACCGCCACCCGGCGCAAGGTGTCGAGCAATACGCCATTGGCGATGGTATGCAGACCGACGTCGCATAGCGAACGATAGCAGGCCAGCAAGGGCGCATAGAGCTGATCGCGCGTCTCGATGATCGGCTCGTCCTTGGCCGGCTCCCCGTCCAGGCGCGCCTTGGCCCAGTTGCGTGTGGCCTCGACGCGCGCCGTCAAGCGCTTAAGGATAGCCCGGTAGGGCTCCGGTTCATCGCCGACATCGGCCTTGAGCGCGCTGTTGGCCTTCCACATCGACAACTCCGCCTTGAGCTGATCGAGGTCGCGCAGATAGAGGTCGGCGGCCATCCAGCGTCCCAGCAGCAGCACTTCCTCGGTGACCTTGGCCGTGACGTTGGGATTGCCATCGCGATCCCCTCCCATCCAGGAAGCAAAACGCAACGGAGCGGCATCCAGCGGCAGGCGCTCGCCGGCGGTCTCCAGCAACAGGTTGTCCAGGTCGCGATGAAAGTCGGGCACCGCCTGCCATAGCGAATTCTCGATAACGGCAAAGCCCCAGCGGGCCTCGTCGACCGGCGTAGGACGCTCGTGACGGATTTCGTCGGTGTGCCAGGCCTGACTGATCAGCTCCTCGAGACGGCCGCGTGCGCGCTGGCCTTTCTCGAGACGTTCCGAGGAGGCTTCCATGACGCTTAGACACTCGTCGATGGCATCGTATTTCTGGATCAGCGTACGGCGAATGACCTCGGTCGGATGCGCGGTAAGCACCAGCTCGACACGCATGCCGGCCAGCGTTTCAACCAGCCGACGCGGCGAATGCCCCGCGTCACGCGCCCGGGCCAGCAACTCGCCGAGATCGGGCTGGGTGCCGGGCTTGTAGTCCTCGACGCGACGAAACCGCGCGCGATAGTGCTGCTCGGCGATATTGGCGAAGTTGAGGAACTGGTTGAAGGCCCGGGTCACCGGCAACATGTCCTGCTCCGGCAAGGCGCGCAGATATTCAATCAGATCGTGACGTGCCTTGGGATCGCCCTGTCGGCCGCCCTTGGCATAGGCGCGAATGGTCTCGATCTTGTCAACGAATTCTGCACCGAGGTCATCGGCGATGGTTCGCCCCAGACTGTCTCCCAATACCCGTACATTGTCTCGCAGCGATTCGTGCAAGTCGTGACTCATAGCTCCCTCCCGTGAATCGTCACGTGCCGCCCCATGGCGGCACACATCGTCTATCGGCTTGGCCGCTTAGTGCGCGGGCCTCGGCGGGGCCCGATACAGGCTCGCACTATTCGCCAGGGCCCTGAATGATCCTGTCTCACTCGGCTGACGTTCGCTCTTCCCGCTTGGCGGCCTCCCACTGCGCATCCATTTCGGCCAGGCTCGCCGAGGCCGGCTCGCGGCCCTGTTGTTTCAGGACTTGCTCGACGTAGCGAAAGCGCCGATCGAATTTGCTATTGGTCGCCCGCAGCATCTGCTCGGGATCGGCCTTGAGGACACGCGCCAGATTGACCACGGCGAACAGAAGATCGCCAACTTCCTGCTGGGCATGCTGCGTATCGTCGGCCTCCAAGGCCTCTTCGACTTCGGCAAGTTCCTCACGGATCTTGGCGATCACGCCGCGGGTATCCGGCCAGTCGAACCCTACTCGGGCAGCACGCTTGGACAGCTTGGCCGCACGCGACAAGGCTGGCAGCGCCTGGGGTATATCATCCAGCGCCGAGGTGGCCTCGCGCGTGGTGCGCTCCTCCTGCTTGAGCGACTCCCAGCGCGCATTGATCTCCTGGGTATCCATGCCGTCCTTCGGGCCATCGCGCCGCGAGGCCAGCGTACCATCAGGAAAGACATGCGGATGGCGGCGCAACATTTTCGCCGTCAGCACATGCACCACATCGGAGAAGTCGAAGCGCCCTTCCTCAGCGGCAAACTGACTGTAATAGACAACCTGAAACAGCAGATCACCGAGCTCGCCGGGCAGTTCATCGAATGCTCGGCGTTCGATTGCATCGGCCACTTCATATGCCTCTTCCAGCGTATGCGGCACGATAGTGTGCCAGTTCTGCTTGAGGTCCCATGGGCAACCCTGCTCAGAGTCACGCAGTACGGCCATCAAGGTCAACAAGTCGCTCAGATCGTGGCGCGGCTCGCTCATGCAGACACTCCTCCCCCGTTGCGCAGCCGCTTGACATCGATAACGTTGGGCAATTGCTGAATGCGCGCAAAGATGCGCCCCAGCGCCTCGAGCCCGTCGACTTCCAGAGTCAGTTTCATGCGTGCGATGTTGTCGTGCTTGTCGGTTACGGTATTGACCGACAACACATTGGCGCGATCGTGGGTCAGCACATGGGTGACGTCACGCAGCAGCCCCGAACGGTCCCAGGCCTCGATCTCGATATCCACCGGGTACTGGACATTGGCACGCTGGCCCCATTCCACGTCGACGATGCGCCGCGGCTCCTCGCTGCGCAGTTGCAGAATGTTGGGGCAATCCTGGCGGTGAATCGTCACGCCCCGCCCCTGGGTGATGAAACCGATGATCTGGTCGCCCGGTACCGGGTGGCAGCAGTTGGCCATCGCGGTCTTGAGATTGCCCACGCCGAGCACGGTGATGCCGCTGGCGTCGTCCTTGGCATGCCGCTTGGGCTTGGCCAGCAGCCGCTCGAGCTGCTCCTGGTCGTCGGTGTCGCCGAACAACTGTTGCGCCTGATGCAGCACCTGTCCGATGCGTAAGTCGCCCGCCCCGATGGCGGCATACATGTCATCGGCGTTCTGGTAGTTGACCGCCTCGGCCAGCGTGACCAGATCGATCCCCTCGATATCAAGCCGGCGGAACTCCTTCTCGAACAGATGCCGGCCCTCCACGAGATTCTGGTCGCGCGCCTGATGCTTGAACCACGATTGGATCTTGGCCCGCGCTCGCGACGTCTTGACGAAGCCCAACGTGGGGTTCAGCCAGTCGCGACTCGGCCCGCCCTTGGTGGCGGTGAGAATCTCCACCTGGTGCCCGGTCTTGAGCTTGAAGGTCAGCGGCACGATCCGCCCGTTGACCTTGGCGCCCCGGCAACGATGACCGACTTCGGTATGTACGCGATAGGCGAAATCGATGGGCGTGGCGACCTTGGGCAGATCGATGACGTGCCCGTCCGGCGTGAACACGTAGATGCGATCCGGCGCCACGTCGCTGTTCAGCCCCTCGCGCAGATCGCCGATATCGCCGACTTCCTCCTGCCACTCCATCACCTGACGCAGCCAGGCGATCTTCTCCTCGTAGCTGCGGCTCTTGGCGTTGACATCGGTCCCCTTGTAGCGCCAGTGGGCGCACACGCCCAGTTCCGCTTCCTCATGCATGGCGAAGGTACGGATCTGAATCTCCAGCACCTTGCTTTCGGGCCCGATCACCGCGGTATGCAGCGACTGGTAGCCGTTCTTCTTGGGATTGGCGATGTAATCGTCAAACTCGTTGGGTACGTGATGCCAACGCGAGTGGACGATGCCCAGCGCGGTGTAACAGTCGGTCAGCTCGGGCACGAGAATGCGTACGGCGCGCACGTCATAGACCTGAGAGAAATCGATGCGCTTGCGCTTCATTTTGCGCCATATCGAATAGATATGCTTGGCCCGGCCGTCGATCTCGTACTGCAGTATTCCCTGCTGCTCGAGCAGGCACTTGATCGACTCGACCACCTCATGAATGTAGCGGTCTCGGTCGAGTCGCTTCTCGGCCAACTGCTTGGCGATGGCCTTGTAGTCCTCCTCCTGCAGATAACGAAAGGAGAGGTCCTCCAGCTCCCACTTGAGCTGGCCGATGCCCAGTCGGTGCGCCAACGGCGCATAGATATCGAAAACCTCGCGCGATACCCGCAGGCGTTTCTCCCGTGGTGCCTCCCTGACCTGACGCAGCGCGCAGGTGCGCTCGGCAATCTTGATCAGGGCGACGCGCACGTCATCGACCATGGTGACCAGCATCTTGCGCAGGTTTTCCTGCTGATTGTGCTGAGACAGCCCCTGCTTGGGTGCCTGCAACTGGCTGATGGCGGCCATGTTGAGCACGCCATCGATCAGCCCCGCGACCTCGTTGCCGAAGCGCTTCCTGACGCCTTCGACACTGATCCGGCCCTCACGTACCGCGCGATAGAGTACCGCGGCTTCCAGCGATGCCTGATCGAGCTTGAGTTCGCCAAGGATATCGGCCATTTCCAGGCCGATCCGAAAACTCGACCCCTCATCCAGCCCGGTGCCGTTCAACTTGCCGGCTTCTCGCGAGAGACGCTCGGCCAGCTCGCAGGCGGCGCGCATGTCGTCCGCATCCCGCAGTGGCACATCCTCCTGCAGACGGGCCAGCCACTGATCGATATCCACGTTACCGCTGGCTGTCAGTGGCTGTTCTTCACGAACCTTGACCATTGTCCCCCCTTCCCGATGGGCTTACGCAACGTCGCCCGACATCCCGCGTCAACAACAGTACGGATTCGAGATGCGCCGTATGCGCGAACATGTCGGCCACGGCGGCACGCGTGATGCGGTAACCGCCTTGCACAAGATGTGCCGCATCGCGCGCCAGCGATGCCGGATCGCAGGATACATAGAGAATATGCCGAACGTCGCTTTGCGCCAGCGCCCGACAGACGCTGTCGGCGCCGTCACGGGGCGGGTCGAGCAGCACGACATCAACGGCGTCAAACGATAGCGTAGCCGACCCGAGATCCGCCTGTCGCGCATCGACCTGGTGCAGTCCGGCACGCCGCGCATTCTGGCTCAGGCGCTCGGTCATCATCTGGCTGCCTTCGATACCGGTAATCGAGGCGACATGCGGCGCCAGCGCCAGAGTGAAATTGCCCACCCCGGCAAACAGGTCAAGGACGCGCTCATCACCGCGTGGCGCCAGCCAGTCGATGGCGGTCTGAACCAGTGCTTGGTTGACCTCGGCGTTGACCTGCAGGAAATCGCCGGGGGCGAAGCCCAATTGCAATTCGCGCTCCCCGAGAGACAGGGAGACGCTTAAATCCGGTATCGCGCCGAGCCAGGTCAGTACCAGCGGGTCACGACCGGCCCGCCAGGCCACGGATACACCGTGACGCTCGGCGAAGGCCCGCCAGCGCTCGGCGTCCTCGGGCACTTCTCGTAGCTGACGGACAATCACGCAGGGACCGGCATCGGCATCGATGAGTTCGAGATGCCCGACCCGGCGCGGTGCGTCGAGCGCTTCGAGCTGTTCGCGCAGCGGCTCCAGCAGCCGCGCCAGCGATGGTGTCAGGACAAAGCAGGAATCAATATCGACAAGATGGTCGCTGCGCCGGGCGCGAAAGCCCAGATGCACCGCCCCCTGCGCATCGACCTTGACCCCCAAGCGGGCACGCCGCCGGTAACCGCTGCCATGACCGGCGATCAATCCCACCTCGCCGGGCAGTTCGAGCCCCTGACGAGCGAACAACTCCTGCAGGACCTTGATCTTGTGCTGACGCTGCTCCACCAAGGCCAGATGCTGAAGATCGCAGCCGCCGCAGCGCGTATAATGCGGACATGGCGGTACAACCCGAGAAGCCGCCTCACTGAGCTGGGCCACGATATGCGCTTCGTCGAAGCGCTTACGCGTGCGATGTACCGCGACCTGTACACGCTCGCCCGGCAACGCCGCGTCGACGAACACCGTCTTGCCCGTTGTCGCATGCGCCACGCCCCGCCCATCGTGGGCGAGCCGCTCGACGATGAAGACATCGCTGGCGTCAGCGTGCCGTTCGCTTTCCCGCGGCATCGAAGAAACGTCGGAAGGCATGACGCTCTTGGGTTTGGCTGGCCGACGCTTGCCGAGCATGGGCATGTCAAAGCTCCGGGGCGTAGAGGCCCGTGGATAGATAGCGATCGCCACGATCGCAGACGATAAACACAATCACGGCATTCTCGACCGTCTCGGCGATACGCAATGCACCTGCCAACGCGCCTCCGGAAGAAACGCCGGCCAGAATACCCTCTTCCCGGGCCAGACGACGCATATGTTCCTCGGCTTCGTACTGGCCGATATCGAGCACCGTATCGACTCGCGAAGCGTCGAAAATACTCGGCAGATACGCCTGCGGCCAACGGCGAATGCCCGCGATACTTGCACCATCCTCGGGCTGCAACCCGACGATCTGGATATCCGGATTGCGTTCCTTGAGGTAGCGCGAGGTGCCCATGATGGTACCGGTAGTGCCCATGGCACTAACGAAGTGAGTCAGGGCACCACCGGTCTGTTCCCACAATTCGGGGCCCGTGGTGCGGTAGTGCGCCAAGGGGTTGTCGTGGTTGGCGAACTGATTGAGCGGCTTGCCCTCGCCCCGGGCGATCATCTCGTCGGCCAGGTCCCGCGCGCCTTCCATCCCCGCCTTCTGATCGACACCGATGAGCGTCGCGCCATAGGCCGCCATGGCCTGCTTACGCTCGCTGGAAGCGTTTTCGGGCATAATCAGGATCATGCGGTAGCCCTTGATCGCCGCTGCCATCGCCATGGCGATGCCGGTATTGCCGGACGTGGCCTCGATCAGGGTGTCGCCGGGTGCGATCTCGCCGCGGGTCTCGGCTTCGACAAGCATCGCCAGCGCCGGGCGATCCTTGACCGAGCCTGCCGGATTATGGCCTTCGAGCTTGGCCAGCAGCGTGTTGTTACGACCGGCGGTGAGTCGAGTCAGGCGCACCAGAGGCGTGTGGCCGACGATCTCCTCAAGCGTGGGATAGTGCATGCGTTCGTCCTTAAAAATCGCGGATAGGACAGCCGGCGGCAGGCAATTCCTGCCGCACGGCCCCGGGGCACGCGAAACGTGTCTGGTAAAGAGATATACGCCGAATTATATCTTTGCCTTCGTCATGAAGACAGACACGCATGTCACGGCTTCCCGCTCCGCCACCATGCGCAAGGAACCTCTGTCGCTGCCAGGCGGCGGGATGCCGGCGTACGCCTGCATCACAGACGGACGCTGTCAGGACTGTGAATCAGACCATTGGACTGAGCCTCGCTTGTGCGCTGCACGGCCCCGCCCACCGCTCGAGCCGTTAGGAGCAGCAGCCGCCTTCGTGCATGTGCTCATCGTGATCATGATCCAGGGCATGAGCGTCCAGTTGCGCCATCAAGCCACTCTCCTGACCGGCGATTACCAGACGTTTCATGTCCGCCACGGCCTCCTTAAGGCCAACGAACAGCGCCCGAGCAATAATCGCATGGCCGATGTTGAGTTCATTGATCCCCGGGATCGCCGCGATGGCCTCGACATTGTGGTAGTGCAGGCCATGGCCAGCATTGACGATCAATCCCAGCTCACTGGCCAATTCCGCCGCAGCGGCGATCCGCTCATGCTCGATGCGTGCCGCATCACCGCTGGCTTCAGCATAAGCACCGGTATGCAGCTCCACCACCGGCGCCCCGACGTCGAACGCCGCCTGGATCTGCTCGGGGTCCGGATCGATGAATAGCGACACCTCGCACCCCGCCGCGGCCAGGCGCCGGCAGGCCTCGCGCATGCGCTCGGCATCGCCCGCGACGTCGAGCCCGCCTTCGGTGGTCAGTTCCTCGCGCTTCTCGGGCACCAGACATACATGTGCCGGACGCACTTCCTCGGCCAGGGCGATCATCTCTTCGGTCACGGCCATTTCGAGATTCATGCGCGTCGTCAACATCTCGGCCAGCAGTCGCACGTCACGTGGCTGGATGTGGCGGCGATCCTCACGCAAGTGCAGGGTGATGCCATCCGCGCCGGCTTCCTCGGCAAGCAGCGCCGCCTGCACGGGGTCCGGATAGCGTGTGCCCCGCGCCTGACGCAGGGTGGCGATGTGGTCGATGTTGACGCCGAGCAGAATACGGGGGGGATACATGGATATCATCTCCAGTCGAAAAACAGCCAATCGAAAGTTCTCAGCAAAAGCGGGTAGAAGAGGCAAGGCGCCCACCCTGCGCGCGCATGGCGCAGGTACGTCACAGCATGGATATCATCGCCCCGTGCTTCATTCCGCCCGCAAGGTGCGCTGTCGCTGTGCCGCGAGCCGATACATCAGCTCACGCGAACGCAAGGGCTTGTTGCCCAGCAGCGGCGCCAGGGCGGCGCGTGTCAGTTGCTTGGCCAGTCCGGCAAGCCCCGGCGCCTCCCAGTCGCCTCGTGCCAGCAGTTTAAGTGAACGGCCATCGGAGCCTCTTTCATGGGACCCTGCCCGCCGGAAACGGCGAATATCCGCCCGGTAGACATAACTTCCGGCCGGGTCCAGCGGCGCATCGCTTTCGTCGCTGAAGACCGGCGCGGCGTCGAGCGCCTCGAGCAGAGTGATCTCCAAGCGCCGCAATGCCGGACCCCGCTGAGCCGGCAGTGTCAGCGCTTCCAGAGTCAACGTGTAGATACCGAACACATCACGAACCGCAAACTCCAATGGCAAGGTGCGCGTCAGTAACTCGTTAATATAGAATCCGCACAGCAATCCCTCGCCGGCCAGCAACAGTGCCGAGCCGGACGTTTCCATGACTCTCAAGCGCTTGAGTTCACTCTCTCCGGTCCAGGTGACATGCAGCGGACTGAAAGGTTGCAGGCGCGCGCGGGTCTTGCTGCCCGCACGCTGCACGCCCTGCGCCACGGCGCGGACACGACCGTGTTCCAGGGTCAGCAAATCCACCAGGGCGCTGGTTTCCCGATAAGGTCGCTTGTGCAGGAGAAAGGCCGGCTGGAGCTGCATGCAGGTCCCTGTAGTGACATAACTGGATCGAAGCGACACCCGACATGGACAGTCAGCGGAACCTACGGCAACGGCCGCGACCTCCGCTGGAGATTAGCCGCCGATGAGGTCCGCCACCGTTTTGGATTCGATCGCGAACGGCAGTGACCGTCCATCAGTCGAGATCGTAACCCAGGCTTTTCAGCGCCCGGTCGTCATCGGACCAGCCCCGCTTGACCTTGACCCACAAGTTGAGCATGACCTTGGCACCGAAGGCCCGCTCCATCTCGAGGCGCGCTTCACGGCCGATATTCTTGATGCGCTCGCCGTTCTCACCGATCAGGATCTTCTTCTGACCTTGGCGCTCCACCAACATCAGCGCGCTGATGTGAACGATACGGCCTTCGTCACGGAACTCCTCGATCTCGACGGTCATCTGGTACGGCAGCTCGTCCCCCAACTGGCGCATGACTTTCTCGCGGACCAGCTCGGCTGCCAGGAAGCGCTGGCTCTTGTCGGTGATTTGATCCTCGGGAAAGTAATGAAAACTCTCCGGCAGATACTTGGCCACTTCCCTCTCGAGCTCCGGCACATTGGTTCCGTGTTTGGCGGAAATCGGCATTACCGCGGCGAAATCGCGCTTTTCTGTCAGCTTGGGAAGCCAGGGCAACAGCTCGCTCTTGTCGTCCAGCCAGTCGACCTTGTTGACGGCCAGAATCACCGGCGCCTTGACGTGGGAAAGCTTCTCCAGCACCCCCTCGTCCTCCTTCGTCCAGCGGGTCCGGTCGACGAGAAACACGACGCAATCGATATCGCGTAACGCCTGGGTCGCCGCCTGATTCATGAATCGATTGATGGCCTTGTTTCGATCCTTGGACATGATATGCATGCCCGGGGTATCGACATAGATGAACTGGGTTTCCCCCTCGGTCTTGATTCCCGTCACCTGATGACGCGTCGTCTGAGGCCGCCGCGAGGTAATCGAAATCTTCTGGCCCAGAATACGGTTCATCAGGGTCGACTTGCCGACGTTGGGCCGCCCGATAATGGCAACGAATCCACAGGTTTGACTCATGACCGCTTTCCTCGTGTCGACTCCAGTCTCGTCAGGGCACGCTCGGCAGCCTGCTGTTCCGCGTGGCGTCGGCTGGCACCGACCCCCAGCGTGTGATCGGAGAGCATGTCGACATGACACTCGATGGTGAAGGTTTGATCGTGCGCCTCGCCTTCGATGGTCACTACCTCGTAGCGCGGCAACGCGGACTGGCGCGACTGAAGAAACTCCTGCAGCCGGGTCTTGGGATCCTTCAGGGTATCCTGCAAGTCGAGAGCCTCCAGGCGCGTACCATACCAGGACAGCACACGTGTCTTGGCAATCTCCATACCTCCATCAAGATAGATGGCCCCGATGACGGCTTCTACGGCATCCGCGAGTATCGAGTCGCGCCGGAAGCCACCGCTTTTCATCTCGCCCGAGCCCAGCCGCAAGTACTCGCCAAGTGCGAATTCACGGGCCAATTCAGCCAACGTTACCCCTTTGACCAGACGTGCACGCAGGCGCGACAACTGCCCTTCACGTGCCTGAGGAAAGCGCTGGAAAAGTGCTTCGGCAATCACGAAATTGACGATGGAGTCGCCGAGAAACTCCAGCCGCTCGTTGTTATCGCCACCATAGCTGCGGTGGGTGAGCGCCAGCTCAAGCAGCGCAGGGTCGCGGAACTGATAACCAATGCGGCGACTAAATGTGGATAGAGAGCTACTCACGGATCTCCCGTTTGATCATAAAACGCATTGTGATGCCTATTAGTGAATCGTGCGAACCGTCGAGACGCTGGGGAATCCCCCCTCCCAGTGCAGCCACACGGCAAAAGCCTTGCCGACGATGTTGGCTTCAGGAACGAAGCCCCAGTAGCGGCTATCGTTGGAGTGGTCGCGATTGTCCCCCATCATGAAATAGTGATGTTCCGGCACCACGACCTCTCGCATCTGCGGCCCCGGATCTCGGGGGTTGTTGTAAATCTCGTGCGAGGCTGCGCCAAGCTGCTCCTCGAGCAACTCCTCGGTGGGCGCCGCCAGCGGGTTGGCCTCGAGTAAGGTCTTGGGCACCGGCTCGCCATTGACGTAGAGTTGCTTGTTCGCGTAACGGATGCGGTCTCCCGGCAATCCTATGACCCGCTTGATGAAATTGACGGAAGGATCCTGCGGGAAGCGAAATACCATGACGTCCCCGCGCTCCGGCTCACCCAGATCGACGATTTCGGTATTGAGCACGGGCAGGCGCAACCCGTAGGTAAACTTGTTGACGAGGATGAAATCCCCGATTTCAAGCGTGGGACGCATCGAGCCGGAAGGAATCTGGAACGGCTCGACGATAAAACTGCGCACCACCAGCACGACCAGCAGCACCGGAAAGAAGGAGCGAGCGTAGTCCACCAGCCAAGGCTCCTTCTTGACGGCACCGCGTGATGAATCGTCCAGCGGCCCGCCCGCACCGCTTTCGGCCACCGTTAACGCGGCGTGACGCTTTCGCCGCCACCAAATGGCATCCATCAGCCAGATCAATCCCGTGACGGCGACGGCCACCACCAGCAGAAGCGAAAAATCCATGTGCTAAGTTCCTAGTCATTCACCTTGAGTACGGCGAGGAAGGCGTCCTGGGGAATTTCTACCTTGCCCACCTGCTTCATACGTTTCTTGCCCGCCTTCTGCTTTTCCAACAGTTTCTTCTTACGCGTCATATCCCCCCCATAACACTTGGCGGTTACATTCTTGCGCAAGGCCTTAACGGTGGAGCGCGCCACCACTTGCCCACCGATGGCGGCTTGAATGGCGACGTCGAACATCTGCCGCGGAATCAACTCCTTCATCTTTTCGACCAAGGCACGGCCTCGGCCATGGGCATGATCACGGTGGATGATGACAGCCAGGGCATCCACCTTGTCGCCATTGATGAGCACGTCCAGACGAACCAGCTTGGCAGCCTGGAAACGCTCGAAGCTATAGTCGAGCGAGGCGTAACCACGGGAGATGGACTTGAGACGGTCGAAGAAATCCATGACCACTTCGCTCATCGGTAACTCATAGATGAGCTGAAGCTGACTGCCCAGGAATTGCATGTCGAGCTGATTGCCGCGCCGCAACTCGCACTCGGTAATCACGTTGCCCACGAACTCCTGCGGCACCAGCATGCTGGCGCGTACGATGGGCTCGCGCATTTCGTCGACATTGGCCATGTCCGGAAGCTTGGAAGGGTTGGAGACATACACCACCTCGCCATTGTCCATGGCCAACTCGTAGACGACCGTCGGCGCGGTGGTCAACAGATCCAGATCGTATTCGCGCTCGAGCCGCTCCTGGATGATTTCCATATGCAGCGTGCCCAGGAAGCCGACACGGAAGCCGAAACCCAGCGCATCAGAGTTTTCCGGCTCGTACGCCAGCGACGCATCGTTCAGCGCCAGCTTCTCGAGCGCATCGCGAAAGTCTTCATAATCGTCGGCACTGACCGGGAACATCCCCGCATAGACCTGCGGCTTGACCTTCTGGAACCCCGGCAGACGCGGTACATCAGGCGTCTTGGTGCGGGTAATCGTATCGCCGACGGGAGCGCCATGAATATCCTTGATGCCGGCCACGACGAATCCTACCTCGCCGGCACGCAGGACATTGGTCTGATGGCGCTTGGGTGTGAAAATACCGACTTCGTTGGCTTCCGAGTCGCGTCCGGTGGACTTCATGCGAATCTTGTCACCCTTCTTCAGGGTACCGTCGAAGATCCTGACCAGCGAAACCACGCCCAGGTAATTGTCGAACCAGGAATCGACGATCAGTGCCTGCAGCGGCCCCTCCGGGTCGCCTTTGGGGGGCGGCACATCGCGCACCAGGCGCTCGAGCAGCTCGGCCATGCCGATGCCCGTCTTGGCCGACACCTGACAGGCGTCCGTGGCGTCCAGACCGATGATTTCTTCTATTTCCTGAGCCACCTTCATCGGATCGGCCTGGGGAAGATCCATCTTGTTAAGGACCGGCAGCACCTCAAGACCCTGCTCAATGGCGGTATAGCAGTTGGCGACCGACTGCGCCTCGACCCCTTGGGCAGCATCCACGACCAACAGTGCGCCTTCACAGGCGTAGAGCGAGCGCGACACTTCATACGAGAAATCGACATGCCCGGGGGTATCGATGAAGTTGAGCTGGTAAGTCTGACCGTCCGGCGACTGATAATCGAGAGTGACGGACTGAGCCTTGATCGTGATACCGCGCTCGCGCTCGATATCCATCGAGTCGAGCACCTGCTCTTTCAGTTCACGCTCGGTCAAGCCTCCACAGAGTTGAATGATGCGATCCGCCAGTGTCGACTTGCCATGGTCAATATGCGCAATGATCGAAAAATTTCGGATGTGTTTGAGCTTTTCGCTACTTACGTCATGAGACATCGAGCTTGTTCCGGTCCATGCAGGCATCCAAAGATCAGCCAGGAAAAGCTTCTCCTCGGATGCGTAAAATTTGATTGTCGGCATTGTACCGGCATGGGGCTAGCAGGAACAGTAACTCCGCTGCGAAGGCTCCGGCACGCATCGCCTCATGCTACGCGTTCTCTTGGTTATCGATGTATCAACACCCGACAGACCTCTGGAACATAAAACGATTGCCCATAAAAACGGGGCCTTGAATAGGCCCCGTTTCGCTACTTGTAGGCTTTAATGCTTCACTCGGCTTCGGCTAAGCGCAGCGCCACGAACAAAGGCCGGCCATCACGGATGATGCGAACCGGAATGGCGCGATCCGCAGAGGCCTTGTCGATGGCGTCCATCAGATCTTCAGCGCTCTCGACCGGCTTCTGGTCGAAAGTCACGATGATATCACCGCTGGAGATACCGGACTTGGCCGCTGCGCCGCTTGGATCCACCTGGTTAACCAGAACGCCGGAGTCGATATCGAGCTGTTCGCGCTCCTGCTCGGTAAGATCGCGCACGGAGATGCCCAGGCGGGCCTGACTGCCTTGTTGCTCGGGAGTCGCGCTGCTCTGGCCCTGCTCTTCTGGCCAGTTGCCCACTTCCACCTCAAGCTGCTTCGACTCGCCGTTACGCATCAACCCGAGCTGGACTTCCTCGCCGGGACTGACCCGCCCGATCAGCCGGGGCAACGTCATAGACGACTCGACATCCTCACCATTGACGTTCAGGATCACATCGCCAGCTTGCAGCCCCGCCTGGGCCGCCGGGCTTTCTGGCGCCACGTCCGCTACCAGAGCCCCCCGCGCATTCTTGAGCCCGAACGATTCGGCGAGGTCCTGGGAGACCGGCTGAATGACCACCCCCAGCCAGCCGCGGCTGACCCGCCCTTCGGTACGCAACTGGTCGGCGATATTCATGGCGACGCTGATCGGGATGGCGAAAGAGAGCCCCATGAAACCACCGCTACGGGTGAAAATCTGCGAGTTGATCCCTACCACTTCGCCATCGAGATTGAAAAGCGGGCCGCCGGAGTTACCCGGATTGATAGCCACATCCGTCTGGATAAACGGTACGTAGGTGTCACTGGGCAGTGTGCGATTGATGGCACTGACGATGCCGGCAGTGACCGAGTGGTCAAAGCCGAACGGCGAACCGATGGCCGCGACCCACTCGCCGACTTCCAGCTCATCGGAATTCCCCAGCTTGAGCACCGGGAGGTCCTGAGCGTCGATCTTGAGCAAGGCCACGTCGGTTTTCTTGTCGGCGCCGATTAGCTCGGCCTGCAGTTCGCGATGATCATTGAGGCTAACCACGATTTCGTCCGCGCCGTCGACCACATGTGCATTGGTCATCACATAACCGTCTTCGCTGATGACGAAGCCAGACCCCAGTGAGTGGCGCTCCTCACTGCCCTGTCCCGGGCTTCCAGGCATCTGGGGAAATTGATCACCGAAGAAATGCCGAAAAATGTCGGGAATTTCCTGGCCCTGAGGTCCAAAGGGCGACGCACTACGCGCGGGAACGGCACGTGTCGTCGAAATGTTCACCACACCAGGCGCTGCCTGCTTAACCAACTGAGTAAAATCCGGCAGGTCACGCGCCTGAGCTACCTGGACCGCCAGGAAAGCCAGCATTGCCAACAGCCAGGGTGAAAATTGTCGTGTTATGCGTTCCATCTAAGGCTCCTGCTACAACACATGGATTCGTTGAAGTCATTTTTGCGCCGGCCTTCGTGGCAAATGTCACTCTACCAAACGCCACGTCGGTACCGACTCTGCCCAACGGCATGACTGCATGGGGCATTGAAGGAAAACGAAATGAAATTTCTCGCTTCTTGCACCGCTTCTCATTGATGCCTGAACGCGACAAGAGTTCATCCGTTTCGCCTGAATGCGTCAGTTCGTCGCAGCAACTTGGGCCGATAAAGCGTCCGGGAAGTCTCTCGACGGCTATGCCAGTACACGCCTAAAAATCCTATCCCCAACCCCAACGCGAAGCCGCCGGGCACCAGTAAGGTGCCTGACCCTGCCCAGCGCTCGGCAATGCCTCCCAGCAGAATCGCCACGAGCAGTGGCGCTCCGTAGAGCAATACGACCCCACGTAGGTACACGCGCTCCTCGACCCCCAGGGTGACATGATCACCCACGGCCAGAGGCGTATCACCGCAATCGATGGATAGACGATGCGCTTTGCGCCGCCATTGAGACAGGATGCCTTGGCCACACCCGGATCGGGCCTGGCACCCTTCACAACCGGAACGGCGCTGGGTTTCGATCCAGGCTTGACCATCGCGTACAGCCACGACGTGACCCTCCTGCTCCATCATCGGCGGGGTTTCCTGTTCTCGCGTCTCATTGGGCGCTGGCCGCATGCGTATCGGGCGATGACCACTCGACATGCATGGCAACACGGGCCAATACCTCTGCCGGCGCCTCGCCGAGGACCAGTATCTGCATGGCCCTCCCGCCCAGTGAGGCATGCCGAACGGCCGCCTGTGACACTCCGGAACGGTAAACGCCTGGGGCCAACACCGTGACTGCCGAGGAAATCGGCTCTACAAACAGACTGAAACTGTTCAGCCCATCGCTATACAGTCGATGCTCGATACGTGACTCACTGACACTCAGGTGCGAGGTGATCGGCTGAGCCTGATACCCTGGCGGTAGCCACGCCGGTTTCCAAGGAACCTCTGGCGCTTCTCGCACCGGCTCGAAGACAAGGTCACCGGAATAGAGACGCGGCGCCTCGAGATCGGTCATCTGGAAGGTTTCAAGCACTTGGCCGTCATTGCCGAGCAGTTGCTGCTTAAGTGGAAGTGCCGTCTCCTGGTCAAGCCACAGGCGATGGCCGAATCTCAGCTTGTCCAGTGGCACGATATCCAGGCGTTGCGTCGCACGCCCGGCGATACGCTCCTCACCGGCAAGCTGTAGACGGTAGTGCTCGCCGAGATGCGACATGATCACATCGGGGGACGCCGAGGGCTCAAGACCGCCCCCCTGGGACCAGGCGCCTCGACTCACACGTCCTCGCCGCTCATAGATGACCGGAGGGCCGTCGAGAAAGCGAGCCACTTCATATTCGATACCGTCTCGCACCTGATGGAAAAGCGCTACGGTTCTGACACCCTCATGGCTCAACCGTACACCACGCGCGCGAAAGATATAACAATGCCCGGCCCACAAACTTCGCTCTAGCCATGCTTTGGCACTGTCTGGCGCCTGCTTAGCGGTCAACTCGGTACAATTGTACCCCTGCTCTCCCGGAGCGTCTCCGCTAGACGCGGCATCCGCTGTCTGCCACGGAAACGCTGCCACCCACAAGGTGGCGACAAGCACCGGCAACATCAGCGTTGACTCGGCAACTCTTGACCCACATCGCCGTTGGCTCTCATCAAGGGCATCCAGGCGTCACCGGAGCGATAGGCTGCACCCTGGGCATGGCGATCGAGATAGGACTGCAGGGCGCGCGTCTGATCCATTTCCGCCTGTTGCGATTGACGCTGATTCGGCGACATGAAAAACGGCGCCTCGGCACCTACGGCCATCAACCCATCGGCAGCCGGCGCCTGAAACAACGGCAGATGCGACAGCGGCGCGGCCTGACTGTTGACCGGCATCGCCATGTCAGGATGATTTTCCTCTTTCAACCCGGCTAGCTCACCCCGGATGGAAGTCTCCTCCCCGCCCTCGTTGTAGAACCTGACCCCGCTGATCACCATCAAAGTGACCGCAGCGGCAATCGCGGCACTGCCGGCGAAGGAGAAAGGCATAGCACGCCTTGGCGCCGGGTGAGCCTCCGCTTCGGGAAGCGGCTCGGATGCGATCCGGGCCATGATTCCGGCCGACAGATCCACACTGACATCGGCTTCACGGTCACGCTGCATCATACTGCGCGCCAGATGGTAACGGCGCCACGTATCAGCCTCTTCGGGTGCGTCCCCGAGCGTCTTCAACGCGCGACGCAACTCGAGTTCGTCACCTTCATTGTCCATCAATGCAGACAACGATTCCCGCAGACTCTGATTCATTTTCATACCCTCACACTCGACAAGGCGGGTAGCCACACATTACGAGCAGCACGAAACTGCTTATTATTCGTTACCCGCTTGCCCCTACTGGCTGGGGCAAGCATCACGAGTCGGCGCCCCGCATACGCAACCAACCCAGAGGACCCATGCCACGGTCAAAGTTCACCTGTAACCGCAACCGGATCCCTCTATCCCACTGTTATGCTGAGACGTCCAAGATGTGTTTCAGTTCACTGCCAACTTCATTTCCGAGCATTTTCTTCACTCTTGGACGACATCTTCATCACGGCTAGTGCTCAATAAAGGCTGGATATGTCGGTCGACGGCTTCGCGGGCCCGAAAAATACGTGACCTCACCGTACCCACCGGGCACTGCATGATGCTGGCGATATCCTCATAGGAGAGCCCGTCGAATTCGCGCAACGTGATGGCGGTTCTGAGATCCTCGGGGAGATCCTCGATGGCCTGAAATACTGCCGCTTCGAGCTGATCCCGGGCGATGGAGGCCTCGGGAGTCTCGATGTCGGACAAACGACCGCTGTGGTCCAGGATTTCCGCATCGGCAATATCCAGGTCGCTACCCGGCGGACGACGTCCGCGCGATACCAGATGATTCTTGGCCGTATTGATGGCGATACGGTACATCCAGGTATAGAAAGCGCTTTCGGAACGAAATTTCCCCAGGGCACGATACGCCTTGATGAAAGCCTCTTGAGCCACGTCCTGGACTTCTGCATGATCGTGAACGTAACGCCCAATCAGTCCGAGGATGCGGTGCTGATATTTCTTCACCAACAGATCAAACGCTCGCGTGTCGCCTTTCTGGGCACGCTCGACGAGTTGCTGGTCGGTTTCCCCGGCGCCCATTCAGGCCCTCCCTTGTCGAGAGTAAATTGGTAACGGAGCCGAAAGGCTATTTCTGCCAAACGATGCCTGCTGCAGTGAAATCATAAAATTCAACCTGGGCCCGCGGGGCTATTAATTGCTCTGCTCGAGTATGTTCTGTCAGTTTCGAGACAGGCGTAGATCGTGAACGGCAATTCTCCAATGGCTACTTAGTGTTCATGTTTCTGGGCATCTCATCAAGACAAACCCGTATGGCTTAATGTCTTGCACCAGCCTGAGCAGGCTCGACGCCAGTTCAACATTGATTTTTCCATGGTTCACAAGCGATAGTAAGCGCACTTGTCACTACTCACCTGCCGCTTGCAGGAACACATAACAGGTAGCTGAATGTCTGAACAGCAGGTCAACAACCTTAACGTCCTGTCGCAGGATGTCCTAATCACGCCCGATACGCTCAAGCAGGACATCCCCCTGTCCGAAGCCGCCGAGAAGACGGTGATCAAGGGCCGCCATACCATACAGCAGATTCTTAATGGTGAAGATCCGCGGCTGCTGGTGGTCATTGGACCTTGCTCGATTCACGACACCGCCGCTGCGCGCGATTATGCGCAACGCCTGCGGCGCTTGGCCGACGAGGTCAAGGACAGCCTTTACGTCGTCATGCGCGTGTATTTCGAGAAACCGCGCACCACCGTCGGCTGGAAGGGATTGATCAACGATCCGCACATGGATGATTCCTTCGCCATCGAAGAAGGTCTGCATATCGCGCGGGGGCTTCTGGTCGAGCTGGCCGAGATGGGATTGCCGCTGGCGACGGAAGCCCTGGACCCCATATCGCCCCAATACATGCAGGACTGCATCAGCTGGTCGGCGATCGGCGCCCGTACCACCGAATCCCAGACCCACCGTGAAATGGCCTCTGGCCTGTCCTCTCCGGTAGGCTTCAAGAACGGCACCGACGGCAGTCTCGACGTAGCCGTGAATGCCCTGCAGTCGGTCGCCCATCCGCACAATTTTCTGGGCATCAACCAAGCCGGGCAGGTTGCCATCATTCGCACCCGCGGCAACGCCTATGGCCATGTCGTGTTACGGGGGGGCAACGGCAAGCCCAATTACGACAGCGTCAGCGTGGCGCTCGCCGAGCAGGAGCTGCACAAGGCCAAGATCAAGCCCAACATCATGATCGACTGCTCACACGCCAATTCCAACAAGGATCCGGCCCTGCAGCCGCTGGTCATGGAAAACGTCACCAACCAGATCATCGAGGGCAACCAGTCGATCATGGGATTGATGGTCGAGTCGCATATCGGCTGGGGCAACCAGAAAATTCCCGAGGATCATTCGCAACTCCAGTATGGCGTCTCGATCACCGATGCCTGCATTGACTGGGACGCGACCGAGCTAGCCATGCGCAAGATGTCGGACAAGCTGCGCCCGGTGCTGGCCGGACGCCGCCGCGACATTTGAGGTCTGCAGGGTACCGACGGAAAGGGCTCGTCACTTGACGAGCCCTTGTCGTTTCGACGCGTCTGTTCCCGCGCGGACCGGCGGCCTACTGGGCCTGACCGTCGATTTCGCGCCGGAAGGGTGGCAGGGAGTCGAGCAGCGCCCGCCCGTAGCGGCGCGTCAGCACGCGCCGGTCGAGTAGCGTGATCCGTCCCTGGTCGGCCTCCTTGCGGATCAGGCGCCCGCAGGCTTGTACTAGGCGCACCGAGGCATCGGGCACCGAAATCCGCATGAACGGATTGCCTCCCCGGCTTTCGATCCACTCCGCAAGCGTGGCTCCAACCGGGTCGTCGGGCACCGAGAACGGCAGCCGAGTAATCACCACATGCGTCAGATAATCGCCCGGTAGATCGATCCCTTCGGCAAAACTGGCCAGGCCGAAGATAATGCTGCCCTTGCCGGCATCCACCTGTGCTCGGTGACGCTCGATAAGCTCGCGCTTGGGCAAACGGTCCTGAGCCAGCACCTGCGCCTTGCGCGCTGAAGAAAGTCCCTCTTCCACCGCGCGCAGCTGCTTGCGCGAGGAAAACAACAGCAGTACCGCCTCCTTACCGTCCAGCCCTTCGACAAAATCGATGATCGCCTTTTCATGCGCTTCGCGATTTCCCGGATCGACCGCCTCACGAGGAACGCTCAGCACGGCACGCGAATAATCGAAGGGACTCGGCAAGCGCTGGTAGCGATAACGGTTGGCCAAGCCCGCACGCTCCTGAAGGCGCTCGAAGCGATTGAGCGCCGTCAAGGTGGCCGAGGTGATCACCGCACCATAGCAAGTTCCCCAGAGATGGCGCGCCAGGGTTTCGGCCGCCGATATCGGGCTCGCCGAGAATGTCAGCTCGCCCTCACCGGCGATCTGCTCGAAGGTCAGCCAACGCGCCTGGGGAGCCTCGCCTTCAGTATCCTGCGCGCCCATTGCCTGCCATAGCGCGTGGGCTTCCAGCGCCCTACCTTGCAGCAACGCCACCAGTGGCAGCCAGGGCTCGGCCTGCTCGCGAGGCAAGCCGGTGGCTTTGTCGGGATCCAGACTTTCGCGCAGGATGTCGGCCATCGTTTCCAGCGTGCGAGACAGCGCTGCGAACGCCACCACCAAGGCTCCCGACAATTCACGCAGCGCTTCGGGAATCCGCCCCATAGGGAAGCGATGATGCCGCGTCTCCTCGCCGGCCCCCTGGGCCAGTTCGGCCAGTTGATGCCCCATGCCATATGCATCGCCCAGACGCGGCTCAAGCGCAGCGATCAACTCGGGCAACCCACCCAGCAGGCGCGCCAGAGTCGGCTGCACGCCCAGCGCCGTATTCAGCTCGGTTAGCGATTTCTTAAGAGTGCGCAGCCAGCGCAGCGTGCCATTGACCGGGAGACGATGGTAAAAGTGCTCCAGCGCCTTGTCGGGCAGATGATGCCCCTCGTCGAAGACATAGATGCAGTCCTTGGGCGGAGGCAGCACCACCCCGCCGCCCAGCGACAAGTCGGCGAGCACCAGGTCATGGTTGGCGACGATGATATCGGCCTGTTCGAGATGACGGCGGGCTCGGAAAAAGGCACAGGCCCCGAAGTGCCCACAGCGGCGGTTGGTGCACTGCCGATGGTCCGTGGTCAGGCGTCGCCAGGTGCGGTCCTCAACGGACTGGGGCCAGCTGTCGCGATCGCCCTCCCAGCGCCCAGCCGCATAGGCATCAGCCATGTCGCGCACCAGCCCGTGAAAGTCATCGCCATCGCGGGATTCGATGGCCTGTTCGAACAGCGACAGGGTCGGATTCTCCTCCCCGCCGTCCAGCACCTGATCCAGTCGCGCCACGCACAGGTAACGCCCACGTCCCTTGGCCAGAGCATAGTCAAAGGACAAGCCACTATGCTTCTTGAGCGCCGGCAGATCCTGATGCAGTACCTGTTCCTGCAGCGCCACGGTCGCCGTGGATACCACTAGCCGCTTGCCGCGCGCCTTGGCCACCGGCAGGGCTGCCAACAGGTACGCCAGGGTCTTGCCGGTGCCGGTGCCCGCCTCGAGCACGCAGACGTGCTCATTGGACAGGCGGCGACCGGCATCGTCGGCTTCGATGCCGGCCAGGGTGCGGGCGATTTCGGCGATCATCAGCCGCTGGCCATATCGCGGCGTCAGCTCGAGGCCCTCGAGTACCCGACGATAAGCGTCCTGGATTTCGCCCTTCAGGGTCTCGTCGAGCATACTCGCTCCTTCACACAACCGCGCGGACTCGCTGCTTACAGCATTCCTTCAGGGGGATGCTCGCAAGGCAGCTTGCCGTTGATATAGGTTTCGATCTCGGGAAGGGAGAAGGCATCCTCCTCGCCGACAAAGCTGATCGAGACACCCTTGGCCCCCGCGCGGCCGGTACGGCCGATACGGTGAACGTAGTCTTCGGGGTCTTCGGGCAAGGTGTAGTTGATGACATGGCTCACATCTTCGATGTGAATCCCGCGGCCCGCCACATCGGTGGCCACCAGTACGGAAACGTCGCCTTCCCGAAAGCGTTCCAGCGTCTTGATACGCTGCCCCTGAGGGACATCACCGGAGAGCATGGCCACGTTGACACCCGCCTTGCGCAGCTCTTCGTCCAGCTTGCGCACCAGGTCGCGGCGGTTACCGAACACCATGACCCGCTCCATCGCTTCCTGCCTGACCAGATTGATCAGTAGCGTGAGCTTTTCATTGTCACTGACCAGATAGACACGCTGATCGATGTTGGCGGCGTTCTCGGTAGTGACTTCGATCTCGACGTGGGCCGGCTGGTGTGTCCACTGGCTGGCCAGGTTGAGGATGTCTTCGGTAAAGGTTGCCGAGAACAGGAAGGTCTGGCGTTCTTCGCTTTTCGGCGTATGGCGGATGATGCGCTTGACGTCCGGGATGAACCCCATCGACAGCATGCGATCCGCCTCGTCCAGCACCAGCACCTCGACCTGCGTCAGGTCCACGTCGCGCTTCTCGTGGAAATCCAGCAGCCGACCCGGCGTGGCCACCAGAATATCCAGCTTCCGGCTCAGGGCGTCACGCTGCTTCTGATAATCCATGCCCCCCACGGCACTGGCTACGCTCAGCGAGGTGAACCGGGCCAGCGCCTTGGCATCCTTTTCGATCTGCAGGGCCAGCTCACGCGTCGGCGCAATGATCAACGCACGCGGCGCTCCGTCTTTCTGCCCGTCCGGCGCCTTCTCTTCGAGAAAGTAGGCAAGAATCGAGATCAGGAACGCTGCGGTCTTGCCGGTCCCGGTCTGGGCCTTGCCGACGACATCGCCCCCCAACAGGGTATGGGACAGCGCCTCGGCCTGGATCGGCGTGCAGTACTCGAAGCCGAGCGCATGAATGGCACGCATCAGCGGCAGTGGCAGATCGAAATCGTGAAAGCGCCATTTTCCCGCCATGGGTGGCACTTGAAACTGGCGCAGATCCCAACTTGCCTGGGATTTACGCGGCTTGCGCCGGCGGCGTTTAGGCTTGCGATCCTGGGCCGGCACGGAGGTATTTTCCGACTCACTCATAGGCTTGTGTATCTATTCAATGTCCGTGTGGGTATGGAGAAAGAGGCGCGCCCGAGCCCACCCGCCGGGACGCGCAACCTGCCTGCTGCGAGAAGGCAGGAGACGGTAAGCCGCCTATTGTATCAGTCTTGGGCATCGGCGCGGCGAAAAAACCACTGCCGCCCTCGCCGCATACGGGTATGGGGTGGATGGCCGGGGCTGGTAGAATGGCCGGCAATCCCGCTGACGAAGGTTGTTGCCATGACTCGCAGAAAGAAAACCCGCTCGCTCGCCGACAAGGTGACGATCCGTACCGGTCGACGCAAGGATTACAAGAAATGGCGCCACGAGAATCCCGATGAGGTGACCTCCTCGCGCCGCTTCGTGCAGAAGAAGCGCCAGCAACGTAAGCTCCAGGCCGTGCGCAAGATGGCCCGCCAGCAACAGGGGCCGACGCTCGACCCGCGCTCGGCCCCCATTCGTCCGGACGACGAGAACGGAGCCTCATGATGCGTCTGGTGTCCTTCAACATCAATGGGCTGCGCGCGCGCCCCCACCAGCTGCAAGCGCTGGTCGAAACACATCGGCCCGATATCATCGGCCTTCAGGAAACCAAGGTTCAAGACAGCGAGTTTCCGCGTGAAAGCGTGGAATCGCTGGGCTATCACGTTTTCTATCATGGCCAGAAGGGACATTACGGCGTGGCCTTGCTGTGCCGCCAGGCGCCAGAGCAGGTTTTCTACGGTTTTCCCGACGATGGCGAAGAGGCTCAGAAGCGCATGATCGGCGCCCGCTTCGTAGGGGAGGATGGCGTTCCCCTGACGGTGTGGAACGGTTATTTTCCTCAAGGCGAGAACCTCGCCCACCCCACCAAGTTTCCCTACAAGCAACATTTCTATGCTCAGCTGATTCGCATGCTCGAGGAAGACCACGACCCGGCCGAACGCATCGCGGTGATGGGAGATTTCAACATCTCACCGCACGATATCGATATCGGCATCGGCGAGGCCAGCCGCAAGCGTTGGCTACGCGAAGGCAAGACCAGCTTTCAGCCGGTGGAGCGCGAATGGCTGTCCCGCATCATGCGCTGGGGCCTGCAGGACTGCTATCGACATTGTCACCCGGAAACCGATGATCGTTTCAGTTGGTTCGACTATCGCTCAAGAGGGTTTGAGCGCGACCCCAAACGCGGTTTGCGTATCGATTACATCCTCGTCAGTCAGGCGCTCGCCTCGCGCGTCAACGACGCCGGTATCGACTACGAACTGCGCAGCATGGAACGCCCGTCGGATCACGCCCCCGTCTGGGCCGAATTCTCGCTCTGAAGCGACTCCGGTTCCGAACGGCGCTCATCAAGAATCGTTAGCCACGTCTCTGCTTGAGCGACACCCGCATCACGGGCGGCGCTGAATGCTTGCCTTGCCGCCTGTGTATCGCCCTGCTCCAGCTGCGCCACGCCCTCCAGCAGCCGATTGCGCCCGTGAGTCTCGATGCCGGCTTCACGTGCTTGACGCAAGGCAGCGATCGCCCGTGTCCATCGCCCCCAGCCATACGCCAGCTCACCCAGTTGCTGCCAGTCCTTGGCCGCCTGAGTACGCTCCGCCAATGCCTGCCAAGCCTCCAGGGCCCGGACGTGATCACGCGCCGCCGTCCAGGCTTGGGCCAGCAGACGGGCATGCGCTTCATTATCTGCGAGGCGCCCGTCATCGAGTGCCTGCGCCAGATGTTCTGCGGCCCGCGCCGGGGTACCGCCCGCCAGATGCAACTGAATCAGTCGCTCAAGGTCCTCGTCATCGGTAAGGGCCCCTTTGCGCCAGCCGGCCTCCCATAGCGCTGCAGCCCGTCCGGGCACTTCCAAGCGCTGAGCGAGAGCCGCCGCACGCCGCCAGGTATCCGGATCGTCGGGTGCGCGCTCAAGCAAGCGGTCGAGCATACTCAGTGCCTGCTCGGAATCGCCAGCCCGCTGATAGAGGGATGCCGCCAACCGCAGTTGCGTATCGGTCAACGTCGAGGTGTTGCGTCGCGCCCTGTCCAGCCACTCCACGGCCGTGTCCCAATGCTCAAGCTGCCCCTGTATCTGGGCCATGAGCCACAGGGAGTCGGCATCGGGTCGACCTTGCGACAACCAATTTTCCAATAGTGTGGCCGCCTGGGCTGTCTGGCCGGCGCGTAGCCGCAACTGGGCTTCTTGATACAACCAACGCCGACGCAATTCGGCATCCACTCCGTCAATGTGGCGGGCTGTCTGCAGCAGATCCGCCGCCTCGCCCTCATTGGCGCGCCGCGCCTCGGCGGTTGCGGTGAGCTGCAGGAACAACGCTCGCGCCCAGCGATCCGCCGCATTACCCCCCTGCAGGCGCGCAGCCGCCCGGCGAGCCTGACTCGCCACCTCGGCATACTCCTCGTCCGCCAGACGCTCCTGCAAGCTTTCCAGCAGGCGCACCATGTCCGGCTTGAGCGCGGGACCGGTAGCCAGGACATTCGAGGCGAATCCCAAGCACAACGTCATGATCAGCGACACAACGAACAGACGCATAGCTATCCCCTTAGCTGGAACTCGAGGCGTTGCCGGGCTTCCCGGGGCGCGCTGGCCGTAGGAAATTGCCATTCGGCAATGGCGCGCAGTGCGGCTCGCTCGAAGACGTTACGTGGCTGGGCATCTACGACTCGCAGCGAATCGCGGTCGACGCGTCCATTCGGCTGAATGGTGAAACGCACCTCGACATACCCTTCCAACCCACGCCGCTGAGCCCGAGAGGGATACTCCGGCGGCACACGCACCGTCGGTTGCGGTGAGCTGACCGTCTCGGCAGGCGTGGTCGCGGGCGCCTGTGTCGCCTGGGGTGCGGTATCGGCGACCGATTCGCTAGGCGTCGGGGTCGGCGTAGGTTCCGGTTCCGGGGTTGGCTCCGGCTCAGGCTGGGGCTCGGGAACCGGCTCCGGTGTCGGCTGCTCGACAGCGAGCTCGGGCAGTTGCGTGTCCAGCGGAACTTCAGGCGTATCCAGCGGTGGCGCCTCGGGTTCGGGCAAGGCAATGAGCGTCTCTGCCTGCGGCGCCGGCATGGGAGCGGGCGGTGGCGGAGGCGGCGCTGCGGCAGGTGGCGTTGGCATCGCCTCGGCCGGTGCCGGCGCCTGCTCGGGCGCTTGCTGCTGAGGCGCCTCGACCATGGAAATCGACAACGGCACGACAATTTCCTGGTGCGTGTCCTCAGGTGGCGTGACCAATAACGCCAGCAGATAGAACAGCAACAAGGCCAGCAGCGCCCCTCCCAGGGAGCCTAGCAACATACGCATCAGCCGGCGCCTCGGCTGGCTGCGACGGCCACGTTGTCCACGCCGGCCTCACGGATGCGGTCCATCACTTCGATCAACAAACCCGTCGTCGAGCTGCGGTCCGCCTGAACGACGACGCCACCGTCATCGCTGACCAGTCTCGCCACTTCTCCCCCGATGCGATGGGCATCGACCGGTTGACCATTCACCCAGACCGAACCTTCGGAGGTGATGGCAACCATGACCTGGGCATCGGGGCGCGGTGAGGCCGACGCTGCCTCGGGCCGCTCGATTTCCACCCCGCTCTCCTTGATGAAGCTGGTCGTCACGATGAAGAAAATCAGCATGATGAAGACCACATCGAGCATTGGCGTGAGGTTGACCTCGGTCGCGTCATCGCTGGTATTCGAAAGTCGGCGCCTACGCATGAGCATCCTCCGCAGCGCGAGCCATGCGGTCATGCAGCCGCTGGTCCTCGCGCCGGATAACGTGTTCGAGACGGGTCGTGAACAGCAGGCCGACCACGGCGACCGCCATGCCGGCCAACGTCGGCAGGGTCGCGCGCGCCACGCCGTCCGCCATGGCGCGTGCCTGGTTGACATCCGTCAGGGTCAGGCTGTCGAAGACTTGGATCATGCCGGTTACGGTGCCCAGCAACCCCAGTAGCGGACACAGCCCCACCAGCAATTTGAGCCACGGCAACGGCATACGCAGCCGGGCCATCAACTCGCGCGTCCAGACTTCACGCAGCGTCAGCGCACTCCAGCTGGAATGCTCACTGCGCTTCACCCAACTGACAATCAGGGCACGACGCGCCCGGTGGTGAGTAAAGCGCCAGTACAGCCAACGCTCCAGCGCGATGCCGAACAGCACCACCGACACACCGGCGATAACGACGAGTACAGGGCCCCCGGCCTCGACCAGCCACATCACGGGATCAAGAATGAACGGCATGGCCCCGAGTCTCCGTGGTGACCGTTTGCGATTCGAGGTGCTCCGCCAGCACGGCACTGGCACGCCCTTCCAACAGCCCCACCAGTGCCCGGCTGCGACTCAACAGCGCGGTATGCGCGAACAGCAACGGCACGGCGGTGATCAGGCCCAGTACGGTCGTGACCAAGGCCTGGCTGATGCCACCGGCCATTAGCTTGGGATCGCCGGTGCCGAACACGGTAATCGACTGAAACGTCACGATCATGCCCGTCACGGTGCCCAGCAATCCCAGCAAGGGCGCAATGGCCGCCAGTAACTTGACCAGTGGCTGGCCACGTTCCAGTCTGGGCTGTTCGGCGAGTAGCGCCTCATCAAGGCGCGCCTCCAACGCCTCGGGAGCATGCTCACGACCAAGCGCAGAGAAGCGCTGCAGCACCCGCCCCAACGGATTATTATCACGCAGGGTCTCGGGCTGACGCAGTTGCTGATGCATGCGCCGGCTGACGACCAATAGATAGAGATACTGAGCCAGGGCTACCAGCAGACCCAGCACGCCCAGCGCGACCACGACGTAGCCGACGGCTCCGCCCTGATTGAAGCGCTCCCAGAGGCTGGGTTGCTGTGCCAAGGCATCCAGTACTGCGCCCTTGGTGGGATCAAACGTCACGACATCGCCCGTACCCTGCTGAAAATCCCGCAGGGCTTGCTCAGCTTGTGCGGGAGTATGTTCTGCCACTACCAGGCGCTCCTCCTCCCCGGACAGGCGCAGCAGATCGCCATTGCTAAACGCCAGGAAGTCACCCAGCCGAATCACCTCACGCTCTGCGATCTCACCGTCACTGCCCGCCACCGGCGCCGTAAAATGGACCTCCCGAGCGGTTTCGGCCACCAATGCCGCCAGGTTGTCACGCAGCGATGCCAGCGTTGCCACATCCAACAACCCCTGCTCGTCGAGCCGTTTTGGCAGCGTGGTCGGGGTCCCCACCGTGAGCCAGCTTTCGCCCAGATCGTCACGTAGCTCACCGGCGTAACGACGCGCCACGTCAAACACCCCTTCCAGATCACCGGCCTGTTCGGCGCGGCGTGCGCTCAGCGCCTCGAGCGACTGACGCTGCTCCTGCTGTTGAGCTTCGAGTCCCTCCCGGCGTTCGCGGGCGGCACTCAGACGCGCCTCGGCATCGGCTACCGCCGCCTGCAGGGCGGACTGGTCTTCAAGCAACCGCTCCAGGCGCTCTTGATCGCGGGCTTGTGCCGCCTGGCTATCGGCACGAAAGTCTTCAAGCAGCTCATCGAGTGGCGCCGCCTGGGCAAGACCCGCAGACATGCCCAGACACAGCACCGCAGCTCGCCTCCACGTCTTTAACTTCGGCAGACATAGCTTCATGACCGTGGCTCCTGCGTATCGGCGCTCGTCGAGGTGGCATTTTCCTGCGCCACCGATACCGGCAACGCGAGCAGTTCCGGCGCACGTTGATCCTGGGCGATGCGAATGCCCTTACGCAGCTCCGTCAATTGAGTGTCATTCAGCGGCTGCCAGTCATCCTGCGCCGTTTTCCAGACACCGCCCCGATGGCCATCGGGGGTCAGATAGTAGAGTCCCACCCGGCCGATGCGGAGATAATCCACTTCGAGAGTCTCGTCACCCTCCAGTACGCCTCGCCAGCTATCCATATCACGCCCGTAATCGAGCTCCGTGCGCCAGGCGGCAAACAGCCGGTCCCACTTGTCGGCCAGGCTCACTCCCTCATCGGTCAGCATCGTCTCCAGGCTTGCCACCCGTGCCAGACGCTCCTGGCGTAAAAACGGCATATCCGCTTCGATCAGGCGACGCAGCCGAGTGACCATGCTACGCATTAGCCTTGGAAGGGATTCCCGAGTCACTTCCAAATCATCCATGGCCTGCTCGCGCCGCGCCAGTGTCTCGGCCTGACGCTCGACCCGTGGGGCCAGTTCCTCGTTGTAGCTTTCCAGCCGCTGTGCCTCGCGCTCGGCCTCACGCAAACGCTCGAGGGCCTGGCGCGTCTCTTCGTCCGCGGCATCGATACGTTCCTGCAATGCGGCCTGCTCGCGCTGAGCCGACACGCTCTCGTCGCGCAAGGAATCCTGACCCCAGGAAGCCGACACCGGCAGGCATAATAGAAACAACAGCATCGCCCACCCGCGCATCAATACCGATGGCTGGTGGGGCATTTTCCACTGCGGGTTCTTACGCACCACGCTCTCCCATGTCCAGTTATGTTCTACCCGTTGACAAGCCCGGCATGTATCGACTCACGAAACGAAAACGGACCTACAAGCCATGCATGATGTGGCAGCTTGCATTCACCGGCCCTTTGAGCAGGCCTTAGCGTAGTAAACACGCACGCTAATACAAACAAGAACAATTATCAATAATGACGAAGGCCCGAGCACAAAAAAACCGGCCCGCAGCAGCGGACCGGTCGAGCCTTACCTCTCAAATAGGCAGCGAGAACTTTACAGCTTCTGCTCGAGCTCGGGCAGGATCTGGAACAGATCCCCGACCAGACCGTAGTCGGCGATCTGGAAGATCGGCGCTTCCTCGTCCTTGTTGATCGCCACGATCACCTTGGAGTCCTTCATCCCCGCCAGATGCTGGATCGCGCCGCTGATGCCCACCGCGATGTACAGCTCCGGGGCGACGATCTTGCCGGTCTGGCCGACCTGCATGTCGTTGGGCACGAATCCGGCGTCCACCGCGGCGCGCGAGGCGCCTACCGCGGCGCCGAGCTTGTCGGCGATACCGTCGAGCAGCCGGAAGTTGTCGCCGTTGCCCATGCCGCGCCCGCCGGAGATGACGATCTTGGCGCTGCCCAGGTCGGGGCGGTCGCTTTCGGCCAGCGCTTCCTTGACGAAGCTGGAACGGCCGCCGTCGGCGACGAAGTCGACCGCTTCGATGGCGGCGCTGCCGCCCTGCCCCACGCCGTCGAAGGCAGTGGTGCGCACGGTGAGCACCTTGAGCGGGTCGTCGCTCTTGACGGTGGCGATGGCGTTGCCGGCGTAGATCGGACGGCGGAAGGTGTCGGGACCTTCGACGCCGATGACGTCGGAGAGCTGCGAGACGTCTTTCAGCGCGGCCAGACGCGGCAGGACGTTCTTGCCGGTGGTGGAGGCGGCGGCCAGCACGTGACTGTAGTCGCCGGCGAGTTCGACCAGCAGGTCGGCCAGCGGCTCGGCGAGCTGGTGGGCGTAGACGGCGTTATCGGCCACGCGTACCCGGGCGACACCGTCGAGCCTGGCGGCGGCCTCGGCGACGCCGCCGACGTTGTCGCCGGCCACGAGCAGGTCGATGTCGCCGCCGATGGCCTGGGCGCAGGCGACGAGATGGGCGGTGGCGGCGGAGAGGTCGCCGCTCTGATGTTCGGCGAGAACCAGCAGACTCATACGATCACCTTGGCTTCGTTCTTGAGTTTGTCGACGAGCTCGTCCACGGAGCTGACCTTGATGCCGCCCTGGCGTTCGGCGGGCGGCTCGACCTTGACCAGTTGGACCCGCGAGCCGGTCTCGACGCCGTAGTCGGCGGGCGTCTTGACCTCGAGCGGCTTCTTCTTGGCCTTCATGATGTCGGGTAGCTTGGCGTAGCGCGGCTCGTTCAGGCGCAGGTCGGTGGTGACGATGGCCGGCAGGCCCAGCGCGATGGTCTGCAGGCCGCCGTCGATCTCGCGGGTGACGCTGGCCTTGTCGCCGTCGATCTCGATCAGCGAGGCGAAGGTGGCCTGGGGCAGCCCGGCGAGCGCGGCGAGCATCTGCCCGGTCTGGTTGTTGTCGGTGTCGATGGCCTGCTTGCCGAGGATCACCATCCCGGGCTGCTCCTCGTCGACCACGGCCTTGAGCAGCTTGGCCACGGCCAGCGACTCGACCCGGTCCTCGGTTTCGATGTGCAGGGCGCGGTCGGCGCCCAGGGCGAGCGCGGTGCGCAGCTGTTCCTGGGCGGCCTTGGGCCCGACGGTGGCGACCACTACCTCGGTGGCGATGCCCTTCTCCTTGAGGCGTACGGCTTCTTCGACGGCGATCTCGCAGAAGGGATTCATGGCCATCTTGACGTTGGCCAGGTCGACATCGGAGTGATCCGGCTTGACGCGGATCTTGACGTTGTAGTCAATGACGCGTTTGACCGCGACGAGGACTTTCATGGCGTTACCTTTTACTATTTTTCGCAATGAGGAACACAGTTTCGAATTAGGTAAAAAGTAAAATCATGCCCAATGAAGCGTCAAGCAATAACCCGCTGGCACGACCAAAGGTGTAGTTCAAACTGTCGCGAATGAACTCCTTGTGGCTAATCGGTTTAAGATAAGCAAAACGGCGTTTAATGTTGAGTTATGCTTTCGTGGCAGACTTGCATGGCGACTTCAGCCTCGGCCTTGCGCTTCTGTGGCAGAACCCGCTTCAATACCGTCGATCGCGGCTTCAGGAGTTGCCACTAGGTAGCTTCATCCTTTACATTCTGCTATGCGATATCACCTTCCACGAATGACGAAACAAGAGATTAGCCATGAATCTCAACTTCACTCCCGAGGAGCTGGCTTTCCGCGATGAAGTCCGGGCATTTCTGAAGAATCAGTTGCCGGACGATATCGCCGCGAAGGTCAAAGGGGGGCGCAAGCTCTCCAAGGAAGATCATCAGCGTTGGCAACAGATCCTGAGCAAGCAGGGCTGGTACGCAACTCACTGGCCGGTTGCGCATGGCGGCACCGAGTGGAGCGCTATTCAGAAGCATATCTTCGACGAAGAAAGCGCGAGTTTCGGCGCCCCTCGTACCATTCCGTTCGGCGTCAACATGGTGGCACCGGTCATCATCAAGTTCGGTAGTGAGGAGCAGAAACGCCATTACCTGCCCCGCATTCTCAATGGCGAGGACTGGTGGTGTCAGGGCTATTCCGAACCCGGCGCCGGCTCTGACCTGGCATCCGTCAAGACCCGGGCGGTACGTAATGGCGATCACTACGTCGTCAATGGCCAGAAGACCTGGACCACCCTGGGCCAGCACGCCAACATGATTTTCTGCCTGGTGCGCACGGATACCGAGGTGCAGCCCCAGCGTGGCATTTCATTCCTGCTCATCGACATGAACACCCCAGGCATTACCGTGCGCCCGATTATCACGCTGGATGGCGAGCATGAGGTCAACGAAGTGTTCTTCGATGACGTCAAGGTGCCGGTCGAGAATCTCGTGGGTGAAGAAAACAAGGGCTGGACCTACGCCAAGTATCTGCTCACGTATGAGCGCACCGGCCTGGCCGGCATCGGCGCGTCCAAAGCTGCCCTGGCCCACCTCAAGCAACTCGCCGGCCGTCAGCGCAAAAATGGCAAGCCGCTGCTGGAAGACGTCAGCTTTCGCCGCAGGATCGCACAACTCGAGATCGATCTCATGGCGGCGGAAACCAGCAACCTGCGGATCATCGCGGCCGTCGAGGGCGGCGGTGTCCCGGGTGCGGAAAGCTCGATGCTGAAGGTCAAGGGCACCGAGATCCGCCAGGCCATTACCGATCTGCTACGCCGTGCCATCGGCCCCTATGCCCAGCCGTTCCTCGAGGAGGAGCTAGAGCTCGATTACGACGGTGAGTACCTCTCCGACGAGTTTGCCGCGCCGCTGACCCCACACTACTTCAACATGCGTAAGCTCTCGATTTTTGGTGGGTCCAACGAGATCCAGAAGAATATCGTATCCAAGATGATCCTGGAGCTTTAGGAGACCGGCCATGGATTTCAAACTGACTGACGAGCAGCAGATGCTGCAAGAAACCGTATTACGTCTGGTACGCGACGAATACGAGTTCGAAAAGCGCGAAACCTATCGGCAATCTGAAGCCGGCTTCAGCGAAGCTTTCTGGCAGCAGTTGAGCGATCTGGGCCTGACCGCGATTCCTTTCGCCGAGGAGTACGGCGGCATCGGCGGTGGCGGCGTGGAAACCCAACTGGTCATGACCGAGCTGGGCCGCGGCCTGTGCCTCGAGCCGTACTTGCAGTCCATCGTCCTGGGTGGCGGGCTGATTACCCAACTGGGCAGCGACAGCCAGAAGCAAGAGCTGATTCCGCAAATCGCCGCCGGTGAACTCAAGATCGCGGTCGGCCTGCAAGAGCCGCAGAGCCACTACAATCTGGCGGATATCGTCACGCGCGCCGAGAAGACGGCGTCCGGCTATCGTTTGAACGGACGCAAGGCGGTAGTGATCGGAGGCCACGTCGCCGACAAGCTGATCGTCTCCGCCCGCACCCATGGCGAAGCCGGCGAGACACAGGGTATCAGCCTGTTTCTGGTCGACGCCGACGCCGCGGGCCTGGATAAGCGCATCTATCCGACCAATGATGGCTTCAAGGGCTGCGACCTGTGGCTCAATGACGTTGAAGTGGATACCAGCGCGCTGTTGGGGGAAGACGGTAACGCCTACCCAGGTATCGCCTACCAGGCAGGCCGCGCCATTGCCGCGCTGTGTGCGGAAGCCGTCGGCGCCATGGAGGAAACGGTCAAGCTCACCTTGGACTACCTCAAGACACGCAAGCAGTTCGGCGTGCCGATCGGCAAGTTTCAAGTACTTCAACACCGCATGGTGGATATGAGTTCCGAATTGGAACAAGCCCGTTCCATGGCGCTGGTGGCCGCCAATGTGGTGGACGAGGCAGATAGTGTCGAACGTCAACGCGTCCTCTCCGCCGCAAAGAATGTGATCGGTCGCGCTGGGCAGTATGTGGCGGAACAGGCTATTCAGCTACATGGCGGAATCGGCATGACCTGGGAATACAATCTCGCCCACTATGCCAAGCGCTTGGTACTGATCAATCATCAACTGGGGGATGACGACCATCACCTGGAAGTGTTCAGCGAATTGATGGACAACGTCTGATTCCTTCCCTGCAAGCATCGTTCACCGCCGATGCTCTCTCTTGCTCGCCAGTACTGTCATCTCAGACTGGCGACATTTTTATTTATGCTTTGTATCGGGTAAACCCGACCGTTACGGCATGCCTCTTGGTAAAGACTATAAAGACAAACGCCAGCCAACTCTCGTTGGCTGGCGTTAAACAACTTGAAATCAACCAAGATCAGTTGGTCTCGACGGTCTTCTGAACGATTTCGCCATCTTCAACCACGGCCATGGTGGTGTTGGTAATGAAACCACCGTCTTCGGTCACGCCCTGAACGTCATAAACGTTGTACTGCGGATCCATCTCGGCCAGAGCCTCGTCTATGTGGCTGCGGATCTGCTGCGGCTCGGTGCTACCGGCCAGCTCCATGGCCTTGACCAACGCATGCAGTGCCAGATAGTTGTAGGCCGCCTCGGAACCCGGCATCTTGTCATGCTCAGCCTGATAGCGTTCGATAAAATTCTGTGCCGTTTCGGTATTGTAGGCGGATAGCGGGACGACCCCGATCGCCCCTTCGAGCATGTCGAGCCCGCCTGCGACTTCAGCCACTTCATCGAGCTTGGCCTGATCCATCAGGATGAACTCCCCCTGAAAGCCCAACTGGCGCGCCTGCTGGGTGACGAGGCCGGTCGGCTCGGAAGCGCCGCCTACGAACATCACATCAGGGTTGGAGGCCAGGACACGGCTGACACCGGTATAAAAGTCGGCGGACTTGTTGTAATCCATCGGGTTAAGCGCGACGACCTCACCACCCTTTTCCTTCCAGCTGTCTATCAACATGTCGGTCCAGATCTTGGCATATTCATGCGTAGCACCGGCAACGCCGAGCTTCTTGCCGTAATGCTCCAGAGCATAGTCGGAGAAGGCATCGACATAGCCCGTAAACGTCGGCGGAATACGCAGCGTCAGCGGGTTGCCGCGTTTGGTTACCGACGGCACGCTGGTATACGCCATGATCAGAAAATCGTCGTTGACATTGAAGTCCTGCAGGGCAAAGACCCCACCGGTATGTGGCACGAAAACGGCGGTGACATTGGATTCCTGCACCAAGCGTTTGGCATTGGTCGCCGCCTGACTCGGCGAATACTTGTCGTCCAGCGTCACCAGATTGATCTTGTAGGTTTCATCATCAATGGTGAAACCGCCGGCCTCGTTGACTTCATCCACCGCCATGCGCAACCCCGACAGGGTGTTTTCCCCGTATAACGCGGCGCCACCACTGAGCGGCCCGGTGAAACCGATGTTGAGCGTCTCTTCAGCATGGGCGCCTGCACTCTGCATCAGCGCCAAGGCGGTAGCTGCGGTGACTCCGAGCGTTTTTAGCGTTTTCATTGTTGTCGTCTCCTTGGTTACAACTGCATGGGCCTGCTCAGGCCCCGATGTAAGCTTTGCGTACGGCTTCATTGCCCAGCATGGTTTCCCGATCACCTTCCATGACCAGTTTTCCGCCTTCGATGACATAGGCACGGTGCGCTATCTTGAGTGCCGCAAAGGCGTTCTGCTCCGCCAGCAGCACACTAGTGCCCTGCCGATTGATCTTGGTAATCGCCTCGAACATCTGCTTGACCACCAGAGGCGCCAATCCCAGAGAGGGCTCATCCAGCATCAACAGACGAGGCCGGCTCATCATGGCCCGACCGATCGCCACCATCTGCTGCTGCCCGCCACTGAGCGAGCCGGCCGGGTGATCTTTCTTCTCCTCAAGAATCGGAAACAGCTCGAGCACTTCTTCCAAATTGCGCTGATTGCCGGCCTTGTCGCGACGATGCAGATAGGCACCCAGCATCAGGTTTTTCTTGACCGACATCTGTGGAAACAACTTGCGTCCTTCGGGACACTGCACCACGCCGGATGCCACCAGTGCCGAAGGCCTGAGCCCACTAAGCTTGCGATCTTCCAGCGTGATCTCGCCGGATGTCGGCTTGAGCAGCCCACTGATGGTATTGAACAGTGTGGTTTTCCCCGCCCCGTTGGCACCTAGCAATACCACCAGCTCTCCCGAATCCACATGCATCGAGACTTGGCTCAAGGCCTTGAAACTGCCGTAGCAAACATCGACACGCTCAAGCTGCAGCATCGTGCTCTCCCCCCAGGTAAGCTTCGATAACGGCGGGATTCGTCCTGATCTCTTCCGGGGTGCCCTCGGCGATCTTCTCGCCATGGTCGAGCACCATGATCTTGTCGGCCATGCCCATGATCATGTCCATCTTGTGCTCGATCAGGCAGACAGTGATGCCGTGCGCCACCATCTTGTGAATCAGTGTGGCCAGTCCCTCCGTCTCCTCGGGGTTGACCCCGGCGGCGGGCTCGTCGAGCAGGATCAGCTTGGGTTGAGTGGCCAGGGCCAGCGCAAACGCCACCCGCTTGCGCTCCTCTTGGGAGATATCCAGCACCACGCGATTCTCCAGGTGCGCCAAGCCCACGAACTCCAGCGCTTCACGGGCCTTCTCGCGACATTGACGCTCCTCGTGCTGCAATCGTCGGGAGTTGATCAGCACATCCCACAAGCCGGAGCGTGTGCGTAGGCGATGCCCGACGATCAGGTTGTCCAACACCGTGGCCTGATCGAAGAGATGCGTGGTCTGGAAGGTCCGCCCGACGCCCAGGCGGGCCACCAGGTCGCAGCGCATCCGCGTGACATCCTGCCCATCGATGATGATGCGTCCCGACGTTGGCTTGTGTACCGCGGAGATCAGGTTGAAGAAGGTGCTTTTACCCGCGCCGTTGGGCCCGATGATGGCATTGATCTTGCCGGTCTCGAATTCGACGCTGACATCGTTCACCGCGGCCAGGCCTCCGAACATCTTGGTCAGGCGCTCGATCTTAAGCATTGTGGTTCACCCCGTTCTTGTGGGCAGGCGTGACCTTGGAGGCCGGCCTGGGGTCCTTCTTGCGTGCTGTCTCGGTGTCCTTGCGTAGCTTCCAACCCAGGAAGGTCCCCACTATTCCGCGGGGCATGAAGATCACCAGCACCACCAGCAGCGGCCCGAAGATGATCATTCGGTAATCCTCGAGGAACTGCAGCGACTGGGTGATCCAGATGATGCCCACGGTGCCCAACAACGGTCCGAAGAGGGTGCCGAGACCGCCCACCAGCAGGTAAGTAATCATGTCGAAGGTATGGTTGATGTTCGCTTCCTCAGGTCCGATGAAGCGGATCATCGCGGCGTACAGGGCTCCGGCGATGCCGGCATAGGTCGTGGACAGAACAAACGCCAGTACCTTGTTGCGCATCAGGTTGATGCCCAAGGACTGCGCCAGTTCGTCACCGTTGCGGATCGCCAGGAAGGTCCGCCCCAGCAGCGACGATGTCAGGCGCCCCATGAACCAGATAGAGAAGACCAGGAAGGCCAGCACCAGATAATAGAACGGCGTGGTTTGGGTGAAATCCACCACTCCGAACCCGTAGGGCGCGGCAATGTCGCGAATGCCGATGGCGCCGTGGGTCAACTCCTCCCACTTGTCCATCAGCAAGTAGATGATGAAGCCCACGCATAGCGTGAAAATGGCGAAATAATGCTCTTTCAGGCGCAGGGACACGATGCCGACCAGGAAGCCCAAGAATGCCGACATCACTCCGGCGGCCAGAAAAGCCGGCCAGAAATTCCAGCCATGGTCGCTGGTCAGAATCGCTAGCGTGTAGGCGCCGATGGCGAAGAAACCGCCGTGCGCCAAGTTCAACTGACCGCAGTAACCGGTAATGATGTTGAGGCCGTAGACGGCAATGGCCCAGATGAAAGCGCTGGCCATGACATAGATCTGATATTCGTTTTTAGCCAACAGCGGAAACACCAGCGCCAATGCCAACAGAAACAGCTTGGCGCCACGCCCGGTCAGCAGGGATGCGATGCGATGCATTAGTGCGCCCCCTTGGTGAAAAGCCCCGTAGGACGGATGGATAGGATCACCACCAGCAGCGCGAAGGCAATGATGTCCTTGTAGTCGGTAGAGATGTAAAAACCCCCGAAGCTTTCAGCGAAACCGATGATCATTCCGCCCACGATCGCGCCGGGAATGCTACCCATACCGCCGAGAATGATGATGACGAAGGCCTTCATGATCACCAGGTGCCCCATCGCCGGGTAGACCAGATTGATCGGCGCATACAGGGTCGCGGCAAAGGCGGCGAGCATGCCCGAGATGGCAAAGGTCAGCATGGCGACCCGGTTGGCATCGATACCCACCAGAAAGGCGCCTTCGCGGCTCTGCGCCATGGCGATGATCGTCGAGCCGACCATGGTTTTTTTCAGGAACAGGTGCAGCAGAATCATTAGCGTGAAGGCCCCGGCCACGATCAGCAGGCGCTGCTCGGGAATGATCAGACCGTTGACGTTCATGATGCCGGTGAAGGGTGACGTCATGCGGCGGAAATCCGAGCCCCAGAACAGCTGAACCACGGCCTCCAGGAACAACAGGATGCCGATCGCCGCGATCTTGTCATGGATGGGTGGGGCATGACGCAGCGGATGGAAAACCAGTCGCTCCGACAGTACCGCCAGTATGGCGACCACACCCCCCGACATCAGCATGGCAATCCAGTAATGCACGCCGATTTCGGTCATGAAGAAATACGAAGCGAACGCGCCAACCATGTAGAAAGCGCCGTGCGCGAAGTTGGGAACGTGCAATATGCCGTACACCAGAGTCAGGCCCAGGGCCACCAACCCATAGATGCTTCCTAATGTTATGCCATTAAGAATTTGTTGAAAGAACAAGTTCAAAGCGACGCCCTCCCGGAGAAGTTTGTTTTTATCTTGGATAGTGGTCCCGGCCAATTAATATTGACCAGCGTTTTAATTGGTAAGTGCGGTAACTTTATTGCCAGACCAATGTGTAATTCACCCAATAACTTATTAATCATTGTTAATTTAGCCTTAGAGTGAGTTATTACACCTGAACGTGTAATCAATCTGGCATGGCGCCAATTGGACTGTCAATTAACAAAACGTAGTTTCATACAGCAAAATATAGAATGGCAAGACGCAAGATTATGAAGTGCAATACCGATCCACGGCATGAACTTATCCATGGATCGGCGCCCCATTCGGTGTGGAATTACTCGGCCTTCTCGGTCTTGGCCTGCCACTCCTCGTCCTGTAATGCTCGCCACTTCAACTTGCCGGTTGGTGACCGCGGAAGAGTGTCGCGAAATTCAACGTACGTGGGCACCTTGTAGGCGGCCATTTCCTCGCGGCACCAGACGATGATGTCCTGCTCGCTAACCTCGCCGATCTCGGTGTCACGCAGCACGATGCATGCCTTGACCGTCTCACCGCGGCGCGGGTCCGGTGTCGAAATGATGCAACACTCCTGAATCGCCGGATGGCGATACATCAGATTTTCCACTTCCGACGGCCAGACCTTGAAGCCCGAGGCGTTTATCATCCGCTTCAGGCGGTCGACCATGAAGAAGTACCCTTCTTCGTCGTAGTAGCCCAGGTCGCCGGTGCGGAAGAAACGCTTGCCGTCGAGCTCGATGAAGGCGCGTTTAGTCTCCTCGGCCCGGTTCCAGTAGCCCTGAAAGACCTGCGGCCCGTGACTGACGATCTCCCCGACCTGCCCGGCCTCTTGCTCCTGCTGGGTATCCATGTCGATGATCCGACAATCGACGTTGAAGATAGGAATACCCAGGCACTGTGCCTTGGGATGGTCGACCGGGTTGATATGCGTTGCCGCCATGGTTTCCGACAGGCCATAGCCTTCGACGTAGGGTAGCCCGGTGAGGTGGCGCAGCTTCGCCTCCACCGCCTTGGGCATCGCCGCCCCGCCGCCGCTGATCCCCTTGAGGCTGGAGAGATCGTATTTTTCCACCTCGGGATTGGCGAGAAAATCCATGGCCATGGTCGAGATGTTGACCCAGCTTGTCACGGCATAGCGATGGATGAGTTCGGCCGCTACCTGGCGATCCCAGCGAGTCATGATCACCGCCGTCGCTCCGCTGTAGATCGGCCCGTTCATCGCCCCCTGCATGCCGGTGACATGGAAGTACGGCAGCGTCGCCAGGACCACCGCCTCGCTGGTACCCTGATTCCACACCGTCTGGAAAAGTGTGGTGGCCATGGCGGAGCGATGGGTATGCATGCAGCCCTTGGGCGCCCCGGTAGTCCCCGAACTGTACGGGAACACGCAGAGGTCGTCGGGCCCGACGGTATGCTCGCCGGGGACATGACCGGCATCCAGCGCTTCACGCCAGGTGATGCCACCGGAGAACTCGGGCGGCCTGGCCGGTGCCTGCACTTCCGCCGGCAGGGTCAGCTCGGTGGGCTCGCGAACATAGTCGGAATAGGCGGCGACGATCACCCGCTCAAGCTTCCCCTTGCCCGCGAGCGGGGCGATGAAGCCCGCCAGTTCCTGCCCGCATAGACATACTGCGGCACCGGTGTCGTTCAGGTAGTGCTCGAGCTCGGCGGTATGGTTCATGGGGTTGACCGGTACCACCACCGCATCGGCGCGCAGGATTGCATAGTAGGCAATGGTGAACTGCGGGGCGTTCTGCATGTACAACAGCACACGATCGCCCTTCTTCACACCCTCGCTTTGCAGGTAGCCGGCCAGCGCCTCGACCTCGCGAAAAAGCTCCGTGTAGGTGATCACCGTGTCGTAGTAGATGATCGCGGCCTTGCCGGGATAGCGCCGGGTGGAAATCTCCAGGTTGGTGAACAGGCTGGTTTCGGGCACCGTCAGGTGTTTGGGCAGATGCTCAGGCCACACTTCGTAATGACGGGTAAACATGGGATCGATCTCCTGTTGTTGTGAATTGTGCAGGCCCCGCAACAGCCGCTTGTTTCCATGTCGGTGCGAGGAGAGCTCACCGACACGCCATCCTGTTTTTCTAGCGATTGCTCGATTTCGAATCTGTCATGTATTGTTGATGAGCGTCAATAAGGATGGAATGTAATTTCATTAGACAAAATGATAATGTTCTGGAGATCACGACGATGCTTGCCCTAGACGAGAAGGCGCCCGATTTCTCTCCCCATGTCGCAGACGAGCCTTTCGAACCGCTGGCCGAACGCATCCAGACATATGCCGTCTCTCAACCCGACAAGATCGCGCTATACGATCGCGACCAGCGAGTTACCTGGAAGACGTTGATCGGCACGGTCAATGCCATCGCCCACCGTCTACGGGAGCAAGGGCTGCAACCGGGCGACAAGGTGGCGGGCCTGTCGGAGAACAGCGCTTCCTACGTCGCACTGTACCTGGGGGTGCTGGCGGCGGGCGGTTGTATGGTGCCGCTCTCGGGTATGGCAAGCGATGATGCGCTGGAACTGATGATCAACGACAGCGATGCTCGGTTCCTGTTCGTATCGGCGCGCAATCGCCAGCTGACGGAAGGCTTCCGCCACCGTCTGGCGACCATCCCCCCAGGCCACCAGGTCGGTCTGGATTTTCAGGATACGCACTGGCCAGGGCTCAATGACTGGCTGGCAGAGGCGCCTTGCGACCGGTGCGTGGTCGAGGTCACGCCGGACCATCCCTTCAATATCATCTACAGCTCCGGCACCACGGGCACGCCCAAGGGTATCCTGCACGATTACCGCTTTCGTTCACGCCAGATTCGGCGCCTGACCACCTACGGACTGGATAACGACGCCGTCAATCTGATTTCCACGCCGCTGTACTCCAACACCACCCTGGTATCGGCCCTGCCGACGCTGTTCAATGGCGGCACGCTGGTGCTGATGGCCAAGTTCGATGCCCGCGGCTTCCTGGAACTGGCCCAGGAACACCGGGTCACTCACGCCATGCTGGTCCCGGTGCAGTACCAGCGTATCCTCGCGGTCGAGGATTTCGATGACTTCGACCTTTCAAGCTTCCGGCTCAAGCTTTCCACCAGTGCCCCGCTGCGCAGCCCGGTGATTGCCGAGGCCATGCGCCGTTGGCCCGGGAACATTCTCGAGGTCTACGGCCTGACCGAAGGCGGCATTTCCACCAGCCTCGATTGCGCTGCCCACCCGAACAAGTGGGATTCGGTAGGCAAGCCGACCGAAGGATCGCAGGTGCGCATCATCGACGAGGAGGGACGGGAACTTCCCCAGGGGGAGATCGGTGAGATCGTCGGTCGTGCCGGTGCCATGATGCGGGGCTACTACAAGCGGGATCAGCAGACCCGCGAAATGCTATGGATCAGCCCCGAGGGCGAGGCTTTCCTGCGAAGCGGCGACATGGGGCGCCTGGACGAGGATGGCTTTCTGTACATTCTCGATCGGCGCAAGGACATGATCATCTCCGGCGGGTTCAACATCTATCCGGAAGACCTGGAAAAGGCGCTACTCGCGCATCCGGACGTGGCCGACGTGGCAGTGATCGGCATCCCCAGTGAGCATTGGGGCGAGACACCGCTGGGCCTGGTCGTACGCCAGGCCGGCCGCGACGTGAGCCGCGACGAACTGCTCGAATGGGCCAACGGTCAACTGGGCAAGACGCAGCGCCTGAGCGGGATCGAATTCCGGGATGAACTGCCGCGCAGCACGATCGGCAAGATTCTCAAGCGGGAGTTACGGGCGCCCTACTGGACCCGGCACGCCTAGAAACAGGCTGGGCCCAGCAGGGCCAACCCCACCGGCACGGGATGCAGCGCGCCCCGTGCCGGCAGGATCACATCCTTCCGCTATTTGTTGTTGCCGCGCTCGAGAAAGCGTCTGAGTGCCGCCTGGCAATCGTCCGACTTGAGCCGCTCGCCAAAGTGTTCGCGCTCGACCTCCAGGGTCTCCTTGACCTGAGCGGCCCAGGCACGGCGCAGCAGTGCCTTGCTCAAGCGCACCGATTCCCGCGGCTTGGCCGCCAGGCGTTGCGCCATTTCCCGTGTCGTCGTTTCCAGAGCGTCATCGTCCACGACCCAGTTGACCAGGTCGTGACGCAGCGCCGTTTCGGCATCCAGCGCCTCCCCCAGCAGCAGCAACTCATTGGCCTTGCGATACCCCAGCATCAGCGGCATCAGAAAGGAAGAGGCCGCCTCCGGACAAAGTCCCAGATCGACGAATGGCGTGCGAAAGACCGCGGAGCGACCGGCGATGACGAAATCGCAGTGCATCAGCAGCGTGGTGCCGATACCGATGGCCAGCCCCTTGACCGAAGCGATCACCGGCGTCTCGCAATTCATGAGGTGCTCGATGAAGTCCAGCCCGGCACTGGGACGCGGAGTGGGATCCTGGGCGCGATCCCGGAAGTCGCCAATGTCGTTGCCCGCCGTAAAGCAGTCCCCCACGCCGGACAGCACGATGGCGCCGACCGACTCATCCCGATCCGCAGCCTGCACGCTCTCCGACAGCTCATGGTATATCGCCTCGGTCAGGGCGTTCTTCTTGTCCGGGCGATTGATCTGGAGATGGCAGACGCCCTGCTCCATGGTGCGCAGCACCGCTGACGATTCGGTCATGACGATAGTCTCCTTTCGACCTGCTTGATTGTTGTTGCAGAATAGAGTTCCACAAACAATATCCATGAGCGATTATTGTTTCGCAACAACTCTAACAACTCCATAAGGAGCGTGTAATGAAGGCTTTAGTCTGCCGTGAATACGGCCCCCCCGACACCCTGACACTCGAAGACCTGCCCTCTCCCGAAGTCGTCGACAAGCAGGTCCGCATCCAGGTGCACGCCTGCGGCGTCAATTTTCCCGACACGTTGATCATCGAAGGCAAGTATCAGATCAAGCCCGAGATGCCCTTCTCTCCCGGTGCCGAGGTGGCCGGCATAGTGGACTCGGTCGGCGCGGCCGTGACCCGTTTCAAGCCGGGCGACCGAGTCATCGCCATGGCCGGCTGGGGCGGCTATGCCGAACAGATGGTCACCGACGAGGACCGCGTCACTCCGCTGCCGGATTCCATGGACTTCGTCACCGGTGCCGGATTCAGCATGGCCTACGGCACCTCGATGCACGCCCTCAAACAGCGTGCCCAGCTCAAGCCGGGCGAGACTCTGCTGGTGCTCGGCGCCGGAGGTGGCGTCGGCCTGGCCGCGGTCGAGATCGGCCGGATCATGGGTGCGCGGGTCATTGCCGCCGCCGGGTCCCAGGAAAAGCTCGACATCGCCCGGGCCAGCGGGGCGGCCGAAACCCTCAACTATCGCGAGGAATCGATCAAGGATCGCGTCAAGGAGCTGACCGGTGGACGTGGCGCCGATGTCATCTACGATGCCGTCGGTGGCGACGCCTTCGACGAAAGCCTGCGCTGCATCAACTGGAACGGTCGCCTGCTGGTGGTCGGCTTCGCCAGCGGCCGGATTCCCCAGGCGCCGGCCAATCTGCCGCTGCTCAAGGGCTGTGCCATCGTCGGGGTGTTCTGGGGGCGCTTTCGCACCGAAGAGCCCGAGGAAGATCGCCAGAATTTCCAGACGCTGTTCGAGTGGCACGCCGAGGGCCAGCTCAAACCGCACATCAGTCATACGCTGCCGCTCGCCCAAGGCGCCGAGGCCATGCGAATCCTGACCAGCCGCGAAGCCATCGGCAAGGTAGTCTTGCAAATGGCCTGACAGGCGGCAGACACTGCATCATCGCACTGTCTGGCCTCTCCCGCCTGCCATTCCCGCCTACCGGAGCGGGAATGGCAGGTTCGGTCGTTCAGGCATTTTCACTCTCAGTACATACGAGAAACCTAATGAAAGTCATTTTCGTTGCCGGAGATCCCAAGCCCGAGCGCTGGACGAATCCGATTCAGGACGCGCTGCCCGAAGCCGAAATTCACGTCTGGGACCCCGACGCCCCGGCCTGTGACGCCGATTACGCCATCGTCTGGCAGCCGCCGACCGCGCTATTCGAAAAGGAGAAGAAGCTCAAGGCGATCTTCAACCTCGGTGCCGGTATCGACGCCCTCCTGCAGGTCCCCAACCTGCCCCGCGATATTCCCGTCGTGCGCCTGGAGGACGCCGGAATGTCGGTGCAGATGGCGGAATACGTGGCCTACCATGTGATCGGCATCAGCCGTGACATGGCCGTCTATCAGCAGCAGCAAGCCGAAGGTGTCTGGAAGATCCGCCGCCCGATCAAACGCAGCGAATGGCCCATCGGCGTGCTCGGCCTGGGCCATATCGGCAAGCGTGTCGCCCGCACCCTGGCATCGCTCGACTATCCGGTACACGGCTGGGCACGCTCCGCGCATGACATCGAAGGCGTCCAAAGCTTTGCCGGTGCGGATGAGCTCGACGCCTTCCTCGGCGAAACCCGGATTCTGATCAACACCCTGCCGCTGACCGAGGAGACCCGCGACATCATCGACTACGAGCTGCTCTCCAAGCTCAAGGCAGAGGCCACGGTGATCAACGTCGGGCGCGGCGAGCATCTGGTCGATGACGATCTGCGTCGCAGTATCGAAGAAGGTCATATCAGTCAGGCGGTACTCGACGTCTTCCGCGAGGAACCCCTGCCCGCCTCGCATCCCTTCTGGCACATGCCGCAGGTCACCATCACGCCGCACGTCTCTGCGCGTACCCTGCGCGAGGCGACCATCGAGCAAATCACCGGCAAGATCCAGGCGCTCGAGGCCGGTCGGGATATCAGCGGTGTCATCGACATCCAGCGCGGCTATTGAGCCACGACAGCCCTGAGCGGTCACTACAGCCCTGAGCGGCCACAACTGCCCCCGCCACAAGCCCGCCGCCCTGGCGGGCTCTGTCGTATTCGGCCTCCTTACCCGGGGCGAATTCTTCCGTTGCAATCACCATGCCATGAGAGCCAGAAGCACCAGCATCAGCGGCAGGGAGACGAGAGCAAAAAGGCCGTTCCAGCCAAACGCCACGGTATATTTGGAAATGCGGCCAAAGCGCGCCAAGGTCATGGCCGACGGCCCGAAGGGAGACAGCATCATCGCCAGCGAGAAGCCGATCACCAGCCCCGTACCGATGGTCAGTGCCGAGATGCCGCTCTCCTCGACGCGCGCCAGCACCCCGGCCAGAAAGCTCAACACGGCGATCGGCGCAATGCCCAGCGCTGCCGCTGCCGGCAGCGCCAGCATGCCGGCTACCGCCAGCGCCAGTTCATGCCGGGCCGACAGCAACGCAGGATCGACCAGATCGGGGGGTACCAGCGATGCCAGCACCGTACCCAGCGCCGCGGAGCTGGCAAAGATGCACATCTCGTTGCGCAGCAGAACGGTGGTGGCGGTCATTTCCCGCCAGGCATGGCGCGGACGGCGCTCACTGAGGAGCAAGTAGGTCACGGTAATGCAGGGCACCATGAGCATTGCCGCACGCGACACGTTCAGCTCCGTCAACGTCACGATAAGTCCCATGGCCGCCAGCAGCACGACAACGAGACTTCCCAAGGTCAAGGTACCCTCCGGCATGCCCTCGAGATTCACTCGCTGGCTGCTGATCACGGTGAAGCGACGCCGCTCCAGTCCCCACCCGACCAGCAGGAACATGCCGGCAGCCAGCGCAGTATAAGGCAGCAGGCTTCCCCACGAGAGGGTCGGCACTTCGCGCGTCACGATAGCCATGGCCACGCTGGTCGGAGCGATGAGAGGCACCAGCGCGAAGCCGCGCAGCGTCACGCCCAGCAGGCAGCGCAGCCACTCCAGACGCAGCGGATGACGAATGCCGCGCTGATCGAGCGTTTCCGCCAGCCCTCCACAGAGTACACTCATCATGCCGAAATTGAGGACCGATCCCATTGCGCAGCTGGCCAGCGCATATTTTGGGTACAGCCACAAAGAAGTGCCGCCCAGCAGGACATCATGGATGCGTCTCAGCACCTCGAAGCGTCGTACCAGGCACTGCATCTGTCCCAGACTGCCCAGGAAACAGGCATAAAAGGCCGCGGCCTCGGCCGCTCCCGCCAGCCGCTCGAGTGTCATCCGCCCGCTGAAGGCGACCATGGCCAGGCTCAACGCAGCTACTGTCGCCAACAGTTGCGCATAACGATCGAGCTGGCGGAAAGACCCAGCGAAATAGGTGACGAAACATCCACAGGCCAGATAGCTGAACCCTTCGATACCGCCAGCGATGGCCATCAGCTCAAGCAGCACGCCGCTGGACAACCAGGCGCTACGCGTCACGTCGAACGGGTAAGAAAGTGAGGAATTGGCTCGTGTTACGCACGATATGCCTTGGCTGAATGAGAAATCGAAGCGCCATGCAAAAGCGGCCCCCGACGGGAGGCCGCTTTCGTATCACGCACCCTTTGCAGCACCGCCACGCCGGTCAGCCCGGCGCTGTCACACGGCGTAGACGTGCCCGTTGCTTTCCAGCAGACGCAACAACGCCGGCCAGGTCAGCTTGGCCGCCTTGCCCAGATCGCCCGACTGCTGGCGAGTGGTCTCGATCGCCGCCTCCGAAGGCAAGTAAGTCGGGCCGCAGGCTTGAGCGCGGACCTGAATCTCGCAAGCCTTCATCAGGAAATACAGATAGGTGAAGGCTTCCGCCACGCTATTGCCCACCGTGAGCGTGCCGTGATTGCGCAGGATCATCATTCGCTTGTCACCCAGATCGCGGATCAAGCGCTCGCGCTCGTCCAGGTTCAATGCCACGCCCTCGTAGTCGTGGTAACCGAGGTGATCGAGGCACAGCATCGCCGTCTGACTCAACGGCAGCAGACCGTCACGATGCGCCGATACGGCGGTCCCGTCCGCGGCATGCAGATGCATGACCGCGCCGGCATCCTCACGCCCCATATGCACGGCACTATGGATGGTGAAGCCCGCCGGGTTGACCCGGTGCAGGCTACCGCTCTGAACGATCTGGCCGTCACGGTCCACCTTCACCAGCGACGAGGCGGTGATCTCCTGAAACAGCAACCCGTAGGGGTTGATCAGGAAGTGATGCTCGGGTCCCGGCACCCGCGCCGAGAGATGGGTGAAGACCAGATCATCCCAGCCGAAGTGGGCGACCAGACGATAGGCGGCGGCGAGGTCCTTGCGGACCTGCCATTCCGCGTCCTGATTGGGGGTTTGTTGTGCCGGCTGCATTGTTGTTGTCTCCCGTGTGAGCTAGTAGGTGCCGTCATGAAGGCGCCCGCCCCATGACGGATCAGTTGGCTGATTAACCGCTTTGCTTTTGTTTCTCCTCGTCCTGCAGTACCCGCCACATCAGCTTGCCGGTGGAAGAGCGCGGCAGAGTCTCGCGGAACTCGACGTAAGCCGGCACCTTGTAGGCGGCCATCTCCTCGCGGCACCAATCGATGATGTCCTGCTCGCTGACCTGCCCCACCTGACCGTCACGCAACACGATACAAGCCTTGACCGTCTCGCCGCGACGCGGATCGGGCGTCGAGATGATGCAGCACTCCTGAATCGCCGGGTGGCGGTACATCAGGCTCTCCACTTCCGATGGCCAGACCTTGAAGCCCGAGGCGTTGATCATCCGCTTGACGCGGTCGACCATGAAGAAATAGCCCTCCTCGTCGTAATAGCCCAGGTCGCCGGTACGGAAGAAGCGCTTGCCGTCGAGTTCGATGAAGGCGCGTTCGGTCTCCTCGGGGCGATTCCAGTAGCCCTGGAAGACCTGCGGCCCGTGACTGACGATTTCACCCACCTGGTCGGGCCCCAGCTCCTCCTGCGAGCCCACGTCGATGATCCGGCAGTCGACGTCGAAGACCGGGATGCCCAGACACTGGGCCTTGGGCCGCTCCACCGGATTGATATGGGTGGCGGCGATGGTTTCCGAGAGCCCGTAGCCTTCGATGTAGTGCAGCCCGGTGAGCCGGCGCAGTTTCTCCTCGATGGCCTTGGGCATCGCCGCCCCACCGCCACCGATACTGCTGAGACTGGACAGATCGTACTGCTCGACATCCGGATCGGAGAGGAAATCCATGGCCATGGTGGCGATGTTGACCCAGGCGGTAACCCGGTAGCGCTCGATGAGCCTGGCCGCCACCTGGCGGTCCCAGCGCGTCATGATCACCGCCGTCGCCCCGTTGTAGATCGGGCCGCTCATCGCGCCCTGCATGCCAGTGACATGGAAGTACGGCAGCGTCGCCAGGATCACGGTCTCGCTGGTGTTCTGGTTCCACACCCCACGATGCAGGGCCGTCGCCATCGCCGAGCGATGCGTGTGCATGCAGCCCTTGGGTGCACCGGTAGTGCCGGAACTGTACGGGAAGACGCAGTAGTCGTCGGGACCGGCGGTATGCTCGCCGGGAACGTGGCCGGCGTTCATTGCCTCGCGCCAGGCGATCCCACCCTCGAAATCAGGCGCCTCGAGCGGTGCCTGGACTTCCGCCGGCAGTTTCAGGTCGGTGGGCTCACGCACATACTCGGCGTAGGCCGTGACGATGACCTGCTTGAGCCGCTCCACCCCGACCAGTGGCGCGATCTGCACTGCCGTCTCCTGACCGCAGATACAGATGGCGGCGCCGGTATCGCTCAGGTAATGCTCGAGTTCGGCAGTATGGTTCATCGGGTTGACCGGCACCACCACGGCATCGGCACGCAGGATCGCATAGTAGGCGATGGTGAACTGCGGGGCATTCTGCATGAAAAGCAGCACCCGGTCGCCCTTGCCCACGCCCTGGCTTTGCAAGTAGCCGGCCAGCGCCTCGACCTCGCGGAAAAGCTCCGTGTAGGTGATCACCGTATCGTAGTAGATGATCGCCGCCTTGTCGGGATAGCGCCGGGCGGAAATCTCCAGATTGGTGAACAGGCTGGTTTCGGGCACCGTCAAATGCTTGGGCAGATGCTCAGGCCAGACAGCGTAATGACGGGTAAACATGTATAACATTCTCCTTTAACCGGACGTTGGCGTCAGTTCGGCGACAGCCTGCTCTTCGCCCAGTTCGAGCCAGCCGCGAGACTCCCGCAGCGGCGTGATGGCAATCCTGTTGTCGCGCAGCGCACTGATGTCGGCCTCGGGCGCCACGATGTGCTTGGAGGAGCGCTCGAACCCCAGCCACCAGTAAGGCAACCCACGGGCATCCTCACCCGCCAGCAGGCGCGGCCGCTGGATCGAGCCCCGCGACTGATGGACCATACGCAAATGCGTGATGTCGCTGGCATTGCAGGCCGGAAAATTGACGTTCCAGCAACACCCGGCCTCGGTACGCTGCTGCCAGAGCCTGCGGATCATGGGATCGGCAAAGGTTTCGGCGGGGGACCAGTCGACTCTGTCGCGCTCATAAAAGGCCTGACTCAACGCAATGGCGGGCAGGCCCAGCAACTCCGCGGAGAACACGGCGCCGACGGTGCCCGAATACGGCACCGAATCGCCGACGTTGGTGCCGCAGTTGACGCCGGAGAGCACCACATCGGGCGGCGAATCCTGCAGCCATTCTGCCATGGCGAACATCACGCAATCCGCCGGTGTGCCCGACACGGCATAGCGTCGCGTGTCGTGCTTGAAGACCCGCAGCGGCGAATGCAGCGAAATGCTCTGCCCGGTACCGCTCTGATCATGTTCCGGCGCCACGACCCAGACCTCTTCCGCCAGCCCGGCGGCGATGCGCTCGAGGATCGCCAGCCCCGGAGCGGCGATCCCGTCGTCATTGGTCAACAGCACTCGGCGAAATAACCGCTCACTCATGACAGGGCTCCCTGCTCGCCGCGCTGGGCGATCTGCCAGCCGGTTTCGGCCAGTACACCGGCGCGCTGTCCCACCTCGAGGGCATTGGCATTGCTCGCGTTACCCTGCAGGGCACGGGCATAGACGCCCTGCAGGATCGCCGCCAGGCGAAACAGCGAGAACGCCAAGAAGACGTGCCAGTCACCGATCTCCTGACGGCCGGTACGCTGGCAGTAACGCTCGAGCACTTCCGCCTCGGTGGGAATGCCCTGCGCCTGCAGGTCGATGCCGATCAGACCGCGCATGCCCTCCATGTCGGCGGGCAGGTGATAGGGCAGGCAGCAATAGGCCAGATCCGCCAGCGGATGGCCCAGGGTAGACAGCTCCCAGTCGAGGATAGCTGCGACCCGAGGCTCGTCGGGGGCGAAGATCAGGTTGCCCAGGCGGTAATCGCCGTGAGCAATGGCGGTTTCATCGCGAGCCGGGACATGTTCCGGCAGCCATTTCATCAATTGCTCCATGGCCGGCATGTCGCCGGTACGCGAAGCCTGGTACTGCCCGCTCCAGCGTTTGACCTGGCGCGCGACATAGCCCTGCGGCTTGCCGTAGTCCGCCAGCCCCACCGCCTCGATGTCGACCTGATGCAGGTCGGCCAGGGTGTCGATGGCCGCCATGTGAATGGCTCGGCGTCCGGACTTCTCCACCTCCTGCAGCGCCGGATGGGTCAGCACCCGACCGGCGATGTAGTCCATGACATAGAACGGCGTACCGATGATGCTGTCGTCCTCGCACAGCACATGGGTCTGCGGCACCGGTAGCGAAGTATTCTCCGCCAGGGCGCGGATCACCCGGTATTCCCGCTCCACCATGTGTGCCGAGGGCAGCACCTTGCCCGGCGGCTTCTTGCGCAGGACATAACGACGCCCGGCCGTTTCCAGCAGATAGGTAGGATTGGACTGCCCGCCCTGGAACTGCCGCACGCTCAGGTGGTCGTCCATTGCCGGCAGGTAATCGCGCAGATAACGCGCCAGTGCCGCTTCATCGATACGGTGCGCCGGCAGCACGTCAATCAGTTGTGGTTCGCTCATGAAGAACCTCAGCAGGCCGTTTCACCGCCGTCCGCCACGATCACCTGTCCGGTGATGTAGGCACTGGCGGGCGTCGAAAGGAACACGGCCAATCCGGCGATATCCACCGGATCCCCGATGCGGCGCAGCGGTGTCTTGTCTTCTGCCTGCTTGACGCGCTTGGGATCCTCCCACAGGGCCTTGGCGAAATCGGTGCGGATCAGTCCCGGGGCAATGGCATTGACGCGGATGCCCTTGGGGCCCCACTCCACCGCCAGGTTGCGTGCCAGTGCCGCTTCCGCCGCCTTGGAGACGCCGTAGGTCCCGATCACGGTGTTGCCACGCAGTGCGGCGATACTGGAGAGCATGACCACGCTGCCCTCACCGCGTTCGGCCATCTGCGGCAGCACCATGTTGGCGAGCCAGAAGGTGCCCTTGACGTTGGTGTCCATGATCTTGTCCCAGGCCTCGTCGGTCATCTCGCTGGTCAGGCCGTACACGGGGTTGGTGGCGGCGTTACACACCAGTACGTCGATACGCCCCCAGGTCTTCAAGGTGGTATCGACAAGGTTCTGCAAGTCTTCCTTGCGCCCCACGTGACAGGGCACGGCGATGGCTTCGTGGCCCGCTTCCTTGAGTTCATTGGCCACGGACTCGCAGGCGTCCGCCTTGCGGCTAGAGATCACTACCTTGGCGCCGCACTTGGCCATCTCCTCGGCGATCGAACGGCCGATCCCCTTAGTGGAGCCGGTGATCAGCGCCACCTTGCCGGTCAGGTCGAACAATGGATTGGTCATGAGTCGCTTCCTTTCAGCAGGTTCTTGTTCTGAAAACCCGTGCATGACGACCACGTCATGAACGGGCCCAGAGGTTCAGTCGTGCGGATCAGCGCTGCGGGGCGTAAGAACGCATCTCGAGCTTGGCGATGGAGTCCAGGTGCACCTCGTCCGGGCCGTCGGCCAGGCGCAGGGTGCGCACTTGCGCCCAGGCCGCGGCCAGGAAGCTGTCCTGACAGACGCCCATCGCGCCGTGAGCCTGGATAGCCCGGTCGAGGATCTGCAACGCCATGCTCGGCGCCGCGACCTTGATCATGGCAATTTCCTGGCGCGCCACCTTGTTGCCCACGGTATCCATCATGTGTGCCGCCTTGAGCGTCAGCAGGCGGGTCTGCTCGATCTCGATACGCGAGCGGGCGATGTCTTTGCGGATGGAGTCGAACTTGGCCAGCGGCTTGCCGAACGCCTCGCGCTCGTGGACGCGCTCGCACATCGCCTGCAGGGCACGCTCGGCCACGCCAATGGTGCGCATGCAGTGGTGAATGCGCCCCGGCCCCAGGCGCCCCTGGGCGATCTCGAAGCCGCGCCCTTCGCCCAGCAGCATGTTGCTGGCCGGGACGCGCACATTGTCGTAATGAATCTCGGCATGGCCGTGCGGGGCATGGTCGTAACCGAACACGGTCAGCGGGCGCACGATCTTCACCCCAGGTGTATCGAGCGGCACCAGGATCATCGACTGCTGCTTGTGTCGCTCGGCATCGGGATCGCTCTTGCCCATGACGATGGCGATCTTGCAGGTCGTGGTCATGGCACCGGAGGACCACCACTTGCGGCCGTTGACGACGTACTCGTCACCTTCGCGGCGGATCTCGCAGGCAATGTTGGTGGCGTCCGACGAGGCGACGTCGGGTTCGGTCATGGAGAAACAGGAGCGGATCTCACCGTCGAGCAGCGGACGCAGCCACCGTTCCTGCTGCTCCGGCGTACCGTAGCGGGCCAGGACTTCCATGTTGCCGGTGTCCGGCGCCGAGCAGTTGAAGACCTCCGAGGCGACGTGCGAGCGGCCCATGACTTCGCAGAGATGAGCGTATTCGAAGTTGCTCAGGCCGGCGCCGAATTCGCTCTCGGGAAGGAATAGGTTCCACAAACCCTGTTCCTTCGCCTTGGCCTTCAGTTCCTCAAGGATGGGCGGCGGCGCCCAGCGGTTCTCCGCCTTGGCCGTCTGTTCGTGGAAGACGTGCTCGTTGGGATAGACGTGCTGATCCATAAAGGTCATCAGTCGATCACGGATCTGCTGCGCTTTTTCCGAAAGCTCAAACATGGCTATTTTCCTTGTTGTCCTGTACCGCCGAAACCAGCGGTACACCTTCTGGATGCTCACTGCCGGAACGCAGGCGGAAGGTGCCTTCACCGATGGCGAGCAACCGGCCGTCCTGGTCACGTATCTCTCCGGAGCTGTTGAAAACCCGGCTGCCCCCTGCCCGCTTGAAGCCGACGGCACGAATCACGCCGCCCGAGCACTGACCGGTAAAGGTCGTGGTCAGCGACAGGGTGATGGCCTTGCGGATACGGCCCGGATAGGGGCAATAGACGCCCGCCTGCGCCAGGACGACATCCAATAGCGAGGTGAGCACACCGCCATGGATGACACCCCCCAGATTGAGGTGATGGGGAGCAACCGCCAGCTCGATGACGGCCTCCTCTTCGTTCCAGGAGACCTGCCGGTATCCCAGCACGTTATGAAAGCCCGGCAGGTCATTGCCGCCACCGATGGGCAGGCTGCCGTTCTCTCGCTGATGTAACTGTTCCGGGTATTCCGTCATGACAGCGCTCCTGAGCAGGCCGTTACGTGGTGTTAGACTTTCATGCCGGGCAGGTTGAGTGAGGCGGTGTTGCCACCGTCCACCGGCAGCACCTGGCCAGTGATGAAGCTGGCGTCATCACTGGCCAGAAAGGCAATGGCCGCGGCGACCTCTTCGGGGCGTCCGTAGCGGCGCAGCTCGCAGCGCGAGCCCAGCTTGTGCTCCTTGCCCTTGGCGCGGGCGGCGTCGAAGACGCGCTGGGTCATGCCGGTTTCGACCAGCCCGGGACATACCGCGTTGACGCGAACGTTGAACTCGCCCAGATCGCAGGCGCTGGTCATGGTGAGGTTGATGACGCCGGCCTTGGAGGCGCTGTAGGCGTTGCCGCCAGCACCGGAGCGGATACCGGCCACCGAGGCGGTATTGACGATGGCCCCCTGCGCCCGGGCCTGCATTGCGGCGCCGACATGCTTGGTGAACAGCATGGGACCGATCAGATTGACGCCGAGAATTCGCTCCCAGTCGGTGCGATCCTGCTCGGTGATCGGTGGGTAACCGCTACCGGTGACGCCGGCGTTGTTGCACAGCACATCGATATGACCAAAGCGTTCCAGCATTGCTGCCACGACAGACTGCACCGCGGTTTCGTCGGAGACATCCATCTCGCTGATCAGTGTTTGGGTATCGCTGGGAAGCTGCGCCTGCGTCGCGGCCAGCCCTTCGGCGGACCAGTCGACCAGCACCAACCGCGCCCCTTCACTGGCCAGACGCTGCGCCGTGGCGCGTCCAATACCGCTGCCGGCACCTGTGACTATGGCCACTCGACCTTCAAAGCGCATGGAGAGGCTCCTTCATCAGTGCAGGTTTCCCTGCATTCGCTAGCTATCGAATCTGTCATGTATGGTCGTGGAGCGTCAACATATATGGAATCAAATTCCATTAGACAAAACGCTAATGGTCAACTCCCACGCAAAGATGCCTGCTCTGAAATAGCGCCCGTCATTGAGGCGTCAGGCGCGTCTCCATGTCAGCTCGACTTGGAGACATCAGCGCATTTGCGCGCTGAACAGATACGAAATACGACGGAACGTGCATACTCCACCGCATCATTTGCCGAAGGCCGTTTCCCGCCTCTTCGAAGCCTATTGCGAGACGGCATTCACTCCTTTGATGATCGCTCGGCCATATGCATGAAGCATCGCAGGCTGTCGGGATTGACCATGGCATCCGGATTTGCCGCCTGATCCAACGGCATGCCCAGCAACAGCTTTTTGACCGGCAGTTCCATTTTCTTGCCGGTCAGGGTGCGTGGAATTTCGGCGACGGCGATCACCTCATTGGGAACATGCCGCGCCGACAGGTTATCGCGGATCGCCGCCTTGAGGCGTGAGGCTAGTGCATCGTCGAGAACCGTTTCCGGCGCCAGTACCACGAACAGCGGCATGCAGGACGCCCGTCCCAGGTACTCCAGATCCACCACCAGGCTGTCGAGCACCTCGGGGAACTCCTCCACCACGCGATAGATCTCGGCGGTGCCCATGCGGATGCCGTGGCGATTGATGGTGGTGTCGGAACGGCCGTAGATGATGCCGCCACCGCGCGGAGTGATGCGGATCCAGTCGCCGTGACGCCACCGGCCCGGGTACGTCTCGAAGTAGCTTTCCCGGTAGCGTCTGTCGCCCTCGTCGTTCCAGAAATACAGCGGCATCGACGGCATCGGAGCGGTGACCACCAGCTCACCCACGGCGTCCACTAGCGCATTGCCGGCATCATCCAGCGCCTGGGTCGCCACCCCGAGCGGCCGACACTGCATCTCGCCGGCGATCACCGGCTTGATCGGGCAGGCGCCGACGAAGTTGGCGGCCACGTCGGTACCCCCGCTGATGGCGGCGATCAGCACGTCGCCCAGTTGCGCCTGCAGCCAGTGGTAACTCTCCTCGGCAAGCGGCGACCCGGTGGAGCCGACGCTGCGCAGATGACGAAGATCCGCCAGCCTGCCGGGCTCGACGCCGGCCTTCTTGCAGTTGCCGAAATAGGCCGCCCCGGCACCGAAGAAGGTCATCCCGGTCTCCCCGGCGAAGCGCCACAGCATGCCGAGGTCGGGGTAGCCGGGGTTACCGTCGTAGAGGCAGATACATGAGCCCACCAGCAGGCCGCTGATCTGGGCGTTCCACATGATCCAACCGGTGGTGGTGAACCACATGAAGCGATCCCTGGGTCCGAGATCGAGATGCAGCGCATGCCCCTTGAGCCCTTCGAGCAGAGCGCCGCCGTGGCCATGCACGATGGGCTTGGGCATGCCGGTGGTCCCCGAGGAGTACACCACCCATAGCGGGTGATCGAAGGGCACCTGCTCGAACTGCGGTGATGCCTGGCGCTCGATCAGCGCTTCCCATGCGAGGCTTTCCGGCAGCGACGCCCCCGGGTCCAGGTAGGGCAGCAGCACGACCTTCTCCAGCGTGGGCAGCGCCTGCTGCAGCTCCGCCACCACCTCGAGACGATCGTAGTCCTTGCCGCCATAGCGATAGCCGTCGGCGGCGATCAGCACCTTGGGGTCGATCTGGCGGAAGCGATCCAGCACGCTGCGACGGCCCATGTCCGGCGAACAGCTCGACCAGATGGCACCGAGGCTGGCGCAGGCAAAGAAGGCGACCACCGTCTCGGGCACGTTGGGCAGATAGGCCACCACCCTGTCTCCCGGCCCGACACCCCATTCGCGCAGCCCCTGCGCCGCCGCAGCGACCTGCTCATGCAGCTCGCGCCAGGACAGTGTCTGCAACGGTCGCAGCTCGGAGCGGGAAAGGATGGCGGGACGCTCGCCATCCTCCTGGTGGAAACGGAACAGCTGCTCGGCCAGGTTCAGACGGGCGCCTTCGAACCAGCGGGCGCCGGGCATGATGCGCTGGTCGAGCACATATTCATAAGGTGCGGAATGGCGGATGTCGAAATATTGCCAGAGGCTTTCCCAGAAGGTTTCCAGATGCTCCACCGACCATGTCCACAATGCTTCGTAGTCCTCGAAGTGCAGGCCGTGGTGGCGTTCGAGCCACTGCATGTAGTCGTGCAGGCGGCTTTCGGCAATACGCTCCGGGCTGGGTGTCCAGAGCACGTCGGGCTGAGTGATCACTGCGGGCCTCCCTAACGTTATTGTTGTCTGTCTGGGTGGCGAGTTTTAGGACCTAGACTTCGAGCCACTCCCGGCGTACCTGAGGGTCGTCCTGCAACTGCTGGGGAGTGCCGTCGAAGACGATGCGCCCTTCTCCCATCACGTAGACGCGCTGGGAGATGTCGAGGGCGATGCTGAGCTTCTGCTCCACCAGCAGCACGGCCATGCCCGCCTGCGCCATCTCCTTGAGGATCTCGGCGACGTCGGCGACGACCTTGGGCGCCAGCCCTTCGGTGGGCTCGTCGACCATGATGCAGCGGGGGTCGCCCATCAGGGTGCGGAACATGGTGAGCATCTGCTGCTCGCCGCCGGAGAGCACCTCGGCGGGGGTGTCCTCGCGCTCCTTGAGCCGGGGAAAGCGTGCATAGACGGCCTCGAGACTCCACTGCTTGCCGGTCTTGCCGCGCCGTTTCATGCCCAGCTCCAGGTTCTGCCCCACCGTCAGGCCGGGGAAGATGGCCCGGTCCTCGGGGACGTAACCCATGCCGTGATGGGCGATCTGGTGAGGCGAGAGCCCGGCGAGCTGGGTGCCGTCCAGGCAGATATCGCCCTTGGGCGGGACCAGCCCCATCACCGACTTGCATAACGTGGAGCGTCCTCCGCCGTTGCGCCCGAGCAGGCTGACGATTTCCCCGGCGTTGACCTCGAGATCGACGCCACGGAGGACATGGCTCTTGCCGTAATAGGCATGCAGATCGCGAACATGCAGCATCAGTGCACCTCCGTGCCGAGATAGGCTTCCTGAACCGCGGCATTGGCGCGGATCGCTTCCGGCGTGTCGGTGGCGATGATCTCGCCGTAGACCAGTACGGAGATGCGGTCGGCCAGCCCGAACACCACGCTCAGATCATGCTCCACCATCACCAAGGTACACTCCGTGGTGATGGCCTGGATCAGCTTGACCACATCATCGGCCTCGCTGCGACTCATGCCGGCGGTGGGCTCGTCGAGCAGCAGCACCTTGGCGCCGGAGGCGATGGTGGCGCCGATCTCCAGCGCGCGCTGTTCGGCATAGCTCAACAGCGACGCCGGCACGTCACGCCGATGCTGCAGGTTGAGTCTCTCCAGCAGTTCGTCGGCCCGCTCCGTCACCGCCCGCTGCGCGCCCACCCGCTTCCAGAAGGCATACTTGTGACCCATGGACCACAGCAGCGCGCAGCGCAGGTTCTCGGCTGCGGTCATGTTCTGGAACAGGTTGGTCACCTGAAAGCTGCGGCTCAGGCCCTTGCGGTTGACCTGATGGGGAGGCAGGCCACTGATAGGCTTGCCGAACAGCGCCACTTCGCCATCCGAGACCTTGAAGCGGCCGCTGATGAGGTGAAACAGTGTGGACTTGCCGGCCCCGTTGGGCCCGATCACCACATGGCGCTCGTTTTCGCGGATGTCGAGATTGACGCCGCGGATGATCTCGGCACGGCCGAAGTTCTTCTTCACGCCTTTCAGCGTAAGGGCCATTTGCGCACTCATGCCTCACCTCCCGTGCGGGCGCCCAGCGCCCGTTGCAGCCGGGGCCGGGCGTGCCAGACATACAGCGCCAATCCCGCCGCCAGAACCAACAGCGATACCAGCCAAGGTGTCACCTGGGTCGCATTCACCGTGACCGCGATCAACGTCATGGGGGCGCTCGGGTCCCAACTATGGAAATAGTGGTAAGCGAGTTCCACCACGCAGATCAGCCCCAGCAGCGCGACCAGCAGGCAGGCGACAGTGTAAAGCCGCGCCCCCGCGTTGCCCTTCCACTGTCCGGCCCGCCAGGCCTGCACCTGCTGATGGGCCACACCGAACAGCCCCTGCGGGGCGAACATCACCACGGCGATGAATAGCAGTCCGAAATACAGCACCCAGGCATCGGTGATCGACGAGAGCGAGCTCTGCAGGTAGATCACCAGCACGGCACCGATGACCGGCCCGAAGAAATAGCCGATGCCGCCGATGTAGGTGCTCAGCAGCACCTGGCCGGAGATCGCCTGGCCGACGGCCTCGTCGGTGACGATCTCCTGGGTGATGATGAACAGCCCGCCGGCCAGCCCGGCGAAGAACGCCGACAGCGCGAATTGCAGAAAGCGCACCACATAAGGGTTGTAGCCGACGAACTGGGCCCGCTCCGGGTTGTCGCGCACCGCATTGGCCATCCAGCCCAGCGGCGTCATGCGCAGCAGATACATGGCCACCGCGGCGAGCAGCGTCCAGGCGACTACCAGGTAATACACGTTAGTGCTCGGACCGTAATCGACACCGAACAGCGATGCCACCTCCACCCGATTGCCGAAGAGTCCCGCCTCGCCGCCGAAGAAGTCGGTGAACATCAACGAACTCGAATGCACGAGTGCACCGATGCCCAGCGAGATCATGGCAAACACCACCCCGGCACGGCGGGTGGAAACGGCGCCGAAGATGATGCCGAAGCCCAGCCCCGCGACGGCCCCGACCAGCGGCAGCAGCTCCAGCGGGATCATCAGCCCGGTGTCGTTGGCCAGGCGCATGGCATGCATGGCGCAGTAGCCCCCCAGTCCGAAGTACACCGCGTGGCCGAAGGACAACAGGCCGGTGTTGCCCAGCAGCATGTTGTAGGAGAGTGCGAAGACGATCATCACGCCCATCTGGCTGAGCATGTCGATCGAGTATCCCGAAGAGAACAGCTGCGGCAGGATCAAGGCGACGACGGTCGCCGCAAGCCACGGCCAGAGGGCACGTAGCCGGCTCGAGGGGAGTCGGGCTGCGGTGGTCATGGGCTTTTCCCGTTGTATGGTCATGTTCATGCTTCACGTTTCCCCATCAGTCCGCGTGGCCGGAAGATCAGCGTCAGCACCAGCAGCAGGAACGGCAGCACCGCGGCGATGCGCATCGAGTCCAGATACCACAGCGTGGCGAAGAAGCTGTCCCGCGAGACCTCCACCCACGAGAAAAGTCTGGCCAGCGAGAGGTCCACCGACAGCGCCAGCGTCTGCAGTACACCGATGATGAGCGAAGCGATCAACGCCCCGGGAATCGACCCCAGCCCGCCCAGCACCACGACGACGAACACGATGGGGCCCATCATGAACGCCATGCCCGGCTCGGTGACCAGATGGATCCCGCCGACCACGCCGCCCAGCCCCGCCAGGGCGCAGCCGAAGGCGAACACCCACATGAAGACCCTCGGCACGTTATGCCCGAGTGCCGAGACCATGTCCGGCCGCGACAGCGACCCCTGGATGATCAGCCCGGCGCGAGTCTTCTTGAGCAGCAGAAACAGGCCGAGAAACATCACCGCGGCCACGGCCAGCACGAAGACCCGGAAGGCGGGATACTCGATGCCGAACAGAGTGAACAGCGAGAAGTTCAACGACTCCGGCATGCGGTAATCGACCGGCACGTTACCCCAGAACAGGCTGACCAGTTCCTCGATCACGTAGGCCAGGCCGAAGGTGAACAGCAGCTCCGGCACGTGTCCGTGCTTGTGCACATGCCGCAGCCCGAAGCGCTCGACGAGCGCGCCGACCAGCCCCACCAGGATCGGCGCCACGAACAGCGCCACCCAGAAGCCGGTCGCCAGGCCCACGGTGTAGGCGAAGTAGGCCCCCAGCATGTAGAAACTGGCATGGGCGAAATTCAGCACGCCCATCATGCCGAAGATGAGCGTCAGGCCGCTGGACAGCATGAACAGCAACATGCCGTACAGCAGGCCATTGAGCAGGGAAAACACTAGCGTCTCGATCATGATCGCCGCCCTCCATCGATCCGGTTCTGGAAACTCCGGCCCGCCAGCGCGTGACCGGAGCGTCATGAGGATGCCGTTACGGGCGCTGCATCTCGCAGCTGGAGGGAAGCGTGGCGTCTTCGGCGGGAATCCGGGCGATGGTGCGGAAACCGACGCCGGAGTTGTCCGCATCGTACTTGGCGTCGGCGTCCATGACCGAGATGTACATGGGCTGGATCAACTGATGATCCTCAGCACGCATGGTGACGGTCCCGGTGGGCGATTCGAACTGCATGCCCTCAAGGGCCTTGGCGACCTCGACGGCATCGGTGCCGCCGGTCTCCTCGATCGCCTCCTTGAGCATGTACATCTCGTTGTAGATGCGATGGTAGTACCAGTCGATCTCGGGATAGCGCTGCTTGAACTCGTTGAACCAAGCCTCGTAATCCGACAGGTTCTCGTCGACATTGACGTCGGCATGCCACTCGCTGATCTGGTGCAGCCGATCCACGCCCCGCTCACCGACAGCCGCCGGCGTACCCAGTCCGCCACCGTAGTAGGTGTAGAAATTCACATCGAGCCCCGCACTGTCGGCTTCACGCACCAGCAAGGAGAGATCGTTGCCCCAGTTGCCGCTGATGACCGAATCGGCGCCCGACTGCTTGATGCGGCTGATATACGGCGAGAAATCCCGCACCTGACCGATCGGATGCAGCACATCGCCAACGATTTCGATATCCGGGCGCTTCTCCTTCAGCATTTCCTTGGCCGTCTTGGAGATGGCATGCCCGTGGGAGTAGTCCTGATTGATCAGGAAGACCTTCTTGATCTCCGGCTGCTCGGCCATGTAGTTGGTCAAGGCCTCCAGCTTGATGTCGCTGTTGGCGTCGAAGCGGAAATGCCAGAAGCTGCAGCGCTCGTTGGTCAGGGCGGGGTCGACCGCCGCATAGTTGAGAAACAGCACCCGGTTGTCCTGATTGCGGCGATTGTTGCGGTCCACCCCTTCGACCAGCGCTCCGGCGACGTTGGAACCGTTGCCCTGGGTGACGAAGGGAATGCCCTGGTCGATGGCGCGCTGCAGCAGCTGCGAGGATTCCGATGCACTCTGCTTGTTGTCCATGGGCACGATCTCGAAATCGCGCCCCATCACCCCGCCGTCCTGATTGATCTTGTCGGCGGCGAAACGAAAGTGCTTGAGTCCGGCATCGCCCACGTTGGCGAACGGGCCCGAGAGCGGCTCGATATAGGCGATCCTGATCGGTCCGTCGTCCTGGGCACTCGCGGCAACGCAGAACGTGAGACTAAGGGCGCCAGCCAGAGTGGCGGCGCGACGGCGGATTGTCATGGGGCGTGCTCCTTCCATCATCACGACCGACATGGTCGCGTTGTTATATTTGTTACGACTTTTGGAGTATCCGTGATCGGGCGTAGCCGATCAGAGCAGATGCTTTACATATAAATAGAGCGCTCGCTCTTTTTCAACCACCTTATCGTAAATTTTCGATACTTTATTCCGCTTAGCGACATACCTCCCTTCAAGTGGTTGTCAATGTCGTCTGGCCGTCCCGTTTTACGCGCCCAATGCCCGGAATTCACCCCCAGGCGATGCGTGAGACGGGACGGTCGGTCTCCGGGATTAGCGTGCCGGTTAGCTGTCGTCAGGCAAGCGGTAGTCGTGGAAGTCCTGGCGCAGCCGGGCCTTCTGCAGCTTGCCGGTGGCGCTATGCGGCAGCTCGTCGACGAATACCACGTCGTTGGGCAGCCACCAGTCCGCCACACGCCCGCGCAGGAAGTCGAGAACATCGTCGCGTTCGATGTTCGATCCTTCGGCCCGCACCACCACCAGCAGCGGCCGCTCGCCCCACTTGGTGTGGTGGACGCCGATGACCGCCGCTTCCGCCACCTCGGGGTGCCCCACCGCCTCGTTCTCCAGATCGATGGAACTGATCCACTCGCCGCCGGACTTGATGACGTCCTTGACCCGGTCGACGATCTCCATGAAGCCGTCCTCGTCAATGGTGGCCACATCGCCGGTGCGGAACCAGCCCTCCTCGTCGAAAACCTTGGCGTTGGCCTCGGGATTCTCGTAGTAACCGCTGGTGATCGCCGGGCCGCGCACCAGCAGTTCGCCGAAGGCCTTGCCGTCGTGAGGCAGACGCTTGCCGTCGATATCGACGATCTTCATCTCGACACCGAACAGACTGCGCCCCTGCTTGGCGCGGATGTCGAGCTGCTCGTCATCGGAGAGCTTGCGCATCGCTGGCGTGGGGATGGAAACGGAGCCGACGGGACTCATCTCGGTCATCCCCCACCCTTGGATGCCTTCCACGCCATGACGCTCCGCGAACTCGCGGATCATCGCCCGCGGGGCCGCGGAGCCGCCGATCTGCACGCGCTTGAGCGCCGTAAAAGCGGTACCGGTCTGACGCATGTGGTTGAGCAAGCCCATCCACACGGTGGGCACGCCCCAGGCGTCCGTGACGTACTCCTGATTCATGATCTCCGCCAGCCCCGGCCCGTCCAGCCGAGGGCCGGGGAAGACGATCTTGGAGCCGGTCAGCAGCGCGAAATACGGCATGCCCCAAGCGTTGACGTGAAACATCGGCACCACCGGCAGCAGCGCGCTCTCCTCGTTGAAGTCGACACCGGGCAATGCCAGCACGGAAAGCGAGTGCAGGACGGTGGAGCGATGCGAATAGAGCACGCCCTTGGGATTGCCCGTGGTCCCCGAGGTATAGCAGAGCGACGAGGCCTGGCGTTCGTCGAATTCCGGCCAGTCGTAGTGCGTCGGCTGCTCTTCCAGCAGCGTCTCGTAGCAGTGCGCATTGGGCAGGCTGGTGTCGGGCATGTGCTCGCGATCGGTCATGATCACGTAACCCTTCACTCCCTGGAAATGCTCATGGACCTTCTCGAGTAACGGTACGAACGTCAGGTCGACGAAGAGATACCGGTCCTGGGCATGATTGACGATATAAGCCAGCTGCTCCGGATGCAGCCGGGGATTGAGGGTATGACAGATGGCGCCGACGCCCGACACGCCATAGTACAGCTCGAGATGGCGATAGGTGTTCCAGGCGATCGTCCCGACCCGCTCATCCGGCCTGACTCCCAGGGCATCGAGGGCATGGGCGAGCTGGCTGGTGCGCTGGAGCAGCTCGCGAAAGCTGTAGCGATGAATGTCCCCTTCGGTACGCCGGGAGACGACTTCCTGGTGGGGGTAGTTCAGGGCAGCATACTCGACGATCTGCGAGATGAGCAGCGGTCGATCCATCATGAGTCCATGCATAGGCTTACTCCACTCCCTTGTTGTTATTGACGCATCATCATTCAACGCTTACTTAGGTTTTCAGGTGCGCTTTTGCGCTTTGAAATCTTCCAGTCCCGCCTTGTAATCGGCAAACACCCGCTGCATCGAGGCGCGTTCACGCATCAATGTCAGATACGGCTTTACCTCGGCGACACCGGCCAGGGCGTCTTCGCCCAGCACGCGCCGGCTCGCATCGCTGATCAGTGGCAAATGGATGGCCGCCACCAGATCGGCCATCCCGAACCGGCTGCCGGCAATATAGGGCTCGAAACGGGCCAGACGCTGCAGTGCCGCCACGCCTTTTTGCAGATCGGTGGCGACCTCCCGGCGGGTCTGGTCGCTGACCGAGCCGCCGAAGAAGGCCTCCGGATAGAGCCGACGTGCGGGCAGTTCCAGATAAAGCTCAGTAACTCGCATCAGTTCGCGGGCCTTGGCGCGGGCGAAGGCGTCCTGCGGATACAGAGGCGTCTGCGGGTACGCCTCCTCCAGAAAGTCGAGCATGACCTGGGTCTCGGAGAGCACTCCCTCCTCCGTTTCCAGGCTGGGCACCTTGCCCATCGGGCTGCGGACGAGATAGTCGGGATCGGCTGAGGGATAAACCCGTACCTCCTCGAACTCCAACGCCTTTTCCAGCATCGCGGCCTTGACGATGTTGTAGTAGTTACTGATCGAGAATCCGTAGAGCTTCAACAAGGCACCTCTCCTGAGCGTTCTGAAACATGTACGTGGTGGAGCATGGCTTGGCGGCCGTGACTCAGCTCCCGGTGCGGCCGATGACGGCCATGGTCAGGCGCGACATGCAGACCAGCTTTTCGTTGTCATCCTCGATACGGATCTCCCACAGCTGCGTCGAACTGCCGATATGCAGCGGCCTTGCCGTACCATGGACCCAGCCACTGCTCATGGAGCGGACATGGTTGGCGTTGATCTCCAGCCCCACGCAGGCCTTGTCCGCCGATTTCAGGCACAGGTTCGCGGCAACGCTGCCCAGCGTCTCGGCCAGCACCACCGAGGCGCCGCCGTGCAGGATGCCGGCCGGCTGTACGGTGCGCCGATCCACCTGCATGCGCGCGCGCAGGTAGTTCTCCCCGATTTCGGTGAATTCGATGCCGATGTGATCGATCAGGGTATCGCGTGCACGCCCCTGCAGCTCTTCGACGGTAGGGGCTTGATTCCAGATGCTCATGCCAATATCTCGTGTGCGGTTTAGAGAGAGTAGGAAAGGTTGATGGCGCTTTCCCACTAGGCTTTGGTGGTCCAGCCGGCTCGGTGGCCGGCTGCGGCAGATTAGACCTTGGCCGGATCGCCCTTCAACTTTTCCTGAAGCATCTCGCGGATATGGGGCGCGGCTTCGTACGGATCGCCGGGATTGCGCTGGTGGATGATCGCCTCCATGCGCTTCTCGACGTTGCCCAGTGCCTCGGGATGGGAGTAGATGTAGAAGCGCTCTTCGCGAATGGCGTCGAAGGTCCACTCGGCCACGTCCTTCGCCGACACCTTGCCCGAGGTGACCGCCTTGTCCGACATGGCGCGCGCGACCTGCTGGCTCACGGTCGGCTCGGTAGTGTTCTGCAGTTCGTCGGGGCGGTGGCGGGCCGACTGATGAATCGAGGTGGGCACGAAATAGGGACACAGCACCGACGTGCCGATCGGCGCCTCGACCAGCTTGAGATCCTGATAGAGCGTCTCGCTAAGCGCCACCACGGCATGCTTGGAGACGTTGTACACCCCCATGGTTGGCGCCGTCAGCAAGCCCGCCATCGATGCGGTATTGACGATATGGCCCTGATAGTCGGGATCCTGCCTGGCACATTCCAGCATCAGGGAGGTGAAGATTCGCACGCCGTGGATCACACCCCACAGGTTCACGCCCAGCACCCACTCCCAATCCGCCTGGGTGCTCTCCCAGATCAGCCCGCCGGAGCCCACACCGGCGTTGTTGAAGACCAGGTGCACCGCACCGAATTCAGCCATGGCGGCATCCGCCAGCGCCTGGACGTCCTCGGCCTTGCTCACGTCGCAGCGCATCGCCAGTACCGCGACGCCCTGCCCGGTCAGCTCGGCCCTGAGCGCCTCCAGCGCCTGCTGCTGAACGTCGGCCAGCACCAGCTTCATGCCGAGCCGGGCGCCGATATGGGCGAACTCGCGCCCGAAACCGCTGGCCCCGCCGGTAATGACGGCCACCTTGTTCTCGAAATCCTGCATGCCACTCTCCCGAATCAATGGACGAATAGAAGTGAAGCGCCGAATGAGTCCTCAGCCCGCCTTGTCCCGGCGGGTCACGGGGGGTTTGGCGGCCGGCTCCATCAGGGCGGGGCTTCGCCACGGACGCAGACTGCCGACCAGGTAGATCGTCACCACCAGTCCCAGGCCGATCAGATCGCTATAGGCTTCGGGATAGATCAGCAGCGCCGTAGCGGCCAGCAGCAGGGTCCTCAGCGGCCAGTGGATGACCCCGATCCGATAGAGATAGCCTTCCTGTGCCGAGGCCAGCAGCCACATGGCGGCAATCGCCGTGCACCCCGACAGCAGGATAGGCACGAGATCCCCCTGAAGGATCAGGGAGGGGTTGAGCACGAACAGGAACGGCAGCACGAACAGCACGCTGCCCAGGCGTATGGCGCTGACACTGGTCTTGCCCGCTCCGGCCCCGGCGATGCCCGCCGCGGTGATCGACGCCAGCGCCACCGGGGGTGTGATGTAGGACATCATGCCCCAGTAGAGAATGAACAGGTGGCTGGCCAACGGGTTCAGGCCGGCGGATACCAGTGCCGGCGCCAGCAGGATCGACAGGAAGATGTAGCAGGCGCTGACGGTCATGCCCATGCCCAGGATGAAGCTGGTCACGGCGCCGGCCGCCAGCATCAGCGGGATGCTGTCTCCGGCATACAACAGCAACTCCCGCGAGAAGGCCCCCGCCACGCCCGTGTAGGAGAGTCCGCCCACCACCAGGCCAATGCCGGCGAGAATGGCGACCAGGTTGGCGACGCTGACGGTCAGTTCCCTCATCAGCGCCAGCAGACGTGCCAGGTTGAGGCGATGCTGACGCTTGAACAGCGAGATCACCAGCAGCACCGCGGAGGCGTAGTAAGGCGCGTAGGCCTCCAGGCGCATGACGATCAGCATATAGATCAACATGGCCAGGCCCAGCAGATAGGGCCATCCCTCCTTGAGAGTCTGCTTCAACGAGGGGATCTCGTCCTCGCGCAAGCCCTTGAGCCCGTTGCGAGCCGCATAGTTGTCGACCTGAAAGAGCAACGCCAGATAAAACAGCACCGCCGGAAACACCGCGGCGATCATCACATCGGCATACGGTACGCCTAAAAAAGAGGCCATGATGAAGGCCACCGCCCCCATCACCGGCGGCATCAATGTGCCGCCGGTGGAGGCACAGGCCTCGATGGCGCCGGCGTAATGGGCCGGATATCCCGTGCGCTTCATGGTGGGAATGGTGATGGAGCCGGTGGTGATGATGTTCGAGATCACACTGCCCGACAGGCTGCCCATGATGCAGCTCGACAATACGGACACCTTGGCCGGCCCGCCCCGGGCACGCCCCAGCAGTGCCGTGGCGAAACGCATGAAGAACTCGCCGCCCCCGGTGACCGTCAGCGTCACGCCGAAGACCACGAAACCGATCACCAGTTGCGCCACCACCTGCATGGGAATGCCGATGATGCTCTCCGCGCCCATCACGTGGGCGCGGATCGTGCCGCCCAGGTCATAGGGCGTGCCCCATAGAAACCCCGGCATGAACTCGGCATACAAGGGATAGCTGCCGAATACCAGGGCGATGAGCATCAGCACCCAGCCGCCGCAACGACGCACTCCCTCCAGCACCAGCACCAGCACCAACGCCGAGATCCACGTGGCCTCGGCCGGCGCGCTGAAGTCCCAGCCCTGGGTGATGATGGTCATGCCATGCAGACCCAGATAGCCAGTCGAACCAAGCGCCGCCAGCGCCAGCGGCCAGTCGTACCAGGGCACGCGATGCGCGTCACGGCTGCGTGCCGGATAACACAGAAAAGCGGCGGCCAGAAACAGGCCGATCAGGTAGTAAAGGTAGGAACTGCCCAGCGGCTTGAAGCCCAGCAGCCAGAGACTGAACGTCTGGTTGATGGCCATCAGCAAGCCAGCGGTACCCAGCACGATGATGGCCCAATAGGTCACCCCATGCAGACGCCCTTGCGGCTCGCTGTCGGTCGCCGGAGCGGCAGGCTGAGTGGTGGAAGGCTGAGAACCCGGCATAAGCATCGCTCCATCGATTGCCGCGCTGATATCGGAGCGTCCCGCTTGACGCTCCACCCGGTAGCCGCCAGATGGCGTCAGGGCCACCGGGCAGACGTGAACGGCCAGATTCCGGTTACAGGGAATCCAGCGCCTGGGTTCTCTGTCGTTCCCATATCTTGGCGAATTCCTCGTCGCTCTTGCCTTCGCCTTCCGCGATTGCCTGCGACCAGGCTGTCTTCAGCGCCTCGAGGCGCTTGAGCCGTGCATCGTTCCAGGCCTGCATCTCGTCGGTCCAGATGCCCTTCTCCTTGAGGTAGCGAATCGCCCCCTCGTGAAACGGCAGCTCGATGGGCGGGGTTCCAGCCTTGTCCAGCGCCCAGCTGGAAATCCGGTCGGTGGCGTCCTTGTAGAGGTCGAAGGTCTCGTCCAGCGCCTTGGTCAGGGCATAGACCTCATCGGCGCTGGTGTCCGCCCTGGTCCCGAGCACCGGGTAGCGATAGGCTGCCAGCTCCACCGGGTTGTCCTGGGAAATGCCGGCGCCGACGGTTTCCTCGTTGGGCTCGTAGATCGGCGCCATCTGGGTCAGGCGCTGCCAGCCCTGCTCATCGTCTGCCGGGATCGGCACCCAGTGAATGCCGCGTGGCGACTGCTCGAGTTCATAGAGCTGGCTGGGCGTGGTGGTCGTGCAGGCGGCGTCGGCCTTGCCCTCCGCCAAGGAGCCGATTGCCGCCTTGTAGGAAGGAAACATGATCGCCTCGACGTCGTCGCGATCCAGCCCGGCGAAGGCCAGAAAGGCGTCGCAGGAGAAATTGATCCAGGGATTGCCCGCGATGTAGGCCACGCGTTTACCCTTGACGTCTTCGAGGGTCTCGATGCCGGCATCGGCGGCAGTAGGCATGCCGAAGGAGGCCGGTCGCCCCGCGATGGCGCGCAGATCCTGCGGCCCCCAGCGGCGCTCGGCGAAGTCATAGGTGCCCTCGACGGCAAAGAACGACGCACCGCCCAGGAAACCGTAATTGGCACGACCCTGAACGAGCGGCTGAATGCGCCCGATGGCCGAACTGGCAGGCTGAATGCGCACCCGAGTGCCGTATTCCCGCCCGAAGGCATCGGCGATTGCCGAGGCTTCGGCGTAACCGGCCGACCCGACATCGTATGATGTCCAGATCATGGTATCGGGCAGTTCCTGAGCCTGCGCGTGGGCGCCGAGAGTCAGTATGGCGGTAGCCGTGATCACCTTGAGATGGGAGCGGAAATCGAGTGCCTGTCGAGTCATGAGGCGTCTCCGTTGTTATTGTGGCGTTTTAGTGCGGCAGCAGCAGCCCTTACATCGACTACAGTTACTTACAGCTACGGCGCCGTCGTCGAAACTGGATTATTATTTTCTTATGTGAAATAAGATTTTGTTCGTCCAGTTTAAGCACTTCCGGACACCGCTCTGCCATTAGCGCTTTGTATAATAAATTCGTTTAGCGTTATACATCACACTGGCCGAGGTGGAACATGTTCATGCAGCATGCCAGGGACACGCCACCCTCATTACGTTATCCCATTGCCCACGACCTTTATCGCATAGCGAAATGTTGTTTCGATCGATTTAATTCTCGAAAAGCTTCGGTTATGCTCCGAAGTATGCTTTTGCTCGCCCGGCGGGCCGACGATCAGCACGGGCGACAACCATCACGCCGGGCTCCGGCCCGTATCAGCGCAAGGAGGAGTTATGTCTGAGGTTGTGAGTTACGCCCGCGAGGGGCAGGTCGGCGTCATCACCGTCAACTACCCGCCGGTCAACGCCCTGAGCCACGCCGTACGCAGCGGACTGCTGGACGCCCTGCGTCAGGGACAGGCCGACGACGAGGCCAAGGCACTGTTGCTGGTATGCGAAGGCCGCACCTTCGTCGCGGGTGCCGACATCCGTGAATTCGGCAAGCCCATGCAGGAGCCCGGCCTGCCCAGCGTCATCGAGGCGTTCGAGAACAGCCCCAAACCGGTCATCGCCGCCCTGCACGGCACCGCCCTCGGTGGCGGCCTGGAGCTGGCGTTGGGCTGTCATTACCGTGTCGCCCTGCCGGCCGCCAAGGTCGGCCTGCCGGAAGTCAAGCTCGGCCTGCTGCCGGGTGCCGGCGGCACGCAGCGCCTGCCCCGCCTGAGCGGCGCGCAGAAGGCACTGGAAATGATCACCACCGGCGACTTCGTCAGTGCCGGAGAGGCGCGCGAATACGGTATCGTCGACGCCATCGAGGACGGCTCCAGCATCGCCACGATCGGCCGTGCCTATGCCGAGAAGGCGATCAACGAAGGCTGGCCGACACGCCGGGTCCGTGATGTCACCGACAAGCTCGAGGCGGACAAGAACAGTGGCGTGTTCGACGAGTTCCGCGCCAATCTGCAGAAGCGGGCGCGCAACCTCTTCTCTCCTTTCAAGTGCGTCGATGCCGTGGAAGCGGCTTTCAAGCTCTCCTTCGAGGACGGCATGCAGCGCGAGCGCGAGCTATTCATGGAGTGCATGGAGTCGCCGCAGCGTGCCGGACTGGTCCACGCCTTCTTCGCCGAGCGTGAAGTCTCCAAGGTCCCGGGCCTCGCCCCCGACACGCCGGTCCGCGACATCGACCGGGTGGGTATCATCGGCGCCGGCACCATGGGCGGCGGTATCGCCATGAACTTCGCCAACGTCGGCATCCCGGTACGTCTGCTGGAGGCCAAGCAGGATGCACTGGATCGTGGCCTGGCCGTGATCCGCCGCAACTACGAGAACACCGCCAAGAAGGGCCGTATCACCACCGCCCAGGTCGAGGAGCGCATGGCGCTGATCGAGCCGACCCTGAGCTACGACGACCTGGGCGACGTCGACTTGGTCATCGAGGCGGTCTTCGAGGACATGGGCATCAAGAAGCAGATTTTCGGTCAGCTCGACAAGGTCTGCAAACCCGGCGCCATCCTCGCTTCCAACACCTCCACGCTCGACATCGACGAGATCGCCTCGGCGACCCAGCGCCCCCAGGACGTGGTCGGCATGCACTTCTTCAGTCCGGCCAACGTCATGAAGCTGCTCGAGAACGTGCGTGGCGAGAAGACCGCCGATGACGTCAAGGCCACCGTCATGGCCCTGGCCAAGCGCATCAAGAAGGTCGGCGTGCTGGTGGGCAACTGCTACGGCTTCGTCGGCAACCGCATGCTGCACCGTCGCGGCGCCGAGGCGATGGAGCTGGTCAACGACGGGGCCACGCCGCAGCAGGTCGACAAGGTGCTGACCGACTTCGGCTTCCCCATGGGTCAGTTCGCCATGTCGGACCTGGCGGGAATAGATGTGGGCTATCGCATTCGTCAGGAACGCCGCAAGGCGGGCGAGGACATTCCGCCGAGCTGGGCCGACAAGCTGGCCGAGCAGGGCCGCCTCGGCCAGAAGACTCAGGCGGGCATCTACCGCTACGAGGAAGGCAGCCGCAAGCCGATTCCCGATCCGGAAGTCGACGCGCTGATCAACGAGTTCCGCCAGGAACAAGGTATCACGCCCCGCGAGTTCAGCGATCAGGAGATCCTCGAGCGCTGCCTGTACGTGATGATCAACGAAGGCGCCAAGATTCTCGAGGAAGGCGTCGCGGCGCGTTCACTGGATATCGATATCACCTGGATCTATGGCTACGGCTTCCCCGCCTATCGCGGCGGTCCGATGTTCTGGGCCGATCAGGAAGGGCTCGACAAGGTGCTCGCCGGCATCCGTCAGTTCCACGAGAAGCTCGGCGGCGAGCAGTGGCAACCATCCGCCCTGCTCGAGCGCCTGGTGAAGGAAGGCAAGCGCTTCGGCGATCTCTGATCCACATCGACCCCGGGGCCGTCCAGGACGGCCCCACCCTGCCCGCGACAACTTACAACGATTCAACGGAGCATTCCCCATGTCTGAAGCTGTCATCGTCTCCACGGCGCGTACCGGCCTGGGCAAGTCCTACCGTGGCGCCCTCAACAATACCCATAGCGTCGACATTGCCGGTCACGTCATTCAGCAGGCCGTTCAACGCGCCGGTATCGACCCGGCAATCGTCGAGGATGTCATTCTCGGCGCCACCTTCCATGAAGGCGCCCAAGGCAAGAACATGGCGCGCCTGGCTGCGGTACGAGCCGGACTGCCGGTCACCACCGCCGGGCTCTCCATCAACCGTTTCTGCAGCTCGGGCCTGCAGGCGATCACCCTCGCCGCCCAGCGCATCGTCTCCGAGAAGGTGCCGGTCATGGTTGCCGGCGGTGTCGAGTCCATCAGCCTGGTGCAGAACGACAAGATCAATCAGTTCCGCGCCACCAACGAATGGCTGATGCAGCACAAGCCCGAACTCTATCTATCGATGATCGAGACGGCCGATATCGTCGCCAAGCGCTACAACATCAGCCGCGATGCCCAGGACGAATACGCCCTGATCAGCCAGCAGCGCACCGCGGCAGCGCAGGAGGCCGGACGTTTCAACGACGAGATCGTGCCATTCACCACCACCATGCTGATGAAGGACAAGGAGACCGGCGAGGTCAGCGAGCGTGAAGTGACGCTCACCAAGGATGAGTGCAACCGTCCCAACACCACGCGGGAAGCTCTGGCCGGCCTCGAACCGGTACGCGGTCCGGATCAGTTCGTCACCGCCGGCAACGCCAGTCAGCTCTCCGATGGCGCCTCGGTGTGTGTGGTCATGGATTCCGTCTATGCCCAGAAGAACAACATCGAGCCGATGGGCATCTTCCGCGGCTTCGCCGTGGCCGGTTGCGAGCCGGACGAAATGGGCATCGGTCCGGTCTATGCCATTCCCCGTCTGCTCGAGCGCACTGGCTTGAAAATGGATGACATCGATCTCTGGGAGCTCAACGAAGCGTTCGCCTCTCAGGTCGTGTACTGCCGCGACAAGCTGGGCATTCCCATGGACAAGCTCAACGTCAATGGCGGTTCCATCGCGGTCGGCCACCCCTACGGTGTCACCGGCTCACGCCTCACCGGCCATGCCTTGATCGAAGGCAAGCGCCGCGGTGCCAAGTACGTGGTGGTGACCATGTGCATCGGTGGCGGCCAGGGTGCGGCGGGCCTGTTCGAGGTCGTCTGAGCCGTATCGTCGCCATCGGGAGTAGCCGGTGGCGACGATGCCTGTGGCTTGGCCGCGGACAGCCCGCAGGTACCGGCCTCTTCCCGCCGGCACGCGCAAGGCTTGCAATTTTGCCGCCGCGAACTGCTGCGCCGGGCATGCGGCCGGGCGGATTCCAACCCCAGCATTTTCTACATTCTCGGCCGGCCATGGCCGGTCGGCATCAAGGTCGACAAAGGGAAGCGATACCATGACACGTGAAGCCAAGGCAGTGGTCTGCCGGGACTGGAATCAGCCGATCCAGGTGGAAACCATCCAGGTTTCGCCACCGAAGCGCAACGAGATCATGATCAAGCTGGCCGCCTGCGGGGTATGCCATAGCGACCTTTCCGCCGCTACCGGCAAGATCCAGTTCCCCCCTCCCCTGGTGCTGGGCCATGAAGGTGCCGGTCGGGTGGTGGCGGTGGGCGAAGGCGTCACCGCCTTCAAGGAAGGCGACGCCGTCATCAGCTCCTTCATTTCCATGTGCGGCAAGTGCCGTCAGTGCGTGCGTGGCCGCCCGGTGCTGTGCGAGAACGCCGCCAAGGCACTCATCACGCTTCCCGATGGCACCGTGCGCACTCACGACAGCCAGGGCAACGCGCTCAATGTGTTCGGCGCCTGCGGGGTGATGGCGGAATACGCCACCCTGCACGTCGACAACGCGGTGAAGATCGACCAGAACGTGCCGCTGCAGAATGCCGCCTTGGTGGGCTGCGCGGTGATGACCGGGGTCGGCGCCGTGTTCAATACCGCCCAGGTGGAGCCGGGCTCGCGCACCGCCGTCTTCGGGGTCGGCGGCGTCGGTCTCAATGCCATTCAGGGCTGTCACACCGCCGGCGCGGAGATGATCGTCGCCGTCGACACCAACCCGGAAAAGCTCGAGATGGCCCGTCAGTTCGGCGCGACCCACACCGTCAATGCCAGCGAAGAGGCCGACGCCGCCAAGGCGGTCAAGAAGCTGACCGGGGGCGTCGATTATGCCTTCGAATGCGTGGGCGCCGGCGCGGTGGTCGCCCAGGCTTACAAGTCGCTGGCGCGCGGCGGCACGGCCGTGGTGGTGGGCGTTGCCGACCCGGCCGACAAGACCTCCATCGGCACCTTTTCGCTGCCCGCCGATGAACGCACGATCAAGGGTAGCTGGCTGGGCTCGGCGCGCCCGCAGTACGATTTCCCGCGGATTCTCGCCCTTTATCAGGCCGGCAAGCTCAAGCTGGACGAACTGGTGACCCGTACCTACTCCATCGACGATGCGCCCCAGGCGTTTCTCGACATGGAAAAAGGCATCAACGCACGTGGCGTGATCGTGTTCGACTGAGCCGGTTCGCGGATAACGAGGACGAAAGATGAAACGTATCGACAAGCTGTATATCGACGGCCGCTGGGAAGATTGGACCGGCGACATGATCGAGGTTCACGAGGCGGCTACGGGACAGGCGCTGGCCGCGATTCCCGCCGGCAGCCGCGAGGCGATGGAACGTGCCATCGCCAGCGCCGACAAGGCTTTTGCGCAGTGGTCGCAAAGCTCGCTCGATCAGCGTCTCGACGTGTTGCGCCAGCTTCACGAACAGTTGGAAGCCCGTGGCGACGAGATCGCCGAGGCGATCTGTCGTGAGGTCGGCATGCCGCTGAAGCTGGCCCGCCAGATCCAGGCCGGGCTGCCGGCCGTGATCACCAAGAGCTATCTCAAGATGCTGCCGGATTTCCCGTTCACCGAAACCGTGGGCAACTCGGAAATCCAGTATGCGCCGGTAGGGGTGGTCGGCTGCGTGACACCGTGGAATTATCCGCTGCACCAGGTGATCCTCAAGGTCGTGCCGGCGCTCGCCGCCGGCTGCACCGTGGTGCTCAAGCCCAGTGAAGTCGCACCGTTGAGCGCCTTTCTGCTGGCCGAGATGCTCGACGCCACGGACCTGCCGGCGGGCGTGTTCAACGTGGTGTCGGGCTATGGCCATGAAGTCGGTGACGTGCTGATCCATCACCCCAAGGTGAAGATGGTTTCCTTCACCGGCTCCACCCGCACCGGGCAGACCATTGCCCATGCGGCGGCCGAGGACTTCAAGCGCATCGCGCTGGAAATGGGTGGCAAGTCGGCCTCGGTAGTGTTGCCGGATGCCGACCTTAAGGCTGCCGTCAAGGGCACGATCAACAACTGCCTGCTCAACTCGGGGCAGACCTGCACCGCGCTGACGCGCCTGCTGGTGCCGGCGAACAGACATGACGAGGCCTGCGAGCTGGCCCGCGAGGCCGTGGCCAGGATGACGCCCGGCAATCCGCTGGACGAAAGTACCCGCCTGGGTCCGCTGGCCTCGGCGGTACAACGCGAGCGGGTGCTGGACTACATCCGCCTCGGCATCGAGGAAGGTGCCACGCTGGTGTGCGGCGGCACCGAAGCTCCCGAGGGTTGCGAGGCAGGCTTTTTCGTCAGGGCCACGGTGTTCGGCAATGTCGACCCGCAGTCGCGCATCGCCCAGGAGGAGATCTTCGGGCCCGTGCTGTGCATCATTCCCTACGAGAGCGAAGAGCAGGCCATCGAGATCGCCAACGGCACGCTCTATGGTCTCTCCGGCGCCGTCTGGTCGGGTGATCAGGAGCGCGCCAAGAGCCTCGCCGGCCGCTTGCGCACCGGCCAGGTCTTCGTCAACGGTGGCGCCTTCAATCCACTGGCCCCGTTCGGCGGCTTCGGCCACTCCGGCATTGGCCGCGAATTCGGCAAGTGGGGACTCGAGGAGTTTCTCGAGGTGCGCGCCCTGCAGCTTTGACCTACCGGCATGAAAAAACCGGAGCCAATGGCTCCGGTTTTTTGTGTTCCCATGAGGCTGTTGGAACAGTGCCGTTAGAAAAGCGTATCCGGCAGGTAGGTGGCGATTTCGGGGAAGACCATGATGATCCCCATCCCGATGAGATTGACGATCACGAACGGAATCACCGACCAGTAGATGTCGCGCATGGTGATACTCGGCGGCACAATCCCCTTCAAGTAGAAGAGATTGAAGCCGAAAGGCGGCGTCATGTAGCCGATCTCCATGTTGATCACGAACAGGATGCCGAACCAGATCGGATCGAAACCCAACGAATTGACGATCGGCAGGAACACCGGCAGGGTGATCAGCATGATTCCTACCGGGTCGAGCAGCATACCCATGAAGAACACGATGACGATCATGGTGATGATGATGCCCCAGCGCCCGCCCGGCAGTCCCATCATCAGATCTTCGATCAGCATCTGTGCGCCCATGCCCTGGTAGGCTGCGCTGAAGGCGTGGGCGGCAAACAGGATCCAGGCAATCATGCCGGTCAGCTTGAAGGTGCGAATCGCCGCTTCCTGAAGGATGTCCCAGTTGAGCTTACGGTATACGGCCGCCGAGATCAGCGCGCCCAACACGCCCATAGCGGCTGCCTCGGTCGGCGTGGTGATGCCGCCGATGATCGATCCCAGCACCATGACCACGATACCGATCGGCAGCAGCACTGCGCGTACCGCACGCAGCTTGTCGCCCCAGCTGCCCCGCTCCTCCGGCGGCAATGCCGGCGCCATGTGCGGCTGAAGGTAACTGCGCACCAGTACATAGGTCACCGTCAAGGTGACCAGGAGGATGCCCGGCAGGACGCCTGCGGCGAACATCTTGCCTACCGAGACGCCACTGATCATGGCGTAGAGAATCATCATGATGCTGGGGGGAATCAGGATGCCCCAGCCCCCACCGGTATTGATACAGCCGAGCACCATGCGCTTGTCGTAGCCACGCTCAAGCATCGCGGGCAGCGCGATGGTCCCCATCGCCACGACGGCGGCACCGCTGATGCCGACCATGGCACCGAACACGGCACAGATGCCCAAGGTGCCCACCGCCAGCCCACCACGCACTCCCCCACACCAGAGGTGCATCATGCGGTAGAGATCGCGGGCCACACCGGTTCGCTCGAGAAGCATCGCCATGAACACAAACAACGGAATCGCCACCAGAGTGAAGCTCTCCATGGTGCCCCACATCTGCGACGCCACCATATAGAAGGAGTCCACCCCCCAGGTAAAGTACAGGAAGAGCACGGAGACCCCGCCCAGCACGAAGGCCAGCGGCAACCCCAGGACCAGAAAGAATATCAGCGACAGGAAGAACAGCAGCGTGGTGATCTCAATGCTCATTGCATCTCCTCCGGAGAGGATTTCGGCGCATCGGTAACAGATTGCAGGTTAAGCGCGACAAGGACGTCTTCCAGTAACTTGGCGATACCCTGCAACAGCAAAAGCAGGGTGCCGACAGGAATGGCCAGCTTGATTGGCCAGATAGGCGGATTCCAGGCGGAATAGGAGGTTTCCATGCTCTGAACGGATTCCCATGCCATGGAACTGCCGAAATACAGCAGCGCGAGCGTGAACAAAAAGAACATGGACGAAGTGAAGATATCGACCCAGGCCTGAGTCCGACGGGAAAAGGCGCTGTAAAGCAGATCGACGTTCACATGACCCCGGTGGGCCATGACGTAACCACCGGACATCACGATGTACAGACCGAACAGCATCTGACCCAGTTCATTGGTCCAGGAGGTCGGCGCCGAAAACACGTACCGCATGAAAACTTCGAAGATCAACAGCAGAAAAATAACGAATATCAGGTACGCGACCCACCGGCCAAGAAAAACATTCAGCCGGGTTATTCCATTGACGTACGCATGAATCAGGCGCATCGCTAGCCCCGTAACAGGATTGGAATGAATAAAAAAACGGGTCCGCGTCAGGCCTTTCCCAGCGAATGCATGGCGCATTCCCATAGGTCTTCCAGCCGACGGGACCCGCGAGCCCGTTTCGAATCAGAGGTAGCCGAGCTCTCCCAGGAAGGTCTTCAGTTTATCCAGGGCTTCGGCGGCCTTCTCGCTACGCTTACCCTCTTCGTCCCACGACTTCTGGGCGACTTCGGTCAAGCGTTGCTGAACGTCGTCAGGCAATGTGTTGACCTGTACGCCCTGTTCTTGCATGGCCTTGGAGAGCGCGACACGTTCCTGATACTGGTATTCGTTGGTGCGGTACCAGAACTGCTCGTCCAGTGCCTGCTTGACGATTTCCTGGTCCTTCTCGGAGAGCTTGTCGAGCGCCTTCTGACTGACGATGATGACATCGGTCCCGGCAATGTTCAGAGCCGGCTTGACGTGGTATTTGGCCACTTCGTACAAGCTCATGCTGGCGGCACCTTGGGCGGCACCCCAATGCGCGCCATCGACGACGCCAGTATCCAAGGCCGGATAAAGCTCACTGCCCGGCAGGTAGGTAGTGGAGGCGCCGGCATCGTCCAGAAACTTCTGCAGCGCACCGGAAGAGCGGATCTTGAGCTGCGTGAAATCTTCCCAGTTATTGATGGGATTCTTGACGACCATCTCGGTGGGATAGACCTTGTCCGTGGCCCAATAGACTCCGTACTGCGCAGCCTCATCCTGAAGCATCTTCTCGAAGCCCAGGTTCTTGTGGAAGTAAGCGGCTTCCCAGACGTTATGGAACGCGAATGGCAACCCTGACGCGATCCCGGCCAGTGTCATCTTGTCTTGAGCGTAACCGGGAGAAATGGTGCCCATCTGGAGAATGCCGCGGCTGACGGCATTGAAGGTTTCCTGGGCCTTGAACAAGGCGCCCGCTTCGAACAGCTGCAGCTGCACACGGCCATCGGTGCGCTCCTCGATCACGTTCTTCAGGCGCACCAGACTATCCTGGTAGGAACTGCTGGCACTCGGCCAATGAGACTGCACACGCCACCGGGCAACGTCTTGCGCGCTCGCCAGTTGCGGCAACAGACCGGCGGCCGTCAAGGCTACGGCACTAGCGGGCACCAGAAGCTTCTTGAATAGGGGAGTGAATTTCATAGAGCATCCTCTAGCTGTAGTTATTGTCACTGTCGAGTCGTGGACATAGTTTATTTCGCTATGCAAAACTAGCGATTGCATGGTGATCTGAAATTACCATACGGAACACTGAATTCAATATCGATTTTGGTCGAAAGTACGCTTTATCAAGCGCAATGCATTTAGATTTTCTATATAAGCGTTAATTTAAATTCTAATTTAAAAACCCATTAAGGCTAACCGGCAGGACATACTCGCCGTAAGGCCAGCTCGGCGCCCTCTTCGAGTTCGGCGACGATATCGGCCAATGGCGCTATCCGAGCCGCCAGGCTCACCCCCTGACCGACTGAGAGCGCTCCCTGCTGCCAGTCACCGCTGGCATAGGCCGCCTTGCCCAGCGTACCGCGTACATGGGGAAGCAACTGCTGGATATCGTTAACCCCTTCTCGCTCCAGCGCCTGTACCGTCTCGGTCGTGGCATTGCGTAACACGCGCATCGTGTTGCGCACCGAAGACATGATCAGCGTAGTGTCCCCCGCCTGAGCATCGATCAGCCGTTGCTTATAGGCATCATGAGCGGGGATTTCTGCTGCGGTGAGAAAATGCGTGCCGATCGCCACACCATCGGCGCCCAAGGCCAGCAAGGCTATGATCTGTTCTCCCGAGGCGATTCCGCCACCCAGCGCAAAGGGAATGCGCAGCGCACGGGCGGCAAGGATTCCCTGCACCAGGGTCCCGACAGGGGACTCGCCGGGATGCCCGCCACACTCGGCGCCGACCAGAGTGACGGCATCGACACCTGCCGCCTCGGCCTTGAGCGCGTGACGAAGCTGAGGCACCTTGTGAATGATCTTGCAGCCACTGGCCTTTAGCGACGCCACATAGGGAGACGGATCACGTCCCGATGTTTCGACCATGGCGATGCGCTCATCCTGGATGAGGCTCATGACCTCATCGGTACGATCTCCTGGCAGAAGCTTGGGCAGCATGGAGACGTTGACGCCGAAGGCTTGCCCATCAACCAACTCCCGGCAGCGCTGAATTTCGTCTCGCAGCGCATGAGTATCGGCAAAACTGGCGGCCGTGATGAACCCCATCATGCCACCGTTGACCGCCGCCGCAACGTAGTCCGCATTGGATAACCACTGCAATCCAGTCGCCATGATCGGCAACCGAGTTCCCAACAAATGGGACAACCGAGTTTCGCGCCAGCCAGGAGTCGCCATCGCTACATTCCTTGGGTCATGTGCCAGTGCCGTTCAGCACTGACTTAACAGAAAGGGGATTCAGAACACCATCTTGTCATGGCCGACAGCGGCTGGCTGATCAAAGCTCGCCCGCTGATTCAGCCATGGGGGCACTTAAAAGCATCGATAAACGAAATGCTGTTTCGCATTTAAAACACAGCGCTTATCGCGGGTCAATCGTCCCGTGAAAGATCAGCCCACCGTGACGCCGCCACAGACAAAGAGCGTCTGGCCGGTAATGAAGCCACTGCGCTCATCACAGAAAAAGCTTACCGCCTGAGCCACATCCTCGGGCTGCCCCATGCGTTTCAGTGGGATATTGTCGATGATTCGGCGAGCGCGTTCGGAGTCAGGCGGGTTGTTCTGCCAGAAGGCAGTGGTCGCGATGGGGCCCGGCGCCACGCAATTGACCGTGATGCCGTCAGCCGCCAATTCTAGTGCCCAAGTGTGGGACATGGCCTGAAGAGCGCCTTTGGTCGCGCTATAGATACTGCGCGCCTCCTTGCCCAGCACAACCCGGCTGGTATTTGTGACGATACGTCCGAAGCCCTGTTCACGCATGACGGGAACGACAGCCTGGGTACACACCAACGCGCTGCGCACGTTCAGCTCCATAAGTGTCGAGAAATCGTCTAGCGTCGCCTCTTCCAGCAGCGCCGGACGTACCAGACCGACATTGTTGACCAGCCTGGTCACCCGGTGCTCACGGGCCAGTTGCGAGACCCGTTCGCGAGTCTTCTCGGCATCGCGTAGATCCAGTAGGTGAAACTCACTCAGCGAGTCCGCTTCGGGTGCCAGAATGTCTAACACGATGACTCGGTATCCATCCTCCTGCAGCCGCAGCGCAATGGCTTGGCCAATATTGCGGGCGCCCCCGGTCACAATTACGCAAGGCCTGGACATGGCATAAGACTCCCCTAATAAAATAATGGCGACATTAAACTAAAGTTCAACCACGCCCTGTACTGAACCCTGCCAGTACTCATGTTGCGCGTTTCATTTTTAATTTAACGTTGCAGAGCCTACCCCATAACGTTCATGTAGCCCACCGCCGCAAATAAACCAAAGTCTTATTGCCAAAATTTTAAACTTACCTCAAACCGAATGACGCTTGAATTGCCTTCTCGGTCCCCTTTAAATTAAGCACGCTATCACGAACATAAATTCGGAAAGTGAACTTTTTCCGGCAAAGACCCAAACAGACGGTGCTTTATAATGAAAAGAGTTCTGACACGCTTAGCCAGCGTCGTAGCACTAGGTGTAGCTACCACCCTACCTCTCGCTTCGCCCAGCCAGGCCGCCGATGAATGGCCTACCGACACGATCCGCCTCGTAGTGCCCTATTCTGCAGGCGGCACGACAGACATTCTGTCACGCAAGGTGGCGGACCTGCTGCAAAAGGAGCTGGGCACCGTCGTGGTCGAAAACCGCCCAGGCGCCGGCTCGACCATCGCTACCGGGCAGCTGGCCCGGGGCGGGCGCGATGCGGATCACACCATCCTCATGGCCTCTCCGGGTCACACTATTGGTCCGGCCATTTACCCCAACCTGCCCTATGACCCCATCGAAGACTTCCGCTTTATCCGCAACGTCATCGAAATCCCCAATGTCATGGTGGTGCCGGCAAACAGTCCCTATGACAGCGTGGAGGAATTCATCAACGCCGCCAAGGAGCAGGAAATGTCCTTCAGCTCCAGCGGTGTCGGCAGCTCGATTCACATGTCCGGCGAACTGTTCAAGACACTCACCGATACCCAAATGGTGCACGTGCCTTTCCGGGGCAGCGGCGAAGCCCTGCCGGCACTGCTCAGCGGCGATGTCGATGTGTCGTTCGAAAACATGCCGACCGTGCTGCCCCACATCAAGGCCGGCAAGCTCAAAGCCCTAGCGGTAACCTCGGCCGAACGGTCCAAGTATCTACCTGACGTGCCGACCTTAAGTGAAACGGGCGCCGACGAAGATCTGAAAAATTTCACCACCAATGCCTGGTTTGGCCTGATTGCCAACAAGTCCATGCCCGACGTTGCCGTAAACCGCCTTCAACAAGCGCTGGACAAGATCATCGCAAGTGAAAGCTTCCAATCCTTCCTGCCTCAACTGGGGGCTACCGCAGCCGATGAAGCCGGCGAGGATTTCCGCGCTTACGTCAAGACCGATCTCGAGCGCTGGAGCGAAGTTGCCGAGCAGGCAGAAATCAGCAACTGAGCGAGCCGCAGGGGGGAACTCCCCCCTGCTCTTCTAGTGGTGGAGTTTTTGCATGCCTACGTCCAACCCCGGTACGGCCAGGGCCCGGCTCACATGGGTGAATCTCAACACCCTGCTGGGCGCCCTGCTGTTTTTCATCTCGATCGTTTTCATCTTTTATCTGGTTCCGCAATACATCAACGAGCCGCCACGCCTCAACAACCCCATGCTGTCGCCCCGCTGGCTCCCCGCCGTGGCAGGCTGGATCGTCCTGGTCTTGTCGGTACTGCTGTTCATCGAAGGCTGTCTGGCCCCGCCACTTGCCAGCGGCATCGAGCAGGAGCGGGCTCCCGCCCAGCGCTGGTTGTTGCTGGCCGTAGCGTTGGCCGTGTACATGCTCTGCTTCGAACTTCTCGGCGCCATGGCCGCCGGTATCGTGGCGACGCTGATTCTTTTTGCCGCGCATCCTATCCGTCAGCCGTGGATCTATCTACTCGGTATCGTTCTACCGGTTGCCGTCACGTTGCTGTTCGTTCATCTGCTCAATGTGCCGCTGCCTGTCGGGCAGGTCTGGGAATGAGCCTGTTAACACCGCATAACCTCTATCTCCTCTTCACGGGTTATAGCTCTCTACTCAGGAAGTTTTGTTATGGATAATTTTCATGAGGTACTCGAGCTGTTCCTGAGCGTAAACAACTTCATTGCCATCGCAGTGGGGGTTGTCATTGGCGTGGTGGTGGGCGCGATTCCCGGATTGACTGCTACCATGGCCGTGGCTTTGGCGCTGCCGTTCACCTTTGCACTTGAGCCGATTACTGCGATCCTGCTGTTGGTTGGCATCTATAAGGGCGGCATGTATGGCGGCTCGATTACCGCCATCCTGATTCGCACTCCCGGGTCGCCCGCCTCTGCCTGCACACTGCTCGACGGCTATCCGCTGGCACAACAGGGCCACGCCAAGAAGGCGCTCAAGACCGCTCTCTACTCCTCCTGCATTGCCGATGTCATTTCCAACATCGCATTGATCTTCTTTGCCGCCTACCTTGCCAAGATTGCGCTTAACTTCGGGCCACCGGAGTTTTTCTGGCTGATCTGCTTCTCGCTGACCATTATCGTATCCATCGCCGGCGAATCGGTTCTCAAGGGTCTAATCGCCGCCAGCCTGGGCATCATCGTCTCGACCATTGGCCTGGACATGGTCTACGGGACTCAGCGGCTGACATTCAATAACTACAATCTGATGGACAGCATCTCCTTTGTGCCTTTGCTGATCGGCCTCTTCGCTATTCCCGAGGTCATTGATTTTTATGTCAAGAAAGCCCAACCGCATATTCGCTCCGCCGTGACCGGCAGCGGCCTGTCATTCAAGGAACTTAAGCGCTGCATGACCACTATCGTGCGCGGCAGCCTGATCGGCGTCATCATCGGCGCCATTCCGGGAACAGGCGCCACAGCAGCGGCATTCATCTCCTATGGCGACGCCAAGCGCCGTTCGCCGCGCAGCGCCAACTTCGGCAAGGGAGAGATCGAAGGTGTTGCCGCCTCGGAAGCCGGCAACAATGGCGTTGCCGGGGCCACGCTGATTCCCCTGCTTTCTTTGGGAATTCCCGGAGACGTCATCACCGCCATCATTCTGGGCGCCTTCATGATCCATGGCTTGACACCGGGCCCGGTACTGTTCCAGGAGAACCTGCCGCTGATCTATGCGCTGTTCTGCGGTATCTTGCTGAGCTCGGCAGTCCTGCTGGTGGTAGGCAATGTCGCTATCCGTTATTTTTCGCTGATCGCCGACATTCCCAAATCGATATTGCTGCCTATCGTATTGATGTTCTGCGTTTACGGCTCCTATGCCGTCAATAACAATACCTTCGATATCGGCCTGATGTTGCTGTTCGGGCTGGTCGGGTTCATCTTCAATCGTACCGGCTTCGCGACTGCACCGTTTCTTATCGGCTTCATTCTGGGGCCGATGTTTGAGGACAATCTGCGCCGCACCCTATTGATCGGCAGTGGCGACCCGACCTTCTTCTTCCGCGGTCCGATTACTTGGTTCTTCATCGCATTGACCTTTGTCTCTCTGGGCTTTGCGGTGCGCCGTTACTGGAAGGAAAGCCGTGAGCAGGCCAGACAGAAGCGGCTCGCCGAACATACCTGAAGCGTCTATTCACCGGCAGGATGCATGCATGAAAGCCATTGAAATTACTCGATACGGCGGCGGCCCCGAGGTACTAAGGCTGGCGCAGCGCCCGGTCCCTCGTCCCGGCTCGGGAGAGATACTGATCCGGGTAGCGGCGTCGGGGATCAACCGCCCCGATGTCTTTCAACGCCTGGGCAATTATCCTGTCCCGCCGGGAATCTCGGATATTCCCGGGCTGGAAGTGGCCGGCGAGATTGTCGAAGGCGACCTCTCCCACCCCGACAACCGTTGGGGCTTGAAGGTGGGAGACCGTGTCTGCGCCCTGCTGCAAGGCGGCGGTTACGCTGAATTGTGTGCCGCCCCGCTAGGCCAATGCCTGCCGGTGCCGGAAGGGCTCAACGATATCGAAGCAGCAGCACTGCCCGAAACGTTCTTTACCGTATGGAGCAATGTGTTTGATCGTGGCGGGCTAGGCCAGGGTCCGCATGGTAAACATGAGACTCTGCTGGTCCAGGGCGGCAGTAGCGGTATCGGCACGACGGCGATTCAGTTGGCTTCAGCTCTCGGCTATCGGGTCCTGGCCACCGCCGGTAGCGCGCAAAAGTGTCAGGTATGCGAGGATCTCGGCGCAGAGCGCGCTATCCATTACCGTGATGAGGATTTTGTCGATATCGTCAAGGCCTCGACCGGACGGGGCGCGGATGTGATTCTGGACATGGTGGGCGGCTCTTATGTGGCTCGCGAGCTGGAATGCGTCGCCGACGACGGCCGTATCGTGCTGATTGCGCTGTTAGGGGGCGCCAATGCGGACATCCCTCTGGGCGACATCCTGCGCCGGCGTGTCACGCTTACCGGCTCAACGTTACGCCCGCGGCCCGTCGCCTTCAAGGCAGCTATTGCAGAAAAACTGCACGCCCACGTGTGGCCATTATTAAGCGCCGGAAAGATCAGGCCCATTATCGATCGCGTGTTACCTGCTCCTCAAGCGCGAGAAGCGCACAGCCGTATGGAGTCCAGCGAACATATCGGAAAAATAATATTAACGTGGTAAGCACTACTTTTATTTTTATTAAAGCCCGTCGATCATCCACGGGCTTCTTCTAAATTCATTAAGATCCTCTGCTATTCATTTCATTCGCGTCACACTCAATAGCCGCCACAGGGATTTCTTTTCCCTACCTTGCGCTATCGCTCTGCAGACTGGACCTGCTTCAGATCGTCCAGGAACCCCCTGCATCTTGCACTTAAGCGTTAAACGGAATGGCTGGGCGATTCTATCGGGTGATCCTCTGTCTCCGTCCCTCCTACCCCTCACTTACCTGGCTTCGTTCGCCCTTTCAGGCAAGACGGAGGTATCTCGCCTCGATAATGTCAAAATTATCGATTAATAAAACGTCAATTCGCATAGCAGAATTAGATTGACAAAACATGAGCTTGATGGCATTGAAGCACTAGTGGCAGTGATCATAGGTAGTATATGTCTTGATTTTGGGGTTGATCACCGATGAACTGGAACACATCAACACCGACCCTGGCCATGTCAACAGAGCCGTCTGGCATTCTCGCTCTGGAGGTCAACGCTTCGAAAATGGCAACATGACGGTGTCAGACATTGCGTTTCGCGCAGCCGAACGTAGCTCTCAGCATTATAGAATGGCTCGAAAGGCAGGTAACGACGCTTGAACAAAAACATTGAGTGGCGGTTTGTACATAACGCGAACCGACGATTTTAGGATCCATGGGGTATACATGAACAAGTCATTGAGCATAGACGACCAAGCTGCAAACGCCAAGGATCGCAATTTCGTCACCGCCCTCTCGCGAGGCCTGGAACTACTTCGAGCTTTTGGTGCCGGCGAAGAATATCTGGGTAACGCCGAGCTTTCCAGCCGCACCGGTATTCCTCGGCCGACAGTGTCACGCCTCACTTATACATTGACACAGCTGGGCTATCTTCAGCATAACGAACGTCTGGAGAAGTATCGGCTGGGCGCCGGGGTGCTGGCTCTTGGCTATCGATACTTGGCCAGCATGGGCATACGCGATCTGGCCAGACCGCATATGCAACGACTCGCTGACGCGACGGATTGCATGGTGGCCTTGTGCAATGAGGATCGCCTAGCCATGACTTACATCGAGGTCTGCCAGGGTAGTGGCCCCTTGGTGATGCGGCTCGAAACCGGGTCGCGCATTCCCATGGTGACAAGCGCAGTGGGACGCGCTTGGCTATGCGGAATTACCGAGACACGACGGGAGCAGGTACTACGCGACTTACGCAAACGCGACCCCGACAACTGGCCTGCCGTTGAACAGGGCATTCAGGAGGCCATGAAGAGCTTTGCCAAGTACGGATTCTGCACTTCCGAGGGTGACTGGGAACGCGAAGTCAGTGGTGTCGCGGTACCGCTCGTGCTCGAAGATGGTGCCGAAGTCATGGCAATCAATTGTGGCGGTTCGTCACTGCGCCTGAGCCACCGGGTCCTGACTGAAAATCTCGGCCCCCGGTTGCGTGACCTGGTGAGCGAAGTCAAGGCTTCGCTGAACCCCGTTTCCCGCATGTAGGAACACGACTTACCACGCCTGAAAGCGAGCCCAGGTTGGCTCGCTTCGCCCGCCCAGTCGAACTCTGGCGACGCCACACGCACTCTTCCCGAGTCTTGATACGCTCATGACTTTTTCAGGCAGAACTTAGCAAGCCGTTTCTTGATCACTGAAGGTCGTGCTGTCGACGCGCCTCGAATATAAAATCGTGAAGGCGATCAATGCGACGTTCAGTATCGCTCCCGAAAGTGCAAACAAGGCGACGGCAGCGATATCATCTTTCATGAAATAAAACCCTACGCTCAATGCCCCAAAGCGGATCACCATGCTGACCATTTCGTAAACAAGAAAAACGCCCTGGAGCTTAAGCACCGGAAGCGAACTCACGGCCGGCCGATTCACCAGGCCGAAAAAGAGCCACACGCTTAGCCAGCGGGCATATTCGCCAGCCATGCTCCACTCATCGCCGAATACCAGGCCGAAAAGCCAGGGGCCAGCCAGCATGACCACCCCGAAAGGCACGACGCCCAGAGCCAGCAGCGCCACAGTCGCTTGGATAAGCAGTTTCGCCAGATTCTCGCCATTTTTCTCCGCCGCACTGATGCGCGGATAGAAGACGTCTCCAATAGACTTGCTCAGCAGTTGCGCGGGCGCACCCAGCGCTTGCCTGGCGAGGGTGTAGAACCCCGCCGCAGCGGGCCCGAACAGACTGGCCAGCATCAGTACCGGCAACCCCTGGGATAGGGCGTTGAGAAACACCTGCGGCGTCCTGTACATGGGGAAATCGACGTAACGCCTGGCCAGATCCTTCAGCGAACGACTCTCGCCTTCTTCGTCTGCCGCTTCTCCCGCCGAAACCTTGCCCTGAAGGGCATACTTCATGAGGATGAAGACATGGAACGCCGTGCCGAGTACGGTCAGGATGATCAGGGCAAGTGCCGTCGGGCCGAACAGCCCCACACCGACTTTGCTGCCGTTCAGCACCAGCGCCTTCGCAATCAACGCCTTGGCCGTCGCCTTGTAGTGGCTCTTCCTGATCAGCCACTGTTCGGCGATCTGGACTCCTGCCATCAGCAGCATAGCGAGAGGCAAAAACGCCAGGAAAGGCGACAGCGTTTCGGCCCCCAGTAGTGAAACGATGTCGTGGCCCCACAACAGCAATATCAGGCTTGCACCCAGTGCAGTAACCACAGCGATCAGTGCAGCCAGTCTGACCAGCCCCAAGGCCTGTCCGTCGTGCTTGGGCAGGACGATGGCCACCGGGTACGTCAGCGACGCCAAGGGCGCCAGGATTGCCACCACCGTCATGAACGTACCGAGTATGCCGATGACATTCGGGTCGTAGAGGCGCGTAATGACCGGCGTCAAGCCTAGAGTGATGACCTGCGAAAGCGCGGCACCCGAGGCCACGGTCGCCACATTGCGAACAAACGTCTTTCTTGCCAATCGGGCCAGCAACTGCTGCATGATATTGACCGTTTATTATTGCTATGCAAATTATGAAGCAGGCCCGCGACCGTTCAAGTGCCGCTCGATGCGTGCTTGCAAACGTCCCTTTGCTTTATAAAGATTGCAGGTTTGGTGCCGCTTCGGTCAGGTGCAGAACTCGCTACGCTAACACACAACCGCCACGCTCTAGAACGTGGCGGTTGTGACTACAGGATTCCGCGATATCTCGAGTCGTATCAGTGGTAACCTTCATCGGCACGCACCTTTCCACGGAAGACCCAATAAGACCAACTCTGGTATCCGAGAATGATGGGGATGACGAACAGCGTTCCTACCAGCAGAAACAGTTGTGATTCCGGCGCAGAGGAGGCATCCCACAAGGTGTAGTCGGGTGGAACGACATAGGGCCAACGGCTGACCAGCAGCCCCAGATAAGTGAAGATGAACATGCTCATCGTGAAAATGAACGGTAATATCTCACGCCGGGCCCTGACTGACCAGAAAAGCGCTGCTGCGCTGAGTATCGCCAGTGCCGGCAGAACCCATATCACGTGAATGTTGCTGAACCAGCGCTCCCAGACACCGGAGTCGATATAAGGAGTCCATAAGCTGACGAGGGCGAACACGACCAGCACTACGCCGAGAAGCTTCGGTACCAGCCCGTAGGCCCACTCCTGCACATGCCCTTCGGTCTTCATGATGATCCAGGTCGCGCCCAGTAGCGCCAGGCCCGCCATCATCCCGAGGCCGGTCATGATCGTGAAAGGCGTCAACCAGTCGAAGGGGCCACCCGCGAAGGTGCCACTCTCCGTCTTGAAGCCCAGTATGTAGGCGCCTACCACCGCCCCCTGGGCGAAAGCCGCCACCGCAGAGCCACCGGCAAAGGCGATGTTCCATAACTTGCGCGAACGCTGGGCCTTGGAGCGCACCTCGAAGGCCACCCCTCGAAAAATCAGCGCTGCTACCATCAGGAAAACCCCGATGTACAAGGCAGGCAGAATGATCGTGTACACCAGCGGAAAGGCCCCCAGTAGAGCGGTACCTGCCAGGACCAGCCAGGTCTCGTTACCATCCCAGATGGGGGCCCCGGTGTTCATCACCACATCACGGGCCTCTTCATCGGGAGCAAAGGGAAACAGGATCCCCATTCCCAGCACGAAGCCATCCAGCAATACATACATGATGATGCTAAAGGCGATGATGACCGCCCAGATCATCGGCAGACCGGACATGTCCATGAGTTACCCCCTCCTAGATGCAGTGTTGCCAGCAGCAGATACATGAGAAGGCAGCGATGCCGATGTCGGCACTGCGCCATGGCTCTCGCCCTCCTGCATACCCTTACGGATGACCCGAGTGAGATAATAGATTCCAGCCCAGAAGATCACCGCGTAGACGGCGGCATAACCGAGCAGAGTAAACAGCACCATGCCACCGGTCAGCGACGGCGTGACTCCCTCCGCCTGGCTCATCATACCGTAGACTACCCAAGGTGCCCGCCCCGTCTCGGTGGTAATCCAGCCTGCCAGCAGTGCGATGAATGGCGCCACGCTCATCAATCTCAATCCTTGCAGGAAGAACCGGCTGGTATAGATCTTCCCACCGCGCCGCAGCACCAGACCCGCCACGGCAAACACGATCATCAGCACGCCCAGCGCCACCATGATGCGGAAGCCGTAGAAGGTGAACCAGACAGGCGGCTGTTCGTCACGCGGAATCTCGTTGAGCCCTGGCAATTCACCATGCGGGTCGTGGGTCAGGATCAGGCTCGCCAAGTAAGGAATACCGATCTCGAAGCGGCTGGTCTGATTGTCCTGATCGGGAATCGTGACCAGCAGCAGCGGCACCGAGGATTCTGTCTCCCAGATCCCCTCGATGGCGGCGATCTTGCTCGGCTGATGCTCCAAGGTGTTGAGACCATGGAAATCACCGATTATCGCCTGAGCCGGGGCGGCGAACAGCAACAGCCACAAGGTCATCGACAATGCCTTCTTGTTGGCTTCGACGTCATGGCGACGCAGCAAGTACCAGGCACTGACCCCCGCGACGATAAAGGCGCCGCACAGGAAGGAGGCCATGACCATGTGCATGAGACGATACGGGAAAGAGGGATTGAAGATGGCATCCATCCAGGACGTGACATGGAAGACACCATCTCGCAGTTCCACCCCGGCCGGGGTATGCATCCAACTGTTGCCGGCGAGAATCCAGAAAGACGAGATCAGCGTACCAAGCGCGACCATGAGCGCGGCGAATAGATGCACACCAGGCGACACGCGGTCGCGGCCGAAGAGCAGCACACCGAGAAAACCCGCTTCCAGGAAGAAGGCGGTCAGCACTTCGTAACTGAGCATGGGCCCGAAGAAGTTGGCTGCAGCCTGGGAGAAATTGCTCCAGTTGGTGCCGAACTGGAAGGCCATCACGATACCCGACACCACCCCCATGCCGAAGACCACGGCAAACACCTTGGTCCAGAGCATCGAGAGGCGCTCCCAGGCCTGGTTACGGGTCGCGACATATAGCCCTTGCAGAAGCGCGACGAACGATGCAATGCCGATCGAGAAAGCCGGAAAGATAGCATGAAATGACACGACAAACGCAAACTGCAGTCGCGACAGCAATAGGGGATCAAGCTCCATGGATAACTCCTTGCAAGCCCATGAATATTTTTGCCGCTGCCACAGCGGCAAGAGGAATCTCCGCCCACGAGGCCATGCTCGCCCCCTATCGGTGACATCTAAGGCGATTGCACCAGATCGTCGGCGCCCATATGCTCGCTTCTAAGATTCATCTATGCCATGCCGCGGCAATAAGTATCGTACGGTTTCTCGGCCTGCTGCTGAAGAAGCAAGACTCCCCTTCGGGTGTGTCTTGTTGCCGCAGGAGAATCCAGAAGAAGGCTTCCCGCTTCCTACTTGGACATCAAGAACTGACACACCCGTCTCACAAGCCGTCGAGACGAGGTGTTCCGCGCCCTCTAAGCGTAGAGCGTGACGCCAGTCCTCCGCCAGTCTATTACGCCGGGATTTCAGACGCCGCGCTCAGCAATGACCGTCATCACCAGATAAGCGGTATAACCGATGAACGTGGCCAGCAATGCAGCCCCCTCCCAGCGGTTGATACGCCCCTGACGGCCTTTCCAGCCAATGCCGAAGAACATCAGGGCAAGCGTCAGTCCCGCCATGACAGGCCAGTCACGCATGAGAACTTCACTGCTGCCGGTCTCGATGGGGGTAATCACGCCGGCCAGGCCGACAACGGCCAGGGTATTGAACAGGTTGGAGCCCACTACGTTGCCAATGACCATATCATGTTCGCGTTTCTTTACCGCGCTGATCGACGAGGCCAGTTCCGGTAACGATGTCCCAATGGCCACTACCGTCAGACCGATGATCAGATCGCTGACGCCGAATCCTTCCGCGATGCTCACCGCCCCCCAGACCAGCAATCGTGAACTGGCTATCAACACCAGCAACCCTACCACCGTCCAGATCACCCCACGCTTGAGCGACATGGGATGGGAGTCGAGGTCGGCCTGGGTCTCGGCAGCGATGGGATCGTCGTTTTGCTGTCGGGCCTGCCATATGCTGTAGCCCAGAAAAGCCACCAGAATAGCCAGCAATACTCCTGCGTTGAGACGCGACACCGTACCATCCATCAGCACCCAGGCAGAGAGCAGCGTGACGCCCGCCAGCACGGGAAGCTCCTTTTTCAGTACCTGAGAGTGCACGCCCAAAGGCACCAGCAGGGCAACGATCCCGAGTATCAACCCAATATTGGTGATGTTAGAGCCATAGGCATTGCCCAGCGCGAGCCCAGGATTTCCCTGAGCTGCAGCCAGCACCGACACCATCAGTTCGGGTGCCGATGTGCCGAAACCGATGACAATCATGCCGATCAACAACGGTGGTAGCCCTAGATGGCGCGAAGTAGCAGCGGCACCATCGACGAAACGGTCCGCGCTCCATACCAGCAGTGCCAGCCCAATCCCTATGGCAATCAAGGCGATCAACAATGTGTTTCTCCTGCGCAGTACATGAGTGAAAATCAGCTCCGCCCTGTCAGGCAATCCGGATCAGGACACGTCCCTGAAGATAGATGTCCGGCCCGCAAAGGCAACCGAGCAAGGCGTAATACTCTGACATGGCGCGCATTCTAGCCGGATTTTACGGAGACAGTCGCCATAGATGGTGTCAGACTGCTAACCTTCATTCTTGCATGTATGACGAGCTCATCGGATAAGTCCCCGGTAGCATAGCTTTTCAATGCTGGGCTCATACGAGGGATACCGGCAAACAGGTAAAGGAACCGGTTTCACATCGAGGAACGTTACAATTTGGTAGACACCGCACTTTCTTCATCCGCCCCATCGGGCTTATCAGGTGCAGCAACCCGCGGTGCGTCAGTGTCACGCCGGCGTTTGCGGGCCTGCCAGCAGTGCGATCTGGTGACATCTCTCCCGTCACTGCGGACCGGCGAGAAAGCTACTTGCCCCCGCTGCCATCATACCCTGGCCCGGCGCTTTCATCGTCCTGCAGAGCGGAGTCTGGCACTGGCAATGGCGGCATTGATTGCACTGGGACTCGCCGTATCCTTTCCTTTCGTCAGTTTTGAAGCGCAGGGCGTCAACAACCGCATCGAACTGACCGAAACCGCCACGTCGCTGATCGGCTTTCACGAACCCATCGTAGCCATCGTGGTCCTGCTCACCGTGGTAATTCTGCCCATTTTTTATTTACTCGGGGTGATCTGGCTACAGATTGGTCTATTGCGCCGCCGGCCGCTGCCACGTAGCCGCCAGATAGCACGTTCGCTGGCTCACCTCACGCCTTGGATGATGGCCGATGTCTTCGTCATTGGCGCTCTGGTCAGTCTGGTCAAGGTTGCCGGCATGGCCGACATCGGGCTCGGCCCGTCATTCTGGGCGTACTGCATTTTCGCCCTGCTGCTCTTGATGACCAATCATTCCCTCGATGAAGACTGGATGTGGTTCTCGCTGGCCAGCGAGCCCCTGGCACCCGAGGGTGCTCGAACCGGTGAAACGGCAGCGCCGCAACGCCTCACCGGCTGCCCGACCTGCGGCCTGCTCAATCGCCTCGGCGAAAGCTGCCACGGCTCGTGCCAGCGCTGTGGCGAGCACCTGCACACCCGGCAGCCATATACGTTGCAGCGCACCTGGGCGTTACTGATCGCTGCGGTAGTCATGTATATTCCGGCTAACCTCTACCCGATCATGACCACCACCACATTGGGAGAAGCCACACCTTCGACCATCATCGGCGGAGTGTTGATCTTTCTGCAGGGGGGCGACTGGCCAATCGCGCTGATCATCTTCACCGCCAGTGTTGTGGTGCCGATAGGCAAGATATTGGCGCTGGCCTGGCTGTGCATTGCCACGCGTCGCGGTGCCCCCACGCTGACTCACATGACCCGGATACGTCTTTATCGGCTGACCGAGTTCATAGGTCGCTGGTCGATGATCGATGTTTTCGTCGTAGCCATACTCGTTGCTCTGATCCATGCCGGCGCCTTGATGTCAGTTACACCGGGCCCTGCAGCCCTTGCCTTCGGCTCGGTGGTGGTCATCACCATGCTGGCCGCCATGAGCTTCGATCCGCGCCTCATCTGGGACGCCCCCTTGCACATGTCCCATACAGGGCCGCGTGTTTCGGCACACGACTCGTTACCTACCCAGGATGTCCATGATGAATGACACTTCACGCCGTGCCATACGTCAAAGGCAGAATCGTCTGTCGCCGATCTGGATCGTGCCACTGGTCGCTGTGCTGATCGGGCTATGGATGCTCTATGACAACTACGCCAGCCGTGGCCCCGTGATTACGTTGATCATGGAAAATGCCGAAGGCATCGAAGCCGGCAAAACGCTGGTCAAATCGCGCAATGTCGAAGTCGGCCGCGTCACGGCAGTCGAGCTCTCAGAGAACTTTACGCATACCATCGTCACCGTAAACATGAATCAGGGCACCGAGCGGATGCTCAACGATCAGACACGCTTCTGGGTCGTCAAGCCGCGCATCGACCGGGAGGGTATCAGTGGTTTGGGCACCGTGCTGTCAGGCGCCTACATTCAGCTGTTGCCCGGCCATGGGGATGAGTCCCAACGCCACTTCGATGTGCTGGAACATCCTCCGGTCGCCCCGCAGGATGCCGAGGGGCTACGCATCAACCTGATCAGCCAGTTGGGCAACTCCCTGCGAACCGGCGATCCGGTAACCTACCAGGGCTATACCGTCGGACGTGTCGAGGACACGGACTTCGACCCGGGAACCCGTGAAATGCGTCACCGACTCTATATCCAGTCGCCCTATGACGTACTGGTAACCGATACCACGAGGTTCTGGACCGCATCGGGTATCGGGCTGCGCCTGGACTCCGAGGGTTTTCGGGTCAATGTCGAATCCTTCGAAACGCTACTCAGCGGCGGCGTCACCTTTGGTGTGCCCGAGGATGTCACCATGGGTCACCCGGTCGAGCCCGGCGAAACCTTCACGCTTTACGACGATGAAGAAAGCGCCCGCCAAGGGACTTACAATCGCTATATAGAATACGTGCTGCTGGTCGACGACAGCGTACGCGGATTGAGCCGTGGCGCTCCGGTGGAATATCGTGGCGTGCGTGTGGGAACCGTAGTCAGCGTGCCCTGGCATTTCACCGCGCCCCAGCCCGATTCGCTGCAACGCTTTGCGATTCCGGTACTCATCCACCTCGAGCCGCAGCGGCTCGAGGATAGCGACACGGAATACAGCATCGAACAATGGCGTACCCGGATCGGCCGCATGTTCGAGCACGGTCTGCGCGCCTCGCTCAAGACCGGCAACCTGCTGACCCAGGCGTTGTATGTGGACCTCAACTTCCAACCCGAGGCGCCTGAATACACTCCCACTGCGTTCGAAGGCAAGAGCGTTTTCCCCACCACCTCGGCAGGCCTGGCCCAGATCCAGCAACAGGTCACCGAACTGCTCGAGAAACTCAACGACCTGCAGGTCGAACCGGTTCTGGACGAGCTCAACGGCACGCTGCAGGCATCACAGGCTACGCTGGAGGAAGCGCAAGCCACTGCGGCGTCGCTCAATGCCCTGCTGAGCGACCCGGCATTCCGCGATATGCCCAGCAGCATCAACGATACTCTCAAGGAGTTGCGTGGAACGCTGCAGGGCTTTTCTTCCGACTCCCAGGGCTATCAGGAGCTGGTCGGCACGCTATCCAGCCTCGAGACTCTGCTACGTGACCTACAGCCGGTGGCCCGCACCTTGAGTGAACAACCCAACGCCTTGATCTTCGACAAGCGCAGCAATGAAGATCCACTACCGAGGGCCCCGCGATGACAGCGCCGATCTCCTATGCCCGCTACCGTGATGTCGGTACACGCCGAGTGCCGCTTGTCGGGCCAAGACACGCATGGCTCACCATGACCTGCGTCGTCCTTTTGTCGGTCATGCTGAGCGGCTGCGCCGGTTCCTCGACGTCAGCGTCACGCTATACCCTGCCCGCCGCCGGGCAGGGGGTGCAATATTCGACACCAGCGTCCCGCACCCTGATTCTCGAGCCCATTCGCGTTGCCCCTTATCTCGACAGTGACGGTATCGTCATGCAACTCAGCGATATCGAGATTCACCAAGCCAGCAATCATTTATGGGCCGAAGATCTCAACCGTCAACTCGAAAGGAGTCTGCGTCATCATTTGAGTCTTGCACTACCCGAGGTTCGTGTGCTGCGCGAAAATCGCGGGGCGGATGCGGAACAGTCGCTCAGTGTCAGGCTCGACGTGGAAAATTTTCAGGGACGCCATGACGGTATGGCAGTGGTCAGCGGGCAATGGCAGTTGCGCGATCCCAGCGGCCGGTTGCTCTCGCTGCAGCACTTCGACATTGAGCGCGCCCTGGATGCGGACGGCTATCCTGCGCTGGTCCGTAGCCTGGGGAGCGCCTGGCAGACGGTTGCCGAGCAACTCGCAGATGAAATAGCCAACCAGCCGTCCCTGTAGTGCGATCACCCTCGCATCGCCGAAACTTGCCTGCGCGGGGTTAGACAAAAGATGCATAAGTTACAGAACTCTGGCATCATGCCGGGGCGGCTTACGACCAGTCACCTCGCCGCTTCCATTCCAGGCGCGTTTTTGTTCCCGCCCTGATTCCTGTTTTGAAACGCCTCGGCCCTTGACTGACACCTATTCATAGGTGACCGGCGGATGTGCGTTGCGGAGTTTTCATGTCCTTTTCCGAACTTGGCCTATCCGCCGAGCTGTTACGTGCTATCGAGACACAAGGTTATTCCACCCCTACCCCCATACAGCAGCAGGCGATTCCTGTCGTGCTCAAGGGCGGTGATTTGCTGGCCAGTGCGCAGACCGGCACCGGCAAGACCGCAGGTTTTACGCTACCGATGCTGCAACGCTTGAGTGGCGGTGCCCGCCCCCGCTCGCGGCAGGTCCGGGCCCTGGTGCTGACCCCGACACGCGAACTTGCCGCCCAGGTCGGCGATAGCGTGAAAACCTATGGGCAGCACCTGCCTCTGCGCTCCCTGGTCATCTTTGGTGGCGTGGGCGCCCAACCGCAGATCGACGCCATGAAGCCCGGGGTCGATATCTTGATCGCCACACCGGGACGCCTGCTCGACCTGCACCAGCAGCGCCACGTCGACCTGTCCCAGGTCGAGATCCTGGTACTCGATGAAGCCGACCGCATGCTCGACATGGGCTTTATCCGAGATATTCGGCGCATTCTCGGCCTATTGCCGGCCAAACGTCAGAACCTGTTATTCTCAGCGACGTTCTCGGCGGAGATCCAGACGCTGGCCAACGGGCTGCTGAACGCGCCGAGCACTATCGAAGTTGCGCGGCGCAACACCACTGCCGAAACCGTCGATCAAGCCGTTTTTCGGGTCGACCGTGGCCAGAAGCGCGAGCTGCTCGCTCATCTGATCCAGACGCATCGCTGGTATCAAGTGCTCGTCTTTACACGTACCAAGCATGGCGCCAACCGGCTCGCCGAACAGCTTTCCAAGCAGGATATCCCGGCCATGGCCATCCATGGCAACAAAAGCCAGTCGGCACGTACGCGAGCGCTCGGCGCGTTCAAGGACGGCAGTTTGCAAGTGCTGGTGGCAACGGATATCGCAGCGCGCGGTCTGGATATCAGCGAACTTCCGCACGTCGTCAATTTCGAGCTGCCCAACGTACCCGAGGATTACGTGCATCGTATCGGCCGTACCGGACGCGCGGGCAGCGAAGGCCGAGCGATCTCTCTGGTCTGTATCGATGAAGACAAGCTACTTTCGGATATCGAAAAGCTGATCAAGCGCAAGCTGCCCAGCCATGTCGAGCCGGGCTTCGAACCCGACCCTAATGCCAAGCCCGAGCCCATCGAGAATGGTCGACGCGGTCAGGGGGGACGCCGTGAGGGTGGCGGCGGTCAGCGTCGCCAGGGCAATGGTGCTAGAAGTGGTGGGAATTCTGCCGCCAAGGGTCAACGCCAGGGCGCTTCCGAAAAGCCGGCACGTCGTCGCCAATCTCGAGGCACCGGTCACAACCACGGTTGATTCGTTCACGCCGCCAGCCGTGAGCGCAGCCGCGCCACGGCCTGGCTATGCAACTGACAGACTCGCGATTCGCTGACCCCGAGGACGGCCCCGATCTCCTTGAGATTGAGCTCTTCCTGATAATACAGGCCCAACAGCAGCTTTTCACGCTCCGGCAAGCCATCGATGGCGCTGATCAGCTGTTCGCGCTGGTCGCCCTGCAGCAGCGATTCCAACGGGGATAATGGTGTCCCCTCCCCCCCGGCTGCCGGCTCGCCGCTCTCCTCGACCACTTCATCGAAAGCCAGCAAGTGCCCGTTGTTGGCATCGATCAGCAATTGCTGATAATCCGTTAACGACATTTCCAGTTCCGCGGCAATCTCGCGCTCTTCGGCAGGTCGGCCGAAACGCTGTTCAAGCCGTCGAACCGCCTGGTCCAGCGCCCGCGCATTACGCCGCACGCTGCGGGGTATCCAGTCACGGCTGCGCAGCTCATCAATCATCGCTCCGCGGACACGTTGGCTGGCGTAGGTGGAGAAGCTGGCGCCCTGTCCAGTATCATAGCGCCCCAGCGCATCGAGCAGCCCAACCATGCCAGCCTGAATAAGATCCTCAATGTCGACGCTCGCCGGTAAACGCACCTGAAGCCCCAACGCATGGCGTCGTACCATGGGTAGATGTTGCTCAAGCAGTTGAGAGTGATTGATTTTGCCCTGTGCCGTATACATCGCCTCGCCTCGGGTCGGAGTTAGCTCAAGTTCAGTGACACATGACACTGATCCATGACCCCACGCTTGGCATTATTGACGCGACGGCGCATCTCCCAAGTCACGAATACCCGTTACTTCCAGCCCCTATTTTCCATTTTGTATCAATATGTATCGTATGCCAGGCAATGATCTCTTCAAACGGCATGGGTTTGGCGAAAAGATAGCCCTGCAACTGGTCGCACCCGTACTGCTGCAGCAGTAGATGCTGCTCGGTACTTTCGACCCCTTCGGCCACGACGATCAGGTTCAGCGCATGGGCCATGCGGATGATGGCATCGACGATATTGCGATCGTCGTCGTCGTCGACCATGTCCATGATGAAACTGCGATCAATCTTGAGAGTGTCGACGGGGAAGCGCTTGAGATAGCTGAGACTGGAGTAGCCGGTGCCGAAATCGTCAAGCGCCACCGAAGCGCCGGCTGCTCTCAGACGCGTCAACAGTTCAGCGGCTCGAGCCGGCTCCTGCATCAGCGAGCTCTCGGTAATCTCCAGGGAGATCTCTCCCGGCGAAACATGGTGATGGCGCATGATACGCTGCAGTTGATCGGCGAAATCGGATTCCATTAACTGACGGGCCGCAATATTCACGGCGATTTGCGATACGAGCCCTTTCGCCTTCATGCGCTGCAAGTCCTGACAGACCCGCTCAAGAATCCAGTAGCCCACCGGTACTATCAGCCCGGTATCCTCAAGCACCGGAATGAACTGGGCCGGGGACATGGGAGTATTGTCGGGGCCACGCCAGCGTAACAATGCCTCGAAACCGACCAGCTCGAAGGTACAAGCATCCACCTTGGGTTGGTAATGCAGCTGGAATTCCTCGTTCTCCCAGGCCCGGTTCAATGCACTTTCCAGCGAGAACCGGCTGAGTGTCGTTTCGTCGTCCCCCGACTTGAAAAAACGGATCGTGTTGCGTCCTTGATACTTGGCATTGGACAGAGCGACATCCGCGTTCTGCATCAGGATATCGGTGTTTTCGCCATCCTGCGGGTAGCTGGAGATGCCGATACTGGCGGTAATGAACACCGCATTGCGACCGAGCGTAAAGCGCTGACTGAGCGCCACCGAGATGCCATGCGCCACGACACGCTGATCTTCCTGGCTGCGCTCACCCTCCAGCACCACCGCAAACTCGTCCCCTCCCAGACGCGCCAGCAGTGCCGCCGAGTTCAATGCGACATGAATACGCCCGGCAACCTGCTTGAGCAATTCGTCGCCCTGATGAGGCCCCAGGCTATCGTTGATTTGCTTGAATCGGTCGAGCCCTACGAGCAACAGCTGAAAAGCTTGGCGTTTGCGGCAGGCTCTGCCCAGCCACTCCTGACAATGTGTACGGTTGGCAAGGCCCGTCAGTTGATCATGGTTGGCGAGATAATGCAGACGCTGCTGACGTTCCCGCTCCTCGGTAATATCGGACAGTACACCCACCATGCGCACCAACCGTCCTGCTTCGACGACCGGATAGCGCAGGTCATGAACCCAAACCACATTTCCATCGGGATTTAGCAGACGGTACTGCAGATCGACAGGTGCGGGATCCTGCATCCATTCATGACAACTGTCGGCGACTTTCTGGACCTGGGAGACATCCTCGGGATGGATATGTCGCATCCAGGCGCGCGCATCATCACTCAGCGTATCGAGCCCCACCCCCAGAATACGCTCGAAGGAGGGACTGATATATTCGTAGCGCCCTTTTTGCAAATCGTACACCCAAAAGACTTTGGGCACCTTGTCGATCAGCTCATGCAAGCGCGCCTCGCTTCTCTCGAGCGCAGCGTTCAGGCGCTGCTGTTCACTCACGTCCCGCGACACGATCAGTACGAAGCGTCGACCGGATACGTGCAATGGCACGAAACAGAGCTGCCAGTCGCAGCATCCCCCCCGGCAGTTCTGTCGCCAGGCGATATGCTGCCGACGTGTTCCCTCCAGCGCCTGCTCGAGCAGCTTCTGCAGTTGTGCACGCTGCCCCTTGGGCCATCGGTACGCCCAAGGCCGGCCAAGCGCCGTCTCGCTATCCACGTATCCCAACTGCATGCGGCCCTGGTGTGCCACGAAACATACCAGCCCCTGCTCATCGACGATTTCGATGCAGCCGTTCTGGGCGTCAATCAGCCCTGCGAGCAGGGCTCGCAACACATTGTCCTGTCGAGCGTAGGTGTAATGAGCAGCCACCTCACGAACGCCCCCATCTGTGTCGCCATTTATCAGGCGTTCGATAAGGGCCAGATCGTTGTTGGAATTCAGCAGCGCCATAGCAAGTTCCACAGTCCTGTCAGTGGATAAACGGCTCGGCCGCAAGCCAGTCTTTTATATACGTACAAGCCGACACGGACGGTCAGCTCTTATCCCTATCGACTGCTGGTGGCAAAACTGTAATTTCCCGGAGCGGCCACGCAAGTGGCCCAGCGCTCAACCGGCGGCATCACTGATAATCGACGATGACCTGCAGGCCTTTTACACGCATCGATGTTGCGTGTCTCACCCCAGACGACAGGCGAAAGCGAAAATACACCGCGCTATCAGCCGGCAAACCTGCCAGCGCCTCAGTGGTTCCCTGCCCTGCCGGTAGCGCCGTGCAGCGCGTCGGATGGCATAGCCATGCTTCCAGCACCGGCGTGACATCCGGTGGCGCCTGATAGCGCCAGCGCACCCGGGTGATACGGCCTCGATGTGCGGGGCTTTCGGCAGGAGGCTGCAGGTTCTTCGAGGTTTCGAGCCGTCCCGGCGTGGTCAGCAGCACGCTTTTGCCTTGAGCGACCCAACTGCCTGCCGCTGCCCACGCCGGAGACACTGACAACATACCCACCGCCAGGACAAGGCTCAGGGCATTCACCAGCCCCAGGGCAAGACGCGCCAGCCTCATTTAGTCATCCCCTGCTGATGAGTTTCACGTTCCTGCAGAATCAGCAGTTCGGTGTCGAGATACCGTGCAGCCGACTGCTGCAGGTTCTTGAGTAGGCCCGATGCCGGGGACAGCCCGGCATGCACCACCAGCAGACGCGACGGGCCATCTGCCAAGCGCAGCCGTTTCAGGGCCAGATAGGCACGACGAAAGCCGTCGGAGTCATGCTCGACCCACAGTGCCCAGCGTGCCTGCTGCTGCGCCAGGGTCGGCAGATGGGGATTACGCGTATCCAGCGGGACGACACGCCAGCCATGAGCATTGCCCACCCACCGGTGTCCCTGTCGTTGCCATCGCTGCAGCGCTTGCATTACACGCTGCGACGCGCCTGTCGAGACGCTGGGTAAGCCTACGGTCATGAGCATGCGTAGCTCCGCGGCGGGGGCCTCGGAGCTTACGACTCGAGGTGCTGCTGGCTTCGGTTCCCTCACCTCCTGGGCTTCAGCCCAGCGACGCAGCCCTGCGGCTTGGTCCAACGCACTCATTGTCCGGCCTCAAGGCCAGCCCCACCTAGATCTCGAAACACGTCGCACGCCGTCAGCAGCTGAACCAGCGCCTCGAGAAGCGTTATCGCCGAACGTGAACGGCGGCTGCCCAACAATCCCAGTAACTGGGCCCTGACATCCCGCGCCCAATCGCCTCGCTCCAAGTCGAGCCGGCTGGCGGCAGCGGCAAGTGAACCGGCCAGTAACAACTGCAATTCGGGGTCGCATGCCGAGCGCCCGCTATCGTCGATTCGCTGCCAGGCACGCTTGGTCAGAGCAGGCAGCTCCTCCTGAGCCAACTGGTGACAGAGCACTTGAAGTCGGACCGCGTCGACTCCCCCATCGGACGTGGCTGGAGACAGCCAGTAGCGCTGCGCCAGCCGTTGGCCGCTGTCGCACTCCGCCAATTCCCCCCACCAGGCCTGAACCGGTTGTCCATCGGCCAGGCGCACGCCAAGGGTACGCATGACCAGGCGAGCCGTACGTCCGCGATAGCGGCAATCCAGCGTTTTCAACACCGATGCCTCGTCACGCAGGGCACTGAGCCTATGCCGCTCGCCGTTCAGACTGACCCGCGAATGGCCCTTGGCGCCTGCCAGCCATACTGAGCGGGAGTCTTTACCCGCCAGGTACAGCCGCGCCTCGATTCCCGGGCAGGACGGTACCAGTTGATAATCCACTTCCTGCTGCTGTTCCGCGCAAGTCAGCCGGGGCTTCTCACCGGCAGGCAAGCGATGCATCAGCCAGGGCAAGAGCGAAGGCAGGCCTTGCCCATCCAATACCCACGCCGGCAGTTGCCAAGTGCTGCCTGTCGGGGCGCCAAGACGTGGCCATAACATCGTCGATGGCGTCGAACCATGACGTTCGCCCTGCAGCATCTTGCCCCAGGCGGCAGGCTCCAGCAGCGCCGGCACACCCGCCGACTGAGCCGAGGCTGACATGCCCGACAATCGCCATGCGCGCTCCAGTCCGGTGAATCCAGGCATCTCCCGGCGCAGCACGTCGAGTGTTGCCGCCAGGGAGCGCCCCTGTCCCAACAACCCCCGAGTCAGCGACTGCAGTTTACGCCCCGCCCCCGCCTGTCCACGTGGCGCCACGCTGTCCAAGGCAAAAGGCGAGTCGCCATGTTCCGATAGGGCCTGATGAAGCAGAGATTTTCGCTCGGCCAGGCGCAGATCCTCGGGAACTTGCTGACCATGTGAAACATACAGTACCCGCAAGCCATGGCGCATTACGGTATCCAGCACGGCGCCCAGACGCGGAGCTTCATCGACTTTGGTCAGGATACAGCCATCCAGTCCGGCACCCGCCTCGCGAGTGGCTTCCTGATAGGTCTTCACCACGTCTTCCAGCGTATCGCCATGACTGGCAGCGTTGAGCAGCAGCAATCGTCGCACCGGCCGTTGTCCCCCGCCAAGACGTGCGATCTGCCCGGTCACGCGCTGGTCACGCTGACTCATGCCGACGGTATCGATGATGACCAGCCGCTTATCGGAGAGTTGCTCAAGCAGACCGCCCAGCGGGGCGTCGGCTTCCAAGGCATGCACTTCGACACCCATCAGACGGGCATAGATGCGTAGCTGCTCGTGGGCGCCGATACGATAGCTGTCGGTAGTGACCAACGCGACATTGGCGCTGCCATGGCGCATCACGTAGCGCGCCGCCAGCTTTGCCGTAGTCGTGGTTTTACCCACCCCGGTGGGCCCCACCAGCGCGAACACGCCACCCTTGTCGAGCAATACCGCCTCGTCCTCAAGCACCGGCAGGCGTGCCGCCAACTGGCGTTCAAGCCAGGCATCCGCTTGAGCGGCCTCGGCATGTAACTCGACAGGAAGGGCCTCGAGCAGCTCCAGTGTCAGGCGCGGACCGAAACCCGCCAGTAGCAGCCGCTGGCGCAACGCCATGACCACCGGAGAAGCTTGCCCCTCATGCGAAGCCTCACCCGAGCGGGACAGCATCTCGCGCATGCCCTGCATTTCTCCGAGCAGGCGTTCGCCGAGCGCTGCGAAATCCATCGACTCCTTCACCGGAGCGGGTGCAGCATCTTGAGCGGCACGCGTGGGAAGCGCCGCGGTGGACGGCGCAGTTGACGAAACGCCCGAGTGCGGCGGTGCCGGCACTTGACGCGGCGGCGCTGCATCGCGTACCTCGCCTCCCGTCAGGCGCTCATGCTCGTCATTGGCCAGAGCCAGGACTTCGACCCCCTCGTCGAGCCAGCGGTTGGAAAGGATCAAGGCATCCTCGCCCAACATGGCGCGGACCTGACGCATGGCGTCGCGGCTGTTGGCGCCAATGAAACGATGCACGCTCATCAATGGCCTCCGATCATGGTGGTGACGCGCAGAGTACGGTCATCGGGAATTTCGGCTTGGGACATCACGACCAGGTGTGTGAGGCGCCGGCGCAGGAAGCGCGCCAGCAAGGCACGCAGACCATGCTGGACCACCAGCACCGAGGGTTCGCCACGGGCTTCCTGGCGCTCCACAGCCGCCACCGACTGCTGCATGAGCGTGTCGGCCAAGCCCGGCTCCAGCGCTCCGCCATTGCCCATCGCCTGCGCCAGCACCTGCTCGAGGTTGGCATCCAGCCCAATGACGTGCAGCTCCTGCCCACCGGGGAACCATTGCTGGGTAATCGCCCGACCCAGCGCGATACGTACCACCGCCGTCAAGTCATACGGGTCGCTCTGCGGTGTCGCGTGTTCCGCCAGCGCGTCAAGGATGGTGCGCATGTCGCGAATCGAGACTTCCTCATTGAGCAGGTTGTGCAATATTCTCTGCAGCGCGGTCAGCGTCAGTGCTTTGGGCACCACCTCCTCGACCAGAGCCTTGTTTTCCTCTCCGACCTTGTCGAGGAGCTGCTGGACTTCCTGACGGCCAAGCATTTCGCCGGCGTGGCCATGCAGCAGATGGTTGAGGTGCGTGGCGACGACGGTGCTGGCATCGACCACGGTATAGCCGTAAACCTGGGCCCGCTCGCGCTGTCCACCCTCGATCCATACCGCCGGCAGGCCGAAGGCCGGATCCTTGGTAATAGTTCCTTCGATGCTCCCCGAGACCTGACCGGGATCGATCGCCAGCCATTTACCCGGGTAGGCTTCGGCACGTCCGACTTCAACGCCCTTGAGAGTAATCACGTACGTATTGGGGCCGAGCTCGAGATTATCGCGAATATGCACCACCGGCGGCAGAAAGCCGACATCCTGAGCGAACTTCTTGCGTACGCTCTTGATCCGTCCCAGCAGTTCGCCCTGCTGGCGCTGATCGACTAGCGGAATCAGACGATGGCCGACTTCCAGGCCTAGCGTGTCGACCAATTGCACATCGTCCCAGCTGGCTTCCGGCGTTTCCGGCACCGGTGGCGGAGTCTTGGCGCTGACCTGCTCCTCGGCGCTGCGCTGCCCTTTCTGCACCAGCCACCAGCCCAGCGAGCCAAGCAGCACGGCAAACAGCAGGAACACCAAGTTGGGCATACCCGGCACCATTCCCAGCAGGCCCATCACGCCGGCCGCCAGAAACATTACTTGGGGGTTGTTGAACAACTGACTGATCAACTGCTGGCCGACGTCCTGATCGGTGTTGACCCGCGACACCGTGACGCCCGCGGCGGTGGAGATCACCAGTGCAGGAATCTGCGCGACCAGGCCGTCGCCCACGGTGAGCAGCGTATAGGTCCGCGCAGCTTCGGCAAACGGCATGCCATGCTGGGCCACGCCAATGATCAAGCCCCCGATCAAGTTGATGACCATGATCATCAGACCCGCCATGGCATCGCCACGCACGAACTTGCTAGCGCCGTCCATGGAGCCGAAGAAGTCGGCTTCCTGAGAGATCTCGCTACGTCGCTTACGAGCGTCCTCTTCTCCGATCAGACCGGCGTTGAGGTCGGCATCGATGGCCATCTGTTTGCCGGGCATGGCATCCAGGGTGAAACGCGCACCGACTTCAGCGATACGCCCCGCCCCCTTGGTGATGACCATGAAGTTGATGACCACCAGAATCAAGAACACCACCAGCCCCACGGCAAAGTTGCCGCCGATCAGGAACTCGCCGAAGGCCTCGATGACAGCACCCGCCGCCCCGGCCCCCTCGTGGCCTTCCATCAACACGACCCGGGTGGAGGCCACGTTGAGCGATAGCCGCAGCAGGGTAGAAAACAGCAGTACCGCCGGAAACGCCGCGAAATCCAGCGGTTTCTGGGTAAACATGCTGACCAGCAGCACCATGATCGCCAGCGCGATATTGAAGGTGAAGAATATGTCCAGCGCGAACGGTGGCAAGGGCAGGATCATCATCGACAGGATCATGATGATCAGTACGGGGCCCGCCAGCAGCTTGAAGCGTGCGTCGTTCAGCCAATTCTGGCGGCCCAGCAGGTCACTCAGCGCATTCATTCGGATTCCTTGGCATCGCTATCGGCTTGGCGGCTATCGTCGCGTTGATTGTCAGACACATGATTATCCAGCGCCTCGGGAACGGGCAGATCCCTTGGAGTATCGGGCATCGCCCCCCCCTCTTCGCGTACGCGCTTCAGGCGGTAGGCCCAGGCCAGAACCTCGGCCACCGCAGTGTAAAGATCCGCCGGGACCTCATGATCGAGGTCGACGTGATGGTATAGCGCACGCGCCAACGGCGGCGCCTCGAGCAGCGGCACATGATGCTCACTGCCCAGTTCGCGAATTCGGGCCGCCACATGATCGGCCCCCTTCGCCACGACGCGTGGCGCTGACATCTCGCCATCACGATAGGAGAGCGCTACGGCATAGTGCGTCGGGTTGGTGACGATGACATCCGCGTCGGGCACCTTGCTCATCATGCGCTGCCGGGCCATCGCCTGTTGCTGCGCGCGGATGCGCCCCTTGACATGCGGGTCGCCTTCGGACTCCTTGTGCTCCTTTCGGATGTCTTCCTTGCTCATGCGCAGTTTCTTGGCGTGGCTCCACAATTGATACGGCACGTCGATCAGAATCACCACGATCAGCGAGACGACGATCAACGCGCAGCACAGCACGGCTAGTTCCATGGCGGTCGCCAGCGCCTGATCCAGCGACTGGCTCGCCAGCCCCAGCAGCTCCCCACGATGCGCCCACAAGAAAGTGACCGCCACGCTGCCGACCAGGGTCGACTTGGCAATGGCCTTGGCGAGCTCGGCCAGAGCCTGGGTCGAAAACATCCGCTTGAGGCCCTTGACCGGGTTGAGCTTGCTGGCCTGGGGCTTGAGCGACTTCGCGGAAATCAGCCAGCCTCCCAACAACATCGGTGCCACTAGTGCCACTACCGTCAGCAGCATGAATAGCGGCATCAGCGCAAGCAGCGTTCGCTGCCCGAGTTGCCAGACATGCGTCAGCATCAGGGCGGTGTCGAACGCCAAGCCTCGTTCAAAAAGAAACGATTGTTCCATGACCAGACCCAACTGGTCGTAAAGCAGGCCACCCATCGACCACAGACCCGCCACCCCGCCCGCCAGCAACAGAAACGTCGTCAACTCGCGGGAACGTGCAACCTGGCCTTCCTCACGCGCCTTTTCCAGGCGCCTGGGTGTGGCCTCTTCGGTCTTGTCATCGTCGCTGTCGCTTTCCGCTGCCATGTCCTTCTCCGCCCACAGGCGTTGGATGGTCGGGTGGATGCAGCGTATTCTGGCGGGACAAAGATAGGAGCAATCACGTGAACAGCGTGACGATTCACACGCTATTTATAATGACAGTCTAAGTGGCAGTTGCGCGTCGGCAATATGCCGTCGCGCTGGGGAAGGCCAGGATCCGCATGGATCCTGGAAAGCCGGCTCGCGGCGAGCCGGCGATAGGGTTCAGAAACCCAGGCTGTCGAGCAGATCGTCCACCTGATCCTGACTGCTGACGGCGTCTTCGCCGTCCGGCTTGATCTGAGGGCCATTGAGCAAGGTGTTTTCCTGTTCCTTCTTCTCATCGGCGACACGCTGTAGCTCGCGACGCTCATGCCCCTCGGGAACATTGTCCACCAGCACCTGGACCAGTTGATTCTCGATCTGACGGATGACCTCCATCATCTTCTTGATGACCTGGCCCGTCAGGTCCTGGAAGTCCTGAGCCATCATGATTTCTAGCAATTGGGCGTTGGTCGCCTGGGTCTTGGCGGGGATATCCTGCAAATAGGTGCGGGTATCCTTGACCAGATCCTTGGCATCGCTGAGTTCGATGGGAGACTCGAACCAGGACTGCCAGCGTTGGTCGAGCTGCTGCGCCTGCGCTTCGAGCTTTTCCTGGATAGGCTGAGCCTGGTCAATGGCGTTAAGCGCGCGATCCGCTGCCTGCTCCGTCATCATGACCACATAATTGAGACGATCGCGAGCATCGGGGATGGCTTGGGCCGCCTTCTCGACCTCCTTGTCGAGACCCAACTCACGCATGCTGTCATGCAACATGCGCGTCAACTGGCCGATCCGCAGAATCAGATCGTCGGCGGGCACGTTACGCGTGGCCCCCTCTTGTTCTTTAAGCGCTTCTCCGCTCATGATCAGTGCTCCTCCAGGCTCACTTGCCCAGTTTTTCGAATATCTTGTTGAGCTTCTCTTCCAGGGTTGCCGCGGTAAAGGGCTTCACCACGTAACCGTTGGCACCCGCCTGGGCAGCCGCGATGATGTTTTCCTTTTTGGCTTCAGCCGTCACCATCAGCACTGGCAGGTGAGAAAGCCCGGAATCCTGACGAATCTCCTTGAGCATGGCGAGCCCATCGAGATTCGGCATGTTCCAGTCCGATACGACGAATTCGAAATTACCGGCACGTAGTTTATGCAATGCTTCCTGACCATCCTCGGCTTCTTCTACATTGGTGAAACCCAGCTCTTTCAACAGGCTGCGAACGATACGACGCATGGTCGGAAAGTCGTCCACCACCAAAATACTCATGTTCTTGTCAGCCATCGTGATTCCTCGTCCTGCTTGGCTAATGCATCGGCATCGTACGCCGATACTCTCTATGGATATGGGAGAACGGCCGGTGCCGGTCAGCCCGTTTAAAATTCTTCCCAATCATCGGCATCACTAAGCGCCGCTTTTGGGGGAGGCGCTGAGCGACTCGCGTCGCGCGTTTCACGTGAGCTGCCCAAAGCTAGCGGCTTGTCGGTTGCCGTGACGGCCTGATGCACGGCGTCATCCGCCAAGCGAAAAGATGCAACGGCCTTTTCGAGCCGCGCCGCCTGCTCTTCCAGAGAGGCTGCGGCAGAAGAGGCTTCCTGCACCAGTGAAGCATTCTGCTGGGTGACCTGGTCCATCTGGACAATCGCCTGATTCACCTGAGTAATGCCGTTACTCTGCTCCTGCGATGCAGCGGCGATTTCATCCATGATGTCGGTGACGCGATGTACCGCTGCGACGATCTCCTGCATGGTGCTACCTGCCTGGTCCACCAGCGCCGAACCGCTCTCGACACGCCCCACCGAGGCGTTGATCAGTTCGCGGATCTCCTTGGCGGAGGCCGCCGAGCGGCTGGCCAGCGTTCTGACCTCTCCGGCGACCACGGCGAAACCGCGCCCTTGCTCGCCGGCACGCGCCGCCTCGACGGAAGCATTCAGCGCCAGAATGTTGGTCTGAAAGGCGATGGAGTCGATCACTCCGACAATCTCGGTCATTTGCCTTGAGCCCGAGGTGATATCGCGCATGGTCTCCACCACCTGGGCCACCACTTCACCGCCACGTCCGGCAGTCTGGGAGGCATCCGACGCCAGTTGGCTAGCCTGACGCGCATTGTCGGCGTTCTGCTTCACCGTGGCGGTCAATTCCTCCATGCTCGACGCCGTCTCCTCCAGGGATGCCGCCTGTTGCTCGGTACGTGAGGATAGGTCGGCATTGCCACCGGCAATTTCGCGAGCACCGCTATGAATCGAGCCACTGCTCGCGCGCACGGTACCCACGGTACGGGCGAGTCCCGTCTGCATGCGTTGCATGGCGGCAAACAGACGCCCGATTTCGTTATTGCCCCGCTCGGCGATGGCTTGCGAAAGGTCGCCTTGCGCGATCCGGTCGAAGTGTGCCACCGCCTCGTCGAGAGGCTTGACTACGATCCGCATCAGCCCCATGCGGACGCCCACCGCAATCAGGATCGCCAGCCCCAGCAGTAGAAACGCCACCAGCTCGACGTTATGTGCGAAGCCCTCGTTATCGGCGATGAGCTCCGCCCCCCGCTCTTCGCTATAGCGAATGAATGCCTGAGTCGCTTCATCGAAATCACGGGTCAGTTGCGAAAGAGTTTCATCCTGGCTCAACGCATAACCGGGGTCCGCGTTGTTAAGCAAGGGAGTCAGCCCTTCATTGACCAATGCGGTATACGTGGAGATGATCGCCTCGACGTAGGGAAGCCGCTGGCTGTCCTCGGGCATCGGTACTGCCTGGAACTCCGCAAAGCGCTGCTCGCCTTGCGCCAGTGCCGCCTTGGCGGCGTCAAGCATGTTCATGGCACGGTCGATATCGCCTGCCTGGAAGGCATTCATGTAGCTGGAGATGAGTACTTGAGCACGCAGCAGATTGACTTGGGTACGATTAAGCGTGGTGGATTGTTCCACATTGATCTGCGCCAGCTCATCGATAACCTCGCCGCTGACGTTCTTGGCCAAAAACCCTAGGGCGCTGACCATTCCGATCAAGGTTACCATCACGACCAGAGCCAGGGTCAGGCTGAACCTGACCGAGAGGTGGCGCATTTTCCCTTCCATTCTTTACGTCCCCGCGTTAACGCACTATATCGTTTGAGCCGTTGAAAATTTGTAAGCCTTACACTCGCTGGGCACGCCCCGAGGCGGCTACCCGCCCCAGTAGTTTTGAGGCGATATCGTCCAGTGGGGAGGTTTCCACGGCTCCCCCCAGTGCAATGGCCTCACGCGGCATGCCGAAGACCACGCAGCTTTCTTCATCCTGGGCCAGGGTATGCGCGCCGGCCTGACGCATTTCGAGCAGTCCTGCGGCGCCGTCCTTGCCCATGCCGGTCAAGATCACCCCAACCGCGTTGCGTCCGGCGGACTGGGCCGCGGAGTGGAACAGCACATCGACGGAGGGGCGATGTCGGTTGACCGGTGGGCCGTCATCCAGACGCACGACGTAGTTGGCCCCCGAACGAGCCAGCTTAAGATGATGATCCCCTGGTGCGATGTAGGCATGCCCGGGGAGCACACGCTCGCCATCCTCGGCCTCCTTCACGGTTATCCGGCATAACCGATTGAGACGCTCGGCAAAGGAGCGGGTAAAGCCCCCCGGCATATGTTGCGTAATCAGAATCGCCGGACTGTTGGCGGGCAATGGCTCGAGTACGCTGCGAATTGCCTCGGTTCCTCCGGTCGAAGCGCCGATGATGATTAGCTTCTCACTGGAGAGCAGCGGTGCATTGAGAGGCGCACTGGCCTGTGTCTGGGTATCGCGACGCAAGGTGCGCGGACGCGACTTGGCGGCCACACGGATCTTGTCGGCGATCAGCTGCGTGTATTCACGCATGCCGTCGCGGATACCGATTTCGGGCTTGGCAACGAAATCCACCGCCCCCAGCTCCAAGGCGCGCAGGGTGATTTCCGAGCCTTTCTGGGTCAAAGACGAAACCATAACCACCGGCATCGGGCGTAACCGCATCAGCCGTTCCAGAAAATCCAGGCCGTCCATCCGCGGCATTTCGACGTCAAGCGTCAGCACATCCGGGTTGGTGCGCTTGATCAGGTCCCGCGCCACCAAGGGATCGGGCGCTGTCGCAACGACTTCCATATCCGGCTGGCTATTGATAATTTCGCTCATCAGGTCGCGAATCAGCGCTGAATCGTCAACGCAAAGCACCTGGATCTTATTGGGGGACAAAGTAACGTCTCCTTCTGGAGCCCCACCCTGCGGGCACTGGCCACATGAATTGGCGTTTTGGGGCCGGTCTTGACCGCACCGACCCAATATGTGGCGCCATGTAAGAATTATCGGCGCCGTTACGCCGGGCTTGAGGGCTTACGCGACAATTCGTAAACCGTTTGTCCCCGTAACCGAAAAGCTTGACTGATATAGGAAAAACTTTCCGAATGCCCCGCAAACAACAATCCGTCAGGCTTGAGCTGGGGCGCAAAACGCTCGAGAATCCGCGCTTGGGTCTGTTTGTCGAAATAGATCATCACGTTGCGACAGAAGATGGCATCGAATGGCCCCTTGACGGCCCAGCTGGGCGCCAATAGGTTAAGCGGCTGAAAATCGATCATCTCGGCAATTTCCGGACGCACTCGAACCATGCCCGATTGCGCGCCATTTCCCTTGAAGAAAAAGCGCTTGAGCTGCGCCTCGGAAAGCTTGCCGACCTGCTCGAGGGAATAGACGCCGGCGCGGGCCTTGGCCAACGCCTCCGTATCGATATCGGTCGCCACAATCCTTGCCTGGCTGGCACGCGAGCCCAATGCCTCGATGAGCGTCATGGCCAACGAATACGGCTCCTCCCCCGTGGAGGCGGCGGCACACCAGATCCGCACCGGTCCCGACACTTGTACGACATGCCGAGCCAGTAGCGGGAAATGATGTGATTCGCGAAAGAATGCCGTGAGGTTGGTGGTCAACGCATTGGTAAACGCCTCCCACTCCTTGGCCTCGAAGTTACGCTCAAGACGGTCAAGATATTCGGAGAAGCGGGTCATGCGATGCAAGCGCAACCGCTTGGCGAGACGGCTGTAAACCATCTCGCGCTTGTGCTCCGCCAGCACAATGCCGGCGCGCTGATAAATAAGCTTGCGAATCCTTTCGAAGTCGGAATCGGTCAGCTCGAGGTCTCGCTCGAGAGCGCTGAAGCCGCTGGACTGATTATGCGGCGGCACCAGAACATCACGGGTCATGGCGTTCAAAAGGCCTCCCAATCATCGTGTGCAGGCGCTGCCTGTTTGGCAGCAGGCTTGTTTGCGGCCGGCCTCGGCTGGCTGCCCGACGACAAGGCGGGCCGGGAACCGCCGAGCGCTTTGGGAGAAGCAGCGCTTTCATGCTGTTCAACTTCGCTTCCGCCTAGCCGGAAGACGGCGACGGAATGCGCCAGGAAGCGCACCTGAGCTTCTAGCTCCGAGGCGGTCGTGGCCGAAGTCTGGACGAGCTGGGCATTCTGCTGCGTGACATCGTCCATCTGAGTGATGGCTTGGTTGATCTGCTCGATGCCGCTGGTCTGTTCTTCGGAAGCCGCCGAGATTTCATGCATGATGTCGTTGACGCGTTTGACCGAGACCACGACTTGCTCGATGGACGCCTCGGCCTGGCGAACCAGCTCGGCACCACTACCGACTTCCTTGGTGGAGGCATTGATCAGGTCGCGAATTTCCTTGGCCGCTTGGGCGCTACGACTGGCCAGATTGCGCACCTCATCGGCCACCACGGCAAAGCCGCGCCCCTGCTCACCAGCCCGTGCCGCCTCTACAGAAGCGTTCAGTGCCAGAATGTTGGTCTGGAAGGCAATCGAGTCGATAACGCCGACGATATCGCCCACCTTGCGCGAACTCTGGGTGATCCTGTCCATGGTCTGGACGACCTGCCCCATGACCTCACCACTGTTGCGTACGGTATCGGCAGCTCCACCCGCCAACTGACTGGCCTGACGCGCGTTGTCGGCGTTCTGCTTCACCGTGGCGGTCATCTCCTCCATGCTCGATGCCGTTTGCGTCAGCGAGGCCGACTGTTGCTCAGTACGCGCTGACAGATCGACGTTGCCGGTGGCGATATCCTGCGTGGCGGGAATTACCACGCCGACACCGGTATTGACGTCATGAATGATGTTGCTCAAGCTGCGGCGCATGGTATCCAGCGCGCGCGTCAGGCGACCGACTTCATCATCGTTGTGCTTGGACATCTGCACCCCGAGGTTACCCGCGGCGATCTGCAGCGTAACGTTGAGCGCCTCGCGAATCGGTCGCAAGGTGGTGCGAATCGTGCGGACCCCTAGTACCAGCAACAGCAATAGGCCGAGCAGCAGAAGTCCGCCCTGCGCCATCAGCATGTTGCGCTCCTGCTGCTCAGCCTGCGCCGCCATCGCCATGGCATTGTCACGCTTGGCCTGGATCAGGCTGTTGAGCGCCGTACTCATTGCCTCGTTTTCACCGATCATGACATCGTTGTAGGCCACATAGGCTTGGTAGAAATCCCCGCTACTCAGAGAGTTCATGACAGCGCCCAGACCATCGTCGATGTAATGACGCAAATTCTTGCCAAACGCCTCGGCGGTCGGCGTGTGATTGATTTCACGCGCTTCATATTCCGTCCAGGTGGATTCGAGCTCACTCAGGACCTTTTCCACCTTCTGACCGACCGTCTCCATGTTATCCGACATGGGATTGCTGACCGGGCCACTTACCAGCTGACGCCCCTTGGCCATCAACTGATCGAGCTCCTGCAGGCGCACGACGTCTTCAAGCCCATCCCGATTGAGCGTGTGCAGGCGATCACCGGCCTGCATCAAACTGTATATCGACAAACCGCCGCTGAGGGCGAGGGTCACCACGCCGATACTGATCATGCCGATCAAGCGACTGCGCAGCGTCCCCAGCTTGATGCCGCGCAGGCGGCCCAATACACCACTCGGCTTCAGTTCGCCACGCGCCATGCGTCCGCGCCGCTGCCCTGCAGCCATTGCGGCGTAGGCTTGCTCGGCATACGCGCGCGCCTTGGCATCGGCCCGGATACGTACCGAGGTATAGCCCACGATCTGGTCAGCCTCGACAATCGGTGTCACCGTTGCATGGACCCAGTAGTAATCGCCATTCTTGCGGCGATTCTTGACCAGGCCGGTCCATACCTCGCCTGCCTTCAGGGTTTGCCATAAATTGGCGTAAGCAGCAGAAGGCATGTCGGGATGACGCACGATGTTGTGCGGTGCCCCGATCAATTCTTCCCGAGTAAAACCACTTGCTTCGATGAAGGCAGGGCTGGCATAGGTAATCTGCCCCTTGGCATCGGTACGGGAGATCAGGAATTGATGCTCGCTGATTTCGTATTCCCGCTCGGTAACCGGCTGGTTGTTACGCATTGAATTGTTCCCTGAATCCGCTGTTTATTTAAGTATTGTTAACCATGTATTGAGTCGTTGGCGGCGCCCAAAGGCTCTAACGTCACGCTCAGGTGGCATGAAAAGGTCTAGAATGACTCCCACCCCGTCGCTTGTGTTTCCCGATCCGGTGATGTCATGGAAACTCGCCCTTCGGTTTTCTCCTGCATCAGGTGCCGGACACCGTGCGAGGCGCCATCACTCTGCAGGGCTTTTTCCGGATGCCCCCTGCCCGCTAGCTGAAAGACAGCCACGGATTCGCGCAGGGCGGCAGCTTGTCGCTCGAGATCGGCCGCCGAGCGGGCGGCATTCTGCACCAGCGATGCGTTCTGCTGCGTGACTTGATCCATCTGGGTAATGGCCTGATTAACCTGGCCGATGCCGTTGCTCTGTTCTTGAGACGCGGCGGCAATCTCGTCCATGATGTCGGTGACTCGCTGAACCGCCGCCACGATATCGTTCATGGTGCGTCCCGCTTGGTCGACCAGGACCGAGCCACTTTCGATACGGCCCACGGAGGCGTCTATCAGCGTGCGGATTTCCTTGGCGGAGGCCGCAGAGCGGCTGGCCAGCGAGCGCACTTCACTGGCGACCACGGCAAAGCCACGTCCCTGTTCGCCGGCTCGCGCCGCCTCGACGGAAGCGTTCAATGCCAGAATATTGGTCTGGAAGGCGATCGAGTCGATCACGCCGATGATCTCGGCCATCTGATGGGCGCCCTGGGTAATGCTGCGCATGGTGGTCACGACATCGCTGACGACTTCGCCGCCACGCTGTGCGGTTTGCGACGCTTCCGATGCCAGCTGGCTCGCCTGACGTGCGTTATCGGCATTCTGCTGCACCGTCGAGGTCAGCTGCTCCATGCTGGATGCGGTTTCCTCCAGCGAGGCGGCCTGCTGCTCGGTGCGCGAAGAGAGATCGATATTGCCTTGAGCAATGTCGTGTGAGCCTGAATAGATGTTATCGCTCCCCTCGCGCACCATACCCACGGTACGCGAAAGGCTTTCCTGCATGCGTGACAGCGCCGAAAACAGCTTACCAATCTCGTTCTCGCCACGCCCTTCCACCGTGACGGACAGATCGCCATGCGACATGCGCTCAAAGTGATCGACGATTCGTTTAAGGGGATTGATGACATTGACGGTAACACCCCATAGCACCACCGCGACGACTATCAACGCCAACGCTACGGCGATGCCGAAGGCAACTTCCAAGACAAGGGACTTGCTCTGGAAGTCCTGATAGAAGCCGGCACCCTGCTTCTCGATGGTGACGAAATAATCCACGGCACTGGTATAAAAAGCATCATTGAGCGCACCGATACTGTCGATAGCCGATGCATACCCCTCGAGGTCACCGGTCTCCAGCGCGGCTAGCTGAAGCTCCAGCGCCTCCATCAGCGGCTGATAGTTCGCCTTGATCTCGGCAATCAGCGCTTGATGGCGCGGCGGGAATGGCATGCTGAAGAACGTCGCGAAGGTGTCATTCAGCTCGGCGATACGGCCTTCGAACACCGAGCCATCCTGATCCTGGCCAGGATGCTCCTGCAGATAATGGTAATGCTCCTGCATGTCCAGGCGCAGCATCATCAGTTCGCTGTTGGCACGATTCAAGGTCGACTTCTGTTCGATATCGACCTTGTTGAAGGATTTCAAAGCATCTTGACCGTACTCCACCGCATAACCGCCCAGCGCACTGACCATCAGTACCAGTCCGGTGAAGGTCAACAGCACCAGAATCCAACTGACGCGCACCGTCATATTGTCGAGTAGCTTCACTGTACCTCCCTGCATATCTCGGCGGTCAATATCGACCTGTAAGCTTCTCTCCGGTAGCCGCAAAGAGAAGCTGGACAACAGCGTATTTTTTTAGTGTCTGTAAGGGGCACCAACGCCTGGCTACCAGGCGCGTCATGCGCCTGGGCCTGTTCGGTTTTTAGGTTATCGGCGTAGTGCGTCCGATCTTGAGGGCAGGAATGGCTTTAGAAGGGTTGGCTTATGCTTCGCTTAACAGGTGGGGGACACTCTGCGCCGCACTACGTTGGGCATCGCGAGTTTCAGCTAACGTGAACCACGTGACCTCCTGAACCAGCCGCTCGGCCTGTTCACTCAACGTGGCAGCGGAACCTGCGGCCTGCTGTACCAGCATGGCATTCTGCTGCGTGACTTCATCCATCTGCCCTACGGCCTGACTGACCTGCTCGATGCCTGCACTCTGCTCGCGAGAGGCGGAGGAGATTTCCTGCATCAGTTCGGTCATGCGTGCCACCGAGGTCACTACGCCACGGATGGTTTCACCGGTTCTGTCGATCAGTACCGCGCCGCTATCGATCTGCTGATGGGAAGTGTCGATCAGGGTGCGGATCTCGCGGGACGCCTCTGCACTACGGCTGGCCAATGTCCGCACTTCGCCGGCGACGACGGCGAACCCCCGCCCCTGCTCTCCGGCCCGAGCCGCCTCGACAGAGGCGTTCAGTGCCAGAATATTGGTCTGGAAAGCGATGGAATCGATAACGCCGACGATATCGGTTACGCGGCGCGAGCTTTCGGTGATGGCGCGCATGGTGGTGACGACTTCATCCATCATGTCTCCCCCGCGAGCGACCTGGGTACTGGCCTCGCTGGCGATGTCACTGGCCTGCTGAGCATTGTCGGCATTCTGGCGCACGGTCTGGGTCAATTCTTCCATGCTCGAGGCCGTTTCCTCCACCGAAGCCGCTTGCTGCTCGGTACGTGCCGAGAGATCCTGATTGCCGGTCGCGATCTGGCCGGCGCCGACACTGATCCAGTCCGTGGCCTGGCGAATGTTGTTCATCGATGAGGCCAAGCGGGTACGCATGCCTTCGATGGACGCCAGCAGGCTGGTGGAGTCGCCGGCTTTGAGGGTCAGGGGTCGCGAGAGATCGCCTTCAGAGATGCGTTTGACAACCTCCTGGGCATGATGCGGATCACCGCCCAGACTTTTCAGGACATCACGAATGATCCAGCCCATGATCAATGTCACGGTCGTGCCGATAATCAGCAGTAACAGCCCTAGCTGAACGAGGCTTTTCCAGAACTTGGCGCCGATATCATCCAAGTAGACTCCTGCAGCCAGGTTCCAGTCCCAGACGGGAACCCGTTGGACATAGCTGAGTTTGGCTACCTGCCCGCCTCCCGCCTCGGCACGTTCGGACATGTAGTTTACGAACCCGCCGACCTGAGCATTGTTGTCCGCAGTGGACTTCAGTTCACGGTAGAGATGTTTCCCTTGGGTATCCTGATAGCCGCTCATGTCATCGCCCCTTTCACGGCGCGGATGGGCGACGATCCGTAACTCATTGTCGAAGGCAAAGATATATCCACCCTTGCCAAAGCTCAGGTTGGCCAACCTGTCGATGGCTCGTGACTGAGCCTCCTGGGTGCTCATTTCACCGCGCTCGACGCGCGCCACGTAATCCTCCACCAGATCGCGAGCGCTGCCTACGAAATAGCGCAGGCTCGCGACACGCTCATCGAGCAGACCCTCGCGTTTATCGAAGGCCGTCCATCCTACCAGCACCAGCATCCCTACCCACATCAGGGCCAGCGTGGCCCACAGTTTCCTACTCGTCGTCCAATCGCGCATGGCACTCTTCGCTTATCGTCTAGGGATTAGGTTGCGTTAGGTATATTCGGTTTTTGTGAATTTATAGTATCGATTCTCCAGGTATCGACTTGGAGGTCTTGAAATTTAGGGTCGGATACATTGCCGCGCGGAATAGCCACAAGAAAACCCGTTCCGAGCGGAACGGGTAAAGAGGAAATTCATTGGCAGGTGAATACGCTGAAGCAATGAGGGAGATGCCTGCTTAGCGTCTATCTGGTGTTACTTACCGGTCTTGTCGATCAACGCCATCTCTTCGCTCGTAAGCAACTTGTCGATGTCGACCAGCACCAGCATGCGATCCTCCAAGCTGCCCAGACCACTGAGGTAATCAGAGGACAACGCCACACCGAACTCCGGTGCCGGCTTGATCTGCTCCGGGGTCAGGCTCATGACATCGGAAACGCCATCCACCACGATGCCGACGACGCGCTCGCCCACGTTGACGACGATGACCACGGTCTGGCCACCATACTCGACGTTATCGAGATGGAACTTGATGCGCAGGTCGACAATCGGCACGATCACGCCACGCAGGTTGGTCACCCCCTTGATGAAGGCCGGCGCATTGGCGATGCGGGTGACGTTTTCGTAACCGCGAATCTCCTGAACCTTGAGAATGTCGATGGCGTACTCTTCTTCGCCCAGCGAGAAGACCAGGAACTCGCTGCTCGCGGCATCGCTGGCCGCCATGGTGGCCTGTGATAGGTTCGTCATGATGGTAGGACCTCCTGCTTAGGTTCCGCCAGGCTCTCGCGGCGTATCGCCGGCGTTTTCTGACGGTTGAGTCGTTGTAGATCGGCAATGTCGAGGATCAGCGCCACGCTACCGTCACCCAGGATGGTGGCAGCGGAAATCCCCGGGACCTTGCGGTAATTGGTTTCGAGATTCTTGACCACGACTTGCTGCTGACCGATAAGATCGTCGACCAGCAAGGCGTAGCGGCGCCCTCCACCCTGAACGATCACGGCAATGCATTCGGTCGGCCGAGTCTTGGCCCCTTCGATATCCAGCACTGAATGCAGGGCGACCACTGGCAGATACTCGTCACGCATTTTGAGCAGCTGATCATCGCCCGCCATGGTGTAAAGATCGTCGGCCTGGGGCTGCAAGGACTCGAGCACCGCCCCCAGCGGCAAAATGAACATTTCCTCGCCGGCCTTGATCGACATGCCGTCGAGGATGGCCAGGGTCAGCGGCAGTACGATGCGCGTCGTGGTGCCGTGGCCGGTCTGCGAGGCAATCTCGACATGGCCGCCCATCGCCTGGATGTTGCGCTTGACCACGTCCATGCCCACGCCGCGTCCCGAGACATCGCTGACCTGTTCGGCGGTGGAGAAGCCCGGCGCAAAAATCAACTGCCAGACTTCATCGTCACTCATGGTGTCGGAGACCGCCAGCCCGTTGCTTACCGCCTTGGCCAGCAGCTTTTCACGATTGAGCCCGGCGCCATCGTCGATGACTTCGATGAGGATATTGCCTCCCTGATGCTGGGCGGACAGCGTCAGGCGCCCGGTACGGGGCTTGCCTTTGGATTCGCGCACTTCGGGCGTCTCGATACCGTGATCGAGACTGTTGCGCACCAGGTGGGTCAGCGGATCGATGATGCGCTCGATAAGACTCTTGTCGAGTTCGGTGGACTTGCCCTCGGTCACCAGCTCCACATCCTTGTTCAGCTTGGCGGCGAGGTCGCGCACCAGCCGCGGGAAGCGGCTGAAGACATAGTCCATGGGCATCATGCGGATCGACATCACCGCTTCCTGCAGATCGCGGGCATTGCGTTGCAGCAGGTTCATGCCGTTGGCCAGCGGCCCATGGGTGACTCCGTCCAGATCGCCCGCCGTCTGTTCCAGCATCGACTGGGTGATGATCAGCTCACCGACCAGATTGATGATCTGATCGACCTTGTCGACCGGCACGCGGATGGTACCCGACTCGCCCCCCCCTTTGGCCGCAGGCTTGGCACCTGTCTTGGCCGGCTTGGGTGCCTCGTTCTTGGTCGGCAGGACATCCGCTTTTACTGGAGCTTCCTGCACGACAGGCGCTGGCGCCTCGACGGCCGGCTCGTCCTGCTGGGCGGCGGATGCACCCGACGCGGCGGGCTCCTTACGGATTTCCAACTGCTCGGGTTCGATGATAAAGCACATGACTGCCTCGATATCATCGGCACTGACGTTGGACTCCAACCGCACGACATAACGCGAGGCATCACCCGCTTGCTCGAGAATGGACCCGAGCTGCCCCAGCTCCTCGACAAGCAATTCACGGTCCTTGTCGGATACGCCCAGCAGGGTAACGCTCAGCGCGCCCACGCCGGCCGCCTCGGTCGCTGCCGGCTTGGCTGGCTCGGGGTCAGGAGCCGCCGGCTTGACCGGCGCGCTGCCGCCATCGACACTTTTGCCCATCTCATCCAGCGCAAGTTGTTTGAGTGTTTCGCAGATGCGCGCATAAGCGTCAGGATCGGGTTCGGAGCCATTGCGGTAGGCATCCAACTGGTCGTGAAGCATATCCTTGGTTTCCAGAAAAAGATCGACGATGTCCCGGCGCAGCGCCATCTCGCCACGGCGCGCATGATCCAGCAGGTTTTCGAGAAGATGAGTCGTGTTCTGCAGAATGCTGAAGCCAAAGGTGCCGGCGCCCCCCTTGATGGAATGCGCAGCGCGGAAGATGGCGTTGAGCTGCTCGGCGTCCGGCTCGTCAACGTCGATTTCCAGCAAGTGCCGTTCCATGTCACCCAGAAGCTCTTCCGCTTCCTCGAAAAAGGTGTCGTAGAAATCGGTAATATCCATGCTCATTTCCACAAGTAGAGTCAGTGGGCCCCGGGCGACCAGGTCGCTACATTGCCGGGGAAGTAGTCGTCACGTCCGAGTCAGCCGAAACCGTCTCCGCCTGGCTGTCCTGTCGTGCCGTTGCCGGTGTCTCGGGCAGTTCGACCTGCGGCACACCAGGCACCGGCGAAGCCATGACGCCCATCATGCTTTGCGCCTCGATCCTGGCCGCCGCCCGCTTGTCCAGCACAATGATACTGATGCGCCGATTTACCGCATCGCTGGGATTTGTCTCGGCCAGGCTGATGCGTGAGCCCATCCCCGCGACCCGCAGCAGCTTGGTGGAATCCAGACCCGACGCTACCAGCTCTCGACGCGAGGAGTTGGCGCGATCCGCGGAGAGTTCCCAGTTGCTGTAGCCCCGCTCGCCACCGGCGTACGGAATATCGTCGGTATGTCCACTCAGGCTGATGGAGTTGGGCATCTCGTTGAGCACCGGCGCGATGGCTTGCAGAATCTCACGCATATAGGATTCGAGTTTGTCGCTGCCCAGCTCGAACATCGGCCGCTGGTCGGAGTCGACGATCTGGATGCGCAGCCCCTCCGGAGTCATGTCGATGCGCAACTGGGAGCGCATTTCCCGCAGGCGGGGATTGGCCTCGATGACTCTTTCCAGCCGCTGGCGTAGATTGATCAGCCGCTGCTGTTCCTCGCTGGGCCGTGTCTGCAGGCGCACATCGATTCGCTGGACCTCGCCCTCGGCGTGGGTCGGGTCGGGCCCGCCGCCGGGAATCGCGCTGGTGCTCGCGGTATTCTTGTCGCCCCCCGTCAATGCCACTGCGATCGGCGTACGGAAATACTCGGCAATCGACTTCAACTCGTTCTCGCTGGCAGACGACAGGATCCACAGCACCAGGAATAGCGCCATCATTGCCGTCATGAAATCCGCATAGGCGATTTTCCAGCTGCCGCCATGATGTCCGTGCACCACCTTCTTGCGCTTGATGATGATCGGGCGACGATCCTGACTCATGCGGCACCTGCGTCGGGCTTGTTGTTGCGCACATGATCTTCAAGCTCGCTGAACGAAGGACGCTCGGCGCTGTGCAGCGCCTTGCGCCCGAATTCCACAGCCAGTTGCGGAGCATAACCGTTGAGGCTCGCCAGCAGCGTGACGCGAATGCACTGGAGCATTTTCACACCTTCCGCCACCTGCCGATCGATACGGTGCGACACCGGCGTCACGAAGCCATAGGCCAGCAGAATACCGAGGAAGGTTCCCACCAGAGCGTGAGCGATCATGATGCCCATCTGCTCCGCTCCGGCATCCGCTGAACTCAGCGCCTTGACCACCCCCATCACCGCCGCGACGATGCCGAAGGCCGGCAAACCGTCCCCGACCTTGGCTAGCGCATCGGCAGGGATATGCGCTTCATGCTCGAAGGCCTCTATTTCATGCTCCATCAACGCATCGATTTCATGCGAATCCATGTTGCCGCTGATCATGATACGCAGGTAATCGGTCATGAAAGCCATGATCATGGGATCGGCGAGAATACGCGGATATTCTGCGAACAGCGCACTCTCCTGGGGCGAGTCGATGTCGCGCTCAATGGCCAGCATGCCATCGCGACGCGCCTTGGAGAGCAGCTTGTACTGCAGAGCCATCAGCTCCATGTACATGGCCTTGTTGTATTTGGTCGTTCTCTTGAGCTTGGACACCGACTGCAATGTCGCCTTCATCGCCTTGCCATTGTTGGCGGCGATGAAGGCGCCCAGGGCTGCTCCACCGATCATGAGAAATTCGGTGGGCTGGAAGAGAGGTCCCAAGCTACCGCCGGCCAGGACGAAGCCGCCGAATACCGACAGGGTCACAATCACAAAACCGATCAAAATGAACACTGAACATTCCCCTGGCTGCATACGTAACTGACGTGTTGAATCTTCTATCGGCAGCAGGCGGTCCGGCCTTGAGGAATAAGCGCAGCGGAAATGCAAGTTTTCATCGGGGGGCCGTTAGACTCAACTGTCTTTCAACGATATAAGGGCATCCGGCTGCCACCATGTCACCCTGCCCAACCGCTGCGGCCAACGTCCAGCGTCAGCGCGGCTTGGCCATGTCCGTAGAGGCTGACTGCTGGACGTCATGCACCCAGACCAACAGCTCGGCGATGACCTGATAAAGCGCAGGCGGAATACGTGCGTCGAGGTCGACGCCCATCAGCAGGCCCACCAGTTCCGGAGCATCATGGACGAAGACGCCCTGATCCTTTGCGGCGGCGATGATACGTTCGGCCAGCTCGCCATACCCCTTGGCAACGACCGAGGGCGATTCCGTCGAATCGCGATAGGCCAGGGCAACGGCCTGGCGGCGCTTGTCCGGCCGAGGAGGAGCATTATTCATCTTGATCCTCCCAACGTCTGTCGACTCGGATATCGGCCTCAAAGCCCAGCCCGGATAGCCGCCGTCTCAAATCGGGCACGCCCTGACTGAGCTGTACCAGACTCGTTTCGCTATGGGTTTCCAACCTGAGAGCCACACGTTTTTCATAAAGGGTGAGCTCCACATTGAGTGGACCAAGCTCCGGGAGAGTCAGCGCCAACTCGCTGCGCCAGGGAGCGCTATCCTGCCCCCCCTCGCCATGCGAGTCTGCGCCCGATTGCGGCGAGCCACTGTGCCCCTCATGAATGACCAGTGCCAGCATGATTCCGGGCCATAACAGCCCCTCCCAACGCAGTGTCGGCGTCACCAGCAACTCCAGCTGATGCCTGACGACACTCTGCAGCGTCTCGGACAAGCGCTCAGGTGAATGCCCGAGCTTGTCGAAGGCCTCCGCAGCCTCACGGGAGACATCACCCGCAGGCCCTGCATAGGTCTCGACTCGCCCTAGCGGGCCGCCACTCTCGGCAGACGGCTGAAGCGGCGAGGAAGCAAGCGACTGCCCCGTAATCGCCGACGTCGGTGTCCCCGTCTGAGAATTCGCGGGCTGCCCAGCAGCGTGCTTTCCCACGCCAGGATGAGGCATCGTCACCGGCGCCGTATCCATACTCCGCCCCTGCCCAGCCGGCGGCAGCGGCCGAAATATCAGCGATTGCCACATCTGCGGCTCGCGCATCAACGTTTCACGCGAAAACTCACCGCGATACCAGCGGACCAGATGGGATTCGTAGAACAAGCCACTCTCTTCGACGCTGTGCCTGAGCGCCATGGCAAGTACCGGCGCAGAGGATTCTCCCGGCAACAGCGGAGCTGCGGGACTGACGACGGAAGGAGGGGCGGGGAACTTGACCAGGATATCGGCAATGGTGCGAGCTGCCGGGCTGAAGTGAGTCCGTGTCGAGGATGGTGCCAGGGCCTGCGACGACGCCTCCCTGGCCGGTTTCTTGTCTTCAGGTTCCAGAGAAGGTCGCGAGGCAATCGCGGAGGCGTTGCCGCCCTGCAGGCGTGAATCGCTATGCAGCGCCTTGATGGCGTCTTTTGGCGAAGCCGGCGTCACCGGCTCCGGCAATTCCTTGGTAACGGGAATATCCACACGCCGACCCAGAACCTGATGCAACAGGGTATCCAGGATCGGTGTAATGCCACTCACGAGTGGCCTTCGTGCCTGGCCCGGATACGCGAGGACATGTTGCCCTGCCCTTGGTTATACGCCTGGGACAAGGCCCGCTGACGCCTTGAGTTACCCAGCATGTCACTCAGTTCGTCGCGGCGCGCCTCGAGGTAACGGCGGATTTCGCCATCGTTTTCCAGGATACCCACCAGCAAATCCATCTTGATGACACGAGCCTCATCATCAAGGCTGCAGTTCGATTCCATGCTCTGCAGACGCTCCACGTCCACTATGTAGCGGGATTTCTGCTGAATCAGCTGGTCCCACTCCTGCCGTCGTGCACTCTCGAGCATCGCCTGAGACTGGGTAAGCAACCCTTCGTATAGGGACAGAAGCTCCGTGGATGTCTGCATGAATCAATTGCCGTTCGCTTGGGGGCCGATCTGTCGCCAGGCCGAGCCGATATCATCGAGTAACTTCGCGGCCTGATCCAGACGAGCCTCGTCGTTATGCAGATTCGCCTGTAGCAGTAACCGCGACACGTAATCGTAAAGTGACGCTAAACGGGTGGCGATCTCGCCTCCCTGCTCATGATCCAGCGCCGCCGCCAGACCGTTGTTGACGATATCCAGTGCCTTGGTGATCGAGCGCCCCTTGGCGGCGGTATCGCCATCCTGCATCTGAAACCGGGCGGCACGAATTGCCGCCTGAGCGCCATCGAACAGCATGACGATCAATTGATGGGGGCTGGCGGACATGACCCCGGTCTCGACGCCGACACGCGCATAGGCGTTGGCACCACGCATCGCATTCATGGATTGAATCTCCTCGGCATCATCACTGGTTAAGCTGAGCGTTCATGGCATCGAACTGCTGGGTCAGATAGGAACTGGTCGAGTTCATCTGCGAAACCAGCGAATCGAGCTGGGCAAACTGGGTGCGGTAACGCGCGACGGTGGCATCGATGGTCTCCCCCATGCGTGTGTAACGATCCCCAAGGCGCTCCAACGTGGCGTCGATGCCATCGGTGGCATTCTTGATCAGCCCCTTGTCACCCAGCATGGTTTCCAGACTCTCGTCGAGCCGGGTTGCGAAGCCGCCTTTTCCATCAGCGCCAGTAAAGAACTCGCTTACCGCAGACAGGTTGGTGCTGATCGCCTCGTCCAGATCCTCATCATCGACTTTCAGCGTTCCATCCAACTGCAGCGTCACGCCCAACTGGGACAGCATCTGGATCTCGCCTTCGCCCGCTCCGCTCATCACGTTACGCAGACGCGACTCGACGCCTCGCAGGGTGGAATTCCCCAGCAGGGTGCCCGCCGTCTCGGATTCGGCATCGTAACTGCTCAGACTTGACGTCGTACTCTGCAAGGAGTTGTAGGCGCTGACAAAGCTGGTCACGGCTTTTTTGATAGCAGCATTATCGCGGGATACCGTGAGGATTTCCGACTCCGCCCCTGTCACTGAGGAGAGATCCAGCGTCACGCCCTGGATGGCATCCTTGACCGTATTGGAGGGGCTGGTGATTTCGATACCATTGACGGCAAGCATTGCATTCTGGGCAGTGACCGTCTCGCTCATTCCAGTGGTGCTACTACCGTCTGTCGTTTCGGGATAGCTGAATTTCGTGCTTAGTTCAACATCGCTGTCGGCGCCAGCACTGATGGCAGTGATCTGCGACTCGGTTCCGGTTTCATCGGATGTCAGTACCAGACGGTAAGGATTGGCAGGATCTCCGTCGTTGACAATGGAAGCCGTGACACCAGCCTCTTTGGCGTTGATGGCGTCACGCAGTCCTTCCAGGGAGTCATTGCTTTCGTCGACGGTTACCGTGAAAGATGAAGCGCTATCGCCCTCACCTATTGTGAAATCGAGCGTGCCCTGACCTATCGATGCAGTCTTGTCAGCCACTCCCTGAGACGCCAGCGATTGCGCCTTGGCCAGTTGCGTGACCGATACCTCGTAACGTCCGGGCACGGCTTCGCTACCGGCGGATGCCGTGACGGCATCACCGGTAATACTGCTGGTGACCGCCTGGAAGGTCTCCGCCTTGTTGAGTGCGGCGGCGGCCGTTTGCAGCTTGTCCAGGGAACTTTCCAACTGCCCGAAAGCAGACAGCTTGGCTTTATAGCTGCTCTGCTGGGATACGATGGGAGAGAGCTTCTCCTGTTCGGCAGATTTCAGCTGATCCAGCAGGCTGCTGAGATCCAGTCCCGAACCGATCCCCAATGATGAAATCGTAGCCATGACATCCCTCTGAGATGGTGCCTTTTGTATCATGCCACCCGAGTCTCCGCGGCATGAGAAGGCGCTATATATGTGTCCTATTCCCCTACATCGGCTTCATGGCGCCGAACTTTAACGAGCAGACGCATTTCAGGGCCGTTCCGCCAGGAATGATAGAAAGATATACCCCCCCGACGCGTGCGCATGGCAATGGCCCCCTCTGTCAGGGCAGGTTTTCTGGTCATGGGCGGGCGGAATAAGAGAAGATAGGGGTTTCGCTGCCCAACCGCAGGAGTTGTAATGGATTCGACCCGTTTATTCGCCGATTATCATCTCTGGCAACGCTTTCAGCGTCAGGACCAGGTGAGCCGTGAGCATCAAGCCGCCCTGCGCAAGATGGCGGAATCCGGCGCCATGGCGACCCGCGTGACCCAGGCCTACCGCAGCATGGCCGACCAGGGAGCCAAGGAAGGCGCCTGCTATCGCACCCTGTTCCAGCGCAAACGCGAAAATAACGAGACCTTGGCATGTGAAGGCTGGCTATTCGTCAGGCGGGTGCTCGCCGAAGGCGGGACTACCCGAGTCCGAGCCACGTTATTGGAAAGCTTCACGCTCGAAGATGGCATCCTGACTCCTGGCGACAAAGCCGGTCAGAAGGTCACACTGGAAATCTTCGATGAGATACTCGTCAAGCGCACCATGAGCCTGGGGTGTCGTATCGATCGGCACGACAATTCCGATGACACACGATTCATCACCTTTCTCGACAGTGTGCGCGGCGACCTTCGTCCCCACCTGTAAATCTCGGTGCGAGAGGTTTTGGCCGCAATGACGGAACCAGCGCCTTCTGACGCGGTCTTTTTCGGTGTTGGCTTGATTAGCTTTTTGAATTGCTGACCGCCGGAGACGCCGGGCGATCGGAACCCTCTACACTCAGGTCTTGTCGGAGATATTGGCGAGCGAAGCTCAACATTTTCCAGACAAGGCCGTAAGGACCCTCTTCATCATGCCGCACACGAACAGCTCTTCTACTCTGCGCCGCTATGCAGCGCTGCGTCTCGACACCCTCGATGACGTCACGCATATTGCCCAGCCACCGACCACCGAGCACACATTAAGCCTCGAAAGCCCGGCTCGTGCATTGCTCACCGATTTCCAGGTGACTCGCGCTCAGAGCATCCTGGCATTGAATAGTGCCGTCCATGCCTTGAACGTCATGAAGCAGGCAGGTGTGCGGCTGTTGATGGTCATCGACACTGAAGGCCGCTTCACCGGCGTGGTCACCGCACGCGAGCTGATCGGTGGTCGCCGGGTCACCCTCGCCATGCAGCAGTACCAGGTGGGACGCGATGAAGTGACCGTAGAAATGGTGCAGTCACCTCGTCATCAGCTTCATGCGCTGCCACTGGCCAAGCTGGAGCACGCCAATGTCGGCGATCTCGTCGAAACGCTGAAGTCCTTTGGCGATCAGCACATTCTGGTGACCGAGCCGACAGCCGACGGCGCCGCGCGCATTCGCGGCTTGGTGTCCGCCTCCGACATCAGCCGGGCCTTGGGTATCGACCTGAACCAGCCCCCCGAAGCCCGCTCCTTCGCGGCGATCTGTCAGGTCATCCTAGGCCACGAGATCAGCTGAACATGCACCACATGCATGGGCACTGCGGAACGCACACCCGTGACCTGACGACGCGTCCCTGATAGCCTACCTGCCTTCCCACCCGCGCGAGCCCCGCATGACATCGACCGCAAGGCAGGCAGGCCTTCTATCGTTTCTTCCGCTGATGATTCTGGTCGCTCTGAACTTGCGACCCGCACTCTCCTCGCTGGCCCCTGTGCTGCTGCGGATACAGCAGAGTACCGGCCTGTCCGAGCTGGCTATCGGCGCACTCACCACACTTCCGGTATTGTGCCTGGGGCTTTTTGCCCCTCTGGCGCCACGCTTGACCCGACGCCTCGGTGCCGAGCGAACGTTGTCGCTGGCCTTGCTTATCCTGGGCACAGCCCTGTTGATCCGTGCCAGCAGTACGCCCTGGCGGCTGTTCTTGGGCACGCTGATGGCGGGCGCGGCTATCGGCATTGCCGGCACCCTGCTACCCGCCTTGGTGAAACGCGAACGCCCCGACCAAGCCGACCTGCTGACCGGTGTCTATACCATGGCACTATGCCTGGGCGCAGCATTGGCCGCCGGTTTCAGCGTCCCGATAGCCAACGCCTTCAATGACTGGCGTATCGGGCTGGGCAGTTGGGCCCTGCTGGCGTTTATCGCGTTGGTAGTATGGTATATCCGGACGCCGCATCCCTGGCCGCAAAGCATCCACACGCCAGCGCACTTCACGCCTCTGAAACTCAGACGCGCTTCCCTAGCGTGGCACGTTACCCTGTTCATGGGCACCCAATCCTCGCTTGCCTACATCGTGTTCGGCTGGTTGCCGGTACTGCTGCAGCGACGCGGATTAAGCGAAGCCGAATCGGGCTGGCTACTGGCGATCTCGCTCATGGCCCAACTGGTGACAGCACTCGGCGCCCCCTGGCTGGCGCGCCTGGGACGTGACCAACGCCCTGCCATCTGGCTAATGTTGTCGGTAACCGGCATCGGCCTGCTCGGCTTGCTTCTGGCGCCACTGGAGTGGAAATGGGCAAACGCTATCCTGCTGGGATTCGGACAAGGCGGCAGTTTTAGTCTGGCGCTTTCGTTGATCGTGTTACGGACGGCCCATTCGCGCCTGGCGGGGGAACTTTCCGGCATGGCGCAGGGCTTCGGCTATTGTCTGGCGGCGCTGGGGCCGCTGGCGGTCGGTCTGATACTGCACTACACCGACAGCCTGAACGTGATGGCGGCCCTGTTTACCGCGATCATCGTTATCGCGGCCTTTCTTGGTGGGCTCGCGGGGCGCGACAGACGCCTGGACACCGATCCCCAAGGACGCCTATTTATCCGCTCCTAGCCTTATCCTCGAGGCGGTAACACGCTTCGCAGGGTATGCAAGGTTGCAAGAATTGGCGGGGATTCCTGAGCGGCGGTCACCCCGATTGCCTTATTAACATGATCAAAGTGTAGAGAGGGATTCTCGCTATGGCGTCTCTTCTTGTGATTTATGCTGGCGGCACGCTAGGCATGGTAAACGGCTCACGCGGGCTTCAGCCTGGCAATGATTTCGAGCCGCGCCTGCGCCAGGCCATGATGCAACTCTCTCCGGCACGCCAAGCTTCGTTACCTGAATTCGACTTAGTGGAATATGCCGCTCCCATCGACTCGAGCAGTGCCACGCCAGCCGACTGGCAGCGCCTGGCCAGAGATATCGCGGCGCAGTACGACCAGTATGCCGGCTTCGTGGTGCTGCACGGCACCGACACATTGGCCTGGACAGCCTCCAGCCTGGCGTTTCAGCTCTTGGGAACCGGCAAGCCAGTGATCGTTACCGGCGCCCAGAAGCCCCTGGAAGCCGACGGCAGCGATGCCCTCGCCAATATCGAAGCCGCCTTGCGCTTCGCCGAACATCCGAGGCTACAGGAGGTCGCCGTCTGTTTCGGGGGTAAATTGCTACGCGGTTGTCGCTCGCGCAAATGGGACACTCAGGCCTTCGAAGCGTTTATCAGTCCCAACTATCCCCTGCTGGGAGAAATCGTCGACGGCGACGCCATCCTCTACCCTTCGCGAGGACTGGCAAGCCAGCGTCGCGGCGCCCCCCGCTTCGAGTTGCCCGACCTGGCCTCGCTTCCGGCGTCACCCGTGGTACGTATCCCGCTCTGGCCGGGTATCGCCGCGCGGCATATTGCCAGCTGGTTGAACGATACACAGGTGCACGCAGCGCTGCTGGAAGTCTGGGGCAGTGGCAACATTCCCGATGACCCGGCCCTACTCGGTACCCTGGCCGAGGCCAGCGGCGAAGGTAAGCTGCTCGTCGCGATCAGCCAGTGCCCGCATGGCCCCGTCACGATGGGCACCTACGCGACAGGACAAGGGTTGGTGGAAGCCGGGGTACTTTCAGGCGACGCCATGACGCCAGAAGCCGTCATCACCAAACTGGTTCATCTCGTGGCCCAGCCGCTGGAACATCGGGATCGCCGCGAGCGGTTTCTGACATCCCTGGCGGGCGAGCGCTGAATCCTCAAGCCTGAGCCGGCCGGCGCGGGAGCGTCGGTCACTTCGTCTCCTGCAGGCGAGCTTCGACGCGATCGAGAATCTGCCGACTGACTTGGCTGACCAGTGGCGTAGCCGCCTTGTTGACGGCTTTCTCCACCAGCTTGTTGCGAATCTGGTACTCCAGCGTCAGTTGGACATGCGTGCCTTCAGCCACCGGCCGCAACTCGTAGCGGCCTTGATTACGCACCCCATCGATGGATTCCCACGCCAGGGTCGAAGGCGGTTGACATTCAGTGATCAGCACATCGAAGCTCCAATCCATGCCCACGGCCCGCACATGCCAGCGGTAGCGGGACTCCCCCAGCGGTACAATCGCCTCGATCATGTCCGAATAGTCGGCAAAGTTTTCGACGTGCTCAAGCAGTGCAAAAACGCGTTCCGGCGTTGCATGCAACACCGCGCTGTGTTCGATAGTCGCCATGCATATTTCCAATGTGATCGTGGCTGTCACGAGAGTAACGATAACCACCATAAACCGCCACTTGCAAAGGGCAAGCGACGGATCGCATAGGGGTGCGCTGGTCAGCTAGATCGGGCCTCGCTACAATAGCCCCCTTGTCCGGACCGGATCCCGGCCAACCGCTGCGGCGGATCCTATAAATTCTCCGAAAGAGGTTTTTTCGTGGCGTCTGCTCTATCCCCTTCTTCCCTGCGTGCCGTAGTGATCTATTCCGGCGGCATGGACTCCTTTACCGTACTGCATCGTGCCATCGCCGAGGGCTTTGAAATTCACGCCCTGTCATTCGACTACGGCCAACGTCACGCCCGTGAACTCGATGTCGCCCGTCACGTCTGTCAACAACTGGGCATCGCCCATCAGGTCGTGGACATTCGAGCCATTCATGGCCTGATTGGCAATTCGGCGTTGACCGACACCCGCCGCGCCATGCCCAGCGGCGATTACAACGATAGCAACCTGACCGCGACGGTGGTACCCAACCGCAACATGATCCTGCTGTCCCTGGCGATCGCCCAGGCGGTCAATATCGGTGCCCCGGTGGTCTTCTACGGCGCGCATGGTGGAGACCATGCACTGTATCCCGATTGCCGCCCCGAATTCGTCGAGCGCATGAACGAGGTCGCCGCGATTGCCAATTTCGAGGCCGTGGAGATTCGCGCGCCCTATCTGCATAGCCATAAGGCCGACATCCTCGCCGACGGTCTGGCCCTGCATCTCGATTATGCCCAGACTTGGACCTGCTACCTGGGCGAGGCCGAGGCCTGCGGTGAGTGCGGTAGCTGCCGGGAGCGCCTGGCCGCCTTTGCCGCGCATGGTCTAAGCGACCCGCTGCCGTACCGTAAGCGCCGCGACACTCAGCCGACAGCGACGACCCAAGGGGACTGAATGTATCACGTTAAGGAAGCCTTCTATTCGCTGCAGGGCGAAGGTGCGCGGGCCGGCCGCGCCAGCGTGTTCTGTCGCTTTACCGGCTGCAACCTATGGTCGGGTCGCGAACAGGATCGTGCCAGTAGCGCCTGTCGTTTCTGCGACACCGACTTCATCGGCACCCATGGCCAGAATGGTGGACGCTTCCGGGACGCCGAAGCGCTCGCAACGCATCTCGCAACACTGTGGCCGGCGGAGAGTAGGCGGGCGACGCCCTACGTCGTGTTCACCGGCGGCGAGCCGCTGTTGCAACTCGATAGCGCCTTGATCGAGGCCATGCACGCCCGCGATTTCGAGGTCGCCGTGGAAACCAACGGCACCTTGCCTCCCCCGCCGGGCATCGACTGGTTATGCGTGAGTCCCAAAGGCCAGACGAAGCTAGCCATCACATGCGGGGACGAGCTCAAACTGGTCTATCCGCAGGCCGATGCTCCACCTGAGCGGTTCAAGGCACATACTTTCGGCCACTTCTACCTTCAGCCCATGGATCTTCAGCCGCAAGGCATGAACGGCACGACGATGACAGCGACCGTGGCGTATTGCCTGGCCCATCCCCAGTGGCAACTTTCGCTACAGACGCACAAGATCGCGGAGATTGATTGATGACCCTTTTCGTCAACGGCTTGACGCAGTTTGATGCGTCGCTCTGGTGCCCGAGCCGCGGGTTGATCGGGGTTAGCTGGCAGGTCAACGCCGAACTTGACGGTGAGCTCGGCGAGGACGGCATGCTGTTTGACTTCGGCGAGGTCAAACCCTGGATCAAATCGCGCCTCGACGCCGAGGCGGACCACACGCTTGTAGTGCCCACGAAGGCGCCAGGAGTGACGGTACATGAGTGTGCCGAGGGTCTTTGCCTGCGTGCGACGCTTCCCTACAGCATGGAGGTGCGCGGCCCGCGCCAGGCATTCACCCTGCTGCCCTGGAGCGAGATCACCGCCGAGCGACTGGCGCGTCATTACGGCGAAGCCCTGACCCGGCGTCCCCCACCGCGGGTCGAGGCCATTCGGCTGACCCTACATGAGGAACATATCGACGAGGCCGCCTACACTTACAGTCACGGCCTCAAGCGCCACGTCGGTAACTGCCAGCGCATCGCGCATGGCCACCGTTCACGTTTGCATATTTGGCACAACGGTACGCGCGACGCGAAGCTCGAGGCGCAATGGGCCCAACGCTTAACGGATCGTTATCTGATCGACGTGGAGGATATTGTCGACGGCGATGACGAGCGACATGACCAACTGACAACGCGCTACCGTAGCGCTCAGGGTCAGTTCTTTCTGCGCCTGCCCAGTGAGCGTTGCGAGGTACTGCCAACACCGACAACCGTAGAACATATCGCCGCCTGGATAGCCCATGAGATCGCCCGGGACAGCAAAGCGCACATCCGCGTACAGGCCTTCGAAGGTATAGGCAAGGGCGCTTTCGCCGAGGCCAGCGGCGGCTAGGCAGAGCCAGTGGCAGCCATAGCACGCCCCTCTGTATCGATGGCTCACTATGCTCTGCCATGGGCTGGTAGTTGACGGCAGGCACATGCGACATGGATGCCCATCAACCCGACGGTCCTTTTCAACTGACGTAAACCCAAGGAATGGAGACCCAAGGAATGCAGTGGCTCGAACGCCAACTCGGTACGTCAATTTCCAATTGGGCCATCGCCCTGTCGATTCTAGTACTGCTGTTTGCACTATCGCTGGGATTGCGCCAACTGCACCGATACGTACAGGTCAGCGTCAATCCCCGTCTACGCGGTATTCGGGTTTTCGGGCAGGCCGTATATCTTCCCGTCCAATGCCTGATCTGGCTTTATGGCCCCGCCCTGGCGATGGTCACGTTGCTGCCCGACATTCCGGCGCGAATGGCCCTGCTGGTCACAACGCATACGCTGGGCGCAGTGCTGGTCGTCTGGCTATTGCTGCGTGTCGCCCGGCGTATGATCCGCTATCTGGATCGCTGGTCGCAAAACCGCAGCAACGCTCTGGACCGTTACTTTCTGCCGTTCCTTGCCCGCTGCTGCGCCGTCTTCTTCCCCGTATTGCTGCTCTTTTCCCTGCTTCCCCTGGCAACCGATTCCCCTGGATTGCAGACCGCCCTGCACAACCTTGCCAGCCTGACCCTTATTGCAGGTATCGCGGTAGTGCTGATCTACATGGTAGGCATCGGCGAGAACATACTGCACTCGCGCTTTCGCACCGACGTCACGGATAACCTGCGTGCCCGCCAGGTTCATACCCAGGTGGCGATGCTGCGCAAGCTGGTCAACTTCATCATCATCGTCCTGGCGGTAGCCTCGATGCTGATGGTCTTCGACAAGGTGCGTCAGCTGGGAGCCAGCATTCTGGCTTCGGCGGGGATTATCGGCGTCGTGGTCGGCTTTGCCGCCCAGAAGGTGCTCGGTAACCTGCTGGCCGGCATTCAAATAGCGCTGACGCAGCCCATACGCCTGGATGATGCCGTCGTGGTCGAAGGCGAATGGGGACGCGTCGAAGAGCTGACTCTGACCTACGTGGTGATCAAAATCTGGGACCTGCGGCGCCTGGTGTTGCCAATCAATTATTTCATCGACAATCCCTTTCAGAACTGGACGCGCAATAGTGCCGATCTGATTGGTACCGTCTTCCTCTACGTCGATTACACGCTTCCCCTGGACCCTTTACGCGAGGAACTGGCACGCATCGTCGAGGCGTCGCAGTACTGGGATGGCAAGGTATGCGTGGTACAAGCCACCGATTTCAGCGAGCGCACCATGCAGGTAAGAATCCTGGTCAGTGCCGGTAGCGGGGGCGACGCCTTCGATTTGCGCTGTGAGGTGCGCGAAAAACTCATCGCGTATATCAATGCGCATTACCCCTCCGCCCTGCCCCAATTGCGCGTCGAAGCGGGAAGCTTTGCCATGTCAGAAGAGACCGCCGAAATGAATGGCGATTTAGCGCGGCGGATCGGCGAAAACGTCTGATTGCATTAAACTCATTGTTTTCGACACTGGATACTCTTTATGGCATGTCGTGTGGGATGTGGCGCCTGCTGTATTGCGCCCTCCATTACCTCTGCGATTCCCGGCATGCCGCAAGGCAAACCTGCCGGGGTGCGTTGCGTGCAGTTGGATGCAGACAATCGCTGCCGACTGTTCGGCGACCCTCGCCGCCCCGCCGTCTGTCAAGACTTCGCTTATGATCGCGATATCTGCGGCGAGCGACGCGAACACGCCATGAGCGCCCTTATCTGGTGGGAAAGCGTCACCGGCACATAAAAAAAGGCGCCACCTATCGGCGGCGCCTACCATCGCAAGACTTGACGATGAGCGGTCAGCAACCCTGCTACGCGGGTCAGGTGTTCAAGCGCACCAGCATCTTGCCCTGATTGCCCCCTTCGAAAAGCTTGAGGAAAGCATCCGGCGTTCTCTCGAGCCCCTCCTCGATGGTTTCCTGATAGTCGATGTCGCCATGTTCGACATGTGGCGCCACTTCATCCAGAAACTGCAGGTAGTGATCCCAGTGCTCACTGACGATAAAGCCCTGCATACGTGCCCGCTTGGAGGTCAACAGGAACAGGTTCGACGGTCCCGGTTGCGGCGTCGTGTCATTGTAGCGCTCGATCATGCCACATACGGCGATACGCCCGTGATCGCGCAGATTGTTGAGTGCCGCTTCCAGCAGCACGCCCCCCACGTTCTCAAAATAGACATCAAACCCCTCGGGGCAAGCCTCCTTGAGATCCTGGGTCAGCGCCTGCGCATCCTTGTCGCGATAGCTGACCGCCCCGACACCCCGCGCCTCGAGCCAATCCAGCTTGGATTGGCTACCTGCCACGCCAACGACCTGGCACCCTTTGCTCTTAGCCAGTTGCACGGCCAGCGAGCCGACCGCCCCGCTCGCCGCGCTGACCAGCACCCGCTCGCCTTCCTGAAGCTGCGCAATAAGATTCAAACCGGTCCAGGCCGTCATACCCGGCATACCCAGTACGCCAAGATAGGCCTGTTCCGGCACGTCATACACCGGCAGCGGCTCGAGGTGGTCCCCAGGGACCTGAGCGACATCGCGCCAGCCAAACATATGACGCACACGATCCCCCTGATGAAAGCGTGGGTGGCGAGACGCCACGACTTCGCCGATCGCTCCGCCCTGAAGCGGCGCGCCCAGCTTAAACGGCTCGACATACGTCTTTACGCCATTCATCCGGCCGCGCATGTACGGATCTACGGACAGCCACGTGTTACGCACACGCACTTCACCTTCGGCGACATCCTCCAGTGGCGTTTCACGAAACTGAAACAGCTCACGCTCCGGAAGGCCGCGCGGATGCTCATCGAGGGTGAAATAGTGGGATACGGTCATGTCGCTTGTCTCCTAGCCTGATAATGATTCAATGGTTTCAGGGTAGGAGGCTCATGCGCGGCCCGCAACTTCCTGTCGAGCCTCAGGAATGTAAAAAAACAGGGCGCAGTTTCAGCTGCGCCCTGCAATTCCAGCGATGCGGGTTTCCCGAGTCAATCCGGCATGCTATAGACGTTCGATCTCGGCATCCTGACGCAACGTGTCGTTAAGCCCTTGGATAGCCGCCTGAGCACGTAGACGCTCCGCCAGTTGCACCACGAAACCACCCACCTGATCCTCACTGTCACCCGCGTTAATTTCCGTCAGGGCGACGACAGCGGCCCCATTCTGGGTCGCCACCGTGCCGTAAGCCGCACCGTCTTGCGGCTGGGGCAGGCGGAAAGCCTCGGCGAGGACGGCCTGGGGGATTGCCTGTTCCTCGCCCTGGCGGGAGACATCTTCGGCCTGTTGCCAATCGAGTTCCAACGTATCTCCGCTGCGCAGCGCAGCCACGGCTTCTTCGGCTTGTGCCATCAGCGCCTCACGCGTCTTAGCCTGCTCGACAGCGGCCCGCACCTGCGCTTCAACCTCTTCGAACGGCAGTGTCGTCGCGGCCCGGTGATCGGTGACACGCAACACCATGCGACGCTGATCATCCAACTCCAAGACATCGCTGTTATAGCCTTCCTCCAGCACATCCGGCATGAATGCCGCATCCATGACGCCAGGCTCCGAGAGTATGCCTGAAGCATCGTTACGTGAGACCCAGTCGGACTCCTGCACCGTCAACCCCAGGTCTTCGGCGACACTGGCCAGGTCCTCGGCCGCGAAGCTTTCATCGATGAGGATTTGCACACGCTCATTGAAGACATCGTCGGCCGCGGCCAGACGCGCCTGTTCGGCCAATTGATCGCGCATCTCTTCGAACGAGGGCAATTCCAGGCCAGTCACCTTGATAAGGTGCAAGCCGTTCTCGGTTTCGACGATCGAAGACACCTGTCCCTTCTCGAGACTGAAAGCGGCATTTTCGAAGTCTTCGCCAAAGAAACCTCGGTTAATGACGCCAAGCGATCCACCCTCTTCGGCCGTGGTCGCGTCCTCGGAATATTCCTGCGCCAACTCGGCGAAATCGGCCCCATCGGCAAGCCGCTGCTGAACCTCTTGGAGGATGGCTCGCGCCTCCTCGCGGCTACGCTCATCACCAAAATCGACCATGATATGGGATACCTGACGGGGCGCTTCGCGCTGTGCGGCCGCATATGCCTGCTGCAGCTGTTGCTCGCTCACCTCGAGCCCCTGAGCCAGGTCGGCCTTGTCTAGCACGACATAACGCAGACGCACTTGCTCGGGACGCTGATAGGCCTGCTGATGAGAAGCATAGTAATCCTGCAGATCTTCATCGCTCACCTCGACAGGCGCCGCCAGGTTTGTCTCATCCAGTACGGCGTAACGGAAGTCCCGCGTCTGGTTCTGCAGCGCAGTCAGGCGTTCACGCTCGAAGGGCAGCATAAAGGCCGCCTGAGCCAGTCCCTGCTGCAACTGCTGACGCAGCATGTCGGTCCTCAGTTGCTGACGGAAAGACAGCGGCGTGTAACCGGCGCTGCCTAGCCTGTTACGGAATATCTCACTGGAAAAGCGCCCATCCTGATCCTGGAATTCAGGCAAGCCGACGATAATCTGATCGAGCTGCGCTTCGGACAGATACATGTCACCCTCTTCAGCGTACTGCTCAAGCAAGGTGCGATTAATCGTCTGCTCGATGACCTCGGCGCGGAATTCGCGTTCCTGTTCAGGCGGCACCTGACCAGAGCGTATGCCCCGCTGAACCTGTAGCTCGACTTCCTGGCGCTTTATCTCTTCCCCATTGACCGTTGCGACAGTATCGCTACTTGCGCTGAAGAGGCCTACCAGCGACTCCACGCCAAAAAAGGCGAAAGTGACGATGATTGCCCCGACAATGGCCTTTGCGATCCACCCTTGGGAGCCTTCTCGGATACGTTGCAGCATGCTGGCCTCAAAATGATGGTTTTTTGTTCCGAGCCGCATTATAACGACTCATCGTGAGAAGACATCAAGACGACCGGATTTGAGCATGAAAGCAATAAAAAAGCGCATCGCTTAGCGATACGCTTATTTTGGGCGACCCCACCCTGAGCGGTAGTAGTTCGTCAGCAGAATATTCACTGCTTGGAACAAACGGCAGATATCCAGGCGGCCCGCCAGCTTCCAGTCTTAGTTGACCGAATCCTTCAGCGCCTTGCCCGCTTTGAAGCTCGGCACCTTGGCGGCGCTGATTTCGATCGGCTTGCCGGTCTGCGGATTACGACCGGTGCGTGCAGCACGCTCCTTGATGGAGAAGGTACCGAAACCTACCAGTGCTACAGAATCACCTTTTTTCAAGCTATCGGTGACGGTCTCGATCATCGCGTCGAGTGCACGGCTTGCAGCGGCCTTCGGAATGTCGGCGGATGCGGCAATGGCTTCGATCAGCTCGGACTTGTTCACTCTTCACCCCTTGACTGTTACGAGAATTACTGGAAATCGGCGCAAAACTCGGGTGGTTAACGCTTTGACAGCAAAGCCGCAATTTATAGCAATGCAATGAAACACATGTCAAGCAATACCCGCGCCAAACCGCGTCATGGCGGGATTTTCGCCCCGCCATGATTGGTAAATAGACTTAATGTGTACTAATCGATGTATGCGAAGAAGTGGAATCTTCAGGACGACTATCATCCTCTCCATTCTCCGGCTTTCCTGCTAACGCCACATCGAGAACTTCATCGATCCACCGTACCGGGCGAATATCCAATGCGTTCTTGATATTATCCGGAACTTCTTTCAGATCCCGACGATTCTCTTCCGGGATAAGCACCGTCTTTATACCACCGCGCCGCGCCGCCAGCAATTTCTCCTTGAGCCCACCGATGGGCATCACTTCTCCACGCAGGTTCACTTCCCCTGTCATGGCTACGTCACAACGGATCGGGCGCTCGGTATAGGCCGATACCATCGCGGTCACCATGGCAATACCCGCGCTGGGGCCATCCTTGGGAGTGGCACCCTCGGGAACGTGGATATGCAGGTCTTCCTTCTCGAAGCGTTCCGGATCGATCCCTAGCGGGATAGCCTTGGCCCGCACGACGGTATGCGCGGCACTCACCGACTCCTTCATGACATCCCCCAAAGAGCCCGTCTTGTTGACGCGCCCCTTGCCTGGGGTGATGACAGACTCGATATTGAGCAGCTCACCGCCAACCGATGTCCAAGCCAGCCCGGTCACGCGGCCGACTTGATCCTGCTGATCGGCCAGACCATAGCTGTAACGCCGGACACCGGCATACTTCTCGATATCCTCCGCCGTCAATGTCTGGCTAGACTGCGCTCCCGCCTTGCCTTCGGACTCAACGCGCTCGCGCAGCACTTTACGGCAGACCTTGGCGATCTGGCGCTCAAGCTCGCGCACGCCAGCTTCCCGAGTATAGTAGCGGATCAGCTCCAGCAAGCCCTCATCGCTGATGTCGAGCTCCTGATCCTTCAAGCCATTCGCCTTGAGCTGCTTGGGCACCAGATAGCGCTTGGCGATGGCCAGCTTCTCGTCTTCGGTGTAACCGGGTAGACGAATGATTTCCATACGATCCAGCAAAGGACCTGGAATGTTCATCGAGTTGGCGGTACAGATGAACATCACCTCGGAGAGATCGTAATCCAGCTCCAGGTAATGATCGTTGAACTTATCGTTCTGCTCAGGATCGAGCACCTCCAATAACGCCGAGGACGGGTCTCCGCGATGGTCCATGCCGATCTTGTCGACCTCGTCGAGCAGGAACAGGGGGTTCTTGACGCCCGCCTTGCTCATGCGCTGGATCATCTTGCCGGGCAGCGATCCGATATAGGTACGCCGGTGGCCACGAATCTCCGACTCGTCTCGTACGCCACCGAGCGCCAGCCGGACATACTGGCGATTCGTCGCTCGAGCGATGGACTGTCCCAGCGATGTCTTGCCAACCCCTGGCGGCCCCACCAGACAGAGCACGGGTCCCTTGAGCTTCTTGACACGCTTCTGAACAGCGAGATATTCAAGGATACGCTCCTTGACTTCCTCGAGGCCGTAATGGTCTTCATCCAGCACCGACACGGCGCGTTCCAGATCATGCTTGACGCGGGTGCGCTTTTTCCACGGCACGGCAAGCAACCAATCCAGGTAGGAGCGCACCACGGTCGCTTCGGCCGAGGTCGGCGACATCATCTTCAGCTTGCCCAACTCCTGGGTAGCCTTTTCAGCCGCCTCCTGAGGCATGCCGGCGTCCTTGATCTTCTGCTCGTACTTCTCGGCCTCATTGGGAACATTTTCGAGCTCGCCCATCTCTTTCTGGATGGCCTTCATCTGCTCGTTGAGATAATACTCGCGCTGGGATTTTTCCATCTGATCCTTGACGCGTGAGCGGATGCGTTTTTCGACCTGAAGCAGGTCGATCTCGGACTCGATGAGCGCCATCAGATGCTCTATGCGGTCACGTACGCGATCCATCTCGAGCAGTTCCTGCTTGTCGCCAATCTTCAGCGACAGATGAGCGCAGATCGTATCGACGAGACGGCTGGGATCTTCGATGCCCTGCAAGGAATTGAGCACCTCGTTGGGCACTTTCTTCGACAACTTGACGTACTGCTCGAATTGATTGAGCAGTACGCGAACCAGGGACTCCTGTTCGCGCTCGGTCAAGGGGTGGCTTTCACGCGTCGCGGCTTCGGCTACGCTATATCCCTGCTCGACCGTGCTGACCGATCGGATATCGGCGCGGAAGCTGCCTTCGATCAGCACTTTGACAGTGCCGTCAGGCAGCTTGAGCAGTTGCATGATGTCCGCCACCGTGCCGACCGAGAACAGGTCGCCGGATTCAGGATCGTCCTGACCCGCTTCGCGCTGTGCGACAAGCAGGATGCGCTTGTCATTTTCCATGGCGGCTTCCAGCGCCTGGATCGACTTCTCACGACCCACGAACAGGGGAATGACCATCTGCGGATAGACGACCACATCGCGCAGGGGAAGAAGGGGCAGACTCAAAGTCTGTTCAGCGTTCTGCTCCATCGCAGACGTTCCTCAATATTCGGGTGGATGGGCCGCCATAAGGCGGCGCTCGCATACCCAGTGATATGGGGGTGAAGAAGAAGGATGCAACCGCAGCCAGACTCGGTATTACCCGCACTAAATAGACATTGGCGCATGGCCCGTTGGCGTTATCACGATGGATAACAGGCCGCAGCGCATACCAGGCAGCATTTACCGAAGAAGCGCAATCAACCGACGCGGCGAAACTGCAATCATCTTGTGCAACGTGGTCCGCCGACTAGCGAGTGGATTTGGCTCAACTCCGTGTACATGGCAGGGCTAAGAAAAAGGGGCCTGACGGCCCCTTTTTCTGCCGGGATCAAGTTCTCAACCGTCCTGGCCTGCCACCTTGCTTTCTTCCTGCTTGGAATAGATCAGCAGCGGCTCGCTGTCACCGGCGATTACCGAATCGTCGATCACCACTTTACTCACGCCTTCCAGAGAAGGCACTTCATACATGGTATCGAGCAGCACGGATTCGAGAATCGAACGAAGCCCACGCGCCCCGGTCTTGCGCTCCATTGCCTTGTGTGCAACCGAACGCAAGGCATCTTCCCGGAACTCAAGCTCCACGCCTTCCATTTCAAACAGCTTGGCGTATTGCTTGATCAAGGAATTCTTGGGCTCCGTGAGAATCTGGATCAACGCGTCTTCGCTGAGCTCGGTCAGTGTCGCAATAACCGGCAGACGTCCGACAAACTCGGGAATCAGGCCGAACTTAACCAGGTCTTCAGGCTCGACATCGGCCAGTACATCACCCATGCCTTTGGTCGCATCCTTACTTTTGACGCTGGCATTGAAGCCAATCCCGCCTTTTTCCGCACGGTCGCGAATGACTTTTTCCAGCCCTGCGAAAGCGCCGCCCACGATGAACAAAATACTGCCGGTATCGACCTGCAGGAACTCCTGCTGGGGATGCTTGCGCCCGCCTTGAGGCGGAACCGAGGCAGTGGTGCCTTCGATGAGCTTGAGCAACGCCTGTTGCACCCCCTCACCCGAGACATCGCGCGTAATCGAAGGATTGTCCGACTTGCGTGAAATCTTGTCGATCTCATCGATATAGACAATTCCGCGCTGCGCCTTTTCGACATCGTAGTCGCATTTTTGCAGCAACTTCTGGATGATGTTCTCGACATCCTCTCCGACATAGCCCGCTTCGGTCAGGGTAGTCGCATCGGCTATGGTAAAGGGAACATTCAGCAGACGCGCCAGCGTCTCCGCCAATAGCGTCTTGCCGCTACCGGTAGGCCCGATCAGCAGAATATTGGATTTACCCAGCTCGACATCGTCCGATTTCGTGCCCGCCCGCAAACGTTTGTAATGATTATAAACGGCAACGGAAAGCACCATCTTGGCGCGATCCTGGCCAATCACATAATCATCGAGTGTATTGCGTATCTCACGCGGAACCGGCAGCCGATCCTCGTCGCCCTCAGCGTCGGCCTCCAGGACTTCTTCGCGAATGATGTCGTTGCACAGATCGACACACTCGTCGCAGATATAGACGGAAGGACCCGCGATCAGCTTGCGCACTTCGTTCTGGTTCTTGCCGCAGAACGAGCAGTACAGCAGTTTGCCGTTCTCGTCTTTGCCTTTGCCGTCGGCCATTCGCTTACCTCTTGATGGTGGCGGTCAGCGACCGCCGGAAATGCATGTAATGGGTTAAACGCTATCAGGATGCAGGGCGCTTATCCAGCATGGCATCGATCAAGCCATATTCAACCGCCTGGCCACCATCCATGAAGTTATCCCGATCGGTATCCCGGGCGATCGTCTCGATGTCCTGACCGGTATGCTCAGCCAAGATCCGGTTCAGCTTGTGCCGAATCGTCAGTATCTCGCGGGTGTGGATCTCGATGTCCGCCGCTTGCCCCTGATAACCGCCCAGTGGCTGGTGAATCATCATCCGCGAATGCGGTAGACAGTAGCGCTTGTTCTTGGCACCACCGGCGAGCAGCAGCGCCCCCATGCTAGCCGCCTGACCAATGCAGACGGTAGAGACATCGGGCTTGATGAACTGCATGGTGTCGTAAATCGACATGCCGGCAGTCACCGAGCCACCCGGTGAGTTGATATACAAATGAATATCCTTGTCAGGATTTTCAGATTCGAGAAACAGCAGCTGCGCAACCACCAGATTCGCCATATAGTCTTCGACCTGGCCGACCAGGAAGATGACACGCTCCTTTAGCAGGCGGGAATAGATGTCATAGGACCGCTCGCCGCGAGCACTCTGCTCCACGACCATCGGGACCAGACCGCCTGCGTTGCTGATGTCAAACTCGTTACCCATTGCGTGGCTTCCTTAATCCGGTGACTGAAGAGTCCTGACTAGCGACCCGGCCGGAGCCGGGTCTTGCTAAACGCTTATACCCAGGAGAGCCGAGTGAAACGGCTTTAAGGTCTGTCGCGTGTGGCGCAACCTCAAGGCAGTTATCGAAGCGCCATCCTGCTCGAGAGCTGTGCCTGATACTCCACATGCCTGAGGTTCATTGTCCGGCCTGCAGAAAATCAATCTACAAGTCTCGGATCAGGCGTTTTCCTCTTCTTCCACTGCTTCGGCCTGCTCGCCTTGCTGGGCCGCCTGCAGGGCCTGTTCATACGACATGGGCACATCCTTGACCTGTGCCTGTTCCAGCAGTTTATCAACCGCCTTCTCTTCAAGCAGTGCAGATTTGATCTGACTCTTCATCTGATCGTTTTTCAGATAATATTCAATCACTTGCTCGGGCTGCTGATACTGCTGGGCCAGTTCCTCGACACGCGCCTTGATTTCGTCATCGCTGGCGTCAAGCTCATTGACCTTGACCACCTCGGCCAATAACAGACCGACCTGAACGCGGCTTTTCGCCTGTTCGGCAAACAACTCGTTCGGCAACTGAGAGACATCGAAATCCTCACCCAGACCGAACTGCTGTGCCGCCTGACGCTTGAGACCATCGGTTTCCTGCTGCACCAGCGCTTGCGGTACGGGGAACTCGTTAGCCTCTTTCAGCGCTTCAAGCACCTGCTGTTTGACACGATTCTCGACCGCCTGCTTGACTTCACGCTCCATGTTTTTCCTGACTTCGACACGGAACTTCTCGACATCGCCGTCTTCCACGCCGAACTTCTGGATGAAGTCCGCATCGATTTCGGGCAGTTGCTGAGCCGATACCTTATGGAGCTTGACCTTGAACGTCGCTTCCTGGCCTGCGAGATGCTCGGCTTGATAATCCTCCGGGAAAGTGACCTTGATTTCGCGCTCATCACCGGCTTGCATACCGACAAGCTGCTCTTCGAAGCCGGGGATAAAGCTATTGGAGCCAATCACCAACTCATGCCCCTGGGCTTCGCCGCCCTCGAAAGGCTCATCGCCCAGAAAGCCCTGGAAATCGATGGTTACCTGATCGCCTTCGGCAGCCTCGCGCTCGACCGCTTCCCAGCCGGCATTCTGCTTGCGCAGGGTTTCGATCATCTGATCGATATCGGCTTCAGTGATCTCGGCGCTGGGACGCTCAACTTCGACACCGTCAATCGACGTCAGCTCGATCTCGGGATAGATTTCCAAAGTGGCCACGAACTCAAGGTCCTTGCCATCTTGGTTAACCGTCGGCTCGATAGACGGGAATCCCGCAGGATTCAGGTTTTCCTGGGTAATCGCCTGGACATACTGCTGACGCATGACTTCGCCCACCACCTCGTTGCGCACATCCTGCCCAAAGCGCTGGCGCACGACCGCCATCGGAATCTTGCCGCGACGGAAACCATTCAGACGAACGGTCTTGGCGGTCTCCTGTAGGCGCGCGGCCACGGCCTGATCGATCTCAGTGGCTGGCACTTGAACAGTGACGCGACGTTCTATCTGGGAAGTCGTCTCAACAGAAACTTGCATGAATGATCCTCTACCGACTGGGGGCGTTCTCGAAATGCGTTAAAACGAGGATTCTAAGAATCCCGATACGCGCTGGCAAGCACGCTTTAGGCTCTTTATGGGGATATAACCGCAGATTACAAGGCTTCAACCGGATTCAACGTGATTAAATCCTCCGCCGATGCGTTGCCACAAGGCAAAGCGGACCAGACAATACTCGGCACGGACGGACACCGACTCGATTCATCGGCGTAAAAAACAGTCAGGTTGACGGATGCAAGTCGAACGAGAGAAGGAGATCGAAGAAAGCGACGTCGAATGGGGTGGATGATGGGGATCGAACCCACGACCACCGGAGCCACAATCCGGGGCTCTACCACTGAGCTACATCCACCATGACGTGCTTGTTGCAGCAGTTAATACAACATCGATGAACACTGAACGAGATATGGGGTGGATGATGGGGATCGAACCCACGACCACCGGAGCCACAATCCGGGGCTCTACCACTGAGCTACATCCACCATAACCTACAAACAGTGCTACCGGGCAAGCGGTGCTTCTTTGGCGCGCCCAGCAGGACTCGAACCTGCAACCTACGGCTTAGAAGGCCGTTGCTCTATCCGATTGAGCTATAGGCGCATTCTAAGGCTTGCTGCTTCAGGTCCGCACTCGATCCTGTCGTGTTCGATAGTGGTCGGGGTAGAGGGATTTGAACCCCCGACATCCTGCTCCCAAAGCAGGCGCGCTACCAGACTGCGCTATACCCCGTGCCTTTCGATACGACCTGAAATCGTTATTCGAGCCCGTCGATGCGCTGCGTATTCTACGCAACTTTAATGGCAGGTCAAGCCCTTACCTTGCATACGTGAGCTTCGACCAAACTGATTCCTGCCGCCATGCTCAAGCGCGATTTCTTACGAACTCGCGTTGACTGGCGCCCCCGGCATGCGAGAATTGCCCACCTCAGTGACGCACCTTTCAGTACTCTGGCATACAAGGGAGAGGGGATGACCGCTCAATTGATCGACGGCAAGGCGATTGCCGCCCACGTGCGTGAAAAAGTATCCCGACAGGTCAAGGCCCGTCGCGAAGCGGGCAAGCGCACGCCGGGTCTGGCCGTCATTCTTGTCGGTCAGGATTCCGCTTCAGAAATCTATGTCCGCAACAAGCACCGCGCCTGCGAACAGGCTGGCGTTCAGTCGTTTCGCCACCAGCTTCCCGCATCCATCACCCAGGAAGAGCTTGAAGCTTTGGTCGATCGCCTCAACGCAGACAGCGCCATTGATGGAATTCTGCTCCAGTTGCCGCTACCCAGGCATCTCGATTCACGCCCCATCCTCGAACGAATCCGGCCAGACAAGGATGTCGATGGATTCCATCCCTACAACCTCGGCCGCCTGGCCCAGCGCTTGCCGGTATTACGCCCCTGCACTCCCAAAGGCATCATGACCCTTCTTGAAGAGAGCCATATCGCAGTGCGCGGGCTCGACGCCACGATCGTCGGCGCGTCCAACATTGTCGGCCGTCCCATGGCGCTGGAGCTGCTACTGGCGGGATGCACCACCACTATCTGCCATCGCTTTACGCGTGATCTGGAAGCGCACGTGCGCAAGGCGGACTTGGTGGTGGTCGCGGTTGGCCGACCCGGCCTGGTCAAGGGCGAATGGATCAAGCCCGGTGCGATCGTCATCGACGTGGGAATCAACCGGGACGCTGACGGCCGGCTGCTTGGCGACGTAGAATTCGAGACAGCAGCGGCACACGCCAGCTACATTACTCCGGTCCCGGGTGGTGTAGGTCCCATGACGGTAGCGTCACTGCTGGAAAACACCTTATATGCCGCGGAACTTCATGACGCCATGTCAGACTAAGACATTCGCGCTAGAATAGCCCTGCAACCTAGCAAGGAGAGAAAATGAGCGACGAAAAGACCATGAACGTGGAAAGCTTTAACCTCGATCACACCAAGGTTAAAGCGCCCTATGTACGCTTGGCCGGTATCAAGAAAGGCCAGCATGGCGATGAAATCCATAAATACGACATGCGTATCTGTCAGCCGAACAAGACTCACATGGAGATGCCTGCGCTGCATTCCCTCGAGCATCTGATGGCAGAGCTGTCACGCAACCATACCGACAAGATTGTCGATATCAGCCCCATGGGCTGTCAGACGGGCTTCTATGTCGCGCTGATCAATCATGACGATTATGACGACACCCTGAATCTGCTGGAGAAGACTCTGCGTGACGTACTGGATGCCGAAGAAGTGCCGGCATGCAACGAAATGCAATGCGGTTGGGCCGCCAGCCACAGTCTGGAAGGTGCCAAGGATCTGGCACGCGAGTTCCTGTCCAAGCGCAGCGAGTGGAACCAGGTATTCGCCTAATCCCTTTTCTCCTTTTTCCCAAGGTTTCTTCGACACATGCAGAAGATAGGCATCATTGGCGCCATGGCCGAGGAAGTTGCCCTGCTCGCCTCACATCTCGAGAATCGTGAAACGCATCACCATGTCGGCTCGACCTTCCATACCGGTCAGTTGCAGGGCGTCGAAGTCGTCATCTTGCAGTCCGGCATCGGCAAGGTAAACGCCGCGGTTGGCACTACCTTGCTGCTCGACATGTATCATCCGGAAGTGGTGATCAACACCGGCTCCGCCGGTGGATTCGGCGAAGGCCTGAATGTCGGTGATGTGGTTATCTCCAGCGAGGTTCGCCATCACGATGTGGATGCAGTCGTCTTCGGCTATGAGCATGGCCAGGTTCCACGCATGCCAGCGGCCTACCTGCCCGACCCGATGCTGATCAAGGTGGCTCGCGAATGCGTGGAAAGCCTGGGGCACCTCAATGTCGTCGAAGGCCTGATATGCACGGGCGATGCCTTCATGGCCTGTCCGGAGTCCGTCGACCGCGCCCGGCAACGCTTCCCGACGATGCTGGCTGCCGAAATGGAAGCGGCCGCCATCGCCCAGACCTGCCACCTTTATGGTTGCCCTTTCGTGGTCATTCGCGCCCTTTCGGACATTGCCGGTCAGGAGTCAAACATCTCCTTCACGGCATTTATCGACCAAGCCGCCACGCATTCGGCCGAGGTTGTCGAAGCGATGGTCAAACGCTTGGGTACGCCAGTGAATGCGCTAAGCAGCGCCTGAACACCCATTACTCTGTAAAAATCTACAAAAAACCGCGAGAGGCCTCGCGGTTTTTTGTTTCCTACACGCCGTCAACGCTCAAACACCCAGGTCGTGCCCTCCCGCGAATCCTTGAGCACGATTCCCTTGGCCGCCAACTCGTCACGGATCCGGTCGGCTCGGGCAAAATCCCTGGCCTGCTTGGCCTGCGCTCGCTCAGTGATACGCGCCTCTATATCGGTCTCGGCTATCGGCAGTTGTGCCGTCTCTCCCTTGAGGAACATCGCCGGGTCCTGACCAAACAGCCCGAGCACGTTCCCCAGGCGCTTAAGCTCGAAGGCGAGCGCCGGTGCCTGATCGGGACTCTCCTTCCTGGCACGGTTGAGCTCTCGCGCCAAGTCGAACAATACCGCCAAGGCCTCGGGGGTATTGAAATCATCGTCCATTGCGGCGATGAAACGTTCAGCGAAGTTCGCCCTGAGTATACCGGCCACCGGCTCGACGCCCTCCAGCGCATTGTAAAAACGCACCAAGGACTTGCGCGCCTCGTCAAGGGCGTCCGGCGCGTAATTGATCGGGCTACGATAGTGGCTGGCCACCAGTAGATAGCGCACCACTTCCGGGTCGTGCACCTCAAGCACGTCACGAATGGTGAAAAAGTTGCCCAGCGACTTGGACATCTTTTCCCGATTGACCCGGACAGCGCCAGCATGCATCCAGGTATTGACGTATTTGTGGCCGGTCGCCGCCTCGCTCTGGGCAATCTCGTTTTCATGATGGGGAAAGGTCAGATCGGGCCCCCCGCCATGAATATCGAAGGTGTCGCCAAGACAGCATGTCGACATGGCGGAACACTCTATGTGCCAACCCGGACGCCCCGCCCCCCAGGGGGACTCCCAGCTCGCCTCGCCAGGCTTGGCCGATTTCCACAACACGAAATCCAGCGGATCTTCCTTGTGGGCATCGACTCCGACCCGCGCGCCCGCACGCATCTCGTCGAGATCACGATTGTTGAGCTTGCCGTAGCTCTCGAAGCGACGCACCCGATAGTAGACGTCACCATTGGCAGCGGAATAGGCATAGCCTTTGTCCATCAGGCGCTCGATCATGGCGATAATCTCGGCGAGATACGCCGTGGCTCGCGGCTCATGATCGGGGCGCAATACGCCAAGGCGGGTCTCATCCTCGTGCATGGCCTCGATCATACGCGCCGTCAATCGCTCGAACGGCTCGCCGTTTTCATCGGCGCGCCGGAGTATCTTGTCATCGATGTCGGTAATGTTGCGCACGTAATTGACATCGAAGCCACGCTCACGCAGATAACGGGTAATGACGTCGAATGCCACCATCACCCGCGCATGACCAATATGACAGTAGTCATATACGGTGATGCCACAGACGTACATGCGCACTCGGCCCGGTTCGAGAGGGACAAAGGGCTCCTTGCGTCGTGTCAGGGTGTTGTAGATTTGCATGTACTACCCCTTGTTCTGCGCCTGCTGATTCTGCACCTTCGCCCAGCTGTCCTTGAGCCCCACCGTGCGATTGAAGACCAGATGCCCGGCTTGACTGGCATGCCGATCCGCACAGAAATAGCCCACCCGCTCGAACTGGTAACGGCTTTCGGGCACGGCATCCGCCAGACTCGGTTCGGCGAATCCACGGACGACGTCCAGCGACTCGGGGTTCAAGTGATCGAGGAAGTCTCCATCACGGTCCCGATCGGGCGCTTCAAGCAAGAACAGGTTCTCGTAGAGTCGCGCTTCGACAGGCACGGCATGCGGCGCACTCACCCAGTGAATGACTCCCTTGACCTTACGGCCCTCGGGGTTCTGCCCTAGCGTGTCGAAATCCACGCTGCAATGCAGCTCCTCGATCTCGCCCGCATCGTTCTTGACTACCTCGTCGCAGCGAATCACGTAAGCATTACGCAGGCGCACCTCCTTGCCCGGCGCCAGACGGAAAAACTTCTTCGGCGGCTCCTCCATGAAGTCATCCTGATCGATCCATATCTCGCGACTGAATGGCAGGCGACGCATTCCCATATCTTCGCGCGCAGGATGGCCCGGCACTTCGAATGCCTCGTCGTGGTCCTCGGGCACATTGGTCAGCACCACCTTGAGCGGCTTGAGGACACACATGGCGCGCGGTGCGCTATCTTCCAGATCGGCGCGAATGGCATGGTAGAGCATGGCGATATCCACCAGGCCGCCATCGGCGCGGGTCACACCGATCATGTCGCAGAACTTGCGGATCGATGCCGGCGTATAGCCTCGGCGACGCATGCCCGAAATCGTCGGCATGCGCGGATCGTCCCACCCGTCGACAATGCCATTGTCGACGAGCAGCTTGAGTTTGCGCTTGGAGGTTACCGTATAAGCCAGGTTGAGCCGCGCGAATTCAATCTGACGGGGCTGCGCGGGCACCGGCAAGTTGGACAGGAACCACTCGTAAAGCGGACGGTGATCTTCGAACTCCAAGGTACACAAGGAGTGCGTGACTCCCTCGATGGCATCGGACTGGCCATGAGTGAAGTCATAAGAGGGATAAATCTTCCATTTGTCGCCGGACTGGTGATGGCTGGCATGACGAATTCGATACAAGATCGGATCACGCAGATTGATGTTCGGCGCCGCCATGTCGATCTTGGCGCGTAACACCTTCTCCCCCTCGGCGAACTCTCCCTTGCGCATGCGCTCAAGCAGATCGAGATTCTCTTCGGCGGCGCGGTCACGATACGGGCTCGGACGTCCCGGCTCGGTCAGCGTGCCGCGGTACTCGCGAATCTCATCCGGCGACAGATCATCGACATACGCCTTGCCCTCGCGTACCAAATGCTGGGCCCAGCTGTAGAGCTGGTCGAAGTAGTCGGAAGCGTAACGCACCTTGCCCGCCCACTGGAATCCCAGCCATTCGACGTCTGCCTTGATGGCATCGATATAGGCCTGTTCCTCCTTGGCGGGGTTGGTGTCGTCAAAGCGCAGGTGGCATCGCCCGTTGAACTGCTCGGCGAGCCCGAAATTCAGGCAGATCGACTTGGCATGACCCACATGCAGAAACCCATTGGGTTCCGGCGGAAAACGGGTCACGATCGTCTCGACCTTGTGCCCCTCGACTTCCTCGCGGATCTGGTTACGAATGAAATTCGGGGCGCTGGGGCTGTCGTTGCTCATGGGGCGTCAAAGAACCTCTATATATTAGCGAGTTACGAAAAGGCAGTACTTTGGGTCTGAAAGCCGCCTGCAGTTTCGCCCTTCGGTACAAAACGGCTATTATAGCGCGACGCCTGCGCGCAACGCCAAGACGCGCTCAATCTGATAAATCAGGAATCCCCATGATTGTTCTGCATACTAATTACGGCGACATCACCCTGCAGCTTGACCATGACAAGGCGCCCAAGACGGCGGCCAACTTCGAGCAATACGTGCGTGACGGGCATTATGACGGTTCCCTTTTTCATCGAGTCATCAACGGCTTCATGATTCAGGGCGGTGGATTCGATCAGGATTTCGAACAGAAACCCACTCGCGAGCCGATCGAGAACGAAGCCGATAACGGCCTGAAGAACCGCAAGGGCAGCATCGCCATGGCCCGGACCCAGGATCCGCATTCTGCCACCGCCCAATTCTTCATCAACATTGCCGACAATGATTTTCTCGATCACCGCAGCAAGGACATGCAGGGCTGGGGTTATTGCGTATTCGGCGAAGTCGTCGAAGGTCTCGAGGTCGTCGAAAAGATTAAGTCCGTGTCGACGACACGCCGCGGCATGCATGCCGACGTGCCTGCGGAAGATGTCATCATCGAGCGGGCCGAACTCAAGGACGAATGAACCTGGTGATTGTCACCGCCACGCGCCCGCCTCTAGCGGGCGCGTCACTTTCTGGCCCTGTCGAGGTGCGACATGACAACCCTGCTGATCTCCGACCTGCATCTTCACCCGGGGGCGCCTGGCATCACCCACGGCTTTCTGGATTATCTGCAACACCGCGCGCGGCATGCCGATGCACTATACATTCTCGGAGATTTCTTCGAAGCCTGGATCGGTGATGACTACCGTGGCGAGTACGAGCAGCACATTATCGATGCCCTGCGACACCTCACGCAGGGCGGCACACAGCTATATTTCATGCATGGCAACCGCGACTTTCTGATTGGCGATGGCTTCGCCCGGGATACCGGCGCGACCCTGCTGGATGATCCCTGCGTCGTTCATTTCGCCAATACCCCTGTCCTGCTGATGCATGGCGACAGCCTGTGCACACGCGATGAGGCCTACATGAAGTTTCGCGCCACGGCCCGCAATCCCGAATGGCAGGCCCAGATTCTCGCGCTTCCCATCGAACAACGCCTGGAACTGGCCAAGAGTCTGCGCATGCAATCCGGGGACGCCAATACCGCCAAGGCGGAAGACATCATGGACGTCACACCGGAAGAGGTGGTCAAGGTCATGCGCTCCCACGGTGTCCGCACCCTGATCCATGGCCACACGCATCGCCCAGCCGTCCATGACTTCGACATCGACGGACAACCCGCCAGGCGCATCGTCCTCGGCGACTGGCAGCCGGACCATGCCTGGGAGATCCGCGCTGAAGACGGCCGTCCCCCCGAGCTGCATCGCTTCACCTTCTAGCGAAGCACGGCCAAGAGACGCATCGCTGGTCGCGCCACTCCTCAGACCTGGCGCATCCTGGCTCTAGTGGCGTCAGTTCCCTGCTCCGACAGCGCTCTCCAGCGCATCAATACCGGTGCATCGGTCATCGACACCTGACGCAGTAAACGCCCGAACTCTTCTCGAGCCTGATCATCGTCAGGGTCGATCAGCGTCAGCCACAGCTCATGCGCGTTGAGCTGATGGTGCAGATTTTCATGTTCGCGAGCGTAGGCCAATGCCTGTTCAGCCAATGACCGGATGCTGGCCGGAGAATAACCGATATGGTGGCGAACCCGGGCCAACTGCATCGAGAGTTCCGGCAGGTACAGGGTGTTACGCTCACGCGCGACCATCAGGCACTGATCGAGATAGTCCTCGCCCCGGGCATATTCGCCTAGTGCCAGGCAGGCATCGCCATACAACAATGAAGGCCGTTGATAGCAGTCTTGTCCGGTCACCTCTGCAAACTGCTTGATATTGGCCTCCAGGATGTCCAAGCCTTGCCGATCGCCCGACAATACCTGACACCACCCCAGCGCGCCTTGGGCCGACACATGCCAGAGATGCAGATCCGGCGTTCGGGTCAGCTCAAAGGCACGCTCGGCGCGCAACTTGGCCAGATGGACATGCCCCAATTGACGATACATGGCGGCAGCGAACAACAGCGCCATGGCCAGCGAGCCCGGATGGTTGATCGTCTCGGCCAGACGAATCGCCGCCTCGGCTTGATGCTCGGCACGTCGATACTCGCCTCTCAGGCACTGGGTCCAACCTTGATAACAGGCCGCTGCCACCTGAGGATGGTCGGAAAACGGTAGCCAGTCGAGAATCATTGGCTGATGCAGCGGATCGATCTCCTCGAGGTGCTCATAGGCATGGCGGATACGTCCCGCCCAGTACTCACAATGCGCCTGGGCATAATCGGCCAGCCGGCGATAGCGAGGATCGGCGAGCTGATCGGCCAACGATGCCAGACGCGAAGCCAGTGAAAAGGCATCGGCATGCGCGTGGCGCTGGCTACAGCCCACCCATAATCCCCACTTGACCAGAAAGAACTGCTCCAGGTCCGGCTCGTCGTCAGGATCGCTGGTTTCATAATTCAGCAACTTGCGAGCCTGCAGGAAACTTTCATGTGCGAGCGGCGAACCGTACCCCTCCAAGGCGAATGCCGCCTGGCCACGGACCGTCAGCAGGCTGATCTCCCGCTCCGCCTGCCCATCATCGATGTGACGCAGGCTCGCCAATCCGGCATCCGCCATCTGCAGGGCCGTCCGGTTGGCACTGACCTTAAGCGCTTCACGCGCCGCCAGCTCGAAATAACGGGCACCTCGCGCATAATGGCCGCTGCGGCGTAGGTGGGTAGCGAAATATCCCGGCCGCCGGCTGATCCACGCCGGGAAACGCTCTTCGATCAGCGAAACGACCTGCTGGTGAGTCGTCGCCCGCACATCGGGAGGACAAGACTGATAGGCCGCTTCTTGTAGCAACTGATGGGTGAACTCGTATTCGAATTCGGCGTCGGGCGCACACGGCTCGATGATCTCGAGCCGGCGCATGTGTTCGATGACCTGCTTGAGCCGCCCCTCATCCAAACCGGTACATTCCCGCAGTAGACTCAGGCGTATCTGACGCCCCAGAACAGCCGCCACATGAGCGACATTGCGGTCCCCCTCGAGCTGATCGATGCGACTGATCAACAACCCCAGCAAGCCGCGCGGCAGCTCGTCGGCCTGAAAACAGCGACCTTCGCGGCGATCCATGTCGAGACGCCGGCAGATCTCCTGCAAGTAGAGCGGCACGCCATCGCAGCGCTCGATCAACTGCCCGCGCAGCCGGGGGTTGAGATGCAGTCGGTAACGTCGTGCCAAGTGTGACAGCAGACGTGAGGATTGTGTGGCATCGAGGCGATCGAGAGAAACTTGCTGGTCCCAATGGAGCTTGATCGGCAACGGCTCGCGTCCATGATGACTGGCCACGAACAGGAAAGGACTGTTGATCGGCAAACGCGCCTGCAAGGCGGCCATCACTTTCAGAGAAGGCTCGTCGACCCACTGCAGGTCGTCGATCATCAACACCAAGGGCTTATGCGCGGTGATTCGCTCGATCAGACCGTGCAGCGTGCGCACCACCCATTCGACCACTTCACCGCTCTGGGGAATCGTTTCTTCCGGTGCCGCCTCACTGATACCCAGTGCACCATGCAGGAGCGTCATCCGCTCCGGCGTCAGACCGGACAGCAGCGGCTGGGCTTCAAGCAACGACTGCAGGCCAGCCTCGTCGAGGTCATGACCGAGATGCCAGCGCAGCAGTACCCTGGCGACACCGAACGGCGCCTGCGCCAGCAATCGTGTGGCGGGCAACCAGCATAGCGCCAGATCCCGGCCTTGCTCCAACTGGCGGAAGCTGACCATCAGCGCCGATTTACCCATACCTGCGGCGCCCTGAACCAGCACACTCTGACGCAGGCCGATTCCGACCCGAGCCAGTGCATCGTGCAACTGACGAAGTGCTGCCTCGCGCCCGATCAGGCTGGGCGGCGTTGCGCCCCGCGCATCTTCGTTGGGTCCCAGCACCAGTGCACGCAGGCGCACCCGACCATCGACCGCGATCAGCCTTGAAGACAAGCGCGGCTGCAGATCCAGCGCTGGCGGCATATGCTGGCTGGCATCCTGTGAAATGACCAGCTCGCTTCCCTGAGCGGCACTCATCAGCTCCAGCGCCGGCTGGGTCACCTGTCCCAGCGGGTCCGCCAATTGCCGCTCGGGCAAATAGACGACCAGACCGCTATGCAGGCCCGCCGACAGTTCGAAGCGTGGCGCGTCTCCGGCGCCGCCCCAATGTCGGCCGATCTCCTCGGGCAGGTGTTGGCGGCAATGTTCGTACAACGCCACCAGCTCAGCCAATTGATGTGCCGGCCCATGGGTGCCGAAACATGCCAATCCGAGGCCCCCCGTCGCGCCAGGTAACCAGAACCCGCCGAGGTGGTGACATTGCCGCTCCAGCCAGCGCATCAGTTCAAGCTGCAACGTCAAGCAAGCACAGGCTTGAGTACGATCCTGCCAGTCGCCTTGCAGATGCAAACGTATTGCCATTACCGATAATTGGCGATGTTCGATTTCACTGGTCTGCAGCGGAGCGCTGTTCAGTGACAGGGCACGGGAGAACGCCCCCTGGGGAGAGACACCGGATGCCGGGTCCAGGCCGTTGTCGGACCAATAGCGGGCCAATTGCAGAAAGCCCGGCTCGGGCTGTTGTCCCGAAAGCGCCAGCAACTGCAGATAGGCGTTGAACTGCTCATGCGCCGCCGCCGCCTGCCCCTGCTCCGCCAACTGGCGGACCAGCCGTTCATGAAACGGCCCATATCCCGAGAAGCGGCTGACCAACTGGCGTAACACCATATCCGGCAGCTTGGGCTCGCCAGCCAATACGCGTTCGGCAAATTCAATGACTCGCTGGCGCCACTCGCCGCGCACCTTGAGTAACCAACGTTGAAACTCGCCGCACTGCGGTAGCTGCAACTCCACGACCAGGTCACCGGTATATACCTGCAACAATGCCTCGAGAGACGCGATATCGGGAGGCGACTCGAGCAGCCCATCCACCCGCGACAGGTCCAGCGACCAAGATGTCGGTAGCGTCAGGGCAATGGTCTGCCGCGAGACGCTGAGAATGTCGTCGGCGTCCTCGCCCAGGCTCTGCCGCAGGCAGTGCAGCGCGTGACGCAGATTGGTACGTCCCGAAGATACCCCCTGGTCGGGCCACAGCATTTCCGCTAGTGCCGCTCGGCTGACGGGTTGATGAGCATGCAGCAGCAGGTAAACCAGCAAGGCCTTGACCTTGTCATAGCTGAACTGGGTCAGCGTCTCGCCGCCCGCCGCCAGCGAAAAATGCCCCAACAGCGATAACTGCACATTGCCTGGAGTAGCCTGCGTCATTGTTATGATTTCCTGCGTTGTGCTGCCGTGAACGATGTTTTGCTACGCGGCCATCGGCAAACCGCTATGGAAGCGGAAGCTGTGATCCGGCGACTCGATCAGGGCTTGCTCGCAACTGGCGAAGAAAGCCACACGATCGTCGATCGGCTCATCGGCGTAACGCTTCGCCAACATCAAATAGTCCTCGTAATGGCGTCCTTCGGACTTAACCAGAGTCCGGTAGAACTTGGCAAGCTCGTCATCGAGGTGGGGGATCAAGCAGGCAAAGCGTTCGCATGAGCGCGCCTCGATAAAAGCGCCAATGATAAGAATATCGACCAACCGCTGCGGATCTTTGACCCGCACATGCTGCCGCAGCCCCTCGGCGTAGCGTGAGGCCCGCAAATGGCGATAATCGACACCCCGGGCACGCATGATATTCACCACCTGCTCGAAGTGGAGCAATTCCTCGCGAGCCAACTGCGACATCTTGGACAACAGGTCCGGATGGTCGACATAACGGTACATCAGACTCATTGCCGTCGAGGCTGCCTTCTTCTCGCACTGGGCATGATCAATCAGCAGCAGTTCCTGCTGTTCCAGGGCCGCCTCGACCCAGGCCGCAGGCGTGGAACACGGCAGAAAGTCCCGCAGGTCGGAAGGGAGCAATACTTCTAGCGATTCTTGCATGTCGGTCTTCACGATAAAGGGTCATCGGTAGTAGGCGAATTCAGACGCCCCTGTGCGGCCTGCATAAGCTCAGCATGCAACGCCTGGTAGAGCGTCGCAGGGTCTTTCTCTGCGGCGTTGCGGGGGGAGAGACCGTAACGGGTGATATCGTTGATACGCGTTCTCCCCACCCGCAGCAGTTCTACTGCTCGGGATAACGCTGGCTGTTCGTCACGAAAGCGGACACCGTAGCGAACCAGCTGTGTCTCCAGCCGGCCGGCATCGGTCACCTGCAGGTAACGGTCGGCGACTTCAACGCGCAGGGCGTCCAGTTCCTGCATCCGCTGGCGACGCTGCCTGTCGTCAAACCCGAACCAGTCGAGAATTTCCCTGTCGGTCCGTTGACAGCCACGGCAGACCCGATCACCAACCGTGGTCGAACACAACCCCACACAGGGAGAAACGATACGTTGAGCCATAACATCTCACTTGGGTCCAAGCCGCCATGTTATCGCGAGTCTCTTCCGACAGCGACAGGTCCGCCGCATTGTCTGCCACCCCAGATCTGGCCAGGACCACCAAAGTTCAAGCGCTGCCGAAGGAAGCCGTCTTAACATTGTCGACAGTTTCGAGTAGAATTCGCTCGCTCATTAACCCGGTTGATGCAAGCACCAAAGCGTCAGTTTTGAGGATGTTCACGGAAGTTGCTGTGTCCGCTGAGGCTTTGGATTCGATAATAGATGAGGATCCCCAACGTGCTTGAAGCTTATCGCCAACATGTCGAGGAACGCGCTCTTGAGGGCGTACCGCCGAAGCCACTGAATGCCGAGATGACAGCCGACCTGATCGAGCTGCTCAAGAATCCCCCGGCCGGCGAAGAAGAATTTCTCCTCGCGTTGATTACCGACCGCGTCCCGCCCGGTGTCGACGAGGCCGCCTATGTCAAGGCCGGCTTCCTGACCGCCGTTGCCAAGGGCGAAACGCAGTCTCCGCTGATCGACAAGGTGCATGCGGTCAAGCTGTTGGGCACCATGCAGGGCGGCTACAACATCGCCACCCTGGTCGAGCTGCTCGACAATCAGGAACTGGCCAAAGAAGCCGGAGAACAGCTCAAGCATACCCTGCTGATGTTCGATGCCTTCCATGACGTGGCGGAACGCGCCAAGACCGGCAATGCTGTCGCCCAGGATGTCCTGCAATCCTGGGCCGATGCCGAATGGTACCTGGCCAAGCCAGCCCTCGCCGAGAAGATTAGCCTGAGTGTCTTCAAGGTGCCCGGCGAGACCAACACCGACGACCTTTCCCCGGCGCCCGATGCCTGGTCGCGTCCGGACATTCCGTTGCATGCCAATGCCATGCTCAAGAACCCGCGCGACGGTATCGAGCCGGCCGAACCCGGCGCCAAGGGACCGCTTGCCCAGATCGAAGCGGTCAAGGCCAAGGGCTTCCCGGTCGCCTACGTCGGCGATGTGGTCGGCACCGGTTCTTCGCGCAAGTCCGCGACCAACTCCGTGCTGTGGTTCTTCGGCGACGACATTCCCTACGTGCCCAACAAGCGCGCCGGCGGCTACTGTTTCGGCAGCAAGATCGCCCCCATCTTCTTCAACACCATGGAAGACGCCGGCGCCCTGCCCATCGAGATGGATGTCGACAAGCTCGACATGGGCGACGTCATCGACGTCTATCCCTATGCAGGCAAGGTGACGCGTCACGACAGCGACGAAGTGATCTCGACCTTCGAGCTCAAGACTCGGGTGATTCTCGACGAAGTCCGCGCGGGCGGTCGTATCCCGCTGATCATCGGCCGGGGTCTGACCGAAAAGGCGCGAGCCGAGCTGGGCCTGGGCCCGTCGGACGTGTTCAAGACGCCGGAGCAGCCGGTCGATAGCGGCAAGGGCTACACCCTGGCGCAGAAGATGGTCGGCAAGGCGTGCGGCATGCAGGGCGTGCGCCCCGGCATGTACTGCGAACCGAAGATGACCACCGTCGGCTCGCAGGACACCACCGGCCCGATGACGCGCGACGAACTCAAGGATCTCGCCTGTCTAGGCTTCCAGGCCGACCTGGTCATGCAGTCCTTCTGTCATACTGCCGCCTATCCCAAGCCGGTGGATGTGGAAACCCACCACACCCTGCCCGATTTCATCATGAACCGCGGCGGCGTTTCGCTGCGCCCGGGTGACGGTATCATCCACTCTTGGCTGAACCGCATGCTGTTGCCGGATACCGTGGGTACCGGCGGTGACTCTCACACGCGCTTCCCGATGGGCATCTCGTTCCCGGCGGGCTCCGGTCTAGTGGCTTTCGCCGCCGCGACCGGCGTCATGCCGCTGGATATGCCTGAATCGGTACTGGTGCGCTTCAAGGGCGAGCGTCAGCCGGGCATCACCCTGCGCGACCTGGTCCATGCCATCCCGCTGTACGCCATCAAGCAGGGCCTGCTGACCGTCGAGAAATCCGGTAAAAAGAACATCTTCTCGGGTCGCGTTCTGGAAATCGAAGGTCTTGAAGACCTCACCGCCGAGCAGGCCTTCGAGCTCTCCGATGCCTCTGCCGAGCGCAGCGCCGCAGGCTGCACCATCACCTTGGGTGAGGATCGCGTCGCAGAGTATTTGCAGTCCAACATCACCCTGCTCAAGTGGATGATCAGCAACGGTTATGGCGATGCGCGTACTCTGGAACGTCGCGTCCAGGGCATGCAAGAGTGGCTGGCCGACCCAAGCCTGATGCGTGCCGATCAAGACGCCGAATACGCCGCCATCATCGAGATCGACCTGGCGGAAATCGATCAGCCGATTCTCTGTGCCCCGAACGACCCGGACGACGCCCGCTTGTTGTCCGATGTCGCCGGCCAGACCATCGACGAAGTGTTCATCGGCTCGTGCATGACCAATATCGGCCACTTCCGCGCTGCCGGCAAACTGCTCGAGAAGCAGCCGGCCGGAAGCCTAAAAACGCGTTTATGGCTTGCACCGCCGACCAAGATGGATCAGCATCAGCTGACCGAGGAAGGCTACTACGGTATCTACGGTCGCGCCGGTGCGCGCATGGAAATGCCCGGCTGCTCGCTGTGCATGGGTAACCAGGCCCGTGTGGCGCCGAAGTCCACCGTGGTCTCCACCTCGACACGCAACTTCCCCAACCGCCTGGGAGATGGTGCCAACGTATTTCTGGCATCTGCTGAATTGGCGGCCATAGCGGCGGTGGAAGGCCGACTGCCGACGGTAGAGGAATACAAGGGCTATATGAGCCAGTTCAATGCCATGGCCGGTGAAATCTACCGTTACATGAACTTCCACGAAATCGAAGAGTTCCAAAAAGCGGCCTCAAGCGTGATTCCGGTCGCACAGGAAGCCTGATCACTCGACTCCAATGCTCGCGCAATAGAAGAAGAGTGTGCAGGTGAACGAAACGCCCCGCCCTGTTGTGCGGGGCGTTTTTTTTGCGCCGTACACCGCTTTTCTATTAGCCCTGGCTTGCGTTGGCTTCGCCGCTCGTTTTATGTTTAGTGCCAGCTCATCGTACATCGCATCACTACACTGGCAGGAAGCCATTTCAACCCGAAGTGAAGTATTCTTCGGCTCGGAAAACGTCCTTTCCCAAGGACAGCCCCCACAAGGAGAGTCTCGTGAAACTCAACACCCTGCTGACCCTGTCTCTAGCTTCATCGTCGCTGTTAGCCCTTTCTCCGGCCGTGCTGGCCGCGCCGTATAATCCCGACGGGCTGTACTTCGGTGTCGGCACCGGCTTCAGTTCTCTGAAAAACGACAGTGACGAAGTCGGCGACTTCATCGAATCGGGAAGCGAGGATTTCGATCTCGACGATGACGACAATAGCTGGAAAGTGTTCGTCGGCTACGAATTCAACGACTATTTTGCCACCGAGGCCTTCTACTCCGATCTTGGCAAGGTAACCCTCGAAGGCAATGATTTCGCCAGCAAGGATCTGGATTCCAGCGCCTATGGCCTGAACCTGGTGGGTAAACTTCCGCTTACCCAGTGGTTCGAACTGTATGCCAAGGCGGGCCTTGCCAAGTGGGACACCGATGTCGACGGCAATCTGGGCGACGTGAATGCGGACCTGGAAGACAACGACGGTGTCGATCCGGTTTATGGCGCAGGCGTGCAGCTCAATTTCGAGCCGCTTCTGGTACGTGCCGAGTATGAACGATTCGATTTCGACAGCGATTACCAGATCGATAGTTTCACGGCATCCGTGGGCTGGAAATTCTAAAAGCTGTCTGGCGGCGGTGCTGAAAGGCGCCGCTGCTATCCACCCCCTGTCCAGCAGCCATACCCCCAGGAAGGGTTCTCAAGCCGGCCGGTTGTGGCATGAACGAATGATAATATCCTAGGAGAAGCCCATGACCCATATTGTCACGCCCGACATCTGTGATGCGCATCCCGAAGTCGAAGCGCTCGACCCCATCTTCGTCAACCTGGGAGGACGCGAAGCTTTCTGTGGCCCGGTGCGTACCGTGAAATGCTTCGAGGACAACTCGCGGGTCAAGGAAGCCGTCGCCGAACCTGGCGAAGGCGCCGTGCTGGTCGTGGATGCCGGCGGATCGCTGCGTTGCGCGATGCTCGGTGATATGCTCGCCGCCCAAGCCGCCGACAATGGCTGGGCCGGCGTCATCATGTACGGATGCGTCCGCGACGTCGACATCCTGGCCGAAACCGAACTCGGCGTTCAGGCCTTGGGGACCCACCCGCGCAAGAGCGAAAAACGTGGCGAAGGCCAGCGCGATATTGCGGTAACCTTCGCCGGCGTGACGCTCGCCCCAGGGCAGTGGGTATATGCCGACAACAATGGCATCGTCGTGGCCAACGAGCGCCTGACCCTGGATGCCTGAATTCCTACGATCTGGCCTGTGTACGCACAGGCCTTCCGGCCTACCCCGTTCAGTCACGCCCGATCCCTCGCCGACGTGGCGTTAACGCCATCCTTGGCGCATTGTCACTTAACCGACACAATGAGAGGCTGCCGACGAACCACAGCTGATAGGTAGTCATGCTCGCGACACGCACCCTTTTCGCCGATATCCTTGTCCAACTGCGGGCCCATGCCCGATCGTTACTGCTCTTCCACCTATTCTTTACTCTGCTGGCGACAGCACTCTGGGTACCGTTTTCCGCCTGGACGCTGTCGACATTGCTGCGGTATATCGGCCGTCCGGTGCTGAGTAACGGCCAGATACTGGATGTGGCACTGTCGCTGCCCGGGCTGGTATGGTTGATTGTCGCGATCAGTTTCAGTTTTCTGCTTATCTTCTTGCAGCAGGCGGGCATGATGCTCACGCTGGCCAGCCCTGCCGAAGGGCGCTACCGCACGACATTCGAAGCCCTGTTCCAAGTCATCAAGCGCTTTGTGCCCCTGGCGGCGCTGACCTTTCTCCAAGTCAGTAGCCACATCCTGCTAAGTCTTCCCTTTTTGCTACTCATTACCCAGACCTACGACGCCATGCTCGGCGGCCAGGAAGTCTATGCCTTGCTGCGCTTGAAGCCGCCGCTCTTCTGGGGATTTCTGGCCGTCGCCATCCCCTTGCTGGGCATCGCCGTGCTATTGAATGCCCGGCTGTATTTTCGTTGGTTCCTGGCCTTGCCGGCCATGATGTTCGAAGGACTCGGCCCGCTTGCCGCCTTGAAGCACAGCCGTGAGCTGACGCGCGGGCGCCGACGCCATATCGCGCCGCTCGTGGTCGGCGTTGCGATATGCGTCACACTGCTTCCGATAATTTTCACTCTGATCTTCGATGCCGTGGGCGACCCTCTGCTGAGCAGTCTGCCCGACCGTATCAGCGTGTTGATTCCCGCCATGATCCTTTATCTGGCGTGTTACATCATCTCGACACTCGCCATTACCTTTCTGGGCATTGCGGCTAACAGCCTATTGGTCATCAACCTGTTTCACCGCCTCAGCGGCATCACACCGGACTTTCACCCGCCCACGGCGGCAGCGCGCTCAGGCCTGCTGGCCTGGGGTATGGAACTGCTATTGCTACTGTTTGCGGTCATTCAGGCGGCGATCATCCTCGGCGGCTTCGAGCTACGCGATGACGTGACCATCACTGCACACCGCGGCAGCTCCATGAAGGCCCCCGAAAACACTCTGGCGGCAGTCAAACAGGCCATTGCCGATGGGGCCGACTATATTGAAATCGATGTGCGCCTGCTGCCGGATGGCAACATCGTGCTATCGCATGACCGCAACCTGAAGCGCATCACCGGCTCCGATCAGGACCTTCGCGAGCTGACGCTCGAGGAAGTCCGTGAGATCGATGTCGGCAGCTGGTTCGGCGATGCTTTCGTTGGCGAACATGTCGCCACATTCGAAGAGGCCATCGCGCTCAGCCAGGACCACGCCGGGCTTTATGTGGAACTCAAGCCCGACAGGGACGATACCTCCCAGCTCGTGGAGAAGGTCATTGGCCTGCTTCGCCGCCACGCGATGCTCGACAGGTCCATTATCGCCTCACTGGACCCCGCCGTGATCAATGCAGTCGAACGCCTGGCACCCGAGGTCCGCACCACGCTTTTCGTGCAGTTTCTGTTACCCGGCGCGCTGTTTACCACCAATGCCGATATCATCGGATTGCGTCATACCCGAGCCACTTCGGATGTGGTGCACCACGTGCATCGCACGGGCCGGGAACTGCATGTATGGACGGTTAACCGCACCGGTGACATGTCGCGTTACGTGGATATGGGCGTCGACAACATCATTACCGACCGCCCCGATGCACTGGCCGAGCTGCTCGAGGAGCGCCATAGCCTGACGGATGGCGAGTTGCTGCTGATCAAGCTGCGTAATTGGCTACGTAGCTGACCTGCATAGGCGGATAACACAAGGCGCATACCTGTGGATGCGGCAAAAAAATGCCCCCGGCAAAACAGCCGGGGGCATTTCGCAACGCGGTGGCGATCAGTGGGCCGGCGACTCGCCCGCCAGCATGAACCAGGTTTCCAATACCGCATCCGGGTTCAAGGATACGGAGTCGATACCCTGCTCCATAAGCCACTTGGCAAGGTCCGGGTGATCCGACGGCCCCTGACCGCAGATACCGATGTATTTGCCTTGGGCGTTACAGGCCGAGATAGCCATGGCCAACAGCTTCTTGACCGCCGGGTTACGTTCGTCGAACAGGTGCGCGACGATGCCCGAGTCGCGATCCAGCCCCAGTGTCAACTGCGTGAGGTCGTTGGAGCCGATGGAGAACCCATCGAAGTATTCAAGGAACTCGTCCGCCAGCAGCGCATTGGCCGGCAGTTCGCACATCATGATAACCTTGAGTCCGTTTTCGCCACGCTTGAGGCCATTGGCGGCCAGCAGCTCGACGACTTCGCGCCCCTCGTCAGGAGTCCGCACGAACGGCACCATGATCTCGACGTTATCCAATCCCATCTCGTCGCGCACCCGCTTGAGTGCCCGACACTCCAGCTCGAAGCATGGGCGGAACGATTCGGAAACATAACGTGACGCCCCACGGAAGCCGAGCATCGGGTTCTCTTCGCCCGGCTCGTAGAGCTTGCCGCCGATCAGGTTCTCGTATTCGTTGGACTTGAAGTCCGAGAGCCGCACGATCACCCGCTTGGGATGGAACGCCGCCGCCAGGGTCGAGATCCCCTCGACCAGCCGGTCGACATAGAAGCTCACCGGGTCGGCATAACCCGCCGTGCGTACGTCGATGATCTGCTGCAGATCGGCAGGCAACGTCGCGTACTCCAGCAACGCCTTGGGGTGCACGCCGATCATGCGGTTGATGATGAACTCCAGGCGCGCCAGCCCCACCCCGGCATTGGGCAGGCTGGCGAAACCGAAGGCACGATCGGGGTTGCCCACGTTCATCATGATCTTGAAAGGGATTTCCGGCATCGTATCGATGCTGGAGGTCTGGCATTCGAAGTCCAGCAATCCCGCGTAGACATGCCCCGCATCGCCTTCGGCGCAGGACACGGTCACTTCACGGCCTTCCTCCAGCACCTGAGTGGCATCGGTACAGCCCACCACTGCGGGAATCCCCAGTTCACGGGCAATGATCGCGGCGTGGCAAGTGCGTCCGCCACGGTTGGTGACGATAGCCGAGGCACGCTTCATCACCGGCTCCCAGTCCGGATCCGTCATGTCGGTAACCAGCACATCGCCGGGCTGGACCTTATCCATCTCGTCGGGGCTCATGATGATCTTGACCGCCCCCTGGCCGATGCGCTGGCCGATGGCACGTCCGGAGATCAGCAAACGGCCCTTCTCCTTGAGCTGGAAGCGTTCCAGCACTCCACCCTCGACGTTCGACACTACCGTTTCCGGCCGCGCCTGTACGATATAGAGACGGTCATCATCGCCATCCCGCGCCCACTCGATATCCATGGGACGGCCATAATGTTGCTCAATGATCACGGCCTGACGCGCCAGATTCATGATCTCGTCATCGGAAAGGCAAAAGCGATTGCGATCCGCCAGCGGGACGTCCACCGTCGCTACGGAACGTCCTGCGGAAGCATCTTCGGTATAGATCATCTTGATCAGTTTCGAGCCCAATGTACGTCGCAGTACGGCAGGCTTGCCCGCCGCCAGGGTCGGCTTGTGCACATAGAACTCGTCAGGGTTGACCGCGCCCTGCACCACCGTCTCGCCCAGCCCCCAGGAACCGGTGATAAACACTGCGTCGCGGTAGCCGGACTCCGTATCCAGGGTAAACATGACCCCGCTGGAAGCCGTCTCGGAACGTACCATCTTCTGAACACCGGCGGACAACGCCACCTGGGCGTGATCATAGCCGCGATGGACACGATAGGAGATGGCGCGGTCATTGAACAACGACGCAAAGACTTCATGCACCGCACGCTTGACGTTATCGAAACCGTCTATGTTCAGGAAGGTTTCCTGCTGGCCGGCAAAAGACGCATCGGGCAGATCCTCGGCGGTTGCCGAGGAGCGTACCGCCACCTTGAGATTGGGATGCTTGACCTGCAGCTGTCCGTAGGCGTCACGCAGTGCATTTTCGAATTCAGGGGGCAACGGCGTTTCGATGACCCAGCGGCGGATCCGTTCGCCCGTGGCTACCAGAGCCTGCACATCATCGGCGTCAAGCGCCTCGAGTTCGGCATTGATACGCTCATTGAGCCCTTCATGAGCGAGAAACTGGCGATAGGCGTGAGCCGTCGTGGCAAAGCCACCCGGGACAGTCACGCCGGCACCGGCCAGATTGGAAATCATCTCGCCAAGTGAGGCGTTCTTGCCACCGACGCGGTCGACGTCGCCCATCCCGAGCTGGTCAAACCAGACAATGTACTGTTCCAAGAAAACCCCCTGTCAGGCACAAAAAGGTAAACAAGCGCATCCATGCTCGCAGTACAGCCGGCGACAGGCTCGCTGCGTCACGTATGGTGAATGTGTTTCACCCTAACAGCCGCCCGCGGTATTCGCCATTGGTCTAATAGCGAACGCCCTGGAGTATTTTTACAACAAATGAGCGTTTTGCGGCGTTTGTGTAGTGAACCGCATCGATACAGCGTTAGCGCATTGCCTGGCACACTCGCAGCGTCGACAATGACAGGCTGCTCAAGCGTCCCATTTCAAGCGAGAAAATCATGCCCCGTACCGCCTTCTTCATTTCCGATGGCACCGGCATCACGGCCGAAACCCTGGGCCGCAGCTTGCTGGCCCAGTTCGAGAACGTCGATCTGCAGTTGATCACCAAGCCCTATATCGACACGCCCGACAAGGCACGTTCGCTCGTGGCCATCATCGAGTCGACGGCGGTACGCGATGGCGTGCAACCGATCATCATCGATACCATCCTCGACCAGACGATTCGCGACATCATTTCACAAGCGCCGGGATTCAAGGTCGACATCTTCTCCACCTTTCTCGCCCCACTTGAAGAGGAACTCGGCACCCACTCGTCCTATACCGTGGGCCGTACACACGCCATCGGCCACGACGATGTCTACATGCATCGCATCGAATCGGTCAATTTCGCCCTCGACAACGACGATGGGGCCCGCACCCATCAATATGATGCAGCGGATATCATTCTGGTCGGCGTCTCGCGCTGCGGTAAGACACCCACCTCGCTGTATCTGGCGCTACAATTCGGCGTGCGTGCCGCCAACTACCCGTTTACCGAAGACGACCAGGACGAAAACGGCACGCTGAAGATGCCGCCCTCCCTGGCGCCCTATCGCCACAAGCTGTTTGGATTGACCATCGACCCACGGCGCCTTGCCGCGATACGTACCGAGCGGCGCCCCAACAGTCGCTACTGCTCGCTGGATCAGTGCATGCTGGAAATCCAGCAGGCCGAAGCGCTATATCGGCGCGCGCACATTCCCTTTATCGACACGACCCGCTTTTCGATCGAGGAAATATCCACGCGCATGATCGCCGAAACCGGTTTGCAGCGACGCTTCAGTGCCCGCTGATGGCTATACCTACCATGCCGCCCGGCGAAAGGCCGTATTCGGCTCAGGGAGTGTCCACCAGCATGGCCTCGGCAATACGGTGCGCCGCCGCATCGTCGACCAGCCGGCGGACCAGGTGCAGAGCGAAAGGGATTGCCGTGCCTGGCCCCTGACTGGTGATCAACCAGCCATCTTCGACCACGGTCATATGCGTCAGACGTCCTCCCGCTTCTTCCAGAGGCGCCTGAAACGCCGGAAAGCCGGTTACGGCGCGTCCACGAACCATGTCATAAGCCGCCAGCACCACCCCCGGCGCAGCGCAGATCGCTCCGACCCAGCGTTGGGCTTCCTGCTGGCGGGTCAGGAATCCCCTCAGGGGCAAGCAGTCGCGCAGTCTTTCGGCGCCGGGCATGCCGCCAGGCAGCACAATGAGATCATAGACCTGGTCTTCACGTAACGAGCTGAGCCTGACATCGGCAACCAAGCGGCTGCCACGTGCCAGGGTCACGGTTTCCTCCTCCTCCACCGAGGCTACGCAGACCTCGATCTCGGCACGACGCAGCACGTCAATCAGTGTAACGGTCTCGATATCCTCACTGCCGTGGGCAATGGGTAACAGTACTTGAGGCATCTCAGGTTCCCTCCTGGATATTGGGTATGAATCGCTGTACAGGGTAGCGGCCGATGAGGGACTTGCCAGTCACCCCCGCGCAGCATGTCATCCAGCGAATCGCTTACAGCGCTTCCAGCGGATGCTCGTCGGATGTCCAGAGCGGCAGAAAAAAGCCGTCGATATAGGACGATGCCACGCTGGCGACGTTCGGATACGCCCACTGCGGATTGCGGTCCTTGTCGATCAGCAATGCCCGTACGCCTTCGGCCAGTTCGGTATGCCGGCAACACTGTACCGATAGATTGAGCTCGTCACGCAAGGCGCAGGCCAGACGCCCGTGCCGGTGGCGCTTTTGCATACGCCACACCAGGTGCGCCGTCGTCGGACATCCGGCGGCGAGACGTTCCCGGTTGGCCATAAGCCAGGCGTCATCACGCGTATCGTCTAGGATGCGTTTGACCACGGCCACTACGTCGCCTGCGTCGGTTAACGCCTGAAGCGTGTCGATACGGGGCATTACCTGCCCCTCGGGCATGCTCTCGCGGGCTTCGAATTGTGCCAGCACTTGGCGCACTCCGGCATCCGGATAGCGAAGATCGGCTTCCTCAAGCGCGCCAAGCACGGCGTTACGCCGCTCGCGAGGAATCAGCCTGTCCGCCAGCCCCAACATGACGGCGTCGCGCCCGTTGAACTGAGCCCCGGTCAAGCCCAGGTAAAGGCCGATGCCGGTCGGCATGCGGCTCAAAAACCAACTGGCCCCGACATCGGGATACAGGCCGATGCTGATTTCCGGCATGGCAAGACGCGTGTTTTCGGTCGCCACTCGCTGTCCTCCGCCGGCCATCAATCCCAGGCCGCCCCCCATGACGATACCGTCGCCCCAGACAATCAGCGGCTTGGGGTAGCAGTGAATCAGGTGATCGAGCTGATACTCGGCGGTGAAGTAGGTCTCGGCAAAGGCGCTCTCGCCACCGCTATACTCGGTCATCGCCCGGTACAACGAGACGATGTCGCCGCCGGCACAAAACGCCTTGCCGCCCGCTCCCTCCAACCAAACGCAGGCAATCGAGCGATCCGCTGCCCAAGCTTCGAGCTTGGTGTAAAGCGCCTGGATCATTTCCAGCGACAGCGAATTGAGCGTTCGAGGTGCGTTGAGTGTCGCGACACCGATACGCCCGCCTTCCCGAGCCGGCAGTTCATCGAATAGAACGGGCAATGTACTCATTTCAGCGCTCCTTTCTATGGGCGTAAGGGCAAGAGACCGTCATACCGAAGAGCGGCAACGCGCGACGATGGGCCCATGCTTCACTAACGATTTTCATGGTTCTCTCTGCAGGTATATGAGTCTTTCATCAAGATTGAAACCTTGCCTTGGTCCGTCCTGTTGATGATATTGAACTTAGTATCTATTTTTAGCCGCCGCCCCTTATCCAGCTTGCAAGGCTGCTGGCGCCACGTCTTCACTCCTGCACATACTGTTTATGCCCGCCTGCTTTACGTTAACGTAAACCTCCTCTAGTCTGAGGCTGGTGGCCTAGTGCCGTGGCCGACCCATTCAAGGACCGTCTCTCATGCCATCCCCTACTCGCACCGTTGGCGGCACCCCGTCCCGCCGCACCTATTCCATCGGCGAACTCGCCAGGCGATTTGACGTTACAGCCCGGACGATCCGCTTCTACGAGCAGGAGGGACTGCTGGCTCCCGAGCGTCAGGGGCAGACTCGCATCTATCATGAAAAAGATCGCGTTCGCCTCAAGCTGACGCTGCGGGGGAAGCGGCTGGGATTCTCCCTGGCTGAAATTCGTGAAGTCATTGGGCTCTACGATGACGAACACGACGGCGATGCCCGCCAGCTCAAACGCATGCTCGATATTCTCGCCGACAAGCGCCAGGGGTTGGCGCAACAACTGGAAGACATCCACGTGATGCAGCGCGAGCTGGAAGACGTCGAAGGCCGTTGTCAAGATGCGCTGGCCCGTCTGGAACAGGAACGCCTGCCCAGCTGATCTCGGCGCAGTGGCTTTCTTGATACAAGCTCGAACAGCTCTGAACTCTGGTGCCCTGCACCCACCATAACGACAAGACAGGAGTTGAGATGACACCCCACACCCCCACTATCCCCGCTCAAGGCCTCAGCTATGTCAGCGGCGTCAGTGAGACGCCGCTGAAGGGTCAAACGGTGGGTGACTGCTTCGATGAGATCGTCGTACGTCACGGCGACCGCGATGCGCTGATCAGTCGCCACCAGGGGATTCGCTACACCTGGTTTGAGTTCAAGCACGCCGTCGACCAAACGGCCCGGGCGCTGCTGGCGATCGGCGTCGCCAAAGGCGATCGCGTCGGCATCTGGGCGCCCAACTGTGCAGAATGGTCGATCATTCAGTTCGCGACCGCCAAACTGGGCGCCATACTGGTCAATATCAATCCCAGTTATCGGGTCCATGAGCTGGAGTACGCGCTCAGCCAGTCCGGGGCGTCAACGCTGGTACTGCAAGGCGGTTTCAAACAGGCCGATTACGTCGCCATGCTTGCCGAGCTGGCGCCGGAAATCGACGCCGGCTCGCCTCGTGAATTTGCCAGCGCGCATCTTCCCCATCTCAAGCGCTTGATCTGTCTCGATCCCGCCATGGCACGTCCCGGCATGTGGACGTGGGAGTCGCTGCAGTCCCATTCCGACGCAGTGAGCGCCTCATATCTTGCCGAACTACAGGCCAGCCTGCAGTTCGACGACCCCATCAATATCCAGTACACCTCGGGCACCACCGGTGCGCCCAAAGGGGCCACCCTCTCGCATCACAACATTCTCAACAACGGCTTCTTCGTCGGTGAGCGCATCGGCCTGACCTGCGAAGACCGCATGGTCATTCCCGTACCGCTGTATCACTGTTTCGGCATGGTAATGGGTAACCTGGGCTGCATGACCCATGGCGCAGCGATGATCTACCCTGACGCCGGTTTCGACCCGTTGGCCACGCTGACTGCGGTAGCCGAAGAAAGGGCCACGGCGCTCTACGGAGTGCCGACCATGTTCATCGCCGAACTGGAACATCCGCGATTTTCACATTTCGATCTTTCCAGCCTGCGGACCGGCATCATGGCCGGCTCCATCTGTCCCATCGAAGTCATGCGCCAGGTCATCGACAAGATGCACATGCAAGAGGTGAGCATCTGCTACGGCATGACGGAAACCAGTCCGGTGAGCCTACAGACACAGACCGACGCACCGCTGGAAAAACGGGTCACCACCGTGGGCACCATTCATCCCCATCTCGAAGTCAAGCTGGTCGACCCCGTGACCGGCGCGGTGGTCGCCCGAGGCGCGAAAGGCGAGCTGTGCACGCGCGGCTACAGTGTCATGCTGGGGTACTGGGAGAATCCGCAGGCAACGGCCAAGGCCATCGACGACGCCGGCTGGATGCACACTGGCGATCTCGCGGAAATGGATGCAGAGGGCTATGTCGCTATTACCGGGCGGATCAAGGACATGATCATTCGCGGCGGAGAGAATATCTATCCCCGTGAAGTAGAGGACTTTTTGTACACTCATCCCGCAGTATCCGACGTACAGGTCATCGGGGTGCCCGACGAGAAATACGGCGAAGAAGTGATGGCCTGGGTCAAGCTTGTCGCGGGCCAATGTCTGGACGAAGAGCAACTGCGTGAATTCTGTCGCGACAGAATCGCTCATTACAAGATCCCACGTTACGTCAAGTTCGTCGAGACCTTTCCCATGACCGTGACCGGCAAGATCCAGAAATACAAGATGCGCGAAGTTGCAATTCATGAACTCGGGGGACAATAACCGCCGCGTTACCCCGCGTGTCGATCCCCACCGAACGATCGGTGGGGATCGACACGCGGGGATGAGTGTATTACCCCTCAAGCATGGCGCTGACGATACGCCTGATACGCTCGGCTCCCCCCGCCTGGGCCGCCTCGATCTCGACCATGGAGATCTCGCGCTCGACGACACCCGCCGCTGGGTTGACCACTAGCGCCAGGCAGGCGTAGGCAATATCCAGCTCACGCGCCAACACCGCCTCGGGCATGCCCGTCATTCCCACCAGTGTGCAGCCATCGCGCGCCATACGGGCGATTTCGGCCACGGTTTCCAGACGCGGCCCCTGGGTGCAGCCATATACGCCCCCGTCGTGCAAGGGCTCCGCAGCCCGCCTCGCGGCATCACGCACCGCCTCGCGCAGCGACACCGTGTAGGGCCAGGAAAAATCGACATATTTGAGCGGCTTGTAGCGTCCGTCGAAATAGGTCGATTCGCGCCCCACCGTATAGTCGATCAGCTGATCGGGAAGTACCAGGGTGCCGGGGCCCAACGCCGGGTCGATACCGCCCGCCGCATTGATCCCGACGATGCATGTCGCCCCGGCTTTTTTCAGTGCCCAGATATTGGCGCGGTAATTGACCCGGTGCGGCGGCAGCTTATGAGGATGACCGTGGCGCGCCAGGAACAGGAGCTCCCTTTCACCCATCGCACCATGTATCACGCCCGATGAGGCCGCGCCAAGCGGTGTTTCCGAGGTATGCCGCTTGATGACCTCCAGCCCCTGCATCTCGGTCAGGCCCGCACCGCCGATGATCGCCAGCATGGTTCTCTCCCGCCTCAGAGCCCCTTCGGAGCAAAGATGCCCGGGGCATTGCGCCAGTATCCCTTGTAATCCATACCGAAACCGAAAACGTAGCGATCCGCGACTTTCAGGCTGCAATAATCGGCCTTGAGGCCGGGAACCGCCTTGCGATCATGGTTCTTGTCGACCAGCACCGCCGTCGAAATACTCGCCGCACCGGCGTCGCGGCAATACTCGAGGATCGCCGCCAGTGTCGAACCCTCGTCGAGAATATCGTCGACGATGACCACATGCCGGTTGGCCATGGGAACTTCCGGCGATACCCGCCAGAACAACTCGCCGCCGCGTAGCCCGCCACGATAACGCGTGGCGTGCAGGTAATCGACTTCGAGCGGGAATCCCAGGCGCGTCAACAGATGGCCGGTGGTAATCAGGCCACCGTTCATGACGCAATAAAAGACCGGCAGCTTGTCACCCAGATTGGCGGTAATGGACTGCGCCATCCGATCCAGGGCAACTTCCACTTCCTCTTGGGTGATCAGACAATCGGCATGGGCCATGACATCCCGCATGGTGGCCAGCGATTCATGGCAAACGGCAGAAGCTTGTTTAGGCATCGGACTCTTGATTTTCACGGCTGGGCTGGAGGCTCAGCGCCCAGGCAGGCGCTGAGCCTCCAAGATGATGAAAGCGGTACGGTCAATGACAGGCCCGCTGCGCCTGCGGCACCCTAGCGCCTTGTCCCGCGTTGCGCAACGTCGGCATGAGGATCCCAGAGAGATCATAGGGACTCTCCCTATTGCGCCCGGGCCGTCGCGTTATTCAGGCGATTCTTCGGACATGGCCTGCAGGCGTGCATGCGTACGGCGCCAGCGCGTCAGGGCCGTCAGCGTCTCCAGCCCCGGCCGGGCGCGGGCATAGCGCAGCTTACCCAGCCGCCGGGAAGGTCTTCCTTCGCACGCCTCAAGCACTTCTACCGCGGCCTGGCGGTCATTACATACCAGGACCATGTCGCACCCCGCCGCCAACGCGGCCAGGGCACGCTCGGCGGGGCTGCCGGCAACATGCGCGCCGGCCATCGACAAGTCGTCGGAAAAGATCACCCCCTTGAAGGCCAGCTCCTCGCGCAGCATCCCAAGCCAGCTCGGCGAGAAACCGGCGGGACGCCGGTCGAAGGCCGAAAACACCACATGGGCGGGCATTATGCCGTCCAGGCGCGACGCCAGGGCGGCAAACGGCACCAGGTCGCGAGCACGCAGTTCGTCAAGCGAACGCGGATCTTCCGGCAGCGCCAGATGAGAGTCGACATTCACCCCGCCATGGCCGGGGAAATGCTTTCCCACCGCCACCATGCCGGCTTCGTGCAGACCTTCGATGAAGGCGCCCGCCAGCGCGCTTACCGCCTGAGGATCGGAGGCAAAGCTGCGATTACCGATAGCGGGCGAGGCATTGTCGTCGATGTCGAGCACCGGCGCGAATGACAGATCGAGCCCACATGCGGCCATTTCCATGCCAAGCAGCCATCCTGCATCCTGAGCCAGGGCAAGCGCCTCTTCCGGCGATTCCCGGTGCAGTCCCCCGAAACGAGCTGCTGGCGGCAGGCGGGTCACACCCTCGCGCAGGCGTTGCACCCGACCGCCTTCCTGGTCGATTGCCAACAGGATATCGGGGCGAATTTCGCGTACCGCACGGCTCAACTCCTGCACCTGTTCTGCGCTTTGCGTGTTGCGTGCAAACAGGATGACGCCGCCGACTTCGGGACGCGCTAGCAAGTGCCGTTCGTCCTGCGTCAGGGTGGTGCCTTCCAGATCCAGCATCACCGGGCCGAGAGGTTGGGTCATCGTCACGTTCCTGGAAAATGAAAAGGGATTCTAATCGACCCGGCCGAGCCATCACAATGCACTATAGATGCAACCAGACAGGGGTTCCCGGCACGGCCCGTTCAAAGACGTCCATTAATGCCGCGTTACGCAGACGGATACAGCCATGGGACGCAGCAACCCCCATCGGTTCGTCGGGGGGAGTGCCATGCAGGTAAATGTAGCGGCGCTGGCTGTCATTCTCGCCCCCACGATTCATACCGCGCTCCAGACCGCACAGCCACAGGATTCGCGTCAGGATCCAGTCCCGATGGGGATACTCCTGCGCCAGAGCGGTCGTGTAGATCTCTCCCGTGGGGCGACGTCCGCGAAATACACTATCCACGGGCTGGCCTGCCCCGATTGCCGCGCGGACATAATGCCAGCCTAGCGGAGTCTGTCCGCTGCCTTCGCGTTGTCCCACGCCTGCGGCACCCGTCGACACCGCATACTCTGCGCACACTTCACGTCCCCGCCATAGGCTGAGCCGCTGATGCGTGACATCGATTTCCAGCCACACGCCCCGCTCGGGAGGCAAATGCTGCAGACATGGTGTACGCATCGCTTAGCTTACCTGCTTGATTTCGGCATCCGGCAAGGGTGCGGTCATTCCCGCGACCACTACCGGGCGCAGACGGCGGATCAGTTCCCGCACGCTTACATGCTCGCCGAAATCTTTCTCGGCGATATCGCGTAAGGCATCCAGGCCGGAAAGCGTGAAGATTACCGACCCCAGCATGAAATGAAGCCGCCAGAAGCGCTCGGCATCCGGCAGATCCGGCGTCGCCCGACGTACCAGCGCTGCAAAGCGTGCGAAGACACTGCCGTAGTGCTCCTGGATGTAACGACGCAGATGACCTTGTGCCTGAGTATAGGCGAGCCCCAGCAGGCGCATGAAGGTTTTCAGACTGTTACGCTCGGCGGGCACTTCAAGCACGGTACGTGCCATGGTTTCCAGCAGGACCTCCAAGGGAATCACATCCGGGTAGCGGCTCTCGAGAGTATCCAGCGCGGCGTGGAAACGTTGGGTAAAGGGATCGAGATAGCGGGCGAAAACCGCCTGGATCAGGGACTTCTTGGAACCGAAATGATAATTTACCGCCGCCAGGTTCACCTTGGCCTTGCTAGTGATATTGCGCAGTGAAGTTTCGGCAAACCCGCGCTCGGCGAACAGCACTTCAGCGGTATCCAGAATGCGTGTCACGGTATCAGTTTGGGCCATGGGAATGCCTCGCTCCGGCCATAAACAGTTGTTTTAAACGCTATGATTCTACGCGCACAACTTTTGACTCACAATGGCAACGATTAAACGTTCCATGCCTGCCGGCACGACCGCTTTGACGGAAGAAGTTGCAGACACCGAAATACTGGATACAATCACATACTGTACAGCCGAACACTTCCAGCCCAACACAACTCCGCGGAGGTTGCATGTCCCGCCCGCTCACGCCTCGCCAGCAGAACGTCTACGATTTCATCGTCAAAACGATAAACGAATTCGGCTATCCTCCGACGCGGGCTGAAATTGCGCGAGCCTTGGGATTCCGCTCTCCCAACGCCGCGGAAGAACATCTGCGGGCGCTCGACCGCAAGGGCGTGATTCGCATGATTCCCGGCACTTCGCGGGGTATTCGCCTAGCGGCCACGGAGCTCGACACATCCGCCCCCACCAATGATCAGGGACTTCCCATTATCGGTGAGGTAGCCGCCGGGAGCCCGATTCTCGCTGCCGCTCACATCGACCGTCACTGCCCGTTGCCGCCCGATTATTTCACGCCGCGTGCCGACTACCTCTTGCGGGTGCGCGGACTGTCGATGAAGGATATCGGCATTTTCGACGGCGACCTGCTTGCCGTGCACCGCACTCAGCGTGTGCAGAATGGCCAGATCGTGGTGGCACGACTCGAGGACGAGGTGACGGTAAAACGCTTCAAGCGCGAGGGACACCAGGTCTGGCTGCTGGCGGAGAACTCCGATTTCGCCCCGATCGAAGTCGATCTGCGTCATCAGCCTCTGGAAATCGAAGGTCTAGGGGTCGGTGTGATCCGCGGCGGCGACGGTAGCGGTCTGCACTGACCTTGGCACGATGCGCAAGATTCTCCATGCCGACTGCGACTGCTTTTATGCGGCAGTGGAAATGCGTGACGCTCCGCACCTGAGCGGGGTTCCTCTGGCTATCGGGGCCAGCCCCGCGCAACGCGGTGTAGTGGCGACCTGCAACTACCCTGCCCGTGCGTTCGGCATTCATTCTGCGATGCCCACGGCAAGGGCACTGCGGCTATGCCCCGAGTTGACCCTCCTGCCACCAGACTTCGATAAATATCGCCAGGTATCGGCTCAGATCCAGAGTATTTTTCATCAGCTTACGCCCTGGGTCGAACCGCTTTCGCTGGATGAAGCCTATCTCGACGTTTCCGAAGTCACCGGCTGGCATGGCAGCGGGACCTGGATGGCCCGTTGGCTGAAACAGGAGGTTCTCTCGCGCACCGGTATTACCGTTTCCGTCGGTGTCGCCCCCAACAAGTTTCTTGCCAAGATCGCCAGCGATTGGGAAAAACCCGACGGGCTGTTCGTGATTACACCCGATGCCATGGAGGATTTCGTCAGCCGGCTCGAAGTCAAACGACTGCATGGTGTCGGTCCTGCGACGGCGGCGAAACTCGAAGGCATGGGGATACGCACCTGTACGGACCTGCGCCACCGATCTCTGGCGGCACTGACGGAGCGTTTTGGCAAGTTCGGCTATCGGCTTTTCGACCTGGCGCGAGGAGTCGATGATCGTCCCGTCAAGGTGGAGCGTGAACGCAAATCGGTCAGCGCGGAAACCACCTTCCACCAGGACCTTCCCGACCTGAATGCCTGTCGAGACGCCTTATCGTCTCTCATCGAGCGACTGAACGCGCGCCTGCAACGTCACGGCAATCCGGCCATTCACAAGCTGTTCGTCAAGATCCGTTTCGATAACTTCAGTAGCACTACGCTGGAAAGCAGCGGAGCTCTCCCCGAGCCCGAGAGATATTGGACGTTGCTGGAGAATGCCTGGCAGCGCGGTGCACGTCCCGTGCGACTGCTCGGGGTCGGTGTCAGGCTGGTGCAGGAAGACGCTACGCGACAGTTGGGTCTATTCGACTGAACTGGCCGAAATCAGGCCGAGGGATCACTTGGTATCGAGATAGCGATGGGCATCGAAAGTACGGACCCAATCCGGATGATAGGCGGCCATGATGCTGAGCAACATGCCGCTGATAAACGCCTCGGAAGGCAGCAGCATGGGCAGGAACAGTGCATATTCTCGCACTTGGCTATGCACTGTCGGATCATGGCTGCCAAGCCATGCAAAGACTATGACGCCAATCCCGGTACCCAGTAAGGAGAGCGCGGCGCCGAAAAAACCGCAAAGGAAAATGTAGATGAAATAATTGTTCGGCAGGAAGCGATCGACACCGCGCCATATACCATGTGCGATCAATACCGGTATCACTGCGGTGACCACATAGTTGACCCCCAGCAACGACCATTCGACCTTCCCCACCAGCACCATGCCGACGTTGATGGCTGCAAGCGAGAGTAATGCCAGAGGCGCGCCGAAGACCAAGGTCAGCAGTGTGGAAAGCATTAAGTGCAGGGTCAGCCAATCCACCGCCTGGGCACGTAACTGCCAGAGCAGCAAGGCGCAAACCGTGGCGCCCAACAGCCGATGCTGCAGTCCCCGCTGTTGTACCAAGGTGCGCCACGGTGCCTGCCAACCCGCCAGCATCAGAGACGCGACGGCCAGCAGAGCCGCCAGCGCCAAGCTCCATGGCGCCAGCACGGTAGCCGAAAAAGACATGCATTACCTCGCTGCCATACCACTGTGGTTAACGCACGCCGCAAAGCCACCTATATCCAGCTACCTGCTGGCGCACTCACGTTACGTAACCACCTGAGCATCATGGCACTCAAGCAAAAACCACCGTTTTGTTGCCGTGGATCAGGACCCGGTCCTGCAAATGCCAATGCAGGCCCCGTGCCAGTACCGTCTTTTCGACATCGCGGCCGAAGCGCACCAGATCCTCCGCCGTATGGCAGTGCGAAACCCGATGGATGTCCTGTTCGATGATCGGCCCCGCATCGAGTTCCTCGGTCACGTAGTGGCAGGTAGCGCCGATGAGTTTCACGCCCCGCTCGTAGGCTTGATGGTAGGGCTTGGCGCCAGCAAATGACGGCAGGAAGCTATGGTGGATGTTGATGACTTTCCCGGCATAACGCTGGCATAGCGTTGGCGGCAGAATCTGCATGTACCGCGCCAGGACGATCGTGTCTGCCTCAAGCGCATCGATCAGGCTCTCGACATCGGCAAAGGCTGCCTGCTTGTCGTCGGCGTTGACCGGAACATGGTGATAGGGTACGCCATGCCACTCCACGAGGGAGCGCATATCGTCATGGTTGGAAATGACGCCGACGATGTCGCCGTCGAGTTCTCCGGCGGTCCAGCGATAGAGAAGGTCCACCAGGCAGTGCGAGGCTTTCGAGACCAACAGCACCATACGCTTGCGACGCGCGGTATCGGTCAACGCCCAGTCCATTTCGAACTCCGCGGCGATGGGCGCAAAGGCCTCACGCGCGCCTGCCGCATCCAGCCGTAGGGAAGCGGCCTGGATCTCGTAGCGCATGAAAAAACGTCCGGTCGCCAGGTCGGAGTGCTGGTTGGCCTCGGTGATCCAACCGCCATGACTGGCGATGAAGCTTGAAACCCGGGATACAATACCTACCCGGTCAGGGCAGGAAACGACCAAACGATATGAATGAGACATGCAAAACCGCCATAAAAGGGAGTGAGATCATCACGCGGCGGCATCGATCAGGACGCGCACACGACACCAGAGCAACCGGCAGGCATGTGGCGAGCGAAAAGTACCGCCGAAGGGGGCATGATTGTAGCGATTGCTACCCTTTGCGTCAGCTCCGAGATAGCGCCTGGCGTGACACGCGACGGCCTGCGTTGTGAGGGCACGGCCTCATCCCGTATAGTGGAAGCCTTACTCCAGCCTCAGGTCAGTAATGCTGCAACCCCGCGTGCAAGTCCGTATACGTCCTCGTCCACCTCTGCATTTTCTCCCGTTGGGTGGCTGTGGCGAGATCGGCATGAATCTCAGTCTGTATGGATACGGCGATCAGTGGATCGTCGTTGATTGCGGCATGATGATTCGCCAGGACCTCACGGATACGCCGCTGCAGGTGCCCAATATTGACGAACTGCCAGGCCTTGGCATTACCCCCAGCGCGCTGGTGCTCACCCACGGTCATGAAGACCATCTCGGTGCCGTGGCCTGGCTATGGCCACACTGGAATTGTCCCATTTACGCGACTCCGCTGGCGGCAGGTTTACTGCGGGCCAAGTTTGCCGAGCATCACCTGGCGTCCCATGCCATCGAGATCATTGAGCCCGGCGACGCCGTGGAAGTCGGCGCTTTCTCGCTGCGCTTTCTCCCCCTGCCTCACTCGATCCCGGAGAGCTGTGCGCTGCTTATGCTGACGCCCCATCACCGGGTGTTGCACACCGGCGACTGGAAGCTCGATCCCGACCCCTTGATCGGCCAACCGATCGATGCGGAACTGTTTCGCTCCCTGGCGCCAGTGGACCTGTTGATCGGCGATTCCACCAATGCGCTTGATCCGGGCCACTCGCGCAGCGAAGGCGACGTTGCCCGTGCCCTTGAGGAAACCCTGCCGCAATGCTCGGGACGTGTCGTCGTCAGCTGCTTCGCCAGCAACCTCGCCCGGGTTCTCGCGCTGGGCCGCGCCGCACAACGCAGCGGGCGCCGCGTCAGCCTGATGGGGCGCTCCATGGAGCGCATGGTCCGGGTGGCTCGTAGCCTGGGTTACCTAGAGGATTTCCCCCCTCTGGTGCCGGTAAGCGATCTCGGTTATCTCCCCCCCGAGGAGATACTGGTCATTGCCACGGGTAGTCAGGGGGAGCCGCGCGCCGCACTATCGCGGCTCGCCCAGGGCAGCCACCCCCACTTCGAGCTTCATTCCGGCGATTCGGTTATCTTTTCAGCCCGCGCCATACCGGGCAATGAAGTGATGATTACCCGGCTTCAGAACGGTTTGAAGCGTCTTGGCGTCACGATATTCGACGAACACAGCCATCCGGGCCTGCACGCCTCGGGGCACCCGGCCCAGGAGGAGCTGCGCACTTTCTATCGGTGGGTCAAGCCGAGGTATCTATTACCGGTACATGGCGAGCTCGCCCACCAACAGGCGCACCAGCAGTTGGCGGAGGATGAAGGCATCCAGGCCCCGTTGATTCCTCAGGATGGCGATCTGATTCGCTTCGACAAGCAGGGACTGGCACTCGAAAGGCGCCATACTCTGATTCCGCGGATCGTCGAGCAGAATACCGTAAAGCCCCTTGCCGGTTTGAACAAAACTCGCACGGCGACGCATAGGCGCGGTGGCACACTGTCAGTCACCCTGCCTGTCAGACGCATGGAAACCGGCTGGGCCCGTATCGGGCGGCTGTTATGGGAAGCCAGCGCAGAAACCCCACTCGACGATGTGGCATTCGCCGACTGGCTGGATGACACCCTTGCAGAATTGCAGGCAGACAACGTCGCGGACGTTCGGCGCCAGCTTCATTCGCCACTGGTACAGTGGCTTGACCAGCATTTACGTCACCTGCCCGATATCTACCTGCATATCATGCCGGCATGACGCCGATAAATCCTACTTGAACACTGCCAATGCCAACATACGTGGAGGCAAATCGCAGCCATAAAAAACGGATCGAAAGATCCGTTTTTTATGGCGCCGGCGTGTCGTTATTGCCGCCCCTTCATTCGTCGTTACGTTTACCTTTCGGCGGGCGCCCACGACGCTTACGGGGCTGTTCACCCATCAAGTCATTCAATGACAGGCCCGCATCGTTGATGGCTTCACGAATCTCCGCCAGCTTGCGCTCTTTGGAGGCGCTTTCAGCTTGGCGCTGCTGTTCTTCCTGCTGCTTCTGTTCAATAACCTCTCCGATGACTTCGGCGAGCTTATGTAATTGCTCCATACTCAGCTGACGAGCTGCTGCACGCGCCACATTCTTGTTCCGAGCGATGCGCTCTAGAGAGTCGGTGGACATTGTCCTCCTCCATGCCGAAGTCACGATTCAGTACCACTGCGATTTGTGGTAAAAAGTATATGCCTCGCATGCTTTTTAGCAAGAAATGTCACTCAAAAAAGAACGATATTCTTGAATTTCAGTCGCCATGAGTGACGGTGAAAACGTGCGTATAAGCGCCCAGTCTGATTCATCCCCCCGTCATATTCATGAAGCGCACCACCTGAACATCCCCATCGGTTGTAAAATGGTGGCGTTCGGGCTTAAGCGGCATGGCTTCGATGATACGCTGCTTTAAGCGCTCGATATCGCCGGGGTGTCGACATAGCACTTCACGCAAATCGACTGAATGTTCGTTACCGAGGCACAGTAGCAGCCGGCCTTCGACGGTGACCCGAACTCGATTGCATGTCGCACAGAAATTATGGCTATGCGGGGAAATAAAACCGACGCGCGAGTCACTATCGCTCATGCGAAAATAACGGGACGGTCCCAGAGTGGACTCCGTCGTGGGTAACAAAGGATAGCGCTGCTCGATGCGCGCCTGCACTTCGTCACTGGAACAGTAGGTCTCTTCACGCGAGTGATCGGAAACATCGCCCAGCGGCATTTCCTCGATGAAGCTGATATCGAGCGCTTCATCGCGGGCAAAATCGACGAGATCCAACACCTCATCGTCATTGCGCCCCTTGAGAATCACTGCGTTGAGCTTGATCCGCTCAAACCCCGCATCACGCGCGGCACGAATGCCGTCTATGACCCGATTCAGATCGCCGGTACGCGTCAGTTGGCGAAAACGCTCGGGATCGAGCGAGTCCAGGCTGATATTCAAGCGTGAAAGCCCACCGGCCTTGAGGGCTCGGGCATGCTTGCCCAAGCCCGCACCATTGGTGGTCATGGCAAAGTCCTTGAGACCCGGCAACGCCCCAATCTCGCTGACGAGGTCTTCGATTCCACGGCGCACCAATGGCTCCCCGCCGGTGAGGCGGATCTTTTCCACGCCCAGTTCGACAAAGGCCCGCGCCACCAGATTCAGCTCTTCCAAGGTCAGTACCTGGGCGCGAGGCAGAAACGTCATGTCCTCGCTCATGCAATATACACAGCGAAAATCGCAGCGATCAGTCACGGAGATGCGCACATACCGAACCGTACGCTGGAAACTGTCTATCAACTCCGTCATATCTCCTCCCAGCGGCGTGCGTCCCGGTGATCGCTGTCACGCTCGGAAACCCAATAATCCCCGCTTGTGGTGTGTTCTTTTTTCCAGAATGGCGCGCGCGTCTTGAGGTGATCCATCACAAAGTCACAGGCTTCGAACGCCGCGCGGCGATGAGCGCTACCCACCACGACCAGTACGATAGGATCCCCCGGCTCAAGCTTACCGATCCGATGAATGACACGGACGTCGATCAACGGCCAACACTGCATGGCCTGCTCCGCAATCGCCGCCAACGATTGCTCGGTCATCCCCGGATAATGCTCGAGCGTCAACGCCTGAACCTCGGGACGCTCGCTAAAGTCTCGTACCAGCCCTGTAAAGCTGACCATCGCCCCAATATCCGAACGATGCGCGCTCATGGCGCGCTGCTCCTGGGCGACATCGAAAGGCGCTTCTTGCACACGTACCAGCATGAATCAGCCTCCTGTCACGGGCGGAAAGAACGCCACCTCATCCCCATCGGTGAGCAGGCTGGCGTCGGTTGCCATCACTTGGTTGACCGCACAAAGGACCCGCGACTCGTCGAGTATCGAAAACACCTTGTCGCGCACTGCAAGCGCGGACTTCAGTCCGGCAACATCATTGCCCGCGATGGCCTCGAGAGGAATATCGACCTCAGGAAGGTGAACCCGTTCACGCAGCTCGGCAAGAAACTTGACCCTGACCAGTGGTATCTCGGACTCGCCTTCCGGCAAAGGGGCATCGACAACGACGTCCCGGTCACCCGCCTCGCGCTGCCAGTCGCCCGACTTACCGCCCAGCTTGCTTTCCAGGCGAATATCGGAAATTCGCATGCCCTTATCCACTGCCTTGCACATGTCGTACAGCGTAAGACATGCCACCGATACCGCCGTGAGCGCTTCCATCTCGACACCCGTGCGCCCGGTGAGGCGGCAGCGGGCCTCGACATCGACACACGTCTGTTGTTCATCCAGCTGAAAATCGATGCTGACCTTGGAGAGCATCAGCGCATGACATAGCGGAATCAGTTCGTGGGTACGCTTGGCCGCCTGAATACCGGCGATCCGTGCCGTCGCCAGGACATCGCCTTTGGGCAGACCGCCCTCAGCGAGCAGCGCCAGGGTTTCCGGTAGCATATGGATACGGCCACGAGCGACGGCCTCACGGCGGGTTTCGGGCTTGTCCGCAACATCCACCATATGGGCTTCGCCGCGGGCATTGAGATGGGACAGGCTCATGTCAGGTCACCAAAGGGTTGAATCGTCACGGGCATCCCGATACCAATCTCGGCATGTTCGGGTGCAATTTCTATCAGACAGTTGGCTGCCGCCATCGAGCTCAGCAGGCCCGAGCCTTGTCGCCCGGTGGTACGGACCTGCAGCCGGTGGTCGTCTCCCATGAAGTAGACGCCGCGATGATAGTCGGTGCGCCCTTCACGGCTAGCGAGAGTTTCGCAGGCCAGCGCACTCAAACGCACCGGCTGCCAGTGCTGTTCGCCTTGCAAACGGCGCAGCAGCGGCTGGACAAACTGCAGGAAGGCCACCATGGCCGCCACGGGGTTGCCTGGCAGTCCGAAAAACGGTACCCGCCCTACACTGGACGTGAGCCAGCCGAACGCCAGCGGGCGGCCCGGGCGCATGGCGATCCGCCAGAACCCGAGTTCACCGCCGGCCGCCTGGAGCGCCGGCTTGATCCAGTCCGCCTGCCCTACCGAGACGCCCCCGCTGGACAGCACCATGTCAGCGCTGGCACTGGCACGCGACAATCCCCAGGCGATTTCCGACGCATCGTCGCGCAGTATGCCCAGGTCCTGCACCTCACCGCCCAGCCGGTTCAACAGTCCCGTCAGGGAAAAACGGTTGGCATCGTAGATGCCTGCACCGGGCAAAGGCTCACCCGGAGCCGTCACTTCATCGCCGGTGGAGAAGACCGCGACCCGGACCCGGCGATGCGTTCTCACCCGCGCCAGCCCCAGCGACGCAATAAGGCCGAGATGCTGCGGTCGAACCCGGGTCCCCTTGCGCAAGGCCAAGGCGCCTTTGGCCAGATCTTCCCCGGCCCGGCGCACATTTTGTCCCCGCTGCACCTGATCGGCCTGCAACAGTCTGACGGCGTCCTTCTCAAAGGCTAGCTGCTCGCGCATGATCACGCTATCGGCCCCTTGAGGCAGGGGGGCCCCGGTCGTGATCGATACCGCCTCCCCCGCCTTCAGCGTACCGGGGAAACGCTCACCGGCCAGCACTTCCCCCGCCAGCCGCCAATACTCCATGGGCGAGTCTGGCCAGGCGACGGCGATGCCATCCAGGGCGGCATTGGTATTTTGCGGCACGTCGATCGGCGAGATCAGATCCTCGCCCAGTACGCGATCCAGCAGCCCCGAAAGACATACGGGCTGCGTCTCGACGGCATCGGGTGCCATCGCCAGCAGCGCCGACAGCGCCTCCTTCACGCTCAGTAGACGCGCCTCCAGGTCGAAGCAGGACAGGCTCATGAGTCCGGCTCCGCAGCACAAGACTGACGCGGGCCGCTGCGCATACGCATCCAGCGTGCCGGCCAGGCGGCGACCCACTCGGCGATGGCGTCATGATCGTCCAGGTCCAAGCGCTCCACATCATATGGGACTTCGACGTCGCCCTGAACGGCCGCGGCGCGAACCCAGGCGTCCTCGCCGGCCAGCAGCGGCTTGCCCAGCGAGACGCGATGCAGTTCCAGCTTGGGAATTGGCCACTCCTTGAACCCTTCGACCAGAATCAACGCCGGTGCCAGCGGCTCGACCTGAGCGATCATGGCGCCAAGATCGGCCTCCTCCTGCCCCGGCGTTTCCATCATCAGCGCAAAACGCTGGCTTGACGCCACGACCATCGGCACTGCCCCCGCCGAACGCAGGCGGTGACTGTCTTTGCCCGGCTGGTCCACATCGAAGCGATGGTGGGCGTGCTTGATCACGGCGACACGCACGTTGCGTGCCGTCAAGCGTGGCAGAAGAGACTCCAGCAATGTCGTCTTGCCCGTCCCGCTCCAGGCGGCAATTCCAAGCAATGGCGTATTCAGCGTCTCAAGTGACAATGCCATTGAAATTCAGTCCTTGTCGAAGGCGGCGCATCATCGAAAAACAGTTGCCCTAGTATTGCACTGAATGGCTTCTCACCCCAGCCGAATCGACGCGATGAACCTCCAGGGAGAGCGAAGATCAATAGCTGCTGAAAGCGCAGAAAAGCCAGCGTGCAGCCTTATGAAAGCCTCAAGGGTAATGCCGCATGGAGCGCTCCAGCGCATCGCGTTCGTCGGGTGAATTGAGGTTGGAAAAGGCTTGCGGCATATCCGAGAAGTCCACATGGCACCAGGCATGACGTGCATAGAAGCGGTCTATCTTGCGCTCGCCGTCCGCCAATATCTGGCCAAGATCGTCGCGCAGCGCGGTACGCATCAGGGCGACTACGGGATGGGCGCGCTGACCGTCATGTGCCACGCCGATATCATGCTGCTGCGTTCCATGCCTCAAGCGCTCGACAAGCGTCACGGGCAAGGCCGGGGAATCGCAGGGCACGATCAATGTCCATGGCGTCTCGACCGCACACATACCGCTCCAGATGCCCATCAAGGGTCCCTGGTAGCCCGCGTCACGATCACTGACGACCGGGTAGCCTAGCTGGCGGTAGGCCTGCTGCGTTCGGTTGGCGTTGATCAGCACCGCCCCGACCTGATCCGTGAGGCGCGCCAGCACATGCTCGATCAATGGCCGACCCATGAACGGCTCCCAGCCCTTGTCACGCCCGCCCATGCGTCGTCCCTGGCCGCCCGCCAGAATCACGGCGGTGATATCTTCTGCCTGCATGCGTTACCTCTATTCTATTGATCCCGTTCCCGCCACAGCCATGCCGGAGAGCCACACCAACCCGGGGCCGACCGGCTATTCTCCTTCCCGGGCAGGAGGCAGCAACAGGTTGAGCACGATGCCCACCACGGCGGCCAGGCTCACGCCCTGCAGCGCGAACTGTCCGCCTCCCAGTTGCATACCGCCAATGCCGAAGACCAGGATCAGCGAGACCACCACCAAATTACGCGGCGCGGTCAACGAATGTCCGGCCTTGACCAGCGTATTCATGCCCACCACGGCGATCGAGCCAAACAGCAGCGTCATAATGCCTCCCATCACCGGTGCGGGAATCGTCAGCAGCAGCGCCCCGAGCTTGGCCACGAACGCCAGCAATATGGCCACGATGGCCGCCACGGTCATGATGACGGGGTTGAAGCTACGGGTCAGCATTACAGCCCCGGTCACTTCGGAATAGGTCGTATTGGGCGGTCCGCCAAACAGCGCGGCGATCGACGTCGCCAGCCCGTCACCCAGCAACGTACGGTGCAGACCGGGATCTTCCAGGTAATTGCGCCGCGTCACCGAGCCGATGGCCACCATGTCGCCGATATGCTCGACTGCCGGGGCGATGGCGACCGGAATCATGAACAGGATGGCGGAGATTTCGAAGCTTGGTGCCACGAACTTGGGCAGCGACAGCCAGCTCGCCTCGTGCATCGGTGTCAGGTCGACTACGCCCATGGCCAATCCCAGCCCATATCCGACCAGAATCCCGCCCATGATGGGAATCAAGCGAATCAGCCCCCGCCCGAAAACCGCCAACACCAGGGTGACAAGCAGGCTGATCATCGACAGGGCAATCGCCTGTTCATAGCTGATGTTGTCGCTGGTCTCGCCAATCGCCATGCTTACGGCAACTGGCGCCAGCGCCAGACCGATAACCATGATCACCGGCCCGACTACGACCGCTGGCAAAAGACGGCTCAGCCATGCGGTGCCCTTGAGCCGCACGATCTGCGAGATCGCCACGTACACCAGCCCGGCCACGAACAGTCCTCCCAGCGCAGCGGAAACGCCGAAATTGGCCGTCGCACTCTGGATCGGTGCAATGAAGGCGAACGAGGATGCCAGGAATACCGGCACGCTACGTTTCGTCACCGCCTGAAAGACCAGCGTGCCGACGCCCGCGGTAAACAGGGCTACGCTGGGGTCGAGCCCGGTCAACAACGGTACCAGCACCAGGGCGCCAAAGGCGACGAAGAGCATTTGCGCGCCGGTCAGGACGGTGCGCGGCAATGAGGTCGCCGGCGGCGGCAGGGCGGAATCTGACATGCAGGAAAGCCTCCGATAATTATCGATAACGTCGGCGATGCCGACGCACGGCGCTCAAAAAAAGGCCCCTATCTTAGGGGCCTTGAGAACCTTGGGAGCTCAGCGGGTACCGAAGATCTTGTCGCCAGCGTCACCGAGTCCAGGAACGATGTAGCCGTTCTCATCGAGGCGCTGATCGACGGAGGCGGTATAGATCTCGACCTCGGGATAGGCCCGCTTGACGCGCTCGATGCCTTCGGGGGCCGCTACCAGCACGATAACCTTGATCTGCTGGCAGCCGCGCTCCTTGAGCATGTCGAGCGTCGCCACCATCGAGCCGCCGGTCGCCAGCATGGGATCGATGACGATGGCCAGGCGTTCGTCGAGATCATTGACGAACTTCTCGAAGTAGGGCACCGGCTCCAGGGTTTCCTCGTTGCGATACAGGCCTACCACGCTGATACGTGCGCTGGGAATCAGGTCCGTCACACCATCCAGCATGCCCAGCCCTGCCCTCAGGATCGGGACGATAGTGACCTTCTTGCCCTTGAGGTGTTCGACCTCAATCGCCTTACCGCTCCAGCCCTTGATCGTTGCCGTCTGTAACTCAAGATCCTGAGTCGCCTCGTAAGTCAGCAGCTTTGCCACTTCACATGCCAGTTCACGGAAACTCTTGGTGCTGATGCCAGCGGCCCGCATCAGCCCAAGCTTGTGCTTGACCAGCGGATGATTGATGGCATGAACGCTCATGGACGATACTCTTTCAACGGATGGGGGCAAACACGGACCGGCAGGTCATGCATCGAATATTGCGTACGCCAGCATGCCTAGCGGTGGCGCAGCAATAGCCGCAAGACGCCTGATCCGAAGTTGCGGCCAATTCTAGCGCGCCAGTGCGCCGGGGTTAACCCGGATTTCACTGCGGATTTCATTGAGAGTGAAGGGTTGGGCAGGATTAGACTTCAGGCCCGCTCATGTTTCCACGACCACCTCGGGCAGTTGCCAATCGATGGCGGACTGGCCGCGTGCCAGCAGAAACTCATTGGTCTGCGAAAAATGCCGCTGACCAAAAAAGCCGCGATGTGCCGACAAGGGTGACGGATGTGGCGCATGCAGAACCCGATGCTTGCTGCGGTCGACAAAGGCCGCTTTCTTCTGCGCATAGCTGCCCCACAGCAGAAATACCACGCCGTCACACTGGGTGTTGATGACGTCTATCGCACGGTCGGTAAACTGCTCCCAGCCCTGCCCGCGGTGAGACCCCGCCCGGCCCTGCTCTACCGTCAATACGCTGTTGAGCAGCAGCACGCCCTGACGCGCCCACGCCTCCAGAAACCCATGCGCCACCGGACGAAACGCCACATCCACGGCCAGCTCCTTGTAGATATTCTGCAGCGAGGGCGGCACGGGTATGCCGGGGCGCACGGAAAAACACAAGCCATGCGCCTGATGGGGACCGTGATACGGATCCTGCCCCAGGATGACCACCTTGACTCGCTCCAGCGGGGTCAGCTCAAAGGCGCGAAACCAATGCGATGAGTGCGGATAGATCACCTTGCGTGCGGCTTTCTCGCGCGCCAGGAAATCACGCAGCGCCTGCATATAGGGCAACTCGAACTCTTGCCCCAGATGTTGGCTCCAGCTCTCCGGCAGTACCTCGTTCATGCCTTATCGCTCCTCGGTAACGCCATGCTGCATCGCACGGTCCGCTGTCATTATTCCTGGCGCGACCGGATCTGATCGACCAGCGGCTCGACATAGGCAATGCCCATGTCCCAGGGGAACTGGATCCAGCAGTCCTGGGCCACTTCGGTGAGGCACTGATCGACCAGCGGCCGGCCTTCCGGCTTGGCATAGATCGTCACGAAATGGGCCTTGGGCAGCATCTCGCGAACCGCGCGGGCCGTCTTGCCGGTATCCACCAGATCATCCACCAGCAACCAGCCCTCGCCGTCATGATCGACCCCTTTCATGACATTGAGCCCGCCTTGATCCATGCGCTCGTAGCTCTTGATACACACCGTATCGATCAGCCGAACATTGAGTTCGCGCGCGATCAGCGCCGCAGGGATCAACCCGCCGCGGGTAATGGCGATGATGCCTTTGAAGTCACGCTCGACGAGTTGATGACACAGCATCCGCACGTCGCGGTGCAACTGGTCCCAGGAAACGGTGAAATGCTGATGGTAGCGGTTGGCAGTCATGGGATCGATCACGCTAGGAGGAGGAATCAGGTGCCGAGCTGCGCCGACACCCTCGGGATCATTCGTCTTCGGTAAACGTACACACGGCGAAAACGTTGTGACCGGCATCGCGAATCTTCTTCGAGCCGCCCAGTTCGGGCAGATCTATGATCGCCGCGGTCTCGACCACCTTGCCACCGCTGCGCTGAATCAGCTTGGCCGCGGCCAGCATGGTGCCACCGGTGGCGATCAGATCGTCCATTACCAGGATGCGATCACCGCTGCGGAAAGCGTCTGAATGCAGCTCCACCGAGGCTTCACCGTATTCTAGCGTATATGTCTCACTCAACGTCTTGAACGGCAGCTTGCCCTTCTTGCGCACCGGCACGAAGCTGCAGCCCAGCTCGTAGGCTAGCGGCGCGCCGATGATGAAACCTCGTGCATCGATGGCGGCGACGGCGTCCAGCTCCATCTCCTGATAGCGATGGACGAAACTGTCGATGAGCTTGCGAAACGCTGCGCTGTTCTGCAATACCGGAGTGATATCACGAAAATTCACCCCCGGCTGCGGCCAATCGGGGACAGTTCTTATAACGGACTTAATATAGTCGCCATAAATGCTCATCTATGGGGCTCCATCGGCAATAACGGCACGAGCCGTCGCAGGACAGCGAAAAGCCGCACATGGTACCCAAAGCCACGCGCAGAATCGAGCGGTGTTCGTCAGCATGACCGAACCTGCCACGGCGGGCATGAGCGTTTTCATGGCTGCGTCTCGGCAACACGTGATGCCAGGACACGCTCCACGGTTTCGACAATCGCCTGGGTCTGCGGATCTATCTCGATATTGACGTAGTCGCCGGGGACGCGATCTCCTAGCGTGGTTCGCGCCAGCGTTTCGGGAATCAGATTGACGCAGAACCTCACCCCCTCCACCGTTCCGAGGGTCAGACTGATGCCATCAATGCCGATATAGCCTTTTTCAAACAGGAACCGGGTATATTCCGGCGCCACCGAGAACCACAGCCGGCGATTATTGGGTGCCTCCTCAACCTGTGTCAGTTCGGCCTGGCAGATGATATGACCCGACATGGCATGGCCACCAATCTCATCACCGAAACGGGCCGCCCGCTCGATATTGACGCGGTCCCCCATGGATAGAGTGCCGAGATTGGTCAGACGCAACGTCTCGCGCATCAGGTCGAAACTGACATGACATCCATCGATGGCCGTGACCGTCAGACAACAGCCGTTATGCGCCACGGAAGCCCCCAGAGCCAAGCCTTCCACCAACTCAGGCGGTAGCTCCACGACATGCGTGCGAAACTGCTCCTTTTCCTCCACTGCCACCAGCGTGCCGGTGCCTTGTACGATGCCCGTGAACATGCTTTCTCCTTGGAACGCTGCCGATCCGCAGGCCACGCCCACAACCGAAAACGTGGCATAAAACGAAATACTACCATGCGCCACGCCTCAACCACATTGCCGCAAAAACGCCTAAGAAAGCATCAACCCATAAAACTATCCACCAAAAAAACCCCAGGCTCCATGCGTTCCGACCTGCCGGATTGACTCGGGGCAGAAGCGGACCTAGAATTCAAGCAACGATTAAACGCCGATTTGCACCTGGATTGCGGGCGTTCCAGCCGCTCTTTACGGTTGGATAGACAGCTAAAAAGGTGTGTCCAGCGTTGATGGCCACCCACATGGGTGGCCTTTTTTATGGTCGCCTGGTCGAGGTATCAATCACTCGCCCGCCCATACGCCTTGGCGAGTGGCGACGCACTGATGCCATGCGCTACAAGCGAGGCGAACACCACCAGACTGCCCGCTTCCCAAGCCATATGATTGCCGGTCTTGTTCGCCACCAGCATGCTGTAGAACAGCGCTGAAACACCAATCGGCCCGAACCAGCCTGCCAATAGCGCAATGTGCCATTCACGCCACGGCGCAAGCCAGGGACGCAGGGCCAGAATCACCGGCAGTCGCCGTAGCCCCAGCACGCCAAGGACCAGCAGGACACCGCCCCAGCCCAGTTCCCACCAGGCCCCCCAAGGTGCCATCAGACCAAACAGGATGAAGATCGGCACGGTAAAGAACTGATTGACGGTTTCCTGGATGTTCTCGGCCTCACTGCGCTCCTTACCGCCAACCCGCTGATCGAATGCCACACCGGCGGCAAAGACCGCCAGTATGCTATCGGTCCCCAGCAGCTTGCCCGCTCCCAGCGTCAATAGAGTCAGAGCAATCGTCAGGGAAAGGAAGGACGGCTGGCTGATCATGTCGTGACGCTCCGCCCAGCGCAGCGCCTTCCCTACGCCTAGCCCGATCAGCACGCCGATCAGAATGCTACCGCCGACTTCCCAGAACAGCACTTTGGTCAACCACTCTGTCCATACTGCGGCTTCCGGTTTGGTCAGCAACAGGATGGGCAACAGCACCAAGGGATAGGCCAGTCCATCATTGGCCCCCGACTCGGTCGATAGCATGTGCCGGTAGTCGCCCGGAAGGTTTTGCTTGGCGACCTCGCCGGTGACGACCGATGACGCGACCACCGGGTCGGTTGGGCAGATGCAGCTACCTACCAGCAGCGCGACCAGAACCGGCAGTCCCAACAGCCAGCCGGCCAATGCCGAACTGATCAGGCACATGGCCGGCATGCCGATCAGCAGCAGGATCAATAGCGGGCGCCAGTTCGTCAGGGGGTAGCGTGCCGGCAAACGCAAGGCGATCGCCATCAGACTGATGCCCAGCGTCAAGCGCGTGGCCTGCTCGAGTATATGCTCCTGATTGCCCCACTGTTCCGGCTTTAGCCAGCCCAGCGCCTGCGGCCCGATCGCCACGCCGATCACAAAGGCCAACAGCGGAACCGAAAGCCATGATCGATTGAGCGGACGATTGAGCAATCCCACCATCAACACCGTAGCGCCTACCGTGGCCAGCGCTATGTTCAGTTGGCTCATGTTCACCTGTTTCCTTGTCGGTGAGTGGGTACGGTCTCTTCGCCTTCAAGCGTAGCAAGACCTGCGACTGCGTGGCGGATGCCCACATTCGCCCGCTGAACGCGTTATACTGTGGCGTTTTGTTCCTGCACATGTAGAGCCATGATAAGACTCGAAAACGTCTCCAAGACATACGGTACGGGCCCGAAGGCGATCCATGCCCTTCAGGACGTCAATCTGCATGTCACGCAAGGCAGCATTTATGGGGTGATCGGCCTGTCCGGCGCCGGCAAGTCCACCCTCATCCGCTGCGTAAACCTGTTGGAATGCCCGACGCAAGGCAGTGTCGCCGTCGATGGGCAGGAGCTGACCGCGCTCGATCAGCAACAGCTGCGCCAAGCACGCCATCAGATCGGCATGATCTTCCAGCACTTCAACCTGCTCTCGTCACGCACTGTCTATGCCAATGTCGCCCTGCCGCTGGAACTGATGGGCATCCCGCGGCGCGACATTCGCGAGCGGGTCATGCCGTTGCTCGACCTCACCGGGCTCACCGACAAGGTCGATAAATACCCGGCCGAACTTTCAGGTGGGCAGAAGCAGCGCGTGGCGATCGCCCGCGCTCTGGCCAGCCGGCCCAAGGTCCTGCTATGCGATGAAGCCACCTCTGCACTCGATCCGCAGACCACCGCCTCCATTCTCGAGCTGCTGCAGGACATCAACCGTAAACTGGGCCTGACCATCCTGCTGATCACGCATGAGATGGAAGTTGTGAAAAGCATCTGCCATCACGTGGGGCTGATTTCCGATGGCAGGCTGGTGGAAGAGGCGGCGGTGGGCGATTTCTTCACCGCGCCCCGCACCCAGCTGGGCCGCGACTTTCTCAATGCCTTCCTCGAGCTCGAGCCTCCGCAGGCGCTGATCGAACGGCTCGAAGCGCAGGCCGGGCAGAATACCCATCCGGTGGTGCGCCTGGCGTTTTCCGGCGATGCCGTCTCGACGCCACTGATTTCACGCCTGGCGCGCGATTGCCATATCGATGTCAGCGTTCTGCAGGCCAAGGTCGAGTCGATCCAGGATCGCACCCTGGGCCTGATGATTGCCGAGCTGATCGGCCCGCCAGACAGAACGGCACAAGCTCTGGCCTATCTCGAAACTCACGATCTGCAAGTTGAGGTACTGGGTCATGTCCAACGCAATGCTTGAACTGGTATGGCGAGCCACGCTCGACACGCTCTACATGGTCGCCATTTCGGGACTCATCGCAGCATTGGTAGGTATCCCGCTAGGCGTGCTGCTTTACGTTACACGCCCCCGCCAGGTGCTTGCTCACCCCGTGGCCAACCGTACCCTCGGCGCGATTACCAATATCGGCCGCTCGATTCCCTTCATCATCCTCATGGTGGCGATCATTCCCTTCACGCGGATGATCGCCGGAACGTCCATCGGCACCAACGCCGCCGTGGTGCCCCTGACCATTGCCGCGATTCCCTTCGTGGCCCGCCTGGTAGAAGGGGCACTCAACGAAGTGCCGCCCGGTCTCGTCGAGGCGGCACAAGCCATGGGCGCCAGCCCCTTGCAGATCATCACCAAGGTTTTATTGCCCGAAGCCAAGGGTGGCATCATCAACGGCATGACGATTACCGCCGTTACCCTGGTCAGCTATTCGGCCATGGCCGGCGCGGTGGGCGGCGGCGGACTAGGGGATCTGGGTATCCGTTACGGCTATAACCGCTTCGACCCGATGGTCATGCTGGTTACCGTGGCGATTCTGGTGGTCATGGTGCAGGGCTTTCAGAGCCTGGGAGATCGCCTGGTGCGCAAGGCCGACCACAAATAACCTGCAAATTGATCATAAGCGATAGAGTTTTTATAGCTTTTAATTCAAAATTGCGCCACAGCGCATGCCTGCAGCCTACGAGGCTGCAGGCAGCGGTATCTCTCGATATTCGCCGAGTCAACAAGGAGAAAGAATACATGAATCACACGCTGGCAGGATTCTTCCGCCCCGCCCGTCTGCTGGGTGCCGCTACGCTATTGAGTGCCGGCCTGATCGCAGGTTGCGGAGGTAGCGACGAGGCGGACACCAGCAGCATCAAGGTCGGCACCGTCGCCGGGCCCGAGACCGACGTAATGCAGGTCGCCAAGCAGATCGCTCAGGATGAGTACGGCCTGGATGTCGAGATCGTCGAGTTCACCGATTACGTTTCGCCCAACGCCGCACTGGCCGATGGCAGTCTGGATGCCAACGCCTTTCAGCACGAGCCGTATCTGAACAGTATGGTCGAAGACCGCGGTTACGATTTTGCCATCGCCGGCAAGACGTTCGTGTATCCGATCGGCGCCTACTCCAACACGTATACGAGCATCGAGGAGTTGCCGGATGGAGCCACCATCGCCCTGCCCAACGATCCGTCCAACGAAGCCCGTTCATTGATCCTGATGCACAATGAGGGCTTGATCACTCTTGAGGATCCGACCGACCTCGAAGCGACGCCCATCGATATCGCCGAGAACCCGCATGATTTCACCTTCCGTGAGATCGAGGCCGCTCAACTGCCGCGTGTGCTGCAGGATGTCGACCTGGCCTTCATCAACAATACCTTCGCTCAACCGGCCGGTCTCAATCTGCAGGATGACGCGCTGATCAAGGAGGGCCCCGAGTCGCCCTATGTCAATCTGATCGTGGTGCGTGAAGGCGATCAGGATCGCGAGGCCATTCAGCAGCTAGTCGAGGCCTACCACAGCCAGGCTGTCGTCGACAAAGCCGAAGAGCTGTTCAAAGGCTCTGCAGTGCCCGGTTGGGAATAAGCGACCCGACGGCCGCATGGCATGGCCTGCCGATAACGGGCCCCGCATCAGCGGCAATCAGACGGGCCGGCTCGATGAGTCGGCCCGCTGTCGTTTAATTCCATGGCGTTTGAGCGCACTTTTCATTCCCAAGGATACCTATGAGCGATTACCCCCTACTGGCCCGCCAGCTCGAAACCCTGCTCGACACCCGCGACTGGCTCACCAATGCCGCCCAGACCTGCGCCTTTCTCAAGACAGAAATAGCGGAACTCAACTGGGCGGGATTCTATCTACAGCGTCAGCCCGAGATGCTGATCCTGGGACCTTTTCAGGGCCTGCCCGCCTGCAACCCCATTCCCTTTACCAAGGGAGTATGTGGCACGGCCGCGCGTACCGGCACAACTCAACGCATCGATGATGTCCAAGCGTTTCCGGGACACATCGCCTGCGACGTCGCCTCACGTTCGGAGCTGGTGATCCCGCTGATGGTCGATGGCACGCTGTGGGGAGTGCTAGACCTCGACAGCCCGCGACCGGCACGCTTTAGCGCAGAGGATCAGGCAGGCATCGAACGCCTGATGGAAGTCTTCGTGCAGGCCAGCGATCTCGGCCACGCCTGAGCCTCGATCAAGCCATCGGCATCGAGCCGGGCACAAACGAAAACACCCCGAAGCAAACGCTTCGGGGTGTCGGAATTTGGTAGGACCAAGCGGATTTGAACCGCTGACCTCCACGATGTCAACGTGGCGCTCTAACCAACTGAGCTATGGTCCTGCACGATGCCAGCCTGATTTGGTAGGACCGAGCGGATTTGAACCGCTGACCTCCACGATGTCAACGTGGCGCTCTAACCAACTGAGCTACGGTCCTGCAGGCATGCGGCTTGGCCGCGACAACGGATGCGTATTCTACCCATCGCCCGCATAAATGCAAGCCCCAGAAAAAATTCTCTCGATTCAAGCAATTGCCGGTCCTGCAGCAACTAAGGCGGGCCCGGCGACCCGCCTGTCCCGCCGGACTCTTACCTGACCGTGAAACCCATCGTCGCCTGCACGGCCTGACACCAGCCGGCATAGAGCGCTTCGCGGGTATCCTCGGCCATCGCCGGTTCAAAGCGCCTGTCCGTGGCCCACTGCTGGGCGATCTCCTCGCAGCTCGACCAGAAGCCAGTCGCCAGCCCCGCCAGATAGGCCGCTCCCAGCGCTGTGGTTTCGGCCACCCTGGGCCGACAAACGGGTACGTTCAGGATATCGCTCTGAAACTGCGCCATGAAATCGTTGGCTATCGCCCCACCGTCGGCACGCAGCTCCTTCAGCTTGAGGCCCGCATCCGCCTCCATCGCCGCCAGTACGTCACGGGTCTGATAGGCCATCGATTCTATTGCGGCACGTATAAAATGCTCCTTGGTGGTGCCGCGGGACAGCCCGAACACCGCCCCGCGCACGTCGCTGCGCCAGTAAGGCGCCCCCAGCCCGACGAAGGCCGGCACCATATAGACCCCCTCGTTGGAGCCCGCCCGTTCAGCGTAGGCCTCCGAGTCGCTGGCCTTGCCGAACATGCGCAAACCGTCGCGCAGCCATTGAACCACCGAGCCGGAAACGAAGATGCTGCCTTCCAGGGCATACTCCACCTTGCCATCCCGTCCGCACGCGATGGTGGTCAACAGCCCGTTGCTCGAACTCACCGCCTTTTCGCCGGTGTTCATCAGCATAAAGCAGCCGGTTCCGTAGGTATTCTTGACCATGCCCGGCTCGAAGCATGCCTGACCGAAGAGCGCCGCCTGCTGATCACCTGCGACACCGGCGATCGGTACCTCACTGCCGAAGAAGTGATGCGGCAGAGTCTTGCCGTAGATTTCGCTGGAGTGGCGAACCTCGGGCAGCATGGCGCGAGGCACATCGAGCATCTTCAGCAGTTCGCTGTCCCATTGCAGGGCGTGAATGTCGAACATCAACGTGCGCGAGGCGTTGGTATAGTCGGTCACATGCACCTTGTTGCCTGTCAGGTTCCAGATCAGCCAAGTATCGATGGTGCCGAACAGCAGTTCGCCCCGCTGGGCACGCTCGCGAGCGCCTTCGACGTGGTCGAGGATCCACTTCACCTTGGTCCCGGCGAAATAGGGGTCGATCAAGAGCCCGGTTTTTTCGCGCACCATCGACTCGAAACCGTCCTGCTTGAGCTGGTCGCAGATATCCTTGGTCTGGCGCGACTGCCAGACGATAGCATTATGGATCGGGCGTCCCGTCGCCTTCTCCCAGACCACCACCGTCTCGCGCTGGTTGGTAATGCCGATGCCGGCGATTTCGGTGGCATCGACCTGGGCGTTGTTCATTACCTCCGTGGCGGTTACCAAGACGCTGGTCAGAATCTCGCGGGGATTGTGCTCGACCCAGCCCGGATGCGGAAATATCTGCGAGAACTCGCGCTGTGCCGTACCGACGATGCTCCCGGTGCGATCGAACAGGATCGCTCGTGAGCTTGTGGTGCCTTGGTCGATGGCCAGGATGTATTTCTTTTCCATCAGGATCTTCCTTAATTCAAGAGGTTCAGCGGCTCCGGCCTCAACCGAGCGTTGTGTCGCGAACGGACGCCGGAACATACGCACCGATGTCACTATCGGCTCAGGTCGGCTCGCCCAATGAAAGGCAACGGTAGCGCGGGACTACTTGACCGTGTCACCGGCAAGCGCGCCGCTGGTGCCATTCGCCTGGGCCACTCCCACAGTCTTCTGGCTCGCTTCCTCCAACGCACGCATACGCGCCGGCAGGAAGGGGTAGATCAGCAGTCGATAGGCGCCGCCACCGATAACGCCGCCAATTAGCGGTCCGACGACCGGTATCCACCAGTAATTGCCCGGCGCAGGCAGCGCGGAGCTGCCCCAACCGGCGAAGTAAGCGAACAGCCTCGGCCCGAAGTCACGCGCCGGATTGATCGCCCACGCCTCCAGGTAGCCCATCGAAGCCCCGATGATCGCCACCAGCAGACCGATCATCAGCGCGCCGGAGTTGGCCATGGGCGCCGTCTCGTTGTACTGCTCGGTAATGGCGAAGATGCCGAACAGCAACAGCGCCGTCAGGATGATCTCATCCAGCAACGCATGCATTGGCGTGATGGCGAGACCAGGATGGGTAAAGAACACACCGGCGGCGCCCCCATCCGCACGCGTGAGGCCGTGGGTCTGGTTGAAATGATCGATGACGGGCGAGAACAGGGTATAGACGATCATGGCGCCGACGAAGGCACCGACGACCTGAGCCACCCAGTAAGGCACCACCTTCTTCCATGGAAAGTCACGGAACGTCGCCAAGGCAAGCGTGACTGCCGGATTGGCGTGGGTACCGGATACCGAGCCCGTGACGTAGATGGCGAGCGTGACGCTCAACCCCCAGGCCATGCACACGCCCCAGTAGGCGTTCAGGTAAGGGCTGGGATCGTAGAGCACATACATGCAGGCGACCGAATCGCCGAAAGCGATGATAATGAAGGTGGCCACCGCTTCGGAAATCAGCTCACCGACGAATTGCCTGCTCATTGCCCCTCTCCTTCCGTGCATGGATGGGGGAGCGCTTGGATGTACCTCCTCTGCGCAAGACGACATGAAGGGATAGTGGGTCGATCGATGACCAGAATGTAAGATGGCATGTTCGCTACCTCGCTCGGCGTGGTCAGTTGCGCTATGGCGCTCGAGATGTTCGCTTTAGCTTTTTGCAGTTGATGATTTTTCGATTTCGAACATGAAAAACTTATTCGCCTCGCCTTGGCATTACAAATGAAAAGCGCATTTAGCGCCTTAGACCATGGTCCAACGGCTTGGCGTGCCACCCCATAATATGGCGCCGGCCTCGACCACTGCAGGACAGAACGCCAGGAAAACGCACATGCCTCAGCACCATCGTCATACCGCCATCATCGATCTGATCAAGCGTCAGGGTTATGCCTCCATCGAGCAGTTGACGAAGCATTTCAACGTCACGCCCCAGACCATTCGACGGGACCTGAACCAGCTGGCCGACGGCAACCTGGTCCGCCGCGTCCACGGTGGCGCCGGCCTGGTGGAGTCGAGCACGGTCAACGCCTCCTACACGACGCGCAAGACGCTCAACTTCGAGGCGAAGAGGCGCATCGCGACACAGCTCGCCACTCACATTCCCGACCATAGCTCGCTGTTCATCAACATCGGTACCAGCACCGAGCTGGTTGCCGAAGCGCTGCTGGAGCACCGCGGTCTCGAAGTCATCACCAACAACCTCAACGTCGCCACCATTCTCCAGCACAAGGAAGACTTCAATGTCATCATCACCGGCGGCATGGTGCGTTCCCGCGACGGCGGCATCATCGGCGAGGCAACGATCGATTTCATCAGACAGTTCAAGGTCGACTACGGCATCATCGGTATCAGCGGCATCGATCTGGACGGCTCACTGCTCGAGTTCGACTATCAGGAAGTACGCGTGGCGCAGGCGATCATCGAGAACTCCCGCACCGTCTTCCTCACCGCCGACCACTCCAAGTTCTCGCGTAACGCCGTGGTCCGCCAGGGCAATCTCAGTCAGCTCGATGCCCTGTTCACCGACCGGGAGCCACCCGAGCCGATCAAGGAGCTGCTCAGCACCTACGGCATCGCCCTGCATATCGCCCACCAGGATTGAGCCGCTCCCTCTCCGGCACGCCCTGCGTCTCGATCGAGAGGCGCTGGGTGTCATTAGGCAACTCTTGATGTTCGCTCGAACATGCATTATTTTCACTTACGAAAACCCCTCGCATTCACGCCAACCAGGCAATTAATTGAGCGGAGAGGCGCATGTCTTCCCATCAGCCCCACTCGTCACAAATTCCTGCCATACTCGACCTTTTCGTCATCGGTGGAGGAATCAACGGCACCGGCATCGCCAACGATGCCGCCGGTCGCGGTCTGTCGGTGATGCTATGCGAGCAGTCGGATCTAGCCAGCGCAACTTCCTCGGCCAGCAGCAAGCTGATTCACGGCGGGCTTCGCTACCTTGAGCATTACGAGTTCCGCCTGGTACGCGAGGCGCTCCACGAGCGCGAGGTACTGCTCGAGAAGGCGCCCCACATCGTCTGGCCATTGCGCTTTATTCTGCCGCACCGCCCCCATCTGCGCCCGACCTGGATGCTGCGCGCCGGGCTGTTTCTCTACGACCACCTCAGCCGCCGCGACAGTCTGCCCGGTGCCAAGGGGCTCCGGTTCGATAATGCCAGTCCGCTGCAACCAGCGATCAAGAAGGGCTTCGAATACTCTGACTGCTGGGTAGACGACGCGCGACTCGTCGTTCTAAACGCTCTGCAAGCCCGGAACGCCGGTGCCGAGATCATGGTGCGCACGCGCTGCACCGCCGCGGCCGAGGAAAATGGCGTCTGGAGGATCACCTTGGAGAACACCCTGACCGGCGAGACTTTCACCCGTCGGGCACGGGCGCTGGTCAACGCCACAGGTCCCTGGGTGGCGTCATTCATCCGCGGCAGGACGGAGCGCAAGTCGCGCTACGGCATCAACATGATCAAGGGCAGCCACATCATCACCAAGCGCATCAATGGCGACGACCGCGCCTACATCCTGCAGAACAAGGACAACCGCATTGTCTTCGTGCTGCCCTATCAGCGCGACTATAGCCTGATCGGGACCACCGACGTCAGCTACACCGGCGATCCCTCGTCGCAGATCAAGATCAGCGACGAGGAGATCGACTACCTGCTCGATGTGATCAACGCTCACTTCCGCGAGCCGCTCAGCCGCGACGATATCGTCACCAGCTACTCCGGGGTACGACCGCTGTGCGACGACGAATCGACGCTACCCTCGGCGATGACACGTGACTACACGTTGGAACTGGACGATCTCGGCGCCCCTTTGCTGTCCATCTTCGGCGGCAAGATCACCACCTTCCGCAAGCTGGCCGAGGCGGCCATGGCGCAGCTCGCGCCCTTCTTTCCCAACATGGGCAACCCCTGGACCCACGATGCCAAGCTACCGGGCGGCGACATCGAGTCTCGCGAGGCCTTTACGTTCCAACTGCTTCGGGATTACCCCTTCCTCGGCGAATATCGGGCCCAGCGCTTCGCCTCGAGCTACGGCAGCTTGTGCCGGCATTTTCTCGACGGCGCCCGACATGTCGAGGATCTGGGCGAGGAGTTCGGCGCCGGCCTCACCCGCGCGGAAGTGGATTACCTGATGAATCACGAATGGGCCCAACATGAAGATGACATTCTCTGGCGGCGCACCAAGCTCGGCTTGCGTTTCACGCCTGCGCAACGTGAGCGCCTGAGCGCTTACCTGGCCAATCGGTTGACCTTGTGCGTGGCCTAAAGGAGCTCCCGGCGCATGCTTCTGTTGCGGTTGATCCATGTCCCGTTATGATGAAGATGCCGCAACGACCGAGCAGGTAAACTGTCTCGATACTCGCTCGGCATACTCCGTCAGGCCATGGGAGCCAGAACATGCTGCAAATGGGACTCGCTGGATTTGCGGGCCTGCAACTGATTGCAACGCTGATTCCCCAGTTGCGAATTCGCCACTGGTGGGTGCGCGGCTTCGATTTTCCGCGTATGCAAATCGCCGTGCTCGCCCTTATCACCGCAGCTGCACTGCTGCTGACCCGGCCATTGTCCCCCATCGGCGCTTGGGGGTTGGCATTCAGCCTGCTGGCTTTCGTACTCCAGGGCTGGCGCATCATGGCCTGGACTTGGGCCTGGCCCCGCCAGGTCGTGGACGCGAGCGATGACCCTCCGGAACGCTGCTTCTCGTTGCTGGTCTCCAACGTGCTGACGCCCAACCGCAACGCCAAGGGACTGACCGATCAGATCCTGCGCCAGGACCCCGACATGATCCTGACATTGGAGTCGGATAAATGGTGGGAAGAGCGCCTCGATGAAGCGCTGTCAGATGGCTGGCCTTATGCCGTGCGCATCCCTCTGGATAACCTGTACGGCATGCACCTCTACTCTCGCCTGCCGCTGGAGGAAACCGAGATAAAGTGGCTGATTCAGGAAGACATTCCCTCGATACATACCTGGGTGCGTCTCAGAAACGGCCAACGGGTGCGCTTCTATGCCGTACATCCGCGCCCGCCAGCGCCTTCGGAAAGCGATGAGTCGTTGTGGCGCGATGCCGAACTGTTACTGGTCGGCAAGGCCATTCATCAAGCCTACGTGCCGACTCTGGTTGCGGGAGATCTCAACGATGTCGCCTGGTCGCGAACCACCAAGCTATTCTGCCGTATCAGCGGTATGCTCGACCCGCGCCGTGGACGTGGCCTGTTCAATACGTTTCACGCCAACCACCGCTGGCTGCGCTGGCCGCTGGATCACATCTTTGTCAGCGACCATTTCACACTGGCGGGGATGCGCCGTCTGGAGAACTTCGGCTCCGACCACTTTCCCATCTATATCTCGCTGTGCTATCGCCCGTCACGCGCCGATGAAAATACCGTCATCGAGGCAGACCGGGAAGAGCGCCTCGACGCCACCGAAACCATCGCCGAAGCACGCTCACAACCGAGCAGCCTGAATCGCCCGCGTAAAGGCGGATAGCCCCTGGTATATCAAGTGTTTGTTAGTACCTAGCAGCAGCGCCCCGGTAATGCGGGGCGCTGTTGTTTTGGTTTAACGGAGATACAGAGCTTATTCAGGAATTCCGCCCTGGGTCAGCTGAGCGGGGTCGAGCAGGCGCTGCAGCTCGTCTCGACTCAGGTCGGTTTCCTCCTCGGCGACATCCAGAATGGGACGTCCCGCCTGGTAGGCCTTCTTGGCAATGGCCGCCGCCGCGTTATAGCCGATGACCGAGTTCAGCGCGGTGACCAGAATAGGGTTCTTGGCCAACGGTGAACCGATATTATCGCGACGTACCGTAAAGGTGGTGATGGCGCGGTCCGCCAACAGGCGACTGACATTGCTCATCAGGCGAATCGACGTCAGCACATTGCTCGCCACCAGCGGCAGCATGACGTTGAGCTGAAAGTTACCACTCTGCCCGGCCACCGTGACCGCCGTATCCAGCCCCATCACCTGCGCCGCCGCCTGGGTCGCCGACTCGGGTATCACCGGATTGACCTTGCCCGGCATGATGGAACTGCCCGGCTGCAACGCTTCTAGCTCGATCTCACCCAAGCCGGCAAGCGGGCCGGAGTTCATCCAGCGCAAGTCGTTGCTGATCTTCATCACCGCGCAGGCGAAAGTGCGCAGATGTCCCGATAACTCTACCGCGGCATCCTGCGAAGCCAGACTGGCGAAGAAGCTATCGTTGGGCTGGAAATCGAGGCCGGTCTGCTCGCTGAGTGCCTGGGCCATGCGGACGGCGAACTCGGGATGGGCGTTGATTCCGGTGCCCACCGCCGTGCCGCCCTGCGCCAACCGGGTCAGGCGTGTCTGGCCGCTTTCGAAACGCTCGATGGCCTGAGCGACCTGGCTGGCCCAGCCGCCAAGTTCCTGGCTCATGCGGATCGGCATGGCATCCATCAAGTGGGTGCGGCCGGTCTTGACCACATCGTCCACCTCGGCGGCCTTCTGCTCGATGGCCTGCTGAAGATGACGCAGAGCCGGCAACAGCTGTTGATTGACTTCCACCGCAGCGGCCAAATGAATAGCGGTGGGAATCACGTCGTTACTGGATTGGCCCATGTTGACGTGATCGTTGGGGCCGACTTTCTCCCCGCCACGCGAGGCCAGATGCGCGATGACCTCGTTGACGTTCATGTTGGTCGACGTCCCGGAGCCGGTCTGAAAGATATCGATGGGGAACTGATCGGCATGCTCGCCGTCGATCAGCTGTTGAGCCGCATCGATGATCGCCTTGGCATAACCTTCGTCCAGCAGGCCCAGCTCACGGTTAACCTCGGCCGCGGCACGCTTGATGCGCGCCACCGCCTGTATGAACTCACCCGGTAGCGGCTGGCCGCTGACCGGAAAGTTGTTGATGGCCCGCTGAGTCTGGGCGCCGTACAAGGCGCTCGCGGGGACTTCCAGTTCCCCCATGCTATCGCGTTCGATGCGCGTCTCGCTCATGTCATTCTCCTGTCCGGTTGAGCCTGGGGCGTATCTGAAAAGTAGCCGAGCGCAGCCGGATATGAACACGCGCAGACACCTTTCAGACAAACCGTAAAGCCTCTGGCCCATCAAGGCCAATGGGGCGTGTCGATGAACATGATAGGCTATGGAAAAAGACGTTTTCCGTTTTTTCCTGTCTCAGGCCTGCATGCTCGGCATGCTGTTTCCCAACCTTGCGGTGCAGCTAACATCTTTCAAGAAGATTGTCTCATGTGGCAGCGTGCCCGAGTGAAATAAGCGTCGGCTTTTAGCCAATGAGCCTTGGGATCGGGCCGGGATATCTCTGCTGGAGTCCGGCATCAGTCAGCAGGTAGACCTCCCGCTGCCCATGATTCACTTGAAGCTGCTCGGCCGCTGGGTTGATCTTGGCCAGGTGGTTCGCAAGGTTTGAGAGTCCTCGTCATCAACCAAGTCAACCTTGGTGATCAACAAGCGATCGGCGGCAGCGACCTGCCGCTGCGACTCCCGGTACGTCGCAGCGTCGAGAATCCGTTTACCGCATCCACCAGACAGATGACGCTATTCAGGCGGAACCTATGCGTCAGCCAGTGATCTGTCATCAGGGTGTGCAGTGTCGCACCTCAACCAACAGATCCTCGCGCAGAGTGCAGCAGATGCAGCCATTGCTCATCTCGACGAGACGTTCCTCGGAACGGTTGAGGGCGATCTCGCCCTCAACCGTCGGTGCGCTCTCGCCGGCAGAGGCGCCGCGTATCAGCGACGCGTCAATGTTGACTTCGCTCATATCGTTGACGATCACCGCTGTGCCGCCCAAGGTAATGTTTGTTTCTTCTCGGTCACTGGGCGATTGCCATAACCCCAGGGAAGCCAGTACGGGTCTTGGCCTTGGTCCCTATCCTCATGAAGCCGCTCCGCAGCGAACCACCCCGTCGGCCAGCTGGCGCAGCAGTTGCGGATAGAGTTCGTCTCCAAGCGGCAGGTCCGTTCCCAGCGGATCGACTACGATGGATGTATCGACGCCTGTATCGCCGAAGACGCTCTCCATCAGCGCCGGGTTGAACTGAGGTTCACTGAACACACAATCGATGTTCAACTCATCGACCAGATTGCGTAGCTCCTCGATTCGCGCGGGGCTGGGTTTGCGCGCATCGCCCAAAGAGATCGCACCGGCTGCCGAGATGCCAAAGCGGTTCTCGAAATACTGGTAGGCATCGTGGAAAACGATGAAGCGGGTATCGCGCGCCTCAGCCAGCTGTGTTTCCAAGGTGTCGGTCAACGCCTCGAGATCGGCCTTGCCGAGACGCGCATTTTCCCGATAGCGGGCCGCATGCTGCGGATCGAGCTTCGCTAACGATTCGGCAATGGCGCCGAGCCAGGTCTGGGCGTTCACCGGATCGAGCCAACCATGGGGATTCATGCCCTCGTCGACATGGTCATGACCGTTGGCGGCACCGTGGTCGTGGTCGTCATGACCATGATTGTGTTGCTCGAATGTCGCCCCCTGACGGTATTCGAGTTGTCGTGTGCCGGGCACCTCCATCAACTGCACACTGACAGCATTATCACCCAAGGTTTCTATCGAATGCGTCAGCCAGGGGGTCAGATCTTCACTGATCCAGAACACCGCATCAGCACGATCGAGCGCACCGGCTTCCGAAGGGCGCATGGAATAGTGGTGGGGCGAGGCACCCTGCTGGATCAGCAGGTCAGGCGATCCCAGTTCTCCCATCACGCGATCGACCAGCGAGTAGACCGGCGGGATATCCACCGCAACGGATGGCACGGCAGCAGCGGCGGCCGCAGGCGACATCACTAGCGCCACCAGATATTTGCTGAAACGGAACGTCATGAACACCTCCATATTGCGATAAGCGGAAATTGAACGGTAGAATGTTATGTTATAACATAACATTTATACAACGCTACAGACACCTCATCGGCCCCACTTTCCTATTTATCCGGTAAATGTCATGAGATTGCTGTCGATCGAAAACCTGGATGTCGCCCTCGGCGGCCATCGCGTGCTGGAAGACATCCACCTGACCCTCGAGCAGGGCGAGATCGTCACCATCGTAGGCCCCAACGGCTCGGGAAAAACGACACTGCTGAGGAGCATCATCGGCTCGCTGGCACCGACTCGCGGCCATATCGACAAGGCCCCGGGGCTGACTATCGGCTATGTTCCCCAGCGCCTACATCTCGATGCCACATTGCCGATGACGGTAGCAAGATTGATGAGTCTGCCTCGCAGACGCTCTTCTCATGAGATTGGCCAAGCGCTTGAGCGAGCGGGTGTCACCGACCAAGCCAACTGTCAGATCAGTGCACTGTCGGGCGGTCAGTTTCAGCGTGCTCTGCTGGCTCGCGCCTTGCTGGAGTCCCCCGATCTGTTGCTTCTCGATGAGGCCACCCAGGGGCTCGATCACCGCGGTACTGCCGATTTCTATCGCCAACTCGAGCGGGTGCGTCACGACTTGGGTTGTGGCGTGCTGATGATCAGCCACGAGCTGCACGTGGTGATGCGGGCCTCGGACCGCGTCGTTTGCCTGAATCGCTCGGTCTGCTGCGCGGGAACACCCGCTCGAGTTGCCGCCTCCCCGGAATATCGAGCCATGTTCGGTCACGCAAGCCAGGATGCCTTCGCCCTGTACCACCATGATCATCGCCGTTCCAATGCCCCGTCGGAGCTTTCCTCATGATCCTCGATGACTTCCTGGTTCGTGCCACCCTGGCTGGGGTCGGCGTCGCTCTGGCTGCCGCACCGCTCGGCTGCTTCGTCGTGTGGCGGCGTATGGCGTTCTTTGGCGATGCCACCGCACATGCCGCCATTCTCGGTGTGGCGCTTTCCCTGGTGCTGTCCACCTCGATCTTTGCCGGCGTGTTGGTCGTCTCGCTACTCATGGCCATGATCGTTTCCCTGCTGAGCGGCAAGGGCTATGCCATGGATACGCTGCTGGGTGTCATGGCTCACTCGGCGCTCGCTTTCGGATTGGTCGCGGTCTCCTTCTTGTCCGGCGTGCGCATCGACCTGATGGCGTACCTGTTCGGCGACATTCTCGCCGTCGGCAAGGTCGATCTCGCCGTCATCTGGGGAGGCGCCGTCCTCGTCATGGGACTGATGGGATGGCGCTGGTCGCGCCTGCTGACCGCCACGCTCAATACGGACCTTGCCTATGCCAGCGATATCGACCCGAAGCGCGAACGACTGATCCTGACCTTGTCCCTCGCCGTGGTCGTTGCGGTAGCGCTCAAGGTCGTGGGCGTGCTGCTGATCGCCGCCCTGCTGATCATTCCCGCCGCCGCGGCGCGGCCCCTTAGCCGTACACCGGAAACTATGGCACTGCTCGCTGCGGCAATCGGTGTCACCGCCGCTACTGGCGGACTGAAGGCGGCCTACTGGTTCGATACCCCGACGGGGCCCACCATCGTCAGCCTCGCGGCCATTCTGTTCGCCGTTTCAAGCTTGGCCGGAGCCGTGAGGCTCAACGCCTCACGTGCCACGTCGTCTTATGACGAGCATCCTTGAGTACAATGCCCTGAGCCGCCAGCTCATCGCGAATCTCGTCGGCTCGCGCAAACTCACCAGCCTGCTTGGCGGCGGCACGCTCGGCTAACTACTTCTCTGCCCAGTTCCACTCACTACGCGCGACCGCATCATGGGCATGCAGACTTTCGGCATGGACTACACGTAATTGGAACCCACGGATCCCCGCCTGCTCGCGCAGGGCCTGGTGCAGGCGGCGTGCCGCGTCCTCACAGAACATCAAGTTCTGGCCATTGGCCAAGGCAAAGGCCTGCTCGTCGATTCGCTTGACCGCCGTCTGCAAGGCGGTGCCAAGCGCGCTCTCGATGCGATCCACCAACGCCATCAGCGGCAGGTCGTCGAGGTCGTCGGCCAAACGTATCGATAGGTGGGCCTGGCTGCGCTGGCTGTGTGGCGTGGCCAGAATGCCATGCTCGCTACCCAGCCACGCCCGGACCCCGTCGCGAGTCACTGGCATACCGGTGAAGTCCTCGTCGAACGCTTGCTGGATCAATTGGCGCGCCAGGGCAGCCGAACAGGGACAGGTCGAGGAGTACCCTACGGTCAGATCGAGGATTGCCTGCAGACCCTGGTCATCACGTCGACAACGCAACGTGAAGGGGTAGGCTTTCCATCCAGAGAGAGGACTGATCAGTGCCGGTCGCTTGAGCAGCGCTTCACCGCTCAGGTCGAGAAAGGCGATATCGGACAATCCCTGGTGGCTATCCAGAAAAGTCTCCAGCACCGCCGTCACACGCGAGAGCGACAGTTCCTGGTTTTCCAGTTCGGCCAATGCCAAGTAGAGGCGCGACATGTGAATCCCGCGCGCCATGGCATCCGCCAGGTTGACCCCTGCGGAGGCTCGCCCAGCAATACTTTGCCCAGCTACACGGAGCGGTAGTGCGATCTGCTCCATGCCGACCCAGTGCAAGGCGCCCTGGCAGGGATCCGAGACAGCGGCAATGTCGACTAGGGTTTGCTGATCCATGGCCGGTCACTCCAGCAGCTGATTGGGTTTGAGGGGACTAGCGGCATTTCGCCAAATTCGTTGATGATCACCAAGGCATCGCCATTTCGGACTGGCGTACAAGGTGATTGGGTAACGTCGTCTTGCCACTGCCCAGAAAGCCGGTCAGCAAAGTGACCGGGAGCAGATCGGGTTTGTCGGGTCGAGTAGCGTGTACGCACTGAGCGGTCCTGGTGGCTGGCGCAACGTATCGAGCACTCGCTGCTGCTTGGCATTCAATGGCACGTTGGTCTGCATAGCGACCTCAGAGGTGCTCCGGCCTCTGCTCCTTGATAAAATAATACGTTATAACATAACAAATCAGGTTTGCGTTATCCATACCCGACGCGAGCACCATGTCCAGAGGCGGAGCATCACACTCATACCTGCAATATCCTATGGTCGATCACCGCATCATCACCGACTCAAGGAATGGCAACATAGTCACGTTTCGCTCTAACCTCTCCTCGGCGGACGCCAGCCTTGAAATGGAGAGATGCGCCAAGACAACTGTCATGAGCTTTACCAACGAGCAATGAACTGAGAAGTGATGCTCATGGAGAGACTGGCTTAGTTGGAGAAGAGCGCAAGAAGCTTAAAAGTCATTCCGTTCACTAAGTAGGATTTAGTTATGTGGATGCAAAAGGAGGTCAGCTTGAAGCCCCGCTCGCGCGGATTTCATCTGATCACTGAGGAAGTCGAGCGCGCCATAGGCGAGCTAGACCAGATCCAGACCGGCCTGCTGAGTGTCTTTATCAAGCACACCTCGGCCTCACTGACGATCAATGAAAATGCCGATCCGACAGTGCGGGCGGATTTCGAGAGTTTCTTCAACCATGCGGTGCCTGAAAATGAGCCGTACTACCAGCACGTTTTCGAGGGCAGTGACGACCTACCCGCACATTTAAAAAGCAGCATCCTGGGCCCAAGCGTACAGATCCCCATCACCAACGGGCATCTCAATCTGGGGACTTGGCAAGGAATCTATCTTTGCGAACACCGAAACCATGGCGGCAGCAGGAGCGTAGTCATTACCGTACATGGAGAGTGACAGAGATATGGACAGTACCTGGAGAGCGATGTCCATGACCGAAGAGAGCGACATGAAGCGCCTGCAACATCGCGACCATGGCGGTGCACGCAAGCTCATCGCCACACTAAACGGTGAATAGTGACTCGCTACCAGCCCAGCGCCTGTTTGACGAAGGGAATGGTCAGCTTGCGTTGGGCGGTGAGCGAGGCGCGGTCCAGTTGCGCCAATGCCTCGAACAGTTCGGAGAGCCGACGGGGGCCGCGATGCAGAATATAGCGGGCCACCTCGTCGGGCAGCTGCATGCCGCGTACGCGCGCGCGCAGCTTCAACGCCTCGAAGCGCCCGTCATCGTCGAGATGATGCACATGGAAGGTCACGCCCCAGGTGAGACGCGAGGCGAGATCGGGCAGATGAACATTGAGCTGCCTAGGCGCGGCATCGGCGGCAATGACCAAACGCTTGCCGGCATCGCGCATGCGGTTGAAGAAGTGGAATAGCCCCTCCTCCCAGCGCTTGCGTCCTAGTACCACCTCGAGATCATCGATAGCCACGATATCGAGCCGTTCGAGATCCTCCAGCACATGCGGCGGGAAATGCCCCAGATCCAGCAATGGTAGGTATAACGCCCGTCGGTCACGGTCGCTCGCGGCATGACATGCCGCCTGCAATAGATGGCTACGCCCGGCGCCCTCACTGCCCCATAGAAACAGGAAGGGTTCGCCGTTTTCATCCAACTGGGTTCGCAGCCTTTCGACCAGCGTCGCGTTCTCGCCTGCCTGGAAGTTGGCGAAGGTTGCATCATCACGCAACCCTAGCCCAAGAGGCAACTGCCCGGACCCTGATGTCATGGCGCTTCCTCGTCGCTGCCGATATCCCGACCGTAGCGGGAGCCATATAAGTCGCTGTTTTTATAGCGGTCGAGCATAAAACGCAATAGTACCATGATGACGGCCGCTACCGGCAGTGCCAGCAGGATGCCGGTAAAACCGAACAGCTGCCCGCCCGCCAGTACGGCAAACACTACCGCCACGGGGTGCAAACCGATCTTGTCGCCCAACAGCAGCGGCTGCAGCAGAGTACTCTCGGCGATCTGACCCACGGCGAATACCACGCCCACGCCCAGCAGAGGCAACCATTCGCCGAACTGGAAAAACGCCACCACGGCGGCGATGGTGATCCCCACGATAACTCCCAGGTAGGGCACGATACTGGCAAGCCCGGCCAGCATGCCGATCAACAGTCCGAAGCGAACCCCGAGCAAGCTCAGGCCCACGGCGTAGATCACCCCCAGGCTCAGCATGACCAACAGCTGGCCACGCAAGAACGCTGAAAGCACTTCGTCGCACTCCTTGGCAAGCCGCGTCGCCGAAGGTTCGATGCGTCGCGGCAGCAATTCCTGAAGACGTGCCTTGAGACGATCCCAGTCAAGCAGCAAATAGAACGTCACCACGGGAATCAGCGCCAGGTTACCTATCCATATGGCAAGGGCCAGACCCGAGCGAGAAACCTGTGCCAGCAGCGCGGCGGCGAAGGTTCCCGTTTCCTTCCAGTTGTCCATCAATGTACCGCGCATCTGATCGAAATCCGCCGTGAAATCGAGCCCCGTCAAGGATTGGACCTCCGGCAATACTCGTGTCTGTACCCAGGTAAAGATCAAGGGCAATGATTCGATCAACTGCCCCAGCTGACGCCCCAACATGGGAATCAATACCAGGCTGGCCAGGACCAAGGCGCCGATGAGAATCAAAAACACCACACTGACCGACAGACGTCGCGACAGCCCCTTCGCCTCCAGCCGGTCCGTCAGGGGATCGCCCAGGTAAGCCAGGATCATGCTGACAAAAAACGGCATGAGAATCGGTTCCAGCAGGACCAGCAGCCAAATGACTGCAGCGGCTCCCAGCAGAGCCCACCATTGCAGGCGCGTCATCGTGTTGTCTCTTCCTTATCCACATGAAGTCATTTTACGCACACCTCGCCATGGTGCACCGGTCGGTCGATGCATCCCGCTTCAGGCCGATGCACCGCCCTGGGGGCAGTGATACAATATGCCCCCTCACTCTCGTCAGGCTCACTTTTTCACAGGCATGCCCATGACCCGCAGCTCGTCTGATACTCCACAGTCCTCCCCGGCCACGTCAGTCTCGCTCAGCTACAAGGATGCCGGCGTGGATATCGACGCTGGCAATGCCCTCGTCGAACGCATCAAGGGCGTTGCCAAACGCACCAGTCGTCCCGAGGTGATGGGCGGACTGGGCGGATTCGGCGCACTCTGCCAGTTGCCCAGTGGCTATCGCGAGCCAGTACTCGTGTCGGGCACCGACGGCGTCGGCACCAAGCTGCGCCTGGCCATGGATCTCAACCGCCACGACAGCATCGGTATCGATCTAGTCGCCATGTGCGTCAACGATCTGGTCGTCGCCGGCGCCGAGCCGCTGTTCTTTCTCGACTACTATGCCACGGGCAAGCTCGATGTTGATATCGCTGCGGATGTCGTGACCGGCATCGGTGAGGGCTGCGCCCAGGCCGGCTGCGCCCTGGTAGGCGGCGAAACCGCGGAAATGCCGGGCATGTACGCAGGCAGCGACTATGATCTGGCCGGTTTCTGTGTCGGCGTGGTGGAAAAATCCGAGATCCTCGACGGCAGCAAGGTGGCCGAAGGTGATGTCCTGCTGGGCCTGGCCTCTTCAGGGCCACACTCCAATGGCTATTCGCTGATTCGCAAGATACTTGAGGTCAGCCAAGCCAGCCTGGATCAAGAACTCGATGGCCAGCCACTGCGCGATGCACTGCTCGCGCCGACGCGCATCTACGTCAAACCGCTGCTATCGTTGATCAAGGACAGTGATGTCGAGGTGCATGCTCTGTCACACATCACCGGTGGCGGCCTGCTCGAGAACGTTCCGCGCGTCTTGCCCGAGCATCTCATGGCCAGTATCGACGTCGATGCCTGGCAGCGTCCCGCCATCTTCGACTGGCTGAAGCAGCAAGGCAATGTCGCCGAGCGCGAGATGTACAGGGTGCTAAACTGCGGCATCGGCATGGTACTGGCGGTCGCACAACAACAGGCCGATCAGGCCATTGATCATCTGCAGGCAGCGGGCGAGACCGTGTACCGGCTGGGCACGATCACCGCTCGTGATGGCGAAGAAGAGCAGGTTCGGCTGGAGAATCTACCGACATGAGCAACACGACCGACACCATCACCGATTTCCAGTCCGAGAGTGTCGATACCCGCCGGATCGTGGTGCTGATTTCGGGCAATGGCAGCAACTTGCAGGCGTTGCTCGATGCCCAGGAACATGACGAACTGGGGGGCGAAATCGTCGCCGTCGTTTCCAACAAGGCCGACGCCTACGGACTGGTACGTGCCAAGGAAGCCGGCGTGCCGGCAGTGGTACTGCCCCATCGCGAATACGACAGCCGCGACGCCTTTGACGGCGCCCTGATCAAGGTCATCGAGCGCCACGACCCCGATCTGATCGTCCTGGCCGGTTTCATGCGAATCCTGACGCCGGTTTTCGTCAAGCGATTCTACGGGCGTATGCTCAACATCCATCCCTCGTTGTTACCTTCCTATCAGGGCCTGGACACGCATAACCGGGCCTTGGCCGACAAGGTGGAGGAGCATGGCGTCAGCGTACATTTCGTCACCGACGAGCTGGACGGTGGGCCCGTGGTCATACAAGCCGCCGTGCGTGTCTCGCCGGGCGACACGGTCGAGACGTTGACCGAGAAGATTCACGCCCGTGAGCATCTCATCTACCCCATCGCCGTACGTTGGTTCATGACCGGACGCTTGCAGCTCGGGGAAGAGGGCGCCGTGCTCGACAGCACACTGCTGCCCCCTCAGGGATTGCGCTTATCGCATGAAGATGCCGCCGAGGAGCTCGACGAGAACGAGTGAGCCGCCCCTCTCGGTTTCCAAGCGCTGCAGGATAGACCTGCAGCGCTTTTTTAATGGCGACAACGCGCCCTCCTACGCCGCTGGAGCCACTGCTGCCTGCCAGCGCACGGCAGGCAGATCTCGGGCTGGCAGCGCCTGGTGAGATTAGAAGGTCAGGCTCGCTCCCAGACGGAAGTGAGCGGTCATGTCGTCCCAACCCTCGGCTCCCACGCCGGCCTCTAGCATGGCCGAACGCCCCAGTGCCATACGCCAGCCGGTATCGACACGCAGGTAATGATCATCCTCCCGGGACTGGCGCTCCCCGGACCAGTGATTGGTGGGCAATGAGGTCAGCATGACACTGGCGCCATCCCGGGAATCCTCAAGGTATTCGCCCCAGGCGAACTCGCCGAACACCCCATAGCCATTCTGCAGGGCCCGATCCATCATCAGCCCCAGCTCGAGGCGCCGATCTTTATGCTGCTGCTTGGATACCGTCAAGGCATTGGCGGAAGAGCCGGATTCCTGGTAAGCGCCGATATCCGCTTGTGCATGGCGATAGCCGACGAAAGGCGCCGTGTACCAGGGCGAATCAGCCGAGGTCAGGCGATAATCGAGACGAGCCTCGGCCGCCCAGCCATCGGCATCGGTTGCTCCGCTTAGCACACGCTCCGCCGTCCCCAGCGTGACATGCCGATGCAGATCGAGATCGAAATCACCGTAGCTGGCGACCAGTTGCAATCCCACGCGCCCAATATGCTGGCGGGCAAACAGGCTGAAAGCCTGCCCATCGAGTTCAATGTCCCCCGGCTCGTCGATTTCGGCATAGCGCTGGCCGACGGCGATACCGGCCCAGCCGAGCCCCAAAGGCAGCACGGCGCCGACACTGCCACCGCGCTGGGTCATGTCCGAGGCTCCTTGCCCATAGAACTCGTCGGTATCGGTGTGACGATAGTCGCCATGCACGAAGATTCGCAGGGCGTCGCGCTGTACCCCGGGACGCAGCTCATCGCTCACCACCTGCTGCTGGGCATTCAGCGCCCCGGTGGCCAACTCCCCCGCCAAAGACACTATCCGCGGCGCTTCGATCAAGGCCTGTGCGTAGTCGGCGAATATCTGCTGAGCCGCCGTGGTGGGATGCACCGTATCGTTATAGAACAGCTTGGCGGGATCAGGGCTGCCCGATGCCAAGCCATAGGCGCTGGTATCGCAAAGCGCATCGCTGAAGCAGACATCGGTCAACGCCACATCGGTGGCAAACCCGAAATCGGCGGGCGCCGTCAGTACTTCGGATACCAGCCCGCCGACATCCAGCCGGATAATATCGACATCACCATCGTAACGCGCCAGTCGGGTGCCCAGCGCCTGGTTGAAAACATCATCCAGCGCGGAGAAGCCCGCACGCTGACCGCTGAGCAACCCGGCGGGCGTCAGCCCCACATCGGGCAGGTTGGAAACGACCAATGTCCTGGCACCCGCCGCGACCAAGGCATCCACAGCACTCGCCAGCGTATAAGCCGAATTCACCGCCGAGGCGGGCCCCGTCACCAGCCCCTGCAGGAAATCGTTGCCGCCACCGTTGAGGTAATACAACGCCTCAGGATCTGCCGAGTCGTTGGCAACCAAATAACCGTCACGCGTGCGCGATACGCCAGCGGCCGAGACCACCGAGCCCTGAGGCTGGGTGATCGAGGCCAGTATTTGCGCCGTGGTATAGCCGCCCGTGGCATAGTTGGTGCCGTCGGGTAGACCGATCTGATCACGGATGATCGACGTCGACGGCAATAACGGCCCCAGTCCTAGCGCTTGGGCGAGACGCTGGGTCATCACCTCTCCGTAGGGCGACGGCGCTTGATAACGGGGTCCGAGCCGGTTGGTAAAGCGCAGGCCAGCGACCTCGCCCAGAAGCAAACTCTGCGGATCGGGGAATTGGCCGGAGTCGCTGAGGCTGTCGCCAAACACCACCAACTGGGAATAGGCGGATGCGGGAGCCGAAGCGACAAACACCCCCAGCGCCACCAGCCGGGAGAGGCAACGGACAGGCTGGCCGAACCAGTGCTGGACAGTGCGAACGGAGTGCTTCATGGCGGTATCGTCCTTGTTATTATCGAGTACGGGACGGCATGCCGGTATCGTTGACGGCCATCCCCGTTATGGCCTATCAAACGTTTATTTGAACGCCAAGGTAATACGACTTCAGTCGGGTATGGCTGATAGCAACAGAAACACCTCCGGCCCGTTTACAGGCCGAAGAGAGAAAGCATTCAATCCAACCGCAGGAATATCGATACCGGAATAACGAGACTGATGGTCAGGCCCTGGGAAGCGTCACCCCACGCTGGCCCATATACTTGCCGCCGCGATCCTTGTAGGACACGTCACAGATTTCGTCGGACTCGAGAAACAGCATCTGCGCGACTCCTTCGTTGGCGTAGATCCTCGCCGGCAGGTTGGTGGTGTTGGAAAACTCCAGGGTCACGTGCCCCTCCCACTCCGGCTCCAGCGGTGTGACATTCACGATAATGCCGCAGCGCGCATAGGTGGACTTGCCCAGGCAGATCGTCAGAACGCTGCGCGGAATGCGAAAATACTCCACCGTGCGCGCCAGCGCGAAAGAGTTGGGAGGAATAACGCAGGCATCGCCTTTGACATCGACGAAACTCTTTTCATCGAATGCCTTGGGGTCGACGATGGCCGAGTGGATATTGGTAAATACCTTGAACTCATCGGCGCAGCGTACATCGTAACCATAGCTGGACGTCCCGTAGGAGATGACTCGCTGACCGTTCACATGACGGACCTGATCGGCCTCGAAGGGTTCGATCATGCCCTCGCTTTCCGCCATGCGGCGAATCCACTTGTCGGATTTGATACTCATTGGGCGTCCTTGAATCTGCGTGGAATTGCGGATATGCCAAAGAAATAAGAAAGGGCCGTTATGATAACGGCCCGATGCAGGTTACAAAAGCGTCTTCCCTCGGTGCGAGGCGAATGGCGCCTGTCAGTCGCTGAACGAAATGGTGGGTCCGTCCTGCTCCTGCTGACTCTCGACCCCTTCGACCACCGCACGCGCCACGCCACGAAAAATTGCCGCCACCTCCCCTTCCGGTTCGGCAACCACGCTCGGTCTGCCACCGTCGGCCTGCTCGCGAATCGACAGTTGCAGCGGCAACTGGCCCAGCAGTTGGGTCTGGTACTGCTCGGCGATGCGCTCGCCACCACCGCTGCCGAAGAGAGGTTCGGTGTGGCCGCAGTTAGTGCAGATGTGCAGGCTCATGTTCTCGACTACGCCCAGCACCGGCACGTTGACCTTGCGGAACATCTCGACGCCACGCTTGGCATCCAGCGTGGCAATGTCCTGGGGCGTCGTCACGATGACGGCTCCCGATACCGGCACCTTCTGGGCCAGCGTCAACTGGATGTCTCCGGTGCCCGGCGGCATATCGATGAACAGATAGTCGACATCCTCCCATGTCGTCTGGGTCAGCAACTGCTGGAAGGCGCTGGAGACCATCGGCCCACGCCATACCATGGCTTCATTGATATCGACCATGAACGCCATGGACATGGCCTGGATACCATGTGCCCTGATCGGCTTGAATCGATTTTCGCCCGCTTTTTCGGGACGCACACCCGGCATGATGCCCAGCATCTGCGCTTGACTGGGGCCATAAATATCGGCGTCCAGCAAGCCGACACGATAACCTTCCGCCGCCATGGCCAACGCCAGGTTGGCGGTCACGGTGGATTTGCCCACGCCCCCTTTCCCGGACGCCACAGCCACAATGTGCTTCACTCCTTCGATCACTGCAGGACTCCTTCAAGCTCACTTCGTAAACGTTCAGCTTATCATTCTTTCTTGGGTTGTCATGCTTGACCGAGTATTTTAGTCAACTTTGTTGAAACGTACATCGAGCGCCATAAAAAGCCCGGATGTCATGACATCCGGGCCAGGGGCCTTTTCGTCTTGTTGCAGCGTTGCCCGTCGACTTTTCAGACAACCTGAACCGACTACGCTGTCATCTCATCGGCACGGTATCACTTCATCGATTCCATGTTCTTCTCGGCAGTCATGCCCGCCTTGTCGTCCAACGTACCGTTGAGCACGTCTTCGGCCTTCGCCTGGCGATTTACCACCGAACTGGTCCACTGCCCCCATACGCTCGGATCGATCTGGTCGCCATTGTTGCCGAGCTTCTGCAGACGCTGCTTGTCCTCGTCGGTCAGCACCTGCTTGGGCAGCGGCTCGAGATGGCGCACATCATCGGCACTCATGCCGATCATCTGGCCGACACGCTTGCCGTAGTCGTCGTGAACCAGGAACAGATGCCACATCATGCGCTCCTGTACGTCACGCTCACACTGCTGCAGCATCCCACCCAGCACGTTGACAAGCTCATCACGCTCCCAGTCCATCATGGTGTTGTAGCGGGCGCGAGCCTGGATGTAATCGTTACGGCGCTCGATCACGCTGCGCGTCAGCCGGCCTTTGAGCTCAGGCGGATTGTTGGGCCGGTCCATCTCCGCTTCGTGCAGCCCGTTGTGGATCGACGGTTCGAAGTTGATGTGCGGATTCTGACCCGGCGCGCGATCGACATAATATTCCATCTGGCCGCCACGCTGATTGGTCGCCACATTGGCGTTCTTGGCCTGGTTGACCGGCAGCTGCAGGTAGTTGGGACCGACGCGATAGCGTTGAGTGTCGGAATAGGAGAAAGTCCGGCCGATCAGCATCTTGTCGTCGGAGAAGTCGAGGCCATCGACGAGCACGCCGGTACCCATGGCGATCTGCTCGTTCTCGTTGAAATGGTCCTGGACGTTGCGGTTGAGGGTCATGACGCCGATCTTGCGCAGCGGAAAGTCGTTTTCCGGCCAGATCTTGGTGTCGTCGAGCGGGTCCCATTCCAGTTCCGGGTGATCATGGTCTTCCATGATCTGGACATAAACGTCCCACTGAGGATAGTTGCCCTGCTCGATGGCCTCGTAGAGATCCTTGGAGGCGGAGCCGAGATCCTGTCCCTGTACCTTGGCCGCTTCTTCCTCCGTCAGGCTGGCAACGCCACAGCGCGGATGGAAGTGATACTTGACCAGTACCGTATCGCCCTGCTCGTTGACCATCTTGTAGGTGTTGACGCCAAAGCCTTCCATATGCCGGTAGGACGCCGGAATACCGCGCGGGCTGAACAGGTGCGTCAGCATGTGCATCGATTCCGGCGTCTGGCTCATGAAATCCAGTATGCGGTTCGGTTCCTGACGGAAGGTGACCGGATCGGGCTTCAGCGAGTGAATGACGTCCGGAAACTTGATGGCGTCGCGGATGAAGAAGATCGCCAGGTTGTTGCCAACCAGGTCCCAGTTGCCTTCCTCGGTATAGAACTTGACTGCGAAGCCGCGCGGATCGCGAGCCGCTTCGGAGGAGTCGCGGCCACCGATGACGGTCGAAAAACGAATCGCCAGATCGGTTTTCTTGCCCGCCTCTTGAAACAGCTTGGCGCGTGTGTACTTGGAGGCCGGCTCGTCGCCGATCTGGCCGGTCGCCTCGAACTCGCCGTACGCGACGAAGCCGCGCGCATGAACGACACGCTCAGGAATACGCTCACGGTCGAAGTGACTGATTTTCTCGAGGAATTGATAGTTTTCCAACGTCGCAGGGCCACGGCTGCCGACCGTGCGCTGAGACTGGTTATTACTGACAGGATGACCTTGACGGTTCGTCAGGACCCGATCAGACGAGCGCTGCTTATCGTCCGATTGCATAGTGAACTCCTCTTTATATTGGCTTCGCGTCTTCCATACACGGTTCAAGACGTATACTGGCAGCTTCAGAGTAGCAGGAGCTCACAATAATTATTGATGGGGACTTTTGATGGCGCTCATTAGTTTAGGCAATCAGTTACGCCACGCATCGCCAGCCTCACCGTGCAGGCCGGCATGGGACGGGACTTACCGCAGAAAACAGGCTTTGTCCGTCTTCATCAATAGTTGACCTTGCCGCGCAAGGCCTTGTGCTGCCCTTTCTTGGTTTTGCTATCAACCCGCCGCTTCTTCGAACCCTTGGTGGGCTTGGTCGCGATACGTTTCTTGGGGGCATACATCACGCTCTTGACCAACGCCTTTAGACGACTCAGTGCTTCGGCTCGGTTTTTTTCCTGAGTACGGTGCTGCTGGGCCTTGATGATGACGACCCCGTCCTTGGTGATGCGCTGATCGTTCAGGTTCAACAGCTTTTCCTTGAAGCCCTCGGGCAAGGAGGAGGCGCGAATATCGAAACGCAGGTGCACTGCGGAGGAAACCTTGTTGACGTTCTGGCCCCCGGCTCCCTGGGCACGTACGGCTTGGATATCGATTTCATTGTCGGCAATAGCGACTTGCTGGGATAATTGCAGCATGTATTTCCCTAGTGAGCACGCCGGTTAACGTTTCTCGGCTTTTCGCTTAACCGACACGATATGCGTGTATCGATGTGTCGGAGTTGCTGTATGGATTAATTTTTAAGATAACGGTATAAAAAACCAGCATGATTCTACCATGCCTCATTAGAGGCTCCGGGAAAACCAGTCGGGCAAGGCTGCCGTTAAAGTATCCCGCATACGCCAAGTATGCGAGCCGGGCCAGTAGATTCGTTGGCATCCGGGACAGCGCCTCACTGGCCCGGGAAGTGCCAAGGCCGCCTCAGGCACGAACATGGCGATCTCACGGTCGTTCGCCTCGCGCAGGCAGGCATTGCAGACCAAACAGCGCGTGAATAGCTGGTCTGGCGGCGAAAGCCGACAGGACTCGATGACCTCACGCAGTTGCGCAAGCGGTGCATCATGAGTCACTAGTTGTGATTGCGCCGGACGCAAATACGTCACGAGATGGCGATCGCGTGTCAGCAGGACGCGTGATTCCTCGTCCGCAATCCGAACCAGGGCGTGATCGTTAAGGGAACAAGCGTAAAAGGTGTCAAAGCCCAGCACGCGTAGCCAGCGTGCCAAGCGGCCCAACATTTCGTCGGCCAGAAAGCGCGTTTGGCTATGAGGAGGCGTCATTACCGGGCTCCGCAGTTTAATTCGTATCGGGGTTCATTGACTTATCGTAGCCGTTACCCTCTCTCCCCTGTCGGGTCAATCGTTGGCATCGTCCGAGTTTTCGCTCTGCACCTGCAGCTTGCAGCGGATGAAATCGCTATGGCTGACAAAGAGCAGATCCGCCAGCTTGCGAATTCGATGCTCCTCGTAGGCATCCAGTTCCTGATCGGCATATGCCAACCGCCACATTAGCTCTACCAGCGCGACCTTGTCAGCGTAGTCGTAACGTTCGTTGATAAGATGCACGAACTGAAAGTGGTCTACCGCCTGGTCGGCTTCCTGCTCGGCCAGCGTCATCAATTCATCAACCTCATCCTGACCCAACGCGAATCGCGTCTGCAGCATGCTGCGCAGTGCCGCCAGCTCGCTAGGGTCGGTGTGATAGTCGGCGCGCACGATCTCGCAGAGTAATGCCGCTGTTGCCAGCTCCAGGGTCAGGGAACGATTTTCTGCCATTCCCGGTCCAGCCAGCCGGCGACTGAAGAACTGCTGTATGGCTTCAAGCATGATCCATCCTCATAATATTCACGGTTGTTTAGGACACGAGAATAGTGAAAGGTTCGCACTTGTCAGGAAAACGTAATGCTGCGAACACAATATGGGTTTCATACCGCCGGGGATATCCCGCGCACGGGCAATAAAAAACGCCACGGCACTACTTAAATTAAAGCGTTAGTAGGCCGTGGCGTTTGTGAATTGCTCAGCGAGGGGGGTTGTCTGAAAAGTCAGCGAATGATGGCCAGGCAAGGCAAAAACTGATGGGAAAATGGAGTTTACGTGAAGTAAACAAGCATCTCGACTCAGTTTTTAACCCTGCCTGGGCGAGCACGGGCACTTTTCAGGCAGGTTCTAGAATTCCGCCCACTCATCTTCAGTCTGCTCAGTGGTTGCCAAGCGGCGGGAGCCGGTCGAAGAGGCATTCGTCGACGCGGCGGATTGTGTCCTGGCAAGCCGAAGGTCAGCGGCCGGGGGGGCGTCGTGTGAGGCTTGCACTGCCGATAGACGGAAGATGGCGACGGCCTCTTCGAGGCGTTGCGCTTGCTCTTCGAGCGATGCTGCTGCCGTGGACGCTTCCTGTACCAGTGAGGCGTTCTGCTGAGTGACCTGATCCATTTGCGAAACGGCTTGGTGGACCTGCTCGATACCTTCGCTTTGCTCCTGCGAGGCAGCGGAGATTTCATCGATGATGTCCGTGACCCGCTTTACCGAAGCCACGACGTCACGCATGGTGGTCCCGGCATCCTCGACCAGCGTTGCGCCCTGCTTAATCTGGGTCGTGGAGGCACCGATCAACGTCTTGATCTCCTTGGCGGCTTCGGCGCTGCGACTTGCCAGGGTGCGCACCTCGCCCGCCACGACCGCAAATCCCCGTCCCTGCTCGCCAGCACGAGCCGCTTCGACCGAGGCGTTGAGTGCCAGGATGTTGGTCTGGAAGGCAATCGAGTCGATCATGCCGATGATATCGGCGATTTTCTTTGAGCTATCCGAGATGCCATGCATGGTAGTGATGACTTGGCCGACGACTTCACCACCACGTCCGGCGGTAGTCGAGGCCTCATTGGCCATGGCGCTGGCCTGACGGGCATTATCGGCGTTCTGCTTCACGGTGGCAGTCAGCTGCTCCATGCTGGCGGCGGTTTGTTCAAGCGAGGCGGCTTGCTGCTCGGTCCGTGAGGAGAGGTCCGCGTTGCCGCTAGCGATTTCACGAGTGCCGGCATGAATCGAACCGCTGCTGTTACGCACTGTAGCGACCGTTTTGGCCAGCCCGCCCTGCATCTGCTGCATGGCGGCGAACAGTTTACCCATTTCATTCCGGCCATGATCGGCGATATTCCGGGACAGGTCGCCCTGGGCCATATGTTCGAAGTGCTCGACGGCCTCGTTGAGCGGACGGATCATCACCCGAATCATCGCGACACGTACCAGGATCACGATTGCCGCCGCCGCGATGATGGCCATGAGCCCAACGACTTCAAAGATATCCATATCCCGCTCAAAGTTTGCCATCAGCGTACTACCGCGTGCATCGGCATAATCGATGAAGTCTTGCGTCACGCGCTTGAACTCCGCCTTGCTGGCCTCGACTTGAGGCTGAAGGTCATGGAATACGTCGATATCGTTGCGCGATAACGCCTGTCGCTGCAGGCCTATGCCTTGGGTGAGTTGCTGATAGGCAGTTTGAATAGCCTGCGCGAAAGGCTTGCCCTGCTCCGTCTTGGGTGCGGCGATATACTGGTCGTAACGCTCTTGGGCCCGCTGCATGGCGACATCCGACTCGGAGAGGTAGGCTTGGGCCTGCTGATGCTGCCCCCTCGCGTGATAATCCACGAAGCGCTCAAGATTCAATTGGGTGTCGGTAATGTGTGCCCGGGTCAGGTTGACGGCATTTAACTGATCAACGTTGACCTTATCGAGCATGACAAGCGATCGGCTTCCCAGGCTACTGGCGGCGTAGCCCAGCCCTCCCACCACAAGGATGATTATCGTAAACAGCACCAGCACCCCAGTCAGACTGGTGCTGATGGACAGATTGCGTAGTGCACGGTTCATAGCTTATCCCCACAATTCATGACGGCTTGCCACGCCGATTCTTTTAAGGCTGTCGAGCCGGTTTGCCGCTCCAGCGCGGTGACTTCTCAAGAGCCAAGCACTGCGTAAAACCGACGAAACCGAAGGTACTGGTGCATGAGCACGGTCAGTTCGCGGGGCGGTTGTTGTTACCTACAATGTACCGTCGAGCATACCCAGTTTTCACGGATGGCCGCGCCACAGGCGCTGCCTCCGTCGTTAGGGTTATCGGCGCAAGGATGGGAGACTTAAATATTAAAAACAAACTCGTAAACGATTTTTAAACGAAATGAGTAACCAAAATCCCGTGGCTCCGGTTTTCAGGCAATTTATCTTTGTCATTCAGTGGATAAGGGACAGGCCATTGCGCTGTCGCCGGGCTTGTGGTGTTCCTGATAGGCTAGTTCGGGCGTTGCGGAGCATAATCGGACTATCGGAACAGATCATTCAAAGACACAGATAATTTTCAGGCAGGGCCACACCGTTGCGAACGGTGCCATTTGGACAGGAGTCGCATGAGCGAAGAGAGACAAGGCTGGCCACGGCTTAGCATCACGGCACCTCGCATTTTACGTTTCGCCCTGCGTGTGTTGGGGGCTTTTCTCAAGAATCGAGGCGTACTTCTGGCCGGGGGCGTCGGTTATAACGTGCTGCTCTCGGTCGTCCCTCTGCTGGCCATCATCTGCGTGATGCTCACCCATGTGGTAGATGAGCAACGATTATTGGCCATCCTTGCGATACAAGCGCAACATCTTGCCCCGGCCCATGCCGACCTGGTGTTGGACGCCGTGCATGCATTGGTCGATTCCCGAGATGTCATAAGCATCGTCGGGATCCTGGCGCTGCTATTCTTTAGCTCGTTTGCGTTTCGCATGCTGGAAGATTCCATTGCCATCATCTTCCATCAAGTCGATACGCCTTCACCACGCAGCTTTTGGATTTCCGCGCTTCTGCCTTACGCCTTCATGTTGGTGCTGGGCGCAGCCCTATTACTCCTCACCCTGCTGGTAGCCGTTGCCAATGCCTTCAACGAGACCCTGGTCGCCCTGTTCGGCGAGCAGTTGTCGCTGGCGGGGGTTTCCAAGGCAGTTCTCAATCTGATCAGTTTCATCGGTATGTTCGGGCTGTTCAGTGCCATCTACAAGGTACTGCCCGTGGCGCGCATCAACCTGACACGCGCTCTGGTCGGCGGTTTTGTCGCCGCCATGCTATGGGAGGGGGTGCGGCTGATACTGGTGTACTACTTCGCCAACATCTCTCTGGTCAATGCCGTCTATGGTTCACTGGCTACCATTATCGTATTGCTGCTCAGCCTGGAGATCGGTGCGATGATTTTACTGCTGGGCGCCCAGGTCATCGCCGAGCTGGAATACAGCGCCAGAATGGGACTGCCCTGGCACTGCAATCCCCGTCAGAAAGCGCGCCGTCGATGATCCGTCTATCGATATTATCCAAGCGCTTCGATAATACTCTTGGTCACCCTGGCGGTGGCGATGAGCTTGCCCGCCGAGGTCGCCGTGACATCGATAAAACACAGGCTTCTGCCCTGTTTGACGATACGGGACTCCACTACCACGCTTTCACCGTGCTTCGCGGCCCGCATCACCGAAACGTGAATATCATGCGTGACCGCTTCCTGCGCCGACGTGAGCTCACTCAGCAGCCCCGCGTAGGCACAGACATCGCATAGCGTATACACCACGCCACCATGTAAGACGCCGGCAGGGTTAATGGCGTTTTCATTGACGTCGAATACCAAGCGTCCCTGCCCTTGGTTGGACTCGAGCGTTTTGATACCCAGGTATCGATGCAAAGGATGCTCGAGTACAGCTTTGAGTCTTGAATGCATGAATGCTCCCGAGCAGTCAGATCGACAGGCCGCAATCCCAGGGAAGCTCGTAAAGCGGCCCCTGTCAGTGACTCAGACCAACATATAAATCACGAACCCGAATGTTAATAACGTAGACAGTATGGCGAGCAGCGCCATCAGACCATCGTGGGCAATCAGCGCGAGACCGAAGACCGTCAGCGCAACCCCCGCGCCATTGGCACTGAACGGGACCAACTCCATCAAGGGCATTCCCAAGGCAATGATTACACAAATACCGGCGGTCACGTAGGTTCCGGCATGCTGAGTGAAGAATGTCAGGCGTGGGCGTAGGAAACGATCGATGAAGCGTGCCGGTGGCAGCATCCACTCCAATGCCTTATCGAGCTTATCGTGGGCCACGGAGCGCTTGAGCATCCATTGAGGCAACCAGAAGTGACTGCGACGAAGCAGCAGCTGCACCGAGATCAACAACACCAATACGGCCATGAGGGTGGGCACCCCCGGTATGCCACTGATAATGGGCATCAGCGTGACCACACCCGCCAACAACAACAATGGCCCAAACGATCGCTGACCGATCGTGGCCACGATATCGCCCATGGTGACTTGGTTGCCTCCCTGACCGGCTTCACCAATCCGTTTCAGTAGCTTTTCCAGACTGTCGATCTGCTGCGCTTCGCCTTCGTTCTCCTGCTCCTGCGGCTTCTCCATAAGCCCAATGTCTCCCCCTTTGCTCTGCCAAGAGCTTTGTCTCAAAAACAGCCACAGTATAGCCAACCGTGGAATCCCGGTCCGTGCGTGAGTTAGAGCAAGAGATTGGCTTATATGAGACTTCATTTGCATTGACTCTTCTCGTCAAGAACGTAATCTCTTGCTTACGTAAAATAAAAGTAACGAAAGGTTGCGGAATGAAGCCTAAAAAATGGGATCTCTGGATTATTCTGGTCTGGGTACTGGCCAGCATTTCCGCATTGTGCGCAACGTTCATCATCCTACGCTATGGCACGCTTAAATTGCCCAGCGGCACAGGAGGAGCCTATGCGCGTAACGGCTACAACTATTTCATCATTATTGGTCTGGCTGGACTGGCGGTCACCATTGTCCTGCTAGCCATTATCAGCTCGATGATCAATGACGATTTCAAAAGTGCCATTAGCCTCTATCACAAGCTGAAGCGGGATAGTGAAAGCTCCCGCACCGCGGCAGATAGGTCAGCCGATACTCAAAAGGCCGACACCAAGTTAGCCCTTAGAGTGCTGCGCATGAGTTACAACAGTCCGTTGCGAGGGCATATTTCCGAAAAAGCCGTGATTTACAATATCAACCATCAGCATGTCACCACCGCCGCCGAAGCCAATCGCGCCTTGGTGAAAGGCCCCAACGAAATACTCTGGAAAAACTCCCAGGGCAAGTTGCAAACATCGACAATCGAAATCAACGACAATGATTTGAGAGCCCACTTCGAACAGCGCTATCGGCCTGACTAGCACCGCTCCTGCTTCGTGCCGAATGGCTTAGTGGCTTAGACAGAAAAAGCCGCGACACAGCTGGGCTGCGCGCGGCTCTGACTATGGGGGCGACCGTTATGAGCGGCTGGTCACTTCGAGCAGATGATAACCGAACTGCGTCTTCACAGGTCCCTGAACGGTATTCACATCGGCGCTGAACACCACCTTATCGAACTCGGGGACCATCTGGCCCGGACCAAACGTGCCCAGATCGCCGCCACTGCGACCTGACGGGCAGGTCGAGTGCTGCTTGGCCACTTCCGCAAAATCGCGCCCACCTTCAATCTCGGTCTTCAGGGCCTCACACTTCTCTTGGCTATCCACCAGGATATGTCGCGCTGTTGCCTGTGCCATCGTCGTTCTCCTTGAGTTCGTGGCCAAAATGGCCAGTCACGCATCCTGACGGCAGGACGGCAGACTGACAAGTCTTACCATGGGTCATGAGGGGCGCGAAAGGCCGCTTTTGGCTGATTCAGTCTACCTGACAAGACCCCGCGCCCCTGCTCTGGCAACATGTCAGTCACGGAAGCCCGACTCAGCGGAGATCTGACATGATGAACCTCACCCAGACACCTATCACCCTACTGCTGTTGATCGCCAACGTGGTCATCAGTCTGTACGCCCTGAAGCGCGGGTCCCGCCTGATCAGCCGCCTGGCTCTCAGTCCCGAACGGGTCCTGCGCCATGGCGAGATCTATCGCCTGGTCACCGCCGGATTCGTGCATGCCGATGGCGCCCATCTGCTGGTCAACATGATCACGCTCTACTTCTTCGGGCCCTGGATGGAAATCCTGCTGGGGCCGGTCGGTTTCCTGGTTCTCTATTTCGGCTCCGAACTGGCCGCCCACGGGCTGTCATTGATCATCCAGCGCGGCAACCCCCGCTACTCGGCGGTCGGCGCCTCGGGCGCCATCAGCGGCGTGCTGTTCGCGTTCTGTCTCTACCAACCCTTTCAGCTTCTCTACCTCTTCTTCATGATCCCCATTCCCGCCATCGTCTTTGCGATCGGCTTCGTGGCGATTTCCATGTATGCGATGAAAAATCGCGGCTCGACTCAGACCGGCGGTCTGGCGCACGAGGCTCACCTGGGAGGCGCCTTGGGCGGCGTGGTGATCGCTATCCTGCTCGACCCGGCGGCCCTGACAGTGTTCCTGCGACAAGTGGGGGGGTGAGTACCGAACCAGCATGGCATGGCATTGCATGACATATTCGTCTCGACGGCACTTATCGTGGCGCGCGCCGTTTATCCTGAAGTTCAGTGCACAGCAGGCCATAGATGGCGTGCGAAAAGAGGTTTTCCCCTACCCTCTCAACGTTGCGTAGCGTGCCTTCATGATGGAATCCGAGCCGCTCTGGGATAGCCCGGCTCCGGACATTTTGCGTGGCGCAGCGAATCTCCACGCGCTGAAGGCCCAGGTCCTGAAACCCCAGGCGAATCAGGTCGGCTACCGCCGACGTCATCAATCCCCGTCCGGTGAAAGCCGCGCCAAGCCAGTAGCCGATATGTCCGATGCCGCTGGCCTTATCGATCCGGTTAAAGCCAAGAACGCCGGCGATGCCGCCCTGGTAGAGCAACACTTCATGAAGCGCGGTGCCCTTCGCGAAGCTTTCCAGGTTCGACTCGATAAATCGCTTTGTGTCGCTGACGTCTTTCACGGCATCAAGCCAAGGGAGCCATACTTGCAAATATTCCCGGTTCTGGACGGTTAAGGCGAACAACTCCTGGGCATGCCGAGGCACGGTGAGGGCCACCTGGCTCTTTGCATCGATAGTGCGGAAAAACATAGCCACCCGCCTCCCGGTCGATTAAATTTTGGTTATATACGACATTGAAATTAACAGAACGGCCCGAGCTCGGGAATAAAGATGGACAATCCAGAGGAACTGCTAGCCCAGTATCAAATCCGGCAATTCTTAGCCGACGCAACGGCAAGTTGACCAAGGGCATCGACGAAGCAAGCCAGCGCAGGTGACCACGTCGCTTGAGGCAGTGTCACCAGATAAGTATCAACGTTCGCCAGTACCCTCGGTATCGCCACGCTATGCACGCCAAAGCGTTGTCGATGCGCCTCCACCGTGGCTTGGGGCAACAGGGCATACCCCATGTCTGCCGCAACGCAGCCCAGCATGGCATCTAGCGAGCCGAACTCGAAGATCCGCCCGGCCGAGACCCCACTGGATGCCAGTAGCAGCTCGATCCGCTGGCGATAACTGCATCCTTGGCGAAAGGCGAGAAACGGCACTGATCGCAGGCTCTCCGCTGAGGGTAAGGTATCCATGGGCTGCGCAGATACCAGAACCAACGTCTCGGAGAAAGTCTTCAGGGCATGCAGTCGCCCATGTTCGACAGGACCGGCGACGAATGCTCCCTCGAGCCGTCCCTCCAGCAGGCTCGCCACAAGTTCTGCGCTAGACCCGGTCTGGAGCTGGATATCGACTTCGGCATGCTGGGTATGGAACATCGACAGAATCGGAGGTAGCCGCAAAGCCATCGTGGTTTCCATGGCCCCGAGACGAAGACAGCCGCGAGGGGGCACATTTCCCTGAAACAGACCAAGCGCCTCATCGTGTGCTTCCAGGATCCGTTGGGCATACGGCACCAGGCTCTGGCCAGCAGAGGTCAGCCTGGCCCGGCCGTTACGGTCGATCAACTGGGCTTCCAGCTCTTCTTCCAGTTTCTTGATATGGGCCGTGACATTGGACTGCACCGTGTTGAGGCGCTCGGCAGCAGCGACGAAGCTTCCCGTTTCGACCACAGCCATGAACAGGCGCAAGGATTTGAGCTGCATGGCAACCTCCAGCCGATTATCACGAAACGGGATGATGAGTATCTCTACAAATCATTTCTAATGAAACCTCGCTCACTCTACGCTTCAAGCCAAGGAGGAGCGACCATGCTTGTCAGATACGATTATCCCGCCCTACTCACCGGGCTCATGGCCACCCTGGTCGGCATTGGCATGGCTCGTTTTGCCTACACGCCACTATTACCGGCCTTGGTCGCTCACGGCTGGTTCTCCGCCAGTCAGGCCGCCTATCTCGGGGCCGCAAACCTGCTTGGCTATCTCATCGGCGCGTTATCGGCTCACGCCTTGTCGGAGCGGTTCTCGACCCGATGGGTGATGGCGGGCGCCTTTGGCAGTACGGCGCTGAGCTTCCTGTTATGCGCCGGGCCTGGGGCTTTCGCATGGTTTTTCCTTTGGCGGCTTGTCTCAGGCATCGCCGGGGCCATTCTAATGGTCGTTGGTCCCTCGCTGGCCTTGTCTGCGACACCGGCAAGTCGTCGACCACTCATCGGCGCCCTAGCGTTTACCGGGATCGGCTTGGGAGCGCTGCTTTCCGCCACTGTCGTGCCGTCATTACTGCACTTCAGCCTGCCGGCTGCCTGGCTGGCTCTCGGCATGCTCACCGCTCTGGCCGGGCTAGCCGGCTACGGGGGCCTGAGCTGTCTGCCCCAAACCTCTGAACAGACCACGGCCGCAGGCGGCACACGCCGAGCCACGGGGTTTACCCTCGTCGTCATACTGGTAACCGCCGCCTATGCCCTGGATGCAGCAGGCTTCGTACCGCATACCGTGTTCTGGGTCGATTACCTTGGCCGGGAAGCCTCCTTGGGCACGCGAGCAGCTTCCCTGCAGTGGGCTATATTCGGCGTCGGCGCGGTCCTGGGGCCACTGTTGGCTGGCATGGCGGCACGTCATCTGGGATGGCATATCAGCCTGGCCCTGGCGTTTCTGGCCAAGGCGCTCGCAGTCGCCCTTCCGTTGATCTCGGTAGCCGTCATCAGCCGATCGGCATCCTCACTGGTCGTGGGGGCCATGGTCCCCGGCATCGTGGCCCTGACGTCGGGGCGCCTGGCCGAATTGGTCGGCCCCGCGAACCACAAGCGTCTATGGGGACGGGCGACCGCCGCTTTCGCCGCGGCACAAGCACTCTCCGGCTATGGCATGTCTGCCCTTTATGACACGCTGGGCACTTATGCGCCCCTGTTCGCCATTGGCAGTGCCCTGCTGGGCGGTGGTTTTGTTCTCGTTCTGCTGAGCCGGGCCGCCGAAGGGCGGAGTCGGACTCTCCCTTCCCTTTGATCTTGAATGTGAAAACGGTACCTGAACGTGGCCTCGCCTTATGCCGTGTGCTCCGCATCGTCGCCCACGAGAAGAGATAGAGCGGGATATTGGGAACGACACGCTTTCCAGACAGCAGATAGCGTTAATATCTGTCTACCATATCGGTGAGCGACGCCCTAGCAAGGCAATCGGGTTACGCTTGGCTAGCTGTCAGGAAGAACGGCGGTAGTGTCAAACTTGCAGCGTTTGCGGGATAGCAGCGTACGAAACTTGCGCACATTGTCATCGGCATACAGTACCGTATCGCAGAAACGGTCGTAGGCGTCCATATCAGGCACCGTCACGATCAGCACGAAATCACATTCGCCGGTAACCTGGTAGCACTGTTTGACCTCGGATGCCGCAAGAGCACGATCCAGAAAGCGTTTGTAAAGGCTCTTCCTGTCCCGCTCCATGGTGATCTCGACCACTATGTGAAGGCAGCGCCCCATGGCTTCGGGGCTCAACAGGACAACCTCGCGCTCGATAATGCCCGCTTCACGCAGCCGTCTGACACGCTTCAAGCAAGCGGATGGCGACAGGCCAACTTCGTCGGCAAGGGCCTGATTGGTCACACCAGCATCCCGTTGAAGTCGCTCGAGAATACGACGGTCTAGGTTATCCATGTCAATAATATTGCGTTAGTGAGGGCTCTTTCGATACAAGATAAGCGCTTGGATAGGACTTGGAAAGAATATTCTTCGCAGCCTCCATTATGATATGCGCTTGCGAATTATTCAGTCTGGAGCTTTCCCGCCAATGCCCCGCTACCTTACCGCTGTCTACGCTCTGGTGATCGATACCACGCGTGTGTACTTCACCCTGCTCAAGGTGCTTATTCCAGCGATGTTGGTGGTGAAGGGGCTAGAGATGATCGGCGCAATCGCCTGGTTAGGCGCTGCACTCTCACCTCTCATGAGTTGGCTCGGGTTACCTGATGCTCTGGGCATCGTATGGGCAACAACGCTAGTGACCAACATGTTCACCGGTCTTGTGGTGTTCTACGAAGTTGCAGGCGACCTTTCCCTCAACGTGGCCCAGGTCAGCGTGCTAGGCACGTTGATGCTCGTTGGCCATGCACTCCCCGTCGAGGGGGCCGTCGCCCGCCGTGCCGGCGTGCCCTGGTGGGCGACACTCGTATTACGTGTTGGCGGTGCATTGATCCTGGGCGCACTATTGCATTACACCTATGCCTCAATCGGCCTCCTCCAGGAGCCCGTCGAGTTAGTTTGGCGGCCCGACCCGGTGCCAGACACGTTAGAGGCCTGGTGCCTTGCTCAGATTCAGACACTCGCCATGATCTTTATATTCATTTTGGGTCTCATGGCGCTTTTGCGAATGCTGCGCCAGTTGGGGTTAGAGCGATGGATCCACCTCGGCTTATCGCCCTTACTGCGTCTGCTGGGCATTGGTAAATCAGCAGCTAATGTCACTGTCATCGGCTTTACCTTGGGGCTGAGCTATGGCGCAGGTTTACTGATTCGTGATGTTGAGACCGGAGTAATGACAAAACGAGACAGTATTCTCGCGCTATGCTTCCTCGGGCTCTGCCACAGCATCATCGAGGATACACTCCTGATTCTTCTAATCGGTGCAGACTTATCAGGGATATTTTGGGCGCGAATCGCATTTGCTTTTAGCGTGATTGCCTTACTTTCGCGGATTCGCTGGCCAGGTGGGCGCTTAGCCATTGAGTAGCGTTGAGTGAGACAGTCTTGATAAACGATGAGAACAGGTCGTGGCCAACCTCGGTGGCATTGCCTTTCGAACAGCCACCCGCAAGGGCCTGAAACCATCGTACGATTGATCTCGGATAAATATATAAATACAGCGCGACCCACATCAAGCTAATCTTCGGCAGGGCAAATTAGTGCTCTTGTTCCATCTTTGCGCGTGCTTCGTAAAGAAAAGGTCGGATCGAAGCGACCAGCCGTTCTGCGGCGCTGTAGTTCACGTTGTGCCCCCAGCCGGGAATCACGGTGATTCTATCCGTCCGCAGCAGTCGAGCCATCTTGTCGAGCCAGCGCTGCGATGCGATCAGGTCTCTCCCGCCGCGCACCAGCATGACCGGTTGCGTCAGGTCCGACAGCTTGGCCTCGACCGGGTCTTCCATCATCGCGCGAGCCTCAGGCAGCAACCGTGACCCCATGCGGGCATAATCCCGAATGAAATGGCGAATCAACGTCGGCCGCTCGAAGGAGCACGCCACCACGGCGCGCAGGAACTGGACCGGCAGCCCATGTACCGCGGGATCCCGCGTCGGCCCGATCAGGACCAGCCGCTCGATACGCGCAGGCTGACGAAGCGCGGCCTCCACCACAGTCTGACAGCCCAGCGAATGCCCCACCAGCATCGCCCGTTCGATCCCCATGGCCTCCAGCCAGCCAATCAGCGCCTTGGCAAGCCCCGCGATATCCAAGGGATGTGAAGGCGTACCGCTTCTGCCATGACCCGGCAGATCGGGAGCGTAGACATCGAACTCTCTTCCCAGACGCTCGAGGGTCGGCCCGAAATAGGCGCCCGACACTCCCAGGCCATGAACCAGGACAACGGGCAGTGCCCTGCGCTCCGCTGAGGTGATATAGCGCGCGTAGAGAGAACAGCCATCAACGCTGACCATGCACTCTCCCGAGCGACCCCGACCAGGCCGGCGAGCACCCCCGAGCGACTCATTCCGACGCTTCATCAGGCCCGAGGCGCTCCAGTTTCGGTCAGCGACCTGGACAACAGCCAGCGATAGATGCGCTCATCGGCGTAGGCCCGCCGGGCCGAGCCGACATGATCCTCTCCCTCATCCAGGTAGAGGCGTTCGCCTTCCTCCGATATGGAACCCACTGCCTGCAGGCCGAGCGAGTGGATGAATCCCGCCTTGCTCCTGCGTGCCGCCTGACCGAAGGAGAGCCAGACCGGGCATCGCGGGTCCTCACGAGGTACTCGCGTGGGGTCCACCGGCCATGACGCCGCCCATATTTCGGACTGCGCGACAGCCAAATCGAACACACCGTTGCCCCCGAAGCTGAAGCCGCTCAGGTACGTCTGACGGGGATTACCGCCATGTTGCTTCCGTACGCTTTGCACCAGGCTCTGCACCTCGGCAGCGTGGCGATGCCAATGATCGCCCGCGACAGGCAACTGCGGCGCTATCAGGATGAACGCCTCGCGTGCCAGCGACGCGCTCGCTGGCGATAGAGGACCATGCCGGGTTAGAGCGGCTTGGATATCCAACGGCGCGGCTTCGTCGTAGCCGTGAAGAAAGCACAGCACCGGCCATCCCGGTGCAGGTGCCAGCGCCGAAGGCACCGAAAAGAGTGTCCTCAAGGATTGCCCCTCGATGAGGCGCAGGCCCGAATCGTCCATATCTCACCTCTTGTTGGTCGGCAAACCGGCGCCTGATGCCCCAGGCGACACGACTTCCCAGTCTTCGACGCTTCCTTCCACCTCATCGAAAAGCGGGTGCAGTTCGATCGTCTTCACATCGCTCCACTGTAGGTACGACGCGGGACTTCTCGCTTCCAGCTTGTTCAGCAGATGCTGGAATTCGTATGCCAACTGTCCGCGGGTCACCATCAGCCGCCCCGGAGGGTCCTCCTTGACGATCTTGCTTCTGTCGAAGTTGTAGCCTCTGCGATCGGCTTCATCGACGACACCATTCAAGTAACCGGCAATCGCGCCAACGGGATGCGCCGCAGACCTGAATCTGATCAGTTGAGGATGGTTGCGGTAGCCTCGGGTCTGGCCCAGCAGCACCTTCTGGGCCAGAAGGCCTTCTCTCCAGAGGGCCAGCAAGCCCTTGGTATCCAGATAATGCGGATGTATCGACCAGAGCCTCATGTTTATCCTTACGTACGCTCATGTAGACAGACGTCAGTCGGTGAGTAGCTCAGCCCGGTTCGATATCACGCGGCCCGGGCGTCTTGACGCCTTCGAGGCTCGACCTGCCCTTGCCGGCAAGCTGCGGGACTACGCTGAACGAGCCATCGGTCTCCAGCACAACGGCTTGTACGTCATCCATTGCCGCGAATCCTGACGCCCGCATCGCCGAGCGGACTTCATCCTCGGTCACTCGCGCCTGCTTCAAGGCGGCCGGCAAGTAGCTGCCCTGGTAAAACAGCAACGCCGGCTCTCCCGTCACTACTTGGCGTACCCAAGGGACACGCACGCTGGTCCAGGTCACGGCGTACTGCATGCCGATCAACAGAGCAAAGGCCAAGACCCCCTGCGAAAGCGTCACGTTCTTGCTGAGGATGACCGAGGCCAGTGTCGAGCCCAAGGCCACGGTCACCACCAGATCGAAGGCGTTCATCTTGGAGAGCGTACGTCGTCCCGAGAGGCGCAGTAGCGCTACCAGGCTGGCATAGGCCAGCACGGCAAGCACCCCGGTACGCACCACCGCCTGCCAGCTATCGAAGAAAATCAGATCCAAGCTTATCTCCTGCTTTTCGGTTGGGTATCAAGTATTACACGTCAGTAAGAGTAGCTTAGGGTGTGAACTAGAAGGCGTTGGACCCTCAAACGATGCAAACAGATACCAGAGCCCGGCCCGCTCGGCATTCGATACGCCGCCGGGTCTGCTGGCTACTCGGCCAGAACTGCCTGGCAGGCCGGCGGCAAGTTACGCCTCGGGCTCGGGTAGGTCTTTGTGCGCGGCGTCGACGGAATCCCCTGACAACCGTCGCCGGGGGGTGGCTCAGCCTGTCCGACGCACTCGGTTTCCCCCGGCGGACAGTGCAACCGCACATGCAGATGATCGTCGTGGAAGGGCCACGGGCGCACCCGGCGCAGCCAGGCGCGATCGTCCCATTCGCGCTGACAGAGGTCGCGCTTCACCGCGCCATCGACGAAGATCCGTGCCACCCGCGGATCGTCGGCCGCGAGGTGTACGAGTTCGGCGTGTCTTTCGCTCCAGCGGACATCGAGGCGATGGGTTTGCGGGTCGACCAGAATCGGCTGCTCGAGCCCTTCGCGCTCGCTGCGGTCGAGTGCAGGGAAATCGAGGCGGTACCAGATGTCCACGTCCAGTCCGCTCTGGTGGCTGACATGACCGTAGGACATCGGGCCGCCGCGCGGCTGGGCCATGTCGCCTATCAGGATCGGGCCGAACCCGGCGTCATCGACGCGGCGGCCGAGATCCTGAATGTAGTCGATCAGGGTGGGATGACCATAATGCCGGTTGCGTTTGAGGTCCACCGCCTGATAGCCGACCCCTTCGCCGGGGAGCTGCTCGGCGCCGATCAGGCAAGCCGCGCCGTATTGGCCGATGATACGCGGCTCCCCGGGCAACGGGCCAGGCACTTGCGACCAATCATCCGCGGCGATCACGGGCAAGCTCCAGAGCCCACTGGCCGCAGTCACGATAAATCCACTCAAGACGAATCCAAGCACGGCAGATAACGTGAACCTCGTGCAGCGCGGAGGTTGTGGAAAAGGCAAACAATGCATGGGCCAAGCGTCCTTGATGTGTTCTCAACTCAGCGTGTTTGACGGGCCAGCCACTCGAGCCCCGGGCGATAGAGCATATCGTGCCCACCTTCGAACAGCACCAGCTCGGCGGGGCCTGATTGCAGGTACAGCACTACCGGCGCATCGGCCTCGGCGAAGCGTGGAAATTCACGCCCCTGATGCATCGAACGCTCACGCAGTGCCTCGGGCACTTGCCGGGTCTCCATGAGCTGATCGATCAACTCTTGCGACACACGGTCTTCATCCTCGGCCAGATCGTTGAAGGCGTGAATCGCCTGGGCGGGAGGTACGGTCTGGTCATCGATACCATGGGCAATAAGCACACGGAGTTCACCGGCCACTTCGGGCAGGTGCGCCCGCGGGCTGCGCTCGACGCACTCCTCACGGGCCACGGTTCCCTCACGTGGCGCGCCACCGCATGCCCCGGCAATCTCGTCCGCGTAGGGCTTGTCATGCTCAGCATTCCATTGATACCAGGGGATCAGATCGTAGACCGGGACCCACGCCGAGACGCCCGCAAACACCTCAGGGTTCCGACTGGCCAGATGCAGGGCATTCATTGCCCCGCCGGAATAACCCAGAAGATAAATGCGCGACGCATCGACATTGGCATTTTCACGGGCATATTCCAGGGCATCTTCCATATCGGAGATGGCAAGATCGGAAGCCGTCGACTCGGGGCGACCATCATTCTCGCCACGGAAATCCGGATGCATGAACACCCAATCGTTGGCTACGGCAAACTCGGCGACAGGAATGTCGATATTCTGCAGGTAATTGATGCTCCAACTGTGCAATACCAGCAGCAGTGGTTTTTCCTCACCCGATCCAGAGTGGTAGAACAAAGCCGGCTGGTTGCTCCCATCGGCGGATGACGGAATCTCGATCTGCTCGATGTCAGGGACCCGCTCGCGCCAGGAGGTCAGATCGGCAGCGACAAGAGAGCCCGGAAACCCCGTGGCACTCAGATAATCGCTGGGATGCTCCACTTCAGGCTCGGCGGCATATGCCTTACCCATGCCGATGCTGGCGACGGCAAGGCCCAACGCCAGCAGCAAGGCCAGGCTACGATGACCGAAGCGACGTTGGAGACCACCGCCAAATTGGAGTGCCGCATCCGTCCATGGTGAATAAGAGCAGTGGCGTAAAGTCTCCATCGCAGCGTCTCCTGGTGGCGGGCTTATCCTTGCCCTGTTGGCCTCCAGTCTAGTTGCCACTGCCGGGGTTGCCAGCGTGCCGGGAGCGAAGGAGCCGGCTAGAAGAGCCCCAACTGACGATCGATCAGCGCCTCGAAAGTGTCGCCGACGAACGGCAGGATCGCATCGGCCACCGGCTGCAACTGGCGGGTCAGGTAATGGTGGTAGTCGATTGCAGAACGCTGCGTTTCCAGCGGCTCCGGCCCCGCCAGCGTCATCACATAGCTGATCCAGCCGCCGTTCTGATACTGGCGTGGACGGCCTAGTTGGGCGTTGTATTCGTCGGCGAGCCGTGCCGCACGTACATGGGGCGGCACGTTGCGCTGGTAGTCGTCGAGCTTGCGACGCAACCGCTTGCGGTAGATCAGCCGCTCATCGAACTCGCCATCCAGCGTGCGACTGACATAGTCGCGCACGAAGTCGCAGTAAGGCTCGTTCACGAAGATGCGCCGGTAGAGCTCCTGCTGGAACAGCTTGGCCAGCGGCGACCAGTCGGCGCGTACCGTCTCCAACCCCTTGAACAGCAGCCTCTCGCCGCCTTCGCCATCGCTCACCAGCCCGGCGTAACGCTTCTTGCTACCCGCCTCGGCACCGCGAATGGTCGGCATCAGAAAGCGCCGGAAATGGGTCTCCAACTGCAGCTCCAGTGCACTCTCCAGAGCGTATTCTTTCTGCAAATGTTCACGCCACCAACGGTTGACGCGCGCCACCAGTTGCTGCCCGATCCGTGCAGCCTCGTCGTCTTCATGGGCACGTCCCAACCACACGAACGTCGAATCGGTATCTCCATAGATAACGGTATATCCCTCGGCCTCGATCAGCTCGCGGGTGCGGTGCATGATCTCATGGCCGCGCAGCGTAATCGACGACGAGAGCCGCGGATCGAAGAAGCGACAGCCCCAGGCGCCCAGCACACCGTAGAAGGAATTCATGATGATCTTCAACGCCTGGGAAAGCGGTGCGTTGCCATCGCGCTTGGCAGCCTCGCGCCCCTGCCACACCCGCGCCACCATCTCGGGTAGCGCATGGCGCGTGCGTGAAAACCGCGCGCCGCGAAAGCCGGGCACCATCTCGTCCTGGGGCTCGCGCAGGCCCTGCACCAGTCCCACCGGGTCAATCAGGAAGGTGCGGATGATCGAGGGATAGAGACTCTTGAAGTCGAGCACCAGCACCGAGTCGTAGAGACCGGGGCGTGAGTCCATCACGAAACCGCCGGGGCTGTTCTCGCCGCGCGGGTCACCCAGGTTGGGGGCCACGAAACCGAGCCGATGCATGCGCGGCAAATACAGATGCGAAAAGGCCGCCACCGAGCCGCCGCTACGATCGACAGGCAGGCCAGTGATCGTGGCCCGCTCGAGCAGGAAGTCGACCAGCTCGGTCTTCTCGAATATCCGGGTGACCAGTTCGCAGTCCTTGAGGTTGTAGCGGGCCAATGCCGGTTTGTCCTCGGCGAACATGCGGTTGATGTCGTCCATGCGCTGGTAGGGATTGTCGATGGCCTTGCCCTCCCCCAGCAGCGTTTGGGCGACGTGCTCGAGGCTGAACGACGCAAAGCTCCAGGTCGCCGAGCGCAGCGCCTCGATGCCGTCGATGATCGACCGCCCGGGTGCAGAGGCGAAGAAATGGTGGGCATTGCTGCCGTGAGCGCGCCACTCCATCGGTTCACCACCACGCCCCAGCAACAACGGTACGCCCAGCGCCTCGGCATGGCGCTGCAAGATGCGCAAATCGAATTGCACCAGATTCCAGCCGATGATGGCATCCGGGTCATGCTGCGCCATCCATTCGTTGAGACACGTCAGTAGCGCCTTGCGGCTGTCGCAATACTGAAGGGAAAAGCCAAGGGAAGGATGGATCTCATGGTCCTGCCCGAGCATGAACACCTGACGCTGTCCGCAACCCTCCAATGCTATTGAGTACAGCTCACCGCGCTCACTGGTTTCGATATCCAGCGAGACCCACTTCAAACGCGGACGATAGTTGGGCGCGGGTTTCAGGTGCGTAGCGGCCAACGTGCCGTCCGCCACTTCCTGTCCGGCAAAAGCTACCGGCGCAGTGATGAAGCGCTCCATCAGGTAGCGCTCCGGCGGACGGATGTCGGCCTCGTACACCTCGACACCCGCCTCACGCAGGCGCCGCTCCAGATTCATCAATTGACGATGCTGGCGGCAGTACAATCCCCATACCGGGCGGTGCTGAAAATCGCAGAGATCCAGTGGCCGTAGCTCGATGCCGCGCTCGCCATGCAACAGCGCCTCGACGTGGCGACGCTGCTCGGCGGGAATGAACGCCACCGAGGTCTGCACCGGCAGGCACACGTATCGCGGCCCGGCATCCGTCGCCAGCCAGAACGATACTTCGATGCCTTGCGGGGTATCCCGCCAATGGCGGGTGAGAACGAAGCCTTGTAGATGCACGGTCAACTTCAACTAGGATGCCAGGGTGGAAATTTTACCGGGTATCACAAGGGCTGTCCCGGCCAGGATGCCAAGCGCGGGTATCGGGCGAAAATCCGCAACCGGAACGGACAAGAAAGATTGGCATCGCGTGAAGGCACCCTCTACTATGCGTCACATCCCGGCTGGCGGCGTCACGCCATCGCGTCTCAATGAAAGAAGATTATCTAGACTGCGAAAAAAACTTGAGCCTTGTTTCCGAGTTGGCCATTATCGGCGCCCTCTCGCCGGGCTCATCGGGGCTGGGTGAGACCATGACCAAGGTGACATCGGACCGGGTAGGTTGCGTGACCGACTTCCGACTAGCCTCGAACACTATTGAATTTCCGATCTGGAGGCGAACGCATGAGCAAAGCCTTGATTATTGGCGCCGGCGGCGTCGGTGGTGTCGTGACTCACAAGTGCGCGCAGCACCCCGAGGTGTTCCACGAAATCTGTCTGGCCAGTCGCAACGAAGCGAAGTGCAAGGCGATTGCCGACCAACTGGACCGTCCCATCCAGACCGCGCAGGTCGACGCCGATGACGTCGAGGCGCTGGTGGCGCTGATCGAGTCTTTCAAACCGGACGTACTGATCCATGTGGCGCTGCCCTACCAGGACCTGACCATCATGGAAGCCTGCCTGCGGACCGGCGTGCCCTATCTGGACACCGCCAACTACGAGCATCCGGACGAAGCCAAGTTCGAGTACAAGGAACAGTGGGCATTCCAGGAGCGCTTCGCCAAGGCCGGCAACATGGCCACGCTGGGTTGCGGCTTCGACCCCGGCATGACCAATATCTACTGCGCCTACGGCCAGAAGAACCTGTTCGACGAGATCCACCGCATCGACATCCTGGATGCCAACGGCGGCGACCATGGCTATCCGTTCGCCACCAACTTCAACCCGGAAATCAACATTCGCGAGATCACCGCGAACGGTCGCTACTGGGAAAAAGGCGAGTGGAAGGAGACCGCGCCGCTGGCCGAGAAGCGCAAGTTCGATTTCGACGGCATCGGCGAGAAGGATATCTACCTGCTCTATCACGAAGAGCTGGAATCGCTGGCCCAGAACATCAAGGGGCTCGAGCGCATCCGCTTCTGGATGACCTTCTCCGAGAAGTACATCACGCATCTCAAGGTGCTGGAAAACGTCGGCATGACCCGTATCGAACCGATCGAGGTCAACGGTTGCAAGATTTCACCGCTGCAGTTCCTCAAGTCGGTGCTGCCCGACCCGGCCTCGCTCGGCCCGCGTACCAAGGGCAAGACCAACATCGGCGTAATCCTCGACGGCATCAAGGACGGCAAGCGCCGCAAGGTGTACATCTACAATATCAGCGACCATGAGGCGAGCTATCAGGAGGTCAAGTCCCAGGCGATCTCCTACACCACCGGCGTTCCCGCCGTGACCGGCGCGATGCTGATGCTTCAGGGTATCTGGAAAGGCGACGGCGTGTTCAACGTCGAGCAGCTCGATCCGGACCCGTTCATGGAGCGCATCGGCGACATGGGTCTGCCGTGGCAGATGGTCGAGCTCGACCCCAACGACGACCCGCTGGGCTGATTCGTGATGGCGGAGACGACGACCTACCCGTTCGACATTCATTCCTGCCCGTCGCCGGCTTATGTGGTCGACGACGCCCTGCTACGCCGTAACCTGGAGCGCCTGAAGGCGGTCCAGGAGCGCAGCGGGGCGAAGATCCTGCTCGCCCTGAAAGGCTTCGCCATGTGGGATACCTTCCCCTTGGTGAGCCAGTACTTGGTGGGCACGACTTCCAGTGGGCAGGATGAGGCACGCCTCGGCTTTGATCACTTCGGCGGCGAGGTCCACGTCTATTCTCCCGCGTTCACCGAGCCGGAGATGGACGTGGTGCTGCACTATGCCGATCACTTGAGCTTCAACTCACCGGGCCAGTGGCGCCACTTTCGCGACAAGGTCGCGGCGGCGCCACGCCAGATCTCCTGTGGGCTGCGGGTCAATCCCGAGCACTCGACCGGTGAAGTCGCTCTCTACGACCCCTGCGCACGCGGCTCACGACTCGGCACGCGGGCCGTGGACGTCACCCCGGACGTAGTAGAGGGTCTCGACGGGCTGCACTTCCATACGCTTTGCGAGCAGAATAGCGACGCGCTGGAAGCCACGCTCGAGGTCTTCGAAGCCAGGTTCGGCGAGTATTTGCCCGACCTGCGCTGGGTGAATTTCGGTGGCGGCCATCACATCACCCGTGCCGACTACGACGTGGAACGGCTGGTGCGGATCATCCGTGACTTCAAGGCGCGCTATCCGCACCTTGAGGTCTATCTGGAACCGGGTGAAGCCATTGCCCTGAATACCGGCTTTCTGGTGTGCAGCGTGCTGGATATCGTCGACAATGACGGCCCCATCGCCATTCTCGATACCTCCGCCACCGCACACATGCCGGACGTGCTGGAGATGCCCTATCGCCCCGAGATCATCGGTGGTGATCTACCGGGAGCGAAGGCGCATACCTACCGCCTGGGCGGCACCACCTGCCTGGCCGGCGATGTGATCGGCGACTACTCGTTCGACGCGCCGCTCGCCATCGGCGACCGGCTGGTGTTCACCGACATGGCCCACTACACCATGGTCAAGACCACCACCTTCAACGGCATCCGCCTCCCGGCAATCTGCCGAGTCGACGAGACCAGCCGCGAGATACGCACGGTCAAGACCTTCGGCTACGTGGATTACATGCAGCGCTTGAGTTGAACCATAACGGGGAGCGGTCGCTGTCGGAATGATGGCGGTCGCTACCGGAATGGTGGCGTCGCTGCTTGGTGGTCGATCTCGTGGTACGGGTCTTTTCAGTGGCAGGAAAGCCCCAAAGATTTTTATGATATCCCTAACCACTTCTTTGCGGGACCAAGCATCTACTCTCCTCGCCACATTAGCTAACCTACCTTGACTTTATGGTGGAGAAGTCGTAACAAGGTGTTGGTCCCTTAGCAGCAGCGTTATGTTATAAATTTTTTATACCTTATTATTTCCTTCGTTTATCTTCTTGCCCCCAGACTAAAGGTTGAGGGGGCAGGCCTGTTAGGCTAGCTACAAATATTTATTTTGTAAGCCATTCTCTAGCCTGCTCATGGGATTTCAATGGAGCGCCAGGGAGATTTTTAGAACAACATATATTTTACCAACCTTATATAGATATAATTTATCTTTAGCTTAGTGTTTTATTTGAAAAAACGGTTATTCTTTCTCATTTGTGTTCCGCCTAGAGCAACTTTTTCAATCCAAATGAGTCAGCCCTGTTGCCAAGCCGAAGTCGATACCAAACTGTAATGCTACAACCATACCATCGTCATTGAGGCGTCTAGCTCCAGGATTGAAGAAATTACTGGGATTGACAATGTATTGCACTGATGGCTCAAGGAACATATAGTGAGGCAAGCCAAGATGGTAGTTCATTTCGAAGCGATGCACTCCGCTTGATTCGGCAGTATCCACGCCTCCTTGTGCAACACGCGCCTCACGTTGAGCTTGACGCTGACGGTCGCCGAGGCGTGCGTAGCTCACCTTTACGCTTGCCATGTCTGATAGACGGTCGAAAGGATTAAGATAGGTTACACCGGCCTCGGCAAATGCCTGATAAGGCTGGTTCTTACCGGGTGCCGCTTCAAGCGATCCAAATAACATAAGCGCTTGCGGATCTTCAAGCAGGTTTCTCCCGCCATCAGGTCTCCAGATAGCTTGCCGGAACTTGAGCATAACCCCCCCATTACCGTCTTGGTCCAATTCACCGGTTCGCGGGTCGTATTGATCACTCGTATTATAAAAGCCGATAAGTTCATACTGTCCTGGGTATGCTGTATTCATAAAGGTAGTTTTTCGGCCGACTGCGGCGAGGAGGCTGGCTCCTGCCGAGTCTGAGGAGCCCCAATCAAAGCCGTGCCCCTTATCTAGATACTGGTTAGGGTCGGACTCGAAGGCACCCAGCTTGATGTAGCCGCCACCATCTAGGACGAGTTGACTGAACGCCCCCCAAGAGCCATAGGGAGGAGGTAGTATTCCTGTAGAATTATCCCAGATAGGGTCGTTGCAGGTGATAACATTGGAGCAGTTGCTTTTAAAAAAATAGCGCCCTGCGTTGGTTCTTCCAATCACGGTCTTTAGCCGATTATTAAAATAATCCTGCTCGTAAGAGAACTGAGACAGATAGCCGCTAGAGATATCATTGCGCGCCGGCGAGCCCCCAAAATAACTACTAGCGGCTCCCGCATAAACGGCTCCAGTAGGCTGGCCAACATTGTAGTTATCAGGAAAAAAATGTATTCGAAGTGGAATGTGGCGTTGCTAATCCCTAGGAGCTTTTCCAGGTTGAGATCGGCACCCGCAAATATATTGTTAGTAATTGCATATTCGTTCTCCCGCGGCCCTGTTGAAGGGTTACTGACCCATAGTGACCAAAGTGAAAGATGGGGTGTGATGCCGATGGTGCCGAGCTTTTTTCCTAATCCATTGAATATGGGTTTACCTTGAGTTAGCTGAGGCGAGTCTCGATTATTATCGAGTCGTTCCGATAGCTCGGAGGGCTCTGAGGATTGTGCCCATGATCCCATCGGAAATAATAGCAATGCCACTAATAGCAATTTAGCCTTTGTTAAAATTGATGTAGTACTTTTTCCTATATTTTCATTGGACAAGATACCTTGTCTTTCGGGTGCTTGGCGGGAGCAGGGTAAATTATTCATTTTTGTCCTTATTAGATTTTTAGAATTAATAAATTCTTAACTCATGCTACGCTATGTGGTTATGATTTGTCATACCAGCCTTGTAATAAGGCGCTGCAATCATGTGTGGCCGGTAGAGACTGTGTTATCTGCAAGCATCTTTCCTTGAAGTCTTTGTGTAGCTTTTAACTCTTGGATTATAGATACCAAACTATTCTAAAAAGGCAATTCAATTTTACGGTAATTTTCAATTATAAAAAAATAATCATTATACTTATTCCTCTGGTTGTTTTGGCCTGAGTCGTTAATTAATATTAAGTGTAATTAATGTATGGCACGACCACATTAACTAACTAATCACTTGACTACTCGCGCGCCTGTCTAGATATTTTCTAATTATAGAGAACAAAGGATATTTACATATTTCTAGAACGTACACTTCTTGTTCAAGAGAGAACGTTTTTCATGAACGCGGGCGTTTCTTTAAACCCTGAAAAGCATTAATTTTTTCCAGCACTGCTCGCTGATCCTTCAGAAAATATCTGGGGAGACACTTTAAAAAACAGTATAACTATCTATGGAGATGGCACCATAATAGTACAGAATATTTATTTGTGGAGCCAAGCAGGTAGCGTCAAGTAATAGGGGTAGGAGGCTATCCGCCACGTAGCTGGGGCTTCGGTGGCGGAAGAAGAGCTTAAGGGGTTCAGAGTTCGTTGGTTACGAGTCTGCTTAGTATACCTTCCCAGCAAGGAGTGGGTGAAAAAATACACAAAGCTTTAAAAGCATTTAATTACCCTTGTGCAATTACTTTCTATGTTAATCAACTAAATCGGATAATGGCGAGGGCCGAGTTGTACTGTCATCCAGCGCAGCTCGGTGAACTCCTCGATCCCCGCCTTGCCGCCGAAGCGTCCGTAACCGCTCGACTTGACGCCGCCGAAGGGCATCTGCGGTTCGTCGTGCACGGTCGGCGCGTTAATGTGACAGATGCCCGACTCGATCTGGCCGGCCACCCGCAGGCCGCGTGCCGTGTCGCGGGTAAACACCGCCGCCGAGAGTCCATACTCGCTATCGTTGGCCAGGCGAATCGCCTGTTCTTCATTGGCAACCCGCATCATCGCCACCACCGGCCCGAACGACTCCTCACGGTACAGACGCATCTTGTCGGTAACGCCGTCGATCAGGGTCGGCTGCATGACCACACCCTCCGCCTTGCCGCCCGAGACCAGACGTGCCCCCTGGCTGATGGCGTCGTCGACCAGGCCATTGAGTTTCTCGCCCGACTCGCGGTTGATTAGCGTGCCCAGCGCATTGCTCTCGTCACGGGGATCGCCGGCTCGCAGGTTGACGGCCTTGGCTGCCAATTTCTCTGCAAAGGCATCGGCCACCACGTCGACTACGATCAACCGCTCGGTGGACATGCATATCTGCCCCTGATTGAAGAATGCGCCAAAGGCGGCCGCCTCGGCGGCGGCATCCAGGTCGGCATCGTCGAGCACGATGAAGGGCGCCTTGCCGCCCAGTTCCAGCAACGCCGGCTTGAGTTGGCGCGCGGCCTTCTCGGCGATGATCCGCCCGACCTGGGTCGAGCCGGTGAAATTTATTCGCACCACCGCCGGGTGTTCGATCAGCGCCGAGACCACGGCGGCGGCCTGCTCCGGGGCGTTGGTGATGACATTGACGATCCCTTCGCCGAACCCCGCCTCGATAAGGACCTCGCCGATTAGGTGATGGGTCGCCGGACACTGCTCAGAGGCCTTAAGGATTACCGTATTACCGCAGGCCAGCGGGGTTGCGATGGCACGAGTGCCGAGGATGATCGGCGCATTCCAAGGGGCTATGCCGAGGACCACCCCGCACGGCACGCGAATGCCCATAGCCAGATTGTCGGGGATATTGGAGGGAATGATATCGCCAGTGACCTGCGTGGTCAGCGCAGCGGCCTCGCGCAGGATGCTGGCGGCGACCATCACATTGAAACCGGCCCAACCGGGTGTGGCGCCGGTCTCGTCGACCATGCGCTCGATGAAATCGCTCTGACGTGCTTCCATTAGTTCGGCAGCCTTGAGCAACTTGGCGCGGCGTTCACCGGGCCCGGTCTTCGACCAGGCCATGAAAGCCTGACCCGCGGCCTCGGCGGCCTGGCGGGCATCGTCGGCCGAGGCTGCAGCGGCCTGAGTGACGGGCTCGCCGCTTAGTGGGTTAACACAAGCAAACCGGGCTCCAAATGCGGCCTCTTGCAATCTCCCAGCAACTAGTAAATCAACCATTTCCATAATTTCCTCATTTTTATAATATAGTCAATGAGACCATAGGGGTGGACGATAAGATAATAAAGTTCAACTTTCGACTGCCATGATAGTAGATGAAGCTGGAGCGGTTTCTTCGAAACCGAGACAGAACATGCCGCCGATGAGTGCAGCCCCGGCAGCGATCCAAAGCGTAAGTTCAAGGCCCCAAATATCTGCTAAGATTCCGGTGATCGATACGACTACGAAACCGCCAATAATCTCGCCGTTTCCTAACACTAGCGAGATGGCACGACCGGAAAAGCGTGACGGCACTGTTTCGGAGGGAATAACACCTGATAGCATAGGATAGCATCCAACCACCGGCAGGAAGCCCAGGAATATCAGGCTTGTTAAGGCAAAGAAGGAGTCCTCAACATAAAGGCATGCCAAGGGAGCGATAATTCCGCCTAAGCACCCTAAGCAAGTAGCATAACGGCGCCCGATGAAGTTGGAAATCCACGGTAGAGCGAATGCCGAAAGAAAGCCAGCCACACCAAACATGCTCATTACCACGCTCATGTTAGACGCGGAAATGCCTTTTACCTGTATTAAATAAAGTGGGATAAAGGTTAGGAGTAGGTACATCCAGGAGGCGATCAGACTCGAAACCAAAAGGCTGACACGTATGTTCCGATAACGTAATAGAGAGACTAATTCAGAAGTAAATGCAGAAATTCCTCCAGTAGGGCTCTCTTTAGGCGGCTTATCCTCTTTCGGCTCACGTACATAGCGGTAACATAGAGCTGCAAGTAGTAGTCCAGGAAGCCCAGCAATGAAGAATGTTATACGCCAGCCTACACTTTCGGCGAGGGCCACCAAGATCAGAGGTGCACAAATAATAAAAAAACCATTGATAAAATTTTGCAATATAGTCATGTTCATTGCCCGCCGTTTCGGCGACGAGGCCTGCGCCATCAGGGATTGAGCTAATGGTAAGATGGGACCTTCTGCAAAACCCATGAGAATACGCATCATTAACAAAGAAAGAAAACCACCGGCGAGCCCAGAACCAAAAGAACATAAACCGAACAGAGCGATTAGCGGAATAAGGAATATTTTACGTCGCCCTAACGCGTCAGATACTGCACTGAGAATAAAGCCTGAGACCGACCAAGTCAGTGCCAAGCCCGATGTCAAAAGACCGATCTGGGAGTTGCTTAGGGACAGATCTTTTTGAATAAATGGTGCAATATAATTCAGTGAAAGCCGATCAAAATAGACAAAGGCGAAAGTAAAGCCCATCAACGCAAGAAGCTGGTTTTCGTAGCTTGCTAGCTTTGCGGTTCTCATAAAATAAACCTTTTTATATATTATATAATCAAACTGTTTGTTCCCGCACTGTTACTCTTTCGCTCCTCGACTGTATCCTTCGCCAGCCCCGTCAAAAAAGCATAAGCACGAAAAGGAAACTGTAGAAAGAAGCGGGCAAGATATTGCCCTCTCTTCCATTTATTTCGCTGATAAAAAGTGTTCTTCAGCTATCCAGCAACCATGAATACCATTGCGTAACGCTAAAGGCATCAGTAAGCGAGCGATAGGCCCCTTCTTAAGGTCATGAGCATCGAAGATCGCCAGCTCGCTTCGTTGAGTTCGGTAATTATTAAGTACGCTTAATAAGTACCCTTCCGCTTCTTTCGTTGCGCCAGGTAATGGTACAAAGGTTGGCTCTTGTGCTGCATACCCCTCTCCTACAAAGTAAGAGTCAGTTTCCCCTGTCTCGACATCTATTCTCATAATCGTATTAAACACAAACCCCATCTCGGCCTCGTTATTAGAAATATGCCGACTGAAATCATTAACACCCAGAAAGCCTTGAGTATAAAAATGTAGAGCAAAACGATCATCGATCACGGGAACTTCGCAAAACTGGGAAAAAATCATATGCTCAGAGAAGGCTTCTTCATCGCTAGCTAAATCTAGGGTCCAGCGCAATAACTGGGGAGTGGCTTTTTCCTTGTCTCGTGGCGAGCCGTCAATGTTAGGAAAATAAGGAAATGGCTGTTCTCTCGCTGCACAGAGATCAATGTAAATAAAAGACCCTTTATTATAGGCGTTCATTACATGAAAGGCCCAACGTGCGGGGCCTCGGAACCAGCGTACGCTTTCGGATTGCGTCTTGCGGGAAAGCACGGCGAGATAAGTATCTTGACTTTCGTCCCATACGAAAATAGGACCGCCACGTTTTAGTCGCTCATCATTACTGGTAGTCGGCATGACAAGAAGAATAATGTAGTCTTCCGTTACGGCAAAATCGTGCATCATGCTAGCATACGGTGGCATTAACCATTCTTCACGCGTCACTTGGCCATCTGCGTTGATCCAGTACAAGGCGATGTCGGGACTCGCCTCACCTTTAGCCGCCGAGCCGTAGATAAGTAATTCTCCAGTCACTGGATCTACTTTAGGGTGTGCCGTCATCGTACGGCTGGTTAGCGCCCCTTCGAAGTCCCATTCTCCGAGAGTAGCTAACGTAATTGGATCGATTTCAACCGGACGGCTGTCCTCCTTGAGGGCGAATAATCTTCCCCCATGCCAGAGTAAGCTCGTGTTCGCAGTGCCCCGGCTAAGGCCGGCTACGCTTGGATCATCAGTATAAGGATTTCGGTAATCGCCGAACAGTCGGCCTCCAGCATCGTATTCGCGCTGAAAGCGCTCGGTTCTTACGAAACGGTTGCGAAAACTAACTTTTCCATTTTTAAAATGGAATACGCTAACCATACCGTCGCCGTTTATAAAAGGATCATCCTCACCATTTCTGCGAGGATACTGCGGATCAGGACCAACGCGAAAAAACATACCTTCAAGTGCTGCCGGAAGCTGGCCTATTACAGGCAAGTCGTGGATTTCGCACTCGACACGCGAAGGGGTTAAAAAGTCTTGATTAGCTGGAGTCGCTGGAAAAGGTTGGCTCATGACTGTTCTCCTCGTTGGCGATAAGGCTTAAGCCTTAACGATGCTAAAGACACTGCACACACACCGCTTCTCTGCCAGCGAACCGAACGTGTCCGTTAAGGAACCATTATCACTTTTTTATTATTCGCTATAACAACGATTTGGTGCACTAATAGCCAAGCTTGGCGAGGCGATACCAGTATAGTATCTGTTGGCTGTCTCTGTAGTGAATGAGATAAAAAATGCAAGGAGTTATGACAATGAGAGTCGACAGATTTGAAAACAAAGTAGTTCTAGTGACCGGCGGCAATAGCGGCATAGGCTTGGCAAGTGCTAAAGCATTCCATCAGGAAGGGGCCAAGGTAATCATCACAGGAAGAAACCCTGATACCTTGGAGAAAGCTTCCTTAGAAATTGGCGAAGGTACTTTAGCACTGCGTTCTGATATTGCAGATCTAAATGCGTTGGACACAGTAATGGAAACCATCCGGCAAGAGCACGGACGCCTGGACGTCCTTTTCGCTAATGCTGCCCTCGGCAAACTCTGCCCCTTCGATCATGTAACTGAGTCGTTCTACGATGAAGTCATGAACACGAATCTGAAAGGCACTTTCTTCACTGTTCAGAAAGCTGTTCCACTCATGCCTTTCGGTTCCGCCATTGTGCTCAATTCGTCGATAGGGGCGCGTGAGGGCAAAGCTCACAGTAGCGTTTATAGTGCTAGTAAGGCAGGCGTGCAGTCGCTTGGTCGAACGCTAGCAACAGAACTTATTCAGTCTGGTATACGGGTCAATGTATGTAGCCCTGGCCCCATCGATACTCCACTGCCTCACCGTATGACAGAGTTTAGCCATGAAGAAATCCTACGTATCAAAGAGGACATGAAAGAGTGGACATTGTTAAAACGCTTAGGCACAGCAGAAGAGGCTGCGGCCCCGGTGCTGTTCTTAGCCTCCGATGAAGCTTCCAATATTGTTGCAATTGATCTCGTAGTCGATGGCGGTGCCACTAATCTCTAACAACACGGCCGGGCGTTGGCCGCCCGGCTACTCATCGAAGGATGATGCCTTTTTAATCAAAGGGCTTTTGAGTCACAGGATGAGGGTAATGAAAAGGAATAACCCGAGTGTCCGGCCATAACACTACATCCTCTGAATTGCGCAGGGCATCAGGGCCTTGCGGATCATCAGGGTAGAGGGTGTTTAGCATGGGTTCGGCGTAGGCAGTACGAGTGTTCCTCCAGCCCTCACTGAATGAGGCATTAAAAAAGGCATTATAGTTAAGAATTTGGATTTTCCAGACTCCATTTTCTTTAACATAAGTATTTTCGTAAATCCCACCTTCCCAGAATTGCGGCACTTCCTCCACGGGACTCTGTTCGTGAGTACCGCCTTGCATAAAACAGCGGAACCGCCCTCTTGCTGTTTTTCCATCTGGAGCGACCGTAACAATATCTTGAGCAATCATATGTTCTAGGAGGCTGCCATAGCTAGGCCCATTAGTACCTTCTGCAAATTTATCACGGAACCATCCACAGTAAAGCCGGCGCGCACCTTCTTTACCCTTATAGATCCCATTGAGAAAATATACTTCGCTATCTTTTGACAATAGATCAATCACCTCATCATAAAGACATTTGTCTAAGTAGTAGCCATACTTATGATGGAGACGGCGAATTTCGTTATGATCTTCCAACAACCGGACCTGTTGAGACAGGTTATCAATCTGGCTTGCCATTGCTTGGAGCTGTTTTTGGATAGATGCGTTTGTTTGCTGGTTATTATCCATTTTGTTTAGTCCTTGTTTATTATTTGTTTGTCGATGAAATAAAATACATCAAGATTGGCAGCAATTTTTAATATTCTATGACATATCGAGCACCTCATCCATGTACGCCCAATAAGTAACCGATAGTTAGCCCACTGTCACTCCCCCATCGACGGGCAAGGCCTGGCCAACAATATATGATGCATCAGAGGAGGCTAGGAAAAGTACGGCTCGGGCAATCTCCCCCGTATCGGCTGTGCGACCAATAGGAATATCTGACATTAGCTTCTCTTGCATACCCGGTGCCGAGAATGTTTGGCGTAGCATATCGGTTTGGGTTGCTCCAGGGCATATGGCGTTGACTCTCACCCCGCAGGCGATAGCATCAAGTGCTGCCGCGCGGGTCAGCCCGATTACACCATGTTTACTGGCACAGTACGCAGCAGAACCCTGCGCACCTAAGAGCCCTCCCACAGAGGCGATATTAATTATCGCCCCTGTGCCATTTGCTCGCATAGACTCCAACTCACTTTGCAAAGAGTAGAAGGTGCTGGATAGATTCACCTGTAACACGCGCTGCCAATCGGATGAGGTTATTTGGGCAACATCAGTGCCCACAGGGCCAGCAATGCCCGCATTGTTGCAAGCGATATCGAGACGTCCGTAACACTCTAATGCAATCTTCACCATTCGCTGGCATTCATCAGCATTGCTAAGGTCTGCATGCACAGCAATCGCTTCTCCGCCAGCATGACGTATCTCCTCGGCCACCTCAAAAATAGCCTTATCGATATCGACTAGGACAAGAATTGCCGATTCAGCGGCAAAGGCCAGTGCAACGGCCTTTCCTATGCCCCGAAGCGCACCACTAACTAACGCGACCTGGCCATGAAAGCGATATGAGTTATTAGAAGGGGTCATTGATGGCATCCACCGGGATTGCTTGGAACACATCCCAATGTTCCACTACTTTGTCTTTTTCAACGCGGAAGATATCAATCATTGATAGCCCTGGTGTGCCGGGCTCCTCAATAACATGTAAGTGCATGATGACAAAATTACCATCAACCCAGACTCGTTTGGTTTGTGTCCAACGCTCAGGATATTTTTCATAAAGTTCGCGTGTAAATTGCTTTATTGCCTCACGGCCCTGAGGGATAAGGGCGTCATGCTGTATATAATGGTCGTCCCAGTATTTTTCAGCGCCTTCAAAGTCGGGCGTTTCTCGATACATCATAAGATCGTAGTAATCCATAACTATGTCTTTGTTACGCTGCTCGGCGTCGCTAAGCTCACGCTCAGAATGTTGAGCTGCACTGTACATATCACCAACCACTTTGCCATTCATTGGGCCACCCCACTCGTAGATTAAGAAAGAAATACCGAGGCGATCATGACTCGGTTAAATGTTGGGCATGTGTTTAGCCAACCTACGAGTCCGCTACGCACTGCTCTACTCGGTCTCCTGCCCATGACATGTCTCGGTGCCACGAGCTGCAGTAACTATAGGGCTCGCAGCTTTAGCTTCCTGTTTTCGGAACGTACAGAACTTGTCTGGAAGGGAATATGCACGATTAATTGTGGAGGGGAGCTAGACAACCGTCTGTTGAAACTCAGTCAACTTATGCGAGGATGGCCAATAGACTATAGTAGCAACCTCATTGACAACCTATCGAACTATACTGAATCTGTGTCATTTATCTCTGATATTGGTTGCATTAGGAGCATCACAAGAAGAGCCAAGTGAGAGAAAACCTAGTTTATCGATGACCCTGCGAAGGGGTTCCAGAGGAACAATAACAATGAACGCACATAAATTATTCTCCACTGATCTCATTCAGCCTCAGGAAAGAATAAACCATTGGACGCGTTTTTTTTATGAGTTCATATGCACTAACGGCCTTCAGCGTACACATTGGCAGTCGCTGAAATTGTTACAAGGTATCAATAGCAAACAACCCAATTTCCAAGCGCGGGCAGAGTACGTTAATATAGGAGATTTGCGCATCTGTAAAATCAATGCGAACCAACAACATTTTCGCCGCGATAGCAAGCCTACCATGGAGCCAGCCTCCCCAACTCCATACCAACTTATTATTGTTCAAACATATGGTAAGAGCGAGTTCCTACATAACGGAAAAACATCAACCCTCTCTGCGGGTCAATGGGCAATTTATGATACCCGAGGGCCTTTTGCGACCCGCAACAACGGTGAAGTAGAGCAGTTTCTGCTGCTTATCCCTGAAAATGAGATAGGCGTGCGCAAGTCTGGCAACAGCTCGCTGATCGCAAACGCTTTTTCTGCTAATGAGGGGATTGGCTTAATCGCAGCACAATTTTTACAGTCGGTTTTTTGGGAGTCGACAGCTTGTAGTGAACGAGCTGCCCAAGCAATAGCCTTGTCTACCGCGAGATTGTTTAGAGAAGCCGTAAGCGAGAAAGAAGACACACAACCTTTGCTGTCTAAAAAGGCATCCTTACGCACGCAAATCATTTCTTTTATTGAAAATAATCTTAGCGATCCCGATCTATCTATAGATATTATGGCAAATGCCTTCAATTGCAGCAAGCGCAATTTACATAAAGTCTTCTCAGATAACGGCCATACGATACATGCTTATATACTTCGTCGCCGCCTGGAATGTTGCCGTGATGAGATAGTCGATTTGAGCTCGGGGACCTCATGCTATATAACCGAAATTGCCTATAAATGGGGTTTCAACAATCCATCTCATTTCAGCAAATCTTTTAAAAATGAATACGGCCTTTCACCTCGAGAATACCGATTAGGTTACGGCAATATGTCCCCGCCGATAGATTAGCTGCTAGACAGTTCCGCTCACCACGTCAGGCCTCGCTAAAGACTGAAACCGTTTCGAGTTTTTACATCAGGATCTGAAGTGGCATTGTTTAAGCTTGACCGATCAGTGCGCTACTAACTGTTTGGTCCCGCAAAGAAGTGTTCCGGATCGCCATAAAGTCTCTGGGACTCTTCCTGCCACTGATCAAGGATAAATCCTATAAGCATCTTACCTTTTAGCGCTCTGAGTGGCCAAGTGCTGTTATAGGCCCATAGATGCTTGTAGGCCTCTATCCCGGCCTTCTTCGAAACTGCACGTCATTGTCCTTCAGTACCATGCAGACGCGGCAAGGCAGGGCTCTCAGCGTGTTTAAAGTCGGCAGCGATCTGCCGCGTCACCTGCCTATATAACGGTGCGTGAACGAACTTGGATGCCTGGTCCACCGCCACAAGTAGATAAACCTTGCCTTCATCAATGCATATTTCACTGATGTTGATATGCAAGTAACCGGTCGGATAAAGATTGAATGGCTGCTTTTCGCGCTTCTGTCCGGCAACGGCAACGGCAACTGGCTTTGCTAGTTTGAACCATAACGGGGAGCGGTCACTGTCGGGAACGGCAAGCGGCCGCTTCTTGGTTCCACCATGTTCACTATCCGACACTCAACCCCAACAGGCCTGGCTATAACTGGCCTGCTCGGCGGCTTTTCAGACAAGGCCTAGCGACTCGTTAGAATCCTCTAACGACTGGCCTAACATCACGCAGCCAGTCATTTTCATTAACTTTAATGAAACTCCATTCGGCATGAATAGCATTTCTTGAGGCTTTTCGCATACGCCTAGCCGAGTATAGAAGCGTCCTGAGCGATCAAGCCTGGACGAAAGCTGGACTACGGCTGGTGGACGGATGCACCCGACCGCCAAGCGGGCTACAATCGCCCTTTCGTCCTAGCTCATGCCCGAGTCCTAGTGGCGCCCGAATTCTTCGTTTCTACCAGTCACAGAGCCGCCATGCCCACTACCGCCAATGCCCAGCGCAAGATCCTGGTTACCAGTGCCCTGCCCTATGCCAACGGCTCGATTCATCTAGGCCATCTGCTCGAGTACATCCAGACCGATATCTGGGTGCGTTTCCAGAAGAGCCGCGGTCACGAGTGCCATTATGTATGCGCCGACGATGCCCACGGCACGGCGATCATGTTGCGTGCCGAACAGGAAGGCATCACCTCGGAGCAGCTGATCGAGCGTGTCTCACAGGAGCATCAGGCGGATTTTTCGCGCTTCGGTGTGGCCTTCGACAACTATCACTCCACGCATTCGCAAGAGAACCGCGTCCACAGCGAGCGCATCTACACTGCGTTGCGTGATGCCGGTCACATCTCGACCCGCGACATCGAGCAGATGTATGACCCGGTCAAGGGACTGTTCCTGGCCGACCGCTTCATCAAGGGCACCTGTCCCAAGTGCAAGACGCCGGATCAGTACGGCGACAACTGCGAGGCCTGCGGCACGACCTACACCCCGGCGGAGCTGATCGATCCGGTTTCGGCGATCAGCGGCGCCACACCGGAAGTGCGCAGCTCGACGCACTACTTCTTCAAGCTGCCCGACTTCGAGGAGTTCCTGAAGCGTTGGACGCGCTCCGGCCGCGTGCAGCCGCAGATCGCCAACAAGCTGCAGGAGTGGTTCGAGACGGGTCTCAATGAGTGGGACATCTCCCGCGACGCGCCCTACTTCGGCTTCGAGATTCCCGGCGCACCGGGCAAGTACTTCTACGTGTGGCTGGATGCGCCGATCGGTTACCTGGCGAGCTTCCAGAACCTGTGCGATCGCGAGGGTCTCGACTTCGACAGCTACTGGAAGAAGGACTCCGATGCCGAGGTGTATCACTTCATCGGCAAGGACATCGTCTACTTCCACGCGCTGTTCTGGCCGGCGATGCTCGAAGGCGCGGGCATGCGCACCCCGACCGGCATCAACTGCCACGGCTTCGTCACCGTCAACGGTGCCAAGATGTCCAAGTCGCGTGGCACCTTCATCAAGGCCCAGACCTACGCCGAGTACCTGAATCCGGAGTATCTGCGTTACTACTTCGCCGCCAAACTGACCTCGCGGGTCGATGACCTTGATCTCAACCTGGAGGATTTTGCCTTCCGCGTGAACGCGGATCTGGTGGGCAAGGTGGTCAACATCGCCAGCCGCTGTGCCGGGTTCATCAAGAAGCTCGGCGGCGGCCAGCTCGCCGCGACCTGCGCCGAACCGGAAATGGTGGCGCGCTTCATCGCCGCCGGCGATGAGATCGCCGAGGACTTCGAGGTGCGCGAGTTTGGTCGGGCGATGCGCAAGATCATGGAACTGGCCGACGAGGCCAACACCTACATCGCCGACAAGGAGCCATGGGTGCTGGCCAAGCAGGAAGGCCGCGAGCAGGAGGTCCTCGACATCTGCTCGGTGGGCATCAACCTGTTCCGTCAGTTGATGATCTATCTCGCCCCGGTGGTACCGGCCATGGCCGACGAGGCGCGCGCCTTTCTCAATCTCGACAGCCTGGACTGGTATACCCGCCATGACGTGCTGGAAGGGTATATGATCAACAAGTTCAAGCCGCTGATGACCCGCGTCGAGCGTGACCGGATCGATGCGATGATCGAGGCTTCCAAGGAGGATCTGGCGGAGGAGAAGAAGTTGAAAGAACAAGCCAAGGGCCCGCTGGTCGACAATCCCATTGCCGACGAAATCGGCTTCGACGACTTCATCAAGGTCGACCTGCGCGTCGCGCGCATCGCCGCTGCCGAATATGTCGAAGGCGCCGACAAGCTGCTCAAGCTGACCCTCGACCTGGGCGGCGAGACACGCACCGTGTTCTCCGGTATCCGTTCCGCGTATGCGCCGGAAGCATTGGAAGGTCGCCTGACGGTGATGGTCGCCAACCTGGCGCCGCGCAAGATGCGCTTCGGCGTCTCCGAGGGCATGGTGCTGGCCGCCGGTGACGACAACGGAATCTACCTGCTGCAGCCGGATTCCGGCGCCGAGCCCGGTATTCGCGTTACCTGATACGACTCTTTGACACCCGCCAGCGAGCGCATCATGCGCTCGCTGCTTTTTTCCGCTACGCTCCGATTCTTCCGCGCTCCGCCCGGCCCTGCTGTTCCCCATCCAAGCCATGTGGCTGCAGCGCATTCGACGAATGGATGGCAAACCCCGCTCAAGATTGCCTCTCTGCTGCCGATAAGTCCTTGGCTATATCACGACTCACCTCAACGTGAGACGCCCCCCGGGACGCCCAACCCAGCGATCGAGATTCTATGAATCGAGCCCTGTCCTCTCTGCGCAACCGCTTCTTCCTGGCGTTGGGCGTCGTATTACTGCTGGCCCTGACGACACTGGGGGTAATGACACGCCTGTTCGTGATTCCCGAAATGCTGGCCGAAGAGGAGCGATACGCCAGTCTAGAGCTCGACAAGGCCCAGCGAGTGATCGATAGCGAACTGGCCCACCTCAGCCTGCTGACCAAAGATTGGGCGACCTGGGACGATAGCCATGCCTTTCTGCAGGGCTTGATGCCCGGCTATCTTACGTCCAACCTCAGGGATGCGATGGTCTTCGAGGACGCCAACCTGCGCCTGATCGCCTATTTCCGACCCGATGGCTCGCCCTACCGAATCGCCGGCCTCACTCCCAGCGACGGTGCCTATACCTCCTGCCCTGCCGATAGCGGTGAATGCGCTTGGTCTGCACCTATCGTCGAAGTATTACGTGATCAGATCGACAGTGGCGCCGCCAGCCAGGCAAATACCTGGCTGCTGGCCAAGCCGGAACAGGCACTGATCAGCCTGTGGCCGATCGTCAAGAGCGATGGCAGCGGCCCCGTTGCCGGCTGGCTGGGCATGGTACGGATCATGAACAGCCAGTGGTTCAAGCAGCTCAGGAATGAAACCGGGCACAATATCTCCGTTAAGGTCGTCAAGGGATCCGAGGCCAACCCCAGGACGATGCTGGCACGCAGAAGCGCTCAGCATATGGTCGCCACGCGTTCGCTCAAGTCCCTGCCCAGCCATTATCGTCTCAACATGCAAATGATCCTGCCCCGTCAACGCTTTCAGAACAGCATGGGCGCATTTCGCTTTACCCTGTACTGGACCGTCGGTCTGCTGATACTGGTGGTGATGGTCGTGCTGATGCTGCTCGAGCGCATGATTCTGACTCCCTTGCGTCAATTTGCTGTTTTCACCCGAGCCCTGCGGCGCCACAACCTCAATGCTTCTCCCCCTGCCTTGCTGCTGAAGCGACGCGACGAAATCGGTACCTTGGTCCGCCAGTTTCACCGCTTACTCAAGCACCAACAGCGTCAGACCTCAGTACTCGTCGAGCTGTCGCAACAGGACCCGTTGACCGGGCTTGCCAACCGGCGCCTGTTCGATAGCTTCCTGCAAACCTCGCTGAACCGCGCTCAACGTGAACGGCAGTCGCTCGCCCTGCTCATGATCGACGCCGACCATTTCAAAGCCTACAACGATCATTACGGTCATCAGGCTGGCGATGCCTGCCTGATAGCGCTTGCCAAGGTGATGACGCAACACTTCACCCTTCGCCAGCAGCTGGTTGCACGCACCGGGGGCGAGGAGTTCATCGTCATCCTGCCGGTAGCGGCACCCGATGAGGCCCTGCAACAGGCAGAAGCGCTGCGTCAGGAAATCGAGCAGCTCGCCATGCCCCATACCGCCTCTCCCACCGCATCGGTCGTTACCGTCAGTATCGGCGTCGGCGTATCGGCTCCGGACACACCCTATACTTGCGAGTGCCTGCTGCGGATTTCCGATTCGGCGCTATATGTCGCCAAGCAGGCCGGGCGCAACCGCGTCAGCCACGAGCACACCGAAGCCGTCACTTGCCCCTAGGCTGAAGCCGGCCGGTATACGCTGGTCGGAGGGGGGCGTATAATCTCGAGCCTGATATCACGCTGTTGGCGCTACGGCTTGGAGTTTGGGCTTGGCGACCCGGCGAATAGCCGTCTCGACATGACTCGCGGGTTCCATGACCGATTATTTCCTGATTCTGATCGGCACCGTCCTGGTCAATAATTTCGTCCTCGTACAGTTTCTCGGGTTATGCCCCTTCATGGGCGTTTCCAACAAGCTGGAATCGGCGATAGGGATGTCGTTGGCGACGACCTTCGTCCTCACCCTGTCGTCGATTGCCAGCTACCTGACCTACCATTACCTGCTGGCCCCTCTGGGGCTCGCGTACCTGCGCACGCTCGCCTTCATCATGGTGATTGCGGTGGTGGTGCAGTTCACCGAGATGATGGTACGCAAGACCAGCCCTCTGCTGTATCAGGTGCTGGGCATCTTCCTGCCCCTGATCACCACCAACTGCGCCGTGCTCGGCGTGGCGCTGCTCAGCTTGAACCGGCAATCGAGTTTCATGGAAGCGACGCTCTACGGTTTTGGCGCAGCGGTGGGATTTTCGCTGGTGCTGGTACTGTTTGCCGCCATGCGTGAACGCCTGGCCACCGCCGACGTCCCTCGCCCGTTTCAGGGCGCCGCCATCGCCATGATTACCGCCAGCCTGATGTCGCTGGCCTTCATGGGCTTTACCGGCCTGGTGCAGCTTTAAGAGTACGGCTTTAAGAGTACAGTTTTGAAGAGTCAGGCTTACAGAGCTCGGATTTAAAGGGCTCTGGTTTGGAAAACGCGACTTTAAAGCGCAGGGGCAGTGTTTCCTGCCCGTGGCTTATGCGAACGAGGAGTGAACATCGCTCATGCTGGAATGGCTCACCGAGCACGGCGTACTAGCCGCGATAGTGGCCCTGTCGGGATTGGCCATGACCTTGGGGGCGCTGCTCGGCTACGCCGGGCAGCGCTTCAAGGTCGAAGGCAATCCGATCGCTGCCAACATCGATACCCTGCTGCCGCAGACGCAATGCGGCCAGTGTGGCTATCCCGGCTGCCGGCCCTACGCCGAGGCTATCGCAAAGGGTGACGCCATCAACAAGTGCCCGCCGGGTGGCGAGGACACCATCGTGGCATTGGCCGACCTGCTTGGCCGTGAGGTGCTGCCGCTGGATGGCCCGGATGGCGAAACGACCGACAGCCAGCCCAAGGTCGCCTATATCCGCGAGGACGAATGCATCGGCTGCACCAAGTGCATCCAGGCCTGCCCGGTGGATGCGATTCTCGGTGCCGCCAAACACATGCATACCGTGATCATCGATGAATGTACCGGCTGCGACCTGTGCGTCGAGCCCTGCCCGGTGGATTGCATCGATATGCTGCCTCGCACGCAAGGCCTGGACGACTGGCGCTGGGATGCCCCCGCCGTGGGCGGCGGGATCATCGCTTCCGACCGGGAGGTGGCACATGGCTAGCCATTTTACCTTCCATGGCGGCGTACTGCCGCCGACACGCAAAACACTTTCCAACCGGGCCCCGCTGCGCCAGGCCTCGCTACCCAGTCGAGTCATCCTGCCATTGGGCCAGCATATCGGCGCCGCTGCGCAACCGGTGGTTCGTGTCGGCCAGCGTGTTCGCACCGGCGAGCTGATAGCCCGCGCCCAGGGCATGATCTCGGCCCCGGTGCACGCCAGTATCAGCGGTACGATCAGCGCCATCCAGACGTACCCGGTTCCGCATCCCGCCGGCGGCGAAGCACGTTGCATCGAGATCGAAGGCGACGACCGTGACGAACGCCTCACTATGACGCCCCTGAACTGGCGCGTTTGCCGGGACGATGAAGTGATCGCGCGACTGCAGGAGGCGGGCATCGTAGGCCTGGGGGGCGCCGGTTTCCCGAGTGCGGTCAAGGCGCGGGTACGCGAACGCCATGCCATCGACACCTTGATCGTCAACGCCGCAGAATGCGAACCCTACATCACCGCCGATGACCTCACCCTGCGCCACTATGCCGCCGATGTCCTTGACGGGGCTCGGCTGCTTGCTCAGGTGTCGGGGGCCCAACGCGTTCTCGTCGGCATCGAGGACGACAAGCCTGAAGCCGCCGCAGCACTGCAAGCGGTTCTTGACGCATCGTCCGACGAGACGCTTCCCATCACGCTGCACCGCGTTCCCACCCGCTACCCCAGCGGCGGCGAAAAACAGCTGATCAAGCTACTAACCGACCGTGAAGTTCCCAGCCGGGGACTGCCCGCCGATATCGGCGTACTGTGCCACAACCCCGGCACGTTGCTGGCCGCCATCCGCGCGGTACGCGACGGCGAGCCGTTGATTTCGCGCGTCGTGACCTTGACCGGCGAGGCGCTGGAGCGCCCCGGCAACGTCGAGGCACGGCTGGGCACCCCGATCAAGGACTTGCTGACAGGTGCAGGACTGCATACGCACCGACTCGCACGGTTGGTCATGGGCGGTCCGATGATGGGCTTCGCCCTGGAAAGCCTAGCATTGCCGATACTCAAGACCAGCAACTGCCTGATCGCCGGCAGCATCGAGGAGTTTCCCCCGGCACCCGCCGAACAGCCCTGTATCCGCTGCGGGGCCTGCGAAGCCGTATGTCCGGCCAGCCTGCTGCCGCAGCAGTTGTACTGGTTCGCCAAGGGACGCGAGCACGACAAGGCCGAACTGTTCAATCTCTTCGACTGCATCGAATGCGCTGCCTGCGATTATGTCTGTCCCAGCCATATTCCGCTGGTGGAGCACTACCGCAAGAGCAAGGACGAGATTCGCGTGCGTCGACAGGAGGCGCGCCGCGCCGAACATGCGCGTCACCGCTTCGAGTTCCGCCAGGCGCGGCTAGCACGCGAGGAGGCGGAAAAGGATGCCAAGCGCCTGCAGCGCGCCCAGGCGCTCAAGCGTCCGCGAGATGCATCGGCGCTGTCATTAGCGACGCCCCCTGCGCCGACTTCCGAGCGTACCCAGAGCGCGTCTGTCGCACCGGCCTCTCGGCCCCCGTCGCAACCCCAGATCAGGAATCTGAAGATCGCCCAGGCCGCGGCCCGTGCCGCAGTGAAGAAAGCCGAAAAGGCCCTGGCGCGGTGCGAATCCGGCGAAAGCGATGCCGGTCAGCTCGCCGATCTGGAAACCCAACTCGCCACGGCCAGAGAGCATCTGCAGACCGTCGAGACCCGTCTGACAAGTGCCCAGGCCGACGACGCTCCAGCGGGTGATTCCCCTACGCCCGCGACCCGGAACACGCGGGTTAGCGCGTCCGGCGATTCAGCGGAATCGCGCTCCGCCGCGGAACAGACCGCCCACGACAAGGCGCTGAAACAGCGCAGGATCGCCGTCGCTGCCGCGCAGGCGGCGCAACGCAAGGCGCAGAAGACTTGGGAGACGCTCGACGCTAACAGTGATCCGCAGGTACGCGATGCGGCACGCCAGAAGCTTGAACGCACCACGGCCAACCTTGAGCGCGCCCAGGCCGCCATCGGCGAGCGGCAAACCGGCCCGCAAAACGGCGATGCAAGTGACAGTCGCGAAAGCTTCGCCCCCTGCGACAGCCGCCATCAGGAGACGGAGACATGAGCCTGATCCACGCGGGATCCTCATCCGCCGCCCGCCCACCGATACCCACGTCCACGGCACGCATCATGGCCTGGGTCCTGCTCGCCACGCTACCGGGTATCGCCACACTCACCTGGCACTTCGGCTGGGGCGTGCTGATCAATGTGCTGTTTGCCGCGCTGACCGGCGTGCTGCTGGAGGCCACCATGCTGGCCCTGCGCGGGCGCCCGGTAAAGGTTACCCTGCGCGACAACAGTGCACTCGTGACCGGGGTGCTGCTCGGGGTTGCGTTACCGCCGCTGGTGCCCTGGTGGCTGATCGTGGTCGGCATGGCGGCGGCTATCGTCGTCGCCAAGCACCTCTATGGCGGGCTGGGTCAGAATCTGTTCAATCCCGCCATGGTCGGTTATGCCCTGTTGCTGCTGGCCTTTCCGCTGGCCATGACCCAATGGGCGCCGCCGCATGGGCTGCTGGGTGCCGACGCCATCTCTCTGGGTCAAGCGCTGGGCCACGTAACGGGGCTGAGTGCCCCGGCCGACGCCATGACTGGCGCCACGCCACTCGATGCCTTCAAGCATAAACCGGCGACCCAGATGGCCAGCGAATTCTGGGCCGGCGCTCCGCTACCCGACGGCACCCTGTCCGCCTGGCAGCATGCCGCGCTGGCCTGGCTGGTCGGGGGTGGCCTGCTGCTCTATAAGCGGGTGATCGATTGGCGCATTCCCGTGGCCATGCTGGGCACTCTCACCCTGGTGGCTTCGCTACTCTACGCCGGCGAGCCCAGCCATCACGCCAGCCCCTTGTTTCATCTGCTGGGCGGAGCGTCAATGTTCGGCGCCTTCTTCATCGCCACCGACCCGGTCAGCGCCGCCACCAGCCGCAAGGGCAAGTGGATCTACGGCATCGGCATCGGTCTGCTGGTGATGCTGATTCGGGTCTATGGCGCTTACCCGGACGCCGTTGCCTTCGCCGTGTTGCTGATGAACTTCGCCGTGCCCTTCATCGATTACTACACGCAGCCCCGGGTCTACGGCCACGCGCGCCCCAGGCGCGGCATCAAGGTGCCCCCCCTCGATGACGACAGGGACACGCCATGAGCGAACTTATGCGCAGCATCATTCGCAATGCCGTGGGGCTGGGGCTGTTCGCGCTGGTCACCGTCGGTGTGATTGCCGTCACCCAGGCCTTTACCGCCGAGCGTATCGCTGACAATCGCTTGGCAAGCGAGTATCAAGCGCTGGGACAGGTGATTCCCGACACGCTTCACGATAATAACCTGCTCGACAGCGTCATGCTGTTGCCTGCAGCTGACGCGTTGGGCCAGCCCGCTCCCTTTACCGCCTGGCAGGCCCGACGCCAGGGCGAGGTCAGCGCCGTGATCCTGCCGGTCGTGGCGCCCGACGGTTACAGCGGGGCCATTCAATTGCTGGTGGGCATCGACACGACAGGCCGGTTGACCGGTGTCAGAGTGTTGCATCACCAGGAAACGCCGGGGCTGGGCGACAAGATTGAAGTGCGCAAGTCCGACTGGATTACCCAATTCACCGGCTTGTCGCTGGACAACCCGCCGCCACCGCAGTGGGCCGTGGAAAAGGACGGTGGTCGCTTCGACGCCTTTACCGGCGCGACCATCACGCCGCGCGCAGTCATCGGTGCCGTACGCCGCAGCCTGGAATACTTCGCCACTCACCGCGAGAGGCTATTGAGCGAGCCCCGGGGAGACGCCACATGAGCCAATTCAATACCCTGATGCGCAACGGACTGTGGGCGAACAATCCCGCACTGGTGCAGTTGCTGGGGTTATGCCCGCTACTGGCCGTGACGACCAGCGTGGTAAATGCCCTGGGGCTGGGATTGGCGACGCTGCTGGTCATGGTCGGCGCCAACGTTTCGGTGTCGCTGATTCGCCACCACGTGCCGGAAAACGTGCGTTTGCCGGCCTTCGTGATGATCATCGCCGCGTTCGTCACCTGCGCCGAACTATTGATGCAGGCCTACACCTTCCGGTTATATCAGGTACTCGGCATATTCATTCCGTTGATCGTCACCAACTGCGCAATTCTTGGTCGTGTGGACGCCTTCGCCTCGAAAAACGCGCTGCTGCCCGCGGCGACGGATGGCTTGATGATGGGGCTCGGCTTCGGTGGCGTTCTACTGCTGCTCGGCGCTCTGCGCGAGCTGTTTGGCCGGGGGACGTTGTTCGCCGACATGGATCTGCTGCTCGGGCCGATCGCCTCGGACTGGCAACTGAACGTATTTCCCGACTACGATTTCCTGTTTCTGGTGCTCCCGCCGGGGGCCTTTTTCGCCACCGGATTGCTGATTGCGCTCAAGAACGCCATCGATGACCACGCGACGCGCCGTCGCAAAATACCGCACGCCGCCAGCCCCCGCGAGAGTCGCCGGGTCAGGGTCACCGGTATCATCAAATAATTCCGGACGAGTCATGAACGCCGAAAAACGCTACGAAATCTTCGCCCGGCTGCGTGAGCACAATCCCGCGCCGACCACCGAACTGAACTGGGCGACGCCCTTCGAATTGCTCACCGCCGTGCTGCTTTCCGCCCAGGCGACGGATGTCGGCGTCAACAAGGCCACCGCCCGCCTGTTTCCCGCCGCCAACACGCCACAGGCGATCCTCGATCTGGGTCTCGAGGGGCTCAAAGAACATATCAAGACCATCGGTCTGTACAACACCAAGGCCGCCAACCTGATGAAGACCTGCCGCATACTCGTCGATCAGTACCAGGGCGAGGTGCCGCAGACCCGGGCGGCACTGGAGTCGCTGCCCGGCGTGGGGCGCAAGACCGCCAACGTGATTCTCAACACCGCTTTCGGCCATCCCACCATCGCCGTGGATACGCATATCTTCCGGGTTTCCAACCGCACCCGCATCGCTCCGGGCAAGGATGTGGTCGAGGTCGAGAAGAAACTGCTGCGCTGCGTACCCAAGGAATTCAAGCAGGACATCCATCACTGGCTGATTCTGCATGGCCGTTATACCTGCGTGGCGCGCAAGCCGCGTTGTGGCAGTTGCGTCATCGAGGATCTCTGCGAGTATCCTCATAAGGTCGAGATTGCCTAGCGCCTGACGCCAGCGTGTGCCAGACAAAGCATAATCTGTACGCCGCTGTGAACACTCGGGTATCCTTGGCGGCCCGCCTCCACCCGGTCCGAGTTCTACTGGATGACGCTGAATCTGTTCAAATTCGCCCTGTTGCCACCGCTGGTCAATATACTGCTCATCGTGACGGGTATCCTGCTATGGCGGCGAATGCCCTGGTTGAGCGGCGGACTGATTGCATTGGGCGTGGTCAGCCTGATCCTGTTGGCCACACCGGTGATCAGTCATGCTCTTCGTCATGGATTGGAGAATTACCCATCGCCAACGGCGCAACGCTTGGATGAAGCCGAAGCGATCGTGATCCTCGGCGGTGGACGCGATTACGCTTCGCCGGAATTCGGCTGGGGCGATGCACCCAATAATGCCAGTTGGCGGCGTCTGGCCTACGGCGCCAAACTCGCACGTGATACGAAGTTGCCGATTCTCGTCAGTGGAGGCAAAGGGTTCGATGAGCCCATGGCCGAAGCGACCCTGATGGCCAAGGCGCTTGAAGAAGTCTTTGACATACCGGTGCGCTGGCGCGAAACGGCCAGTCGTACGACTGCCGAGAATGCCCGCTTTACCGCGCAGCAACTCGACACGGCGGGAATCAAGCGCATTGTGCTGGTCAGCCAGGCCTGGCATTTGCCGCGTGCCGTTTCCGCTTTCGAGGCGGAGGGTTTCGAGGTGATTCCCGCCCCCACCGAATTCGCCAGTGCCCCGCCTCCGGGCATCATGGCCTGGATACCGCGCGCTTACCATCTACGCCAGAGTACCCAGGCCCTGCACGAATGGTTGGGACGTGCGGTGTATCACTTGCGGCGCTGATCTGACCGCCGCTCACTGGCGCCGATAGATGATCCGCTTGGTGCCACTGTCGCAGCTGCCCACGACTTCCCCTTGCGGGTCGGCTTCACTCGGCCCGACATCGTTGGCCAGGCGCGCCTGAGGCACGATGTCCAGCGTATAGTTCTCGGCACCCGAGGCCTGGATTTTAGCGTCGATTTCGGCACGCAACTCCTTGCAGGGCCGTATCTCCCGTTCTGCCGTTGCCTTATCGATTCCGACGGTGGCGGGTTTTTCCTGGTTGGTCGCCTCATTCTGGGCCTTCTCCAGCGTGGTCTGCGCCAGTGCCGGCAATGCCAGGCCGCTTATCAAGATCATCATGACCAATCGCGACATCCTATGTCTCCTCTCTTCCTGATGGGTAACATGCCCTTGGAACACTCCAAGCTAAGAACAACTTGCGTCCCAGGTAAAGCTTCCCGCCTCGTAGCAGCCTCCCTCATGAGCGAGATCAACTCGACATACGAAATTCGCCCCCCTTGTGCATGGCGCGCTGGTAGGCGGGCCGTTCGCGCATGCGCGCCAGGCATGCCGTAACGTTGGGGTGCTGGTCGAAACCGCCGCGCGCTTCGAGTGCCAGCAACGGGAAGCTCATCTGAATATCCGCCGCGGTGAACTGATCGCCGGCGAACCAGGTCGAGCGCCCCAGTTCGCTTTCCCAGAAAGCCAGATGCTGACGGATCTGTGGCTCGAGGAACTTATCCCTGACCCCGTTGGCCAGCACGCGTCCGATGGGCCGGATCAATGCCGGCACCGGCGGCTTGTCGAGCCGTGAAAAGACCAGCTTCATGACCAGCGGCGGCATTGCCGAGCCTTCGGCATAATGCAGCCAGTAACGATAACGGCGGTAATCGGCGCTACCGTACGGCGGAATCAGGCGGTGTTGGGGGTCATAGGTGTCGATCAGGTAATCGATGATCGCGCCGGATTCAGCAACGGTAATATCCGCATCGGTAATCACCGGTGACTTGCCCAGCGGATGGACCTTCTTGAGTTCCGGCGGCGCCAACAGCGTTTGAGGATCGCGACGGTACTCGACGAGCTGGTAATCGAGCCCCAGCTCTTCAAGCAGCCACAGTACGCGCTGGGAACGAGAGTTCTCCAGATGGTGGACCTGGATCATGCGAGCATCCTTATACGAGACGAAAAGAGACCGACATCATGGCGTACCCGCACTCGACATACCATGATGGCCCTCCGCTTAGCTTCCATCCTCCGATGCCGGTAAGACTTGATTAGCGAACAGCATAAAAAACGGCACTTCCCAGGAAGTGCCGTATGTCATGCGCCGATCAGTGCTTTCAATCGTTGAACAGTTCTTCACCACGATCGTCGATCAAGCGTTTGGCCTTGTCGAGGGTCAGTTCGATACACTCCAGACGGTCGGAGACGATATCCGAACGCTCGAAACGATACTCGCGAGGTTCGCCGTCGTCGACGGGCTGACGAATCCAGCCACTGACGCGATACTGACCTCCGGCATCCTGCGGGTCCGGGACGATTTCGAATCCCTTGTAGTCCGTCGCAGGCACTTCCTCGGCGTTGACGTTACCGCTGCGAAACAGGCCATCAATGAGATTTTTGAGCATGCTCTCTCCTCCTTGATGATGCACGAATGGCTTAGCTGGCACTGCGCCCCTTGCCGGCGGCAATGCGCAAGCGAAGCGCATTAAGTTTGATGAAGCCTTCGGCATCCTTCTGATTATAGGCCCCGGCGTCATCTTCAAAGGTAGCAATCGACTCGTCGAACAGCGATTGTTCGGATTTGCGGCCCACCACACTGGCGCTGCCCTTGTAGAGTTTCATCCGCACCACGCCGTTGACGAAGGCCTGCGTCTCGTCGATCGCCGCCTGTAACATCTTGCGCTCGGGGCTCCACCAGTAGCCGTTGTAGATGACCTCGGCATACTTGGGCATCAATTCATCCTTGAGGTGGGCCGCTTCGCGATCGAGGGTGATGGACTCGATGCCGCGGTGAGCACGCAGCATGATGGTGCCCCCCGGGGTTTCGTAGCAACCGCGGGATTTCATGCCCACATAACGGTTTTCGACGATGTCCAGGCGACCGATGCCGTTATCCCCGCCCAGCTTGTTGAGTCTGCTCAGTACCTCGTGCGGTTTGAGACGTTCGCCGTCGATGGCCACGATATCGCCGCGCTCAAATGTCAGCTCGACATAGGTGGGCTCATCGGGCGCGGCTTCCGGCGAGACGCTCCAGCGCCACATATCCTCTTCGGCCTCGGCCCAGGGGTCCTCGAGAATGCCCCCCTCATAGGAAATGTGCAGCAGGTTGGCATCCATGGAATACGGCGACTTCTTCTTGCTCTTGGAGAAGTCGACGGGAATTTCATGCCGCTCGCAGTAGTTCATCAGCTTTTCGCGCGACGTCAGGTCCCACTCGCGCCACGGCGCAATGACCTTGACGCCCGGCTTGAGCGCGTATGCGCCCAGTTCGAAGCGCACCTGGTCGTTACCCTTGCCGGTGGCCCCGTGGGAGATCGCATCGGCGCCGGTTTCATTGGCGATTTCGATCAGCCGCTTGGCGATCAGCGGCCGGGCAATCGAGGTACCCAGCAGATACTCGCCTTCGTAAATCGTATTGGCGCGAAACATGGGATAGACGTAGTCTCGCACGAACTCTTCACGCAGGTCCTCGATGTAGATTTCCTGGACGCCCAGCGCCTTGGCCTTGGCACGTGCCGGTTCGACTTCCTCGCCCTGGCCAATATCAGCGGTAAATGTCACCACCTCGCAACCATAGGTTTCCTGCAACCATTTGACGATGACGGAAGTGTCTAGGCCGCCAGAATAGGCAAGGACGACCTTTTTCACATCGGACATGCTGGGCTCCTTAGTTCAGTGTCAGGCACGCACAGTGCCACAATCGCCTGATTATAGCGCTGCGAGCGGCACACGAATACCGACGACCGGGACGTAGAATAGCCAAAATGCTACAATCCCCGACACTTCACGGGGGAGCCGGAGTCTCCCCTGCCAAGCGGCGATTCGCCGGGCAGTCACACGGGATGGAGCAAGGGCATGACCGACGCCAGCACACGCGATTTGATGGCTCAACGATTTCGCAGTTATCTACCCGTCGTGGTCGACCTGGAAACTGGCGGTTTCAACGCCCAGCAAGACGCCCTGCTCGAAATTGCAGCAGTCACGCTGACCATGGATGATCAGGGCAATCTACTACCCGACGCCACTTACGCCTTCCATATCGAGCCCTTTGAGGGCGCCAATGTTGAACAGTCGGCATTGGACTTTACCGGCATCGACCTGGAGAGCCCCTTCCGCAAACAGGTTGCGCTTAGCGAAGCCCAGGCATTGGGCGAAATCTTCAAGCCCATTCGCAAATCGGTAAAAGCTCACAACTGCACACGAGCGATTCTGGTAGGCCATAACGCCGCCTTCGATCACACTTTTCTCAATGCCGCTATTGCACGCTGCGGCATCAAGCGCAATCCGTTCCACCCCTTTTCCAGTTTCGATACCGCCACGCTTTCCGGCCTGGCGTACGGACAGACGGTACTGGCGAGGGCCTGTCGTGCGGCCGGCATCGAATTCGATAACAGTTCCGCCCATTCCGCACGCTACGATACCGAGCGCACCGCCGAGCTGTTCTGTGCGATCGTCAATCGATTCAAGGATCTTGGCGGTTGGGGCCTGGCGCAGCGCGAACAGGGAATGGAAGAGAGTTGATCTATCGGTGCTGGCAGAACCTGCCTGCCAGCACCACGGTCAGTTGCGTGAGTTGCGCAAAAACCTGCTACGTATCGACTCGGCCGCTTAGCGCGATTCCCAACCGGCCGGCATGTCGAGTCCCTCTCCATCGGGGCCCGAGTCGCCTACACCCGGCTTATCGAGAATTTGCACGGTACTGGCCTGCGGCCCTTTCTCCCCTTCCTCGGGTTCAAAACGCACCTGAGTCCCGGCCGTCAGCCGATCGAAGTCATTGTGCAACACTGCATGACGGTGAAAATAGATCTCCTCGCCATCGAGGCTCTTGAGAAAGCCGTAGTCATCTTCAGGAAAGAGTCTGGCTACAATGGCCACGGGCGGATTGGTGACATCGTTGTGATGCTTGACGTCGCCATTGCGCTTGGATACCTGCTTTTTCAACTGCTTTTCCATCGCCTCGAAGGCATGGCGAATGATGGGGCGCAGTTGCACTTGAGGATCCGTAACCCGATCCGTCTTTTCGGCCACCAGCTCCCCTTTGGCGGGTAGCGTCACCTCGATCAGGGTACGATAGGGGTTGCCGGTCCGGTTGTTGTTCTGAGTCTGCTCGATCACCACACGGCAGCCGATGATGTCATCGCTGAAGTGCTCGAGCTTATCGACACGGGTCTTGATATATTCGTCGATCCAATCGGAACGGGAAACACCGTTATAGTTGATCTCAAGTGGAATCTGCATGCGTAACCTCCCTGGTCATGCGCGAGTAGTAAATCAATCGGACTTGTCGAATGACTCCTCAGCACAGCGTGGTAGCGTCAGCATGGGTTTTCAACGTCAAATTGCGTGCGGACTCAGCCACTTCAAAGAAAAGGCCCGCAAGCGGGAAAGCTCGCGGGCCCTAATCAGCGCATGACCGCTAAACGCGCCTCGATCTCAGGCATCGCCCTTTTCAGCGGTTTCGCTAGCCACACTCTTGACCAACGGCTCGAGCTCGCCGTTCTGATACATCTCGACCACGATATCGCATCCTCCCACCAGCTCGCCGTTCACCCATAGCTGGGGAAACGTCGGCCAGTTGGCATGCTTGGGCAATTCGGCACGAATATCGGGATTATCGAGAACGTTGACAAAGGCGAAGCGCTCGCCACAGGCCATCAAGGCCTGAACCGTTTGTGCGGAAAAACCACATTGCGGCAGCTGCGGCGTGCCCTTCATGTAGATCAGGATAGGATTTTCACTGATCTGCTGCTTGATGGTTTCGATAGTATTGCTCATGGGAACTCCTCAACAGGGGACTGCGATCCACGAATGGCAGTCCCGCGTGGCTTCACGTCTAGGACAGCGTAGACCCATTTTACTGATGCAGTGCCCCGAATACACCCTCTGCGGCTTATGCATTGCGTACCAAGCTCCGTCTAGCTAGGATGATTCTTTTCGCACGGCCCGTGTCAAGACGACGGGATGCATCGGGTCCGGGCGCCGCAAGTGCATTTGTATCGATACGAAGTCGATGTAGACGCACTTACGGCGCCTTTTTCGTTGCGGTCCCTGCCCCATCAATAATGACAGCGCAGGCCGCAGGCCGATACCGAGCATTCCGGCGCACCCTGCCAGGCAGCGGTGCCGTTGCGCTCCGTTTATTTCTTGAGGATCCTTTGTCATGGCGACACGCCACTTTCTGACCTTGTTGGACCTGAGCCCCGATGAGCTGGCCTATCTCATTCAGCGGGCAATCACTATCAAGAATCGCCTGAAAACACATGGCCCCACTTATACGCCTTTTACGAACCGCACCCTGGCGATGATTTTCGAGAAGTCCTCGACCCGCACCCGCGTGTCGTTCGAAACCGCCATGGTCCAATTCGGCGGTCATGCGCTGTTTCTATCGCCGCGCGATACGCAGCTGGGGCGCGGCGAGCCCATCGGCGATACCGCTCGGGTGCTCTCCGAGATGGTAGATGCCGTCATGATCCGCACCTTTTCGCATGCCGGTCTCGAAGAGTTTGCCCGCGCCAGCAGTGTGCCGGTCATCAATGCCTTGACGGACGACTTTCACCCCTGCCAGTTACTGGCCGATGTCATGACCTGGGCGGAGCGCCGCGGCCCCGTACGGGGCAAGACCGCCGTCTGGATTGGCGATGGCAACAACATGTGCCACTCCTGGATCAATGCCGCACGTCAGTTCGATTTCAAGTTGCGCGTATGCTGCCCCGAGGGCTACGACCCCGATTCGGCCATCCTTGAAGCCGCTGGTGAGCGCGTGACGCTGATGCGTGATCCGCGAGCGGCCGTGGAAAATGCCGATCTGGTCACTACCGATGTCTGGGCATCGATGGGCCAGGAGGAAGAACAGGCCGCACGCGAACGCGCCTTCGGCGGATTCCAGGTCACGGAAGCGCTGCTGGACTCCGCCGCCGCCGACGTCCTTTTCCTGCATTGCCTGCCCGCCCATCGCGGCGAAGAGATTAGTGCCACATTGCTCGAGGATCCGCGCGCCGTCGTCTGGCAGGAAGCGGGTAACCGCCTGCATGCTCAGAAGGCATTGCTGGAGTTTCTCATGCTCGGTCGCGTCGAGTAGCGGAAATGCTTGCCGAAAGCTCGACAGGAAACGACCACAAGCCACTATTGCAGGTCGAGAACCTCGAGTGCCGCTACGGGACCAGCGTCGTGGTTCAGGAGACGAGTTTTGCCTTGGCCCAGGGGGAGATCGGCTGCTTGCTAGGCCCTTCGGGAAGCGGCAAGACCACGCTTCTGCGCGCCATCGCCGGCTTCGAACCCCTGTGCCGCGGGGCGATTCGCCTCGCGGGACAGACGCTGTCATCCTCAGCCATACAGGTGCCGCCCGAAAAGCGCCATGTGGGTATGGTCTTTCAGGATTACGCACTTTTCCCGCATTTAAGCGTTGCCGATAACATCGCCTTTGGCCTTCAACGTCACACTGCGTCCACGCGCCACTCCCAGATCGCCGAACTGGTAGGCTTGATGGGACTCGATCAGTTCGTCGGGCGGTACCCTCATGAGCTCTCCGGCGGCCAGCAGCAGCGTGTCGCCCTGGCGCGCGCTCTGGCGCCACAGCCACGCCTGCTCCTGCTTGATGAACCCTTCTCCAATCTGGATGCAGAACTTCGTCGTCAGCTCAGCCAGGAAGTGCGGCAGCTACTGAAACGGCTAGGCATCACGGCGATCATGGTCACTCATGACCAGCAGGAAGCATTTACCATGAGCGACCGGATCGGAATACTTCATGCAGGCCGCCTCGCCCAATGGGCCAAGCCCCAACATCTTTATCAAACCCCTGCGACACGCTTTGTGGCACGCTTCATCGGCCAGGGATTCTTCTTACCGGGCGTCATGGCGACTCATGACTCCGTCATCACCGAGTTCGGCATCATTGCAGTTCAGCATACTCAGGCTTGTGCCCCGCAGTCGCCTGTCGATGTCCTTCTACGTCCCGAAAATATCGTTCAAGACAGCAATAGCGCTATCTTGGCGACGGTTGAACAGAGCACCTTCGCCGGCGCCACGACGTACTACCGGCTTCGCCTCCCCTCCTCCTGTCTCATCGAGGCTTCCTTCGATAATCGCGAGGTATTCGCTTGCGGCGAAAGAATCCCGATCCGCCTTGAGAAAGCCCATAAGCCCGTCGTGTTCAAGCGCTGATGCCTCCCGATCAGGCCGCGCCATACGCCCCGCAAACATACTTATTAAGCCTAAAGTCTAACCAGTTAAGGGTTCACTTTTCGGTGAGCCAAGCATATACACATAGCATCACTCAAATAACATATGCACGATAAAAAGAGTTACTCACTGGATAAGCACCGCCAGGCTTTATTCGAACCAACCCTATATTCAGTCACTGTAGAGGGGGCTACCCGAGAAGAAAGCACCGACAATAAAAAATAAGAGAGCAGGCTCATGTTATCTCGCAAGCAGCGCAATATCACCCTAATGTCCGCATGGTTGCTGGCTCTCGCAGCAGCCCCATACGCAACGATACTGGTGGTTACCTTCAACCACGAGCATCCTGGAGAGGTGTTTTCCGGGCTGGGATTTCTAGCATATGGGATCGTGTTGTTTACGAGTGCCTTCTTCATGCTGACCCTACTGGCATGCAAACTCAGCAATGATCTTGATGAGACGGTAGAATGTCTCAACAGTGAGCGAGAGAAGCTCGCTGAGATGAAAAAGCACTATTCGGAAGACCTCACGCCAGAGAGCCAAGAACACGGGCTCAAGATCTTGCGTATGTCCGAAGACAGTCCAATTCGCGGCAAGGTCACCGAGAAGGCGGTTATTCATACCATCAATGGACAGCACCCCACGTCAGCCGCCGAAGCGAACAGCGCTCTCGTCTTGGGGACCAACCAGATCGAATGGGCGGATACGCGAGGCAAGGTTCATCACAGCAATTTTCTCTGTCGAAAAGCGGACTTGAAAGCCCAGTTTGAACAGACAACGGCTATCAGATTGCAGGACATTGCCTGACGAGCAGCAACACTGTCTTCCTTGCAAGGACCAGCCATGAAAAAAAGCCGCTTGAGCGGGTGCTCTAAGCGGCTGATTTCAAGATTTTTTTTGGTGGAGCCTATCGGGATCGAACCGATGACCTCAACGCTGCCAGCCTTAGCGTTTTAATATAAAGGGAAGCGCACCTTTCGAGACGTGGCAGATTCGTCACATGCAACAACGCTATTACTGGCGTTACGCTCGGTGATCACCTGTGGGTCCATTCAACATCGGCCACCCCTCGGCACTCCATGATGAGCCACGATACGGCGACCTGTCCGGGCCCGCCGAACAGCTCGAATGGAACGCAGCGCACTTATTCATTCACGTTCGAAGAAGTCTCTTCTCGCTTGAGTTGCTTTAGCCAGCGCTGCTTGGCATATCGCCTCAGATTCTGGACGTTGTCAGTCTCGTCGACAATGTCCTGGCCCAGGATGGTCTCGATTACATCCTCTAGCGTAATCAGGCCGACCCAAGTGCCATGATCATCGTAAACCACCCGGATATGGCTGCGGTCCGCGAGCATGGAGGTAAACACGTACTCGATACTGTCCGTTTCCTGAGCCGAAGCGATGGGGTGCATCAGCTCCTCCATGGTCATGGCATCATCGGCATGATAGGTATCCGCCTTGTGAACATATCCGAAGGCCTGTTCGCCAGCATCCATGACCGGGAAGCGTGTGAACGGAGTTCGCCCGTAGCGGGTATCGAACTCAGCGACAGTCGTCAGCGGTGCAACTGTCTGACATACGGTACGAGGCGTCATTGCGCTTTTGACGCGAATCTCATGCAGATTGAGGATATTGGCAATGGTCCGTGCTTCGCCGCTGTCCAAGGCCCGCTCTTCCAGACCGATCCGGGCGAGTGCCTTGATTTCACTGCGCATATCCACGTCGTGCTCTGATTTACCGATACGGTTGGTAATCCGCTCGGAAAGCCAAATAAAGGGGTACAGCGTCAATATCATGAAACGCAGCATTGGCGGCAAAAGGGGTGCCAGGCCTCGCCAATAGGTGGCGCCGATGGTTTTCGGAATGATTTCCGATAGCACCAGAATCAATAGCGTCATGACAGCGGACGCCACTGCGATGTAGGTTTCCCCATAGAGCACCGAGACCTGAGCACCAACACCGGTAGCGCCGACTGTATGGGCAATGGTGTTCAACGTCAGGATCGCGGCCAGTGGCCGGTCGATATTCGACTTCAGCTTGGCAAGCGCATCGTGCAGCTTGGGACGGTCGTCCTTGAGCTGAGCAATGTAGCTAGGGGTCAGTGATAGTAGTGCCGCTTCGAGGATCGAGCAAAGGAAGGAGAATCCAATAGATAGGATAGCAAAGGCCGCTAAAAGGACCATGTGTACTCACGGTTAGGGGTGAGGCACCATTTATCCAAGCCCATACATATATGTCAATAGTAAAAGTTCCACAATCAACCCCCGCACTGCCAGCCTTCGTCGTCCCTGCTTTATGAAGCAGGCGAAACAACCTCGGCTCGCCTTCTGACTCGTTGATCCCCATGGCCTCAATATCCCCCATGGCATCCCTTCTCTCTTATCCGTAATGTCATGGCATCATTAACTCATGTTAAGCCGAGTTTCGTTCGGTAACAGTTCTCTGCTCGCTACTGTTCCGGTGTCCCTGTACGGTGTGAACCACGGTAAGCAGCGGCCAAGGACAGGTCGCCAGTTCAAGGACAGAGCGCGGTCAGGAAGACCGATTGCTTGGGAAAGAAGGCATCAGAGGCAGGACGCCACCGAAGCCAAGGATCCCAGAAAGACTTACCCCTTCAGCAGCGCTAGTCCCTGCTTCGAGCCCGGCCACATTGGCCGGGCTTTATTACGTTGCCCTTCGCCATTCGGTATCTTTTCCCCTGCTGCTCGCTGGCGATCTCGGTCATCGACCAACTTGCATATTCTCGTAACACCGCCTGGGCCTGCTCCACTAGTTCTGGGTCCTTGAGCGCCCCCGATGCGGGCACATGATGACCCCAGGGCCATGCCACCCCAAGGATATGAACTCTCGAGAATTTGCCAAGCTACGCCCCAAGATTCCGAGCATCAAAGTCATGCCGAAAGGCACGCAACCGACTTTCCACGAAGTCCGCTCGGGGCTCGAAACTGCTAGAAGACAGCGGCGTTGCGGTTGGAGGTACTCAAGTTTCGACGGGCCACGCTGACGAGGATATGACTCAACATTACTCGACGGGCATGACATCAGATGGCAGGGAGCGAAGCGCGCAGCATGGAGGCGCTGCCAGGGGCGGGATAAGAGCGTCCCACGCGTGATAGTTTTACCTGTATTTCCCTTGTTTTTTTACCTGCCATGAAAAAAGCCGCTTGAGCGAGTGCTCTAAGCGGCTGATCTCGAGAATCTTTTGGTGGAGCCTATCGGGATCGAACCGATGACCTCAACGCTGCCAGCGTTGCGCTCTCCCAGCTGAGCTAAGGCCCCGCATTTCATCCACATGAGGATGAAACGTCTGCCTACGGCCAAGAGCACTTTTCCTGCCTCATCCGAAGACGAGGCGTATCTTAGGGACCCGCCCTTTCGCTGTCAACCGTTTTTCAATCCGAACGAGGCTTGAGGCCTATTAGCATTATCCGCTATAGCATCGTCGGCTAAATTCAGCGTATGCTCGAAGATTAATTGAGCAATGATTTGTTAAGAAAGTCCTTAATGCAAAGCAATGACGAACATCACTGCTACGATGCTGCCAGTCTTGCCAAACGGCGGCCAGCTCTTGCATATGACTTAAGGAGCCGCCTTGATCAAGGTTCTAGTCGCAGGCGACCATCATCTGGTGCGCACCAGCATCGCCAAGGTAATCGACTCACATGTAGACATACAGGTCATCGGCGAATCGGCCAGTAGCGAAAACACCCTCCCCCTGGTCCGCAAACTGTGCCCTGATATCGTTCTGATGGATCTGCGCATGCCCAGCATCGGCGGGCTTAGTATCACACGCAAGGTCATACGCAGCATGCCCCATGTCCAGATCATCGCCTTGACGCTTTCCCCCCAACCGGCCTTTACTCAGCGCTTGATGGATGTCGGGGCGGCAGGCTGCATCAGCAGCGTGACGGAAGTCAGCGAGCTGATTCGTGCCATTCGTAGCGTCTCGGCAGGCCAACGCTACCTTAGTCCCGATGTAGCGCAGCAGATCGCCCTGGCTAAGGTGGTCCGGCACACAAACCCCTTCGATCATTTAACGCAGCGCGAATTGGAAGTTGCCGTCATGATCATCAATTGCCATAAGGTAAAAGAAATTGCCGAGTGCCTTTTCGTGAGCCCCAAGACAGTCAATACCTACCGCTATCGCGCCTTTGAGAAACTGGATGTGCATACGGATGTTGAGCTTACCCACTTGGGGTTACGCTACGGATGGGTAGAAGGTTACAGCGCCACGGTGCCCTTTGGCTGCACCTAGGAATACTGCGTCTCAGGCAGCTTTGGTACACTAGTCACCATGACTAACGAACACGTGAAAAAGGGTACGGAATTCGATGCCCGGCACTTCCTGAAGACGGTAACCGAATCGCCCGGCGTCTACCGCATGCTCGATGAAGAGAACAACGTTCTTTATGTCGGCAAGGCCAAGCGGCTCAAGGCCCGCTTGGCAAGTTACTTTCGCGGCACGCTTAACGTCAAAACCCAGGCGCTGGTGGCCCGGATTCGCGACATTCAGGTCACCATTACCCGCAGCGAAACCGAGGCTCTACTGCTTGAGCAGACGCTGATCAAACAGCTACGTCCTCCCTACAACATCTTACTGCGTGACGATAAGTCTTATCCATTCGTCTTCGTCTCGGACCGCCACCCCTATCCTGCGCTCGAGTTCAAGCGCGCCAGACAAAAACGCAACGACGGACGTTACTTAGGCCCTTACCCCAGCTCCAATGCGGTTCGGGAAAGCCTCTCGTTGATGCAAAAGGTTTTCCGCATCCGTAACTGTGAGGACAGTGTTTTTGCTCACCGCACGCGCCCGTGTCTTCAATACCAGATTCAACGCTGTAGCGCTCCATGCGTCGATTATATCCTTGAAGAGGATTACCGACGCGATGTCGAGCACGCCATCATGTGTCTTGAGGGGCGTAGCGAACAGGTCACCGAACAACTGACCCTGAGGATGGAAGCGGCAAGCCAGGCACTCGAATTCGAAGAAGCGGCACGTCTACGCGATCAAATTCAACAGCTGCGCCGCTTGCAGGAGCGTCAGTTCGTCAATACCGAAGCCAACGACGCCGATATTTTCGCGCTCGCCGAGCGCCCCGGCGCTTTGTGCGTCAGCGTATTGACGGTGCGCCAAGGACAGATGCTCGGCGCTCGTCACCATTGTCCCGAAAACGGCCTCGACCTCACCGCTGAAGAACTGCTCAGCGAGTTCGTCAGTCAATACTACCTGGGGCAGGAGCACGAACCTCCCGGTGAAATCATTACCAACCACCCGCTGGCGGATAGCGACATCCTGCAGACGGCGCTTTCGGAACATGCCGGCAAGCGGATCAGGTTGGCGTACCAGGTCCGCGGATACCGCGCACAGTGGCAACAGTTGGCGCATACCAATGCCGAACAGCATCTGGCGACACAGTTAGCCAACCGCGCCCAGCTTTCGCGACGCTTCGAGGCACTACGTGAAGCGTTGAGACTGGAAGTCACTCCGGCCCGCCTTGAATGCTTCGATATCAGTCACAGCCATGGCGAAGCGACAGTCGCCTCGTGTGTCGTGTTCGACCAGGACGGCCCCGTGAAATCCGACTATCGACGCTTCAATATCGAAGGAGTGGCGGCAGGTGACGACTATGCGGCCATGCGTCAAGCGTTGACCCGACGCTTCAAAAGGCTCCAGCAAGGCCAGGGCAAACGGCCTGATATTCTGCTGGTCGATGGCGGCAAGGGACAGTTGAACATGGCCCGCGAGGTTTTTGATGAACTTGATGTCAGCGATATTTTCCTGCTCGGCGTCGCGAAGGGCACGACCCGTAAACCAGGCCTGGAGACACTCTTCATCGAAACGCCAGAACGAACCCTGAGTCTGGATAGTGGCTCGCCTGCTCTACATCTGATTCAGCATATCCGTGACGAGGCTCACCGCTTCGCCATTACCGGACATCGTCAGCGTCGCGACAAGCAGCGGCGCACCTCGACATTGCAGGATATTCCCGGCGTCGGGCCCAAACGCCGACGAGAGTTGTTGCGGTTTTTCGGTGGGCTGCAGGGGGTACGCCAAGCCACGCGCGATGACCTGGCGCGGGTGCCGGGCATAAGTGAGCGTATGGCGTCAGCCATTCATCAGGCACTGCATGGATGAGAAGCGCATGGCCATATAGAATAGACACTTCTCTTACCGGCAAGGACTCATGGCGCACCGATGAACATTCCTAACATTCTGACCTTGGCCCGAATCGTGTTCATCCCGTTGCTGGTGATCGCCTTCTATTTGCCGTATTCCTGGAGCCTGCTGGGCACTGCCGGGCTGTTTGGCCTAGCGGCCCTTACCGACTGGCTGGACGGCTATTTGGCCAGACGCTTGAACCAGAGCACTCCATTCGGCGCCTTCCTGGATCCGGTGGCGGATAAGCTGATGGTTGTCGTCGCTCTCGCCTTGCTGGTCGAGCGCTATGAAGCCATCTGGCTCACGTTGCCGGCACTGGTGATCATTGGCAGGGAAATTGTCATTTCAGCGCTGCGTGAGTGGATGGCAGAAATCGGCAAACGCGGCCGGGTTGCCGTATCCTGGATAGGAAAGCTCAAGACCACGCTGCAGATGGTTTCATTACTGCTACTACTCGGATTCACGCCCGGCACCTTGATTGCCTATATCGGAGTCGCAACGTTATATGTCGCCGCGGCCCTGACATTATGGTCGATGGGACAGTATCTCCGCGCCGCCTGGCCGGAGCTCTCGCGCTCCATGTGACGCGAGGGCAAAAAACGTTTGACATACACAGGCTTATCCGTAGAATACGCCCTCAAGTCAAGCGGGAATAGCTCAGTGGTAGAGCACAACCTTGCCAAGGTTGGGGTCGCGAGTTCGAATCTCGTTTCCCGCTCCAAGACGTAAAGGCTGGATGGCAGAGTGGTTATGCAGCGGACTGCAACTCCGTGTACGCCGGTTCGATTCCGACTCCAGCCTCCATATGCTGCATCAGAAATCCTTCCGCAGCCGCGCCCGGATGGCGAAATTGGTAGACGCAAGGGACTTAAAATCCCTCGGAGGTTACTCCGTGCCGGTTCGACCCCGGCTCCGGGCACCAAAATCAATAGGTTAGCCCGACCTCATCTTCTCCTCTTATAAAGTTGTCCATGTTTTGTCCGCCTATGTGGGGTAATTTACCTGCGATTTCGGCCCAACATTCGGATCCGCATGAGCATATCGGCTCATGACGACCAGCGGCGAATACCCCAACAGACTCTGAATACTTGCATCGACACCCCTGCTTGAGCCAATAGGCTCGCATATGTATGGCGCAAGTCGGAAAGCGTAGCCCCGGTCTCTTGATTACCTCGCGTGCAGCCTCGGATGCTTTGCGTAACCAGTGCGGCGTTGTGTTAAACGGCAGCATCGTTACCAGACATTCTCCGTCGAGCGGCGGCAGAATTGTCCGCGTTCGTACTCCTTGGAAAGACTGATGCCAAGGCGTTCAGCTAATGGTGGCTGCCAGTAGCTTCTCCACGGCGTACCTCTCAGGCGTTAAAAACCGTCTCTAGAAGACCCGGGGCGATTCAGTTCTCGACTTGTGGGTCTTCTTCGCTGAGGTCTTTGGCGCAGTCGCTTAGAAGCGTAGCCTTTCCTCTCGACTTGTTGGGGGCCGGCTGTTCATACCACCTCCCACTTCAGCACTTGCCGTCTTGCCCATGCCCAGGCATACGCCACGCCTTGCTCTGTCTCGAGAAACGCCGCCATTGCCTCGCCTGATGCGTACTCATTGAAGCGCTCCGCTGCCCAGCCGTCACCGCCGATGATGCTCTCCATCATCTGCTCGACTTTATCCGGCGCGCCGTGCATGTCTTCCGGCAGCACATGGTTGTAGCGCTGCTGCGCGATGCTCATTGCCTGACTCATCCCGGCCTCCTTTGCTCGCTCTCGATCACCCGCAGCGTGCGGGCTAACGCCCGGCTCTCACCCCGGCAGTACCCGCCGCGGTCCATGAAGCCGAGAAGCTCGACCGCCTCTTGCCTCAGCTCTGGCGATGTTCGATCAATCATTCCGATCAGATCTCGCTTCCCGAGCAGCGCTATGTCCTGTTCAAGCTGCACTTGTGCGTTCATCTTGCTCTCCTCTTGCTCCACCTGCGCCAATGCAGGTCCATGCTTCCCTCATCCGGCCAGTGTTTCGCCGCCTTATAGCCCGCCTCAAACGCCGCCTGAAGGTCGTCTTCAAGCGCCTCTAGCGCGCTCCTCACGGTCCGTTTGTCGATGTAGCCGTGCGTCACGTCCTTATCGTTTGTCTCGACCAGTTCCCGTAGCCGAGCGATGACGCTTACGGGACGAATTCCGGGGGTTAGCCAGTGATGTCAAGTCGTCACACAGCAGCATCAGCAGTGACCCTGTCATCGGGACGCATTCCTGACGATTCCGGCTTTCACAGAGACGCCATGGGTGACCTAGGCAAGACATTTTTGGCCCCCTCTTCGGCTCTTAATCTCTGGCTCAGGTCAGCGACTTGATTGAGAGTAGAGCTATGTGCGTAATAACCAATTGAGCAGACGCTTTCCGCCGCCTCTAGCCGGCCGAGTAGTTCAATCACGTAGCACGGCGCCCATCTGCCGTCGCTGTCCCGAAATTCGCATTCAACTCCTGCGAGCGGCAAACCTTCCCACTCCACTCGCTCGTGCTCCCCTCCAACGTATACTCCCTGCCGATACGCTTGCCTTCCTGTTGCAGCCGGCGCCAAATCTTGAAGCGATGCCAAAGATTCAGATGCAAAAAAGCCCGCTCAGTAGCGGGCCTCTTTGCCTTACGGTCTATCAGGCGAACATGGTTTCCACGATGGTCCGGGTCAGTCCGCCCTGGCGGATGGGATTGGTTGGAGTAGCGCCGGTGTAAGCCAGCTTCTCAAATGCGCACTCTTGGCTGTTGTAGATGTAGAACGGCACCGTGTCTGCCGTATTGCAGTTGACGGTGCACTTGCCCACACTTGCGTGATAAATCCCGTTCGGCCGCGTGACGTGCAGCCCGTGCCCGCCTGGAGACTGATTGAAAATTGAAACCTGATTGAAGTGAGTGCCAAAAACCGCTTCATCAATGATCAGGCCATGGCCATGCGAGCGCCGGACGTTCAGGTTTCCAACATTGATGATGCCCCCGGTGGCTACCTTCACGCCGTAAATAAGGCCCTTTGTCTCGTCCTGGTTCTCGGAATTGAACCGGAAGGCCGGATTGCCAGAACTAACGGACGTGTACCGGGTGTCGAGCGCCGTAGTTACGATAGTGTCGATCACGATGTCTGTACCGTCCTCGAACAGCACACCGCGCGGCGACAGATCCTGCTCGAATACCGAGATGTACACGTTTTGGCACGGCGACCCGCCTAAGCGAGAGAACATCATCCCAGTACCGGCACCAATAGCGGAGAGACGACCGCACTTCTCGCCGTCAGTAGCGCCAAACTCAAAGCCGATAGCATCATATTCGGCGCGGATGTTCACCCGCATCGAGTTTCCACTAAAGCCGTGGCCCTGACTCCAGAAGGGATAAACAAGCACGTTATCCATAGTGGACACGTCCGTACTCTCGCCGATCCGGACACCGGCCTTGATAGGCGTGATGTTTAGGCGCTCCAGGCGGTGGCGCTCATGGTTCATGAACTCGACGCCAATGTACGAATTGATCAACATGCAGTCCGTCACCACTAGACCTCGTGGTTTCTCGTCGGGATCCGCCTCGGCAAACGTAGGTGCGTAGACTTTCGGATCGTACATGGTCCGGTTGCTGACGAACGGGTTTGGCCATTCATCGGCGGATACCGGCCAGGTATTGAAATCCTGCCCGCGATAGAAGACGTTGACACCTTGGATGGCGGTGTTATTGCGCATCCCGAACAGGGGGCGATCAGTAGGGAACGACTCGTCTACGATAATCCAGACGCCGCCCTGCGTGTTCTCGCCTCCGGCTAAATAGCGATCAATCTTATTTGAGTCACCGATAAACTGCGTGCCATCTGATAACGCAATGGGTTCGCTGATGATGTAGCGGGTCGGTGCGTGCAGACGTACCGGCTTGCCGGATTGTGCCGCCGCTTGAAATGCTGCCGTCCAGTCGTCGCCGCTGGCTTCGTCAGCCTGGCGAAAGTCGTTAATGCTGAGCGTGTAGCTAGCCATGGAAGGCTCCAGTGTTGGGGTTGGGTCGGTAGGCTCCGGCTCTGCCGCATCTGGCGTCACCGAGATTGTGAACAATGCTGTATAGCTGTTGCCGTCCGGGTCCACCGCCGTGATGGTCAGCGGCACCGTAGGCTCCGTGGCAACATCCAGGGATACGCCGGTTTTAAGTTTTAGGTCATGCCCGCCATCGGGAAATGATTTCATCTCAAAGCGATCATCGCTAAGCGTGAACGTCCATTCCGTGCTGTCGCTGTCGGCCACGGTGAGGTCGGCTACACCCGCGCCATCGCGGTGTTCGTCTACGTCAGTGGTGGATAGCGATATGGCGGTAGGCGGATTGGTGGCGGGTACATCGGGAGCCAGGCTGTCCAGGATTGCAGTGGACTCCGCAAGGTGTTGGCGCAAAGCGTCGACTTGCGCCTGCGTAATCATTGGCATGAATACTCCGGTTGTGATGCAGCGAAATGCACCCTGAATAGAACTCGTGCATTTTTGAGACATTTCAAATCAAGGCGCGGGATTCGTTTCACCACGCCGCAGCATCGCTCGCTTTTGCCCACGCCAACGGGCATGAAATGCCGCCGCTCTCTGGGCGTTGCGGGCGCCCTCTGCTGTCTTGACCGCTGCCGGGTTGTAGGGGCGAGATGCGATCACCGCCTGATGGTTTTCTTTTTCTTCTGCTTGCTTTGCAGCACGCCTGCTCTCTCCTGTGCTGCCTGCTCACGCTTCAAAGCTTGCTCTTGCGCCGCGATCAGCTCGGCATCGGCTGGTGCTGTCGGTCGTGTCATGACTGCCTCCTGGACACAAAAACCGCACTAGGCGGCGTAAGCGGTCTTGCAAACCATGCGATTGGCCCAGCATCTTCGGTATCGCCAATCGCTATCAGGAACCAGCCCTCGCCATCCGGCCTGGTTGGCTCCCAGTCGGAGCGATCGGGGTCGTCGTCAATCATTCGCTCCATGCGCTCATCGCTGAATCGTTCTCCATCATGCATCATGGGTGACGGCTCCCCTTGCGGTACAGCTAGGCACTCCCAACCTTCTCAACCGCCACCCTGATAGCCAAATATTCTCCGACTTTAGTCAGGGCGCTAGACCGCCTTCGCAGCGGGTCGCGCCAAATCTTGGAGCGATACCCAAGATTCAGATGCAAAAAAGCCCGCCAGTGGCGGGCCTCTTTGCCTGGCTGGATCACATCATGCGTGTGGCGCTTGCCTTGAGCGTGCGATTCCCGCTTCCGGTGTAGCTGACAGCGATGTCATTGCCGTCATTGATGATCACGGATACGTCAGCGATGGCGGCTGTCATCGGGATAATGTAGTCCGTATCAGCGGATCGGGTGACAAAGTAGACCGCTTGCTTCTGGCTCCCCGGGTAGGACGCCAGTCCAACCGTCACCATGTAGCCGGATAGTTCGCCGGACAGGTTGGCATCCAATGTCACGGATGGGGCGGCCATGTATCCCGTCTTGGCTTCTAGCCGTTCCGCGCTATCGCCGCCTGCCATCTGCGTGGTCAAGGATCCGGATAGCTTGGATTGGTCACCCGATGTGCCCTGCAGTAGATTGGTGCCGACGTGGATCTCGCCCTCAAACGTGCCACCGTCAGTGTTGCGGATCAACAGCGGGACATCCCGGATGATGTTGCCGTCTACCAGTAACGACTTTGACCAGAACGTCCGCAGGAAGCCCTTGATGCCGCAGATAGTGTTATTGGTCAGCGTAATGTCATTGCAGAGGAAGCAATAGATAAAATCGCATCCCTGCTCATCATTGTAGTCGTCCGTGGTATACACGGTATTGCCGCTGATAGTGGCGGCATGGAAGGCCCGGTTACCATCTACGTTGCCATCGCCGCCCAGGTTGATAACGGCGTAATGCGTCGGGTTGACCATAGTATTACCGGTGATCGTCAGTGAGTGAGGGCCGATCAGGTTGCCCGGGTAATTACCATTGTTCAGATCACCGTGGCCATGAAAAAGCAGTCCGCCGCCGTAGACCGTATTGCCCGTGTATGACACGTTCATGCAGTTGAAAAGGTCAAAGAAATTGTGTGGCCGGTCGCCTTCGGTGGCATCCGCCGTGTTGTCGGCAATGACGATATTGGTCGTCTTCGCAATCTGACAGTACTCCCTGCCAGCTTGCTGCGTCTTCACGTAGTTGCCGGTAAATCGAGCATTGCAAGATCCGCGCCCAGGCACCGGGATGACATCATAGCCGCCGCCGTTCACGCGGTATACGTAGCCTTCGCCATTGCCGAGGAGCGAATTGCCTTGCACCAAGCTGCTGGTTGCGTGATGGATGTGAAACGCCTTCGGGCACTGGCCAGTGGTGCGCGTGTCGGACTCGACGCGATTACCATAAAGGATGGCGGCAGCGATGGACGTCTGCGCGTCGGATCCTGGATGCACGCCTTCCGTGGTGATGCTGCGGCCAAAGGCGCCGGCAGCGGTGAAGCCTTCAAAGGTGCAATAAGACACGACGCACTGGCGCATGCAGCCATAGCCATGCAGGCAGCGGGTAGGTTGAGATGTGTCCAGGTTCTTGAAGTGAATTCCCGAAATGTAAAGGGTCAGATCCAGAGAGGAATAATCATCTTCCTGCATCATCAGCATGAATGGAGTCTTGGCACTCAAGCCTTGGTCGCCACCGGAACTCTTGGCGCTGTTGTTGCTGCACTGCACGACGCAAAGGCCTGGCGTGCCGACAATCACGACGTCCTTGCCCGCGATAGACATGATGGAGTCACTGGCCAACGTGTAAACGCCCGAACCAAGGTTTAAACCCTTGCCAGCGTTCTGCGCATCGTGCAGCGCCTGGCGGAATTGCACGGTGCAATCGTCAGGATCTGGGTTGTATGTGGAAAAGTCGATATAGCCGATTGATGGTGCCATTGTGGGTCACTCCCGATTGTTGGTTCGTAGGGGTCAAGTGGAATCGGTTGGCGTTGGCATGGATGCCACCGGTTGTGATACAGCGAAATGCACCCTGAATAGGGCTCTTGCATTTTTGAGACATTTCAAATCAAGGCGCAGAATTCGTTTCACCACATCGCGGCATCGCTTTCTGCCAGCTCTCAGCGGGCTCTACCCGCCTCTTGAGCCTGCGCCAGGGGCTAGCCTCTCGGCATGTCCTGGCGTTCCCGCTAGGGCTCGATGTGCTCGCCTACTCGGCACTTGCCGGTAGTCGCCTCTATGTCCCGAGGAAGGAATCCAAATTGGTAAAGAGCGGCGGCCTTCCTTGGCCGTACTGCGTGCTTCCATGCAGATGATTATGCGTATACTCATAGAGTCAGTCAATTCGAATACTCATATATTTCTCCTAAAAACTACCCGATTTCTCATATCTCGCTGAGAGGAAAAGAAAATTTAGGGACAAAAAACCCGCCTCGATGGGCGGGTTCTTGGAATTAGTAAGAGATTACTGCGTGTTAAGCGAGGTCAGGATGGGTGAAAGGTACTGCTGAACGATCCACCAACCAGCTCCAAGTATGCCCAGCACACATAACAGGGCATAGACAGCCAGCTGGCCTTTTGTGAGGCAATTATTCAGCTTGTCATCGATCTTTTCCAAGCGCCCTTCAATCTTGGCCAGGGACACTTTGATGTCGCTCATGTCGGACTCAAGCTTAAGGATGCGCGGCTCCAAGTATTGCATTGGCGGCTCTCCCCCATCTCCGGTACCACCTCCGGGTGGCTGGCGATCAGGGCCAGTGAAGTGAACTACATTATCCTTCATTGTTGCCTGCCCGCGCCCGTTGTTCAAGCGTCCAGTTATGGATGCGGTTCGCCCAGAATTGCCAACCGTAGCCGCATGACTCGCAAAAGGCCATGCATACCGCATGGGCGGAGCTCTTCCTAGGGGCCAACATGGGATGCCCAACAAGGTGCGCCGCGCCTTCTCCAGAGTCAGCCCCTACCAAGGGAAACTCCGTGCTGCCGCACGCGGGGCAGGATAGGTTGGGGCACTTCTCGCGTATGTACGCTGCCAGCTCATAGCCCGTGACATCAAAGATGTCCGGAGAGGGGTTTCTTCCATCGGGAATCATTTGGCGCAGCCCCCAAAGGAAGGCCGTTCCAGCGAGGGAATGTATCTTGCCATCAGTCAAACACCTCCCACCAGAACACGCGCCCGATGATGTGCGGGCTGTCTTCGTGGCCTAGCGCATGGACCTCTTCGGGGTACTCGGCGGCATTGTCACTAACAAGGCGTATCCGATTGAGCGGCAGGCGATAGACGCGCTTTACGCGCAGCATGCCACCGTGATCAATGGCGTAGATCTTCCCATCGATGATGTTCTTGCAGCCCTTATCGATAGCAATTGGCGAGCCATCGCGGATTGTAGGCTCCATCGAGGTGCCGGCTATTGTGGCACAAGCGCCTTGATCGGGCTGAACGCCGGCCCTGGATAATCGAGAGAGGCTAAACCGCATGCTATGGCCATAATTTTCAATGACTTGAGTCCGCCCATCACCGGCCGCGAACTCGACTTCACGAAAACATGGTAACTCAATTTCATCAGGAGCCAGCGGAGTATGGCCTTCGACTAACTCCGTTTTATGAAATATCAGCTCATCACCCTGGGATGCCCCGCTTCCTTCAAACATCTCACCCTGCCCTGTAGCCAGCCAACGAGGGTTCACACCGAGCGCTGCGGCGATAGCAATGGCATGGCTCGTCCCCCGGTGCTTGCCGCGCTCCAGGTTAGAAATAGTAGTTTGATCTACGCCCGCGCGCTTGGCCAGTTCTACTTGGCTGAGCTTGGCATGCTTCCTGGCGCTCTTGAAGCGGTCTTTGAATTCCATGCGCTCATTATTATGCGTTGACTCATAATCTTGCAAAGGAGTTTTCTCATAATATATTATATGAGAATGCGCATACAGGACATCATCATGGCAACGTTTCCGAGCACCTTGTCTCGTATTTCGGCGCTCAAGCCAAGGCTGCCGAAGCGCTGCAGATCAATCAAAGTGCGGTTTCCAACTGGGTTCGCGGCAAACATGGGATGTCTCCTGTCATCGCTATGCGAGCCGAGGTCCTTACAGCCGGGAAATTCAAAGCCTCCGATCTGTACCGCCGTCTCGACGACAACGACGCCATGCCTCTGCGTTACGTGGACATGGTCAGCATCTTCTGGGGCGTAGATCGCGCTAGCCAGGAACGGATAATCCAGCCCTTTCTCGATCACCTGGGGATGGTTGCGGTAGATCGCGTGAAAGCCGAAACGGTAGAGCGCGAAGACATTTTCGGTGCAGTGCTGGACAAGCAAGCGGAAGGCGGACGCCTAGCAACCCTGATTCATCAGGCCATTGCTGACGACGAGATCGACGAAGAAGAAGCGGCACAACTGGGACGAGCAGTTCCGCCACATCGAAGCGGCAACGGCTCAGCTAAAAGGCGCAGCTCGAAGCTAAGCGTAAGCCTCGTCTGCAAGCGGTAGGTAAGCAGGCATGAAAAAGCCCGCAGGTTTGGCGACCAGGAGCGGGGCTTCAACAACACAACGAATGGTGAAGATTATGGATTACCTCTCCTCGCAAATGCCACCTCGTTTATTCGACCACGCAATACCGTTGCTCAGTGCGGCGTTGGAGTCTTGAGATGAGCATGCTTCTTATGGCCAAGGCATTCAGCCTTCAGGTAGGCAACGCCAGCCGTAAGCTGGTTTTGCTCAAGCTGGCCGACAACGCCAACGATCAGGGCGAATGCTTCCCTTCTTACCAGCATATCGCTGACCAGTGCGAAATGGGTCGCAGCACCGTAAAGGGCCACATCAAGGCTCTGGCAGATGCGGGCTACCTAGTAATCCAGGAGCGTAAGCGCCCCGGATACCAGAGCAGCAATGCCTATAAATTAACACTTGATGAAGGCCAAAAGCTGGGGCGCAGCAAGCCCAAGCGCCCCGGCAAGTCTAAGGGGTCAGCCGCTGATCGGGGTCAACCGCTGTCATCTGATGTATCAGCCGCTGACCGTGGTGTATCAGCCGCTGACCTACCCTCCCGGTCAACCGCTGACCCCATAACCTGTCACTCTTTTGAATCTGTCAGTGAACCTGTCAATGAACCGTTGGCAGCTGGCGCTGACGCGCAGGCCGCACCGTCAAATGTGGTTGCTTTTCGCCCTGCTGAACAGCCGCGTTGCCATATCCCTGACGACCTGCCTGGGCCGAAGAATCCGAGCAAGAAGACTTACAAGGCTTGGGTCAACTACGCCGTGACCTATGAGCGTCGCTACGGCGCATACCCGCTTTGGAATGCCAAGGTTGCCGGTCAATTCTCCCAACTGGTCGACCGGGTTGGCGCTGATAACGCACCCGGCGTCGCCTCGTACTACCTGAGCCTAAACACGCAGTTCTACGTCACCAAGGGGCACTGCGTCGGCACCCTCCTAGCCGACTGCGAATCGATCTACACGCAATGGGTCACTGGCCGCCAGATGACCGCAACACGCGCCCGTCAGCTGGACGGCACGCAAGCCAACATGAGCGCTGCTGACGAAGCCAAGGCGCTGCTGAACACAACCTGGAAGGATTGATCCATGCCGCTTACAAAACAAGACGCCGAGCAGTTGCTGGAACAGCTCTACGCCACTGCTGAGTTGCTGGGTAGCGAGATCAAACCGGGTGCTGCAAGCCTGATGATCCGCGACCTGCGCAACCACTCTGCGCAGGAGGTCAAGAAGGCGCTTGCCCGCTGCCGTTCTGAGCTCACTGATCGCCTGACGCTGGCCGCGATCCTTGAGCGTATCCCTAGCGCCAATGCATTCCTCTCGCCTAACGAAGCTTGGGCGCTGGCCCTGACCTCTCTGGACGAATACGAGACGGTCGTATGGACCAAAGAGACCGCCGAGGCGATGGGTATCGCCCAACCGATCCTCGACCTGGGCGACAAGGTCGGAGCCCGCATGGCATTCATCTCTGCCTACGAGCGCAAGGTTGAAGAAGTCAAGACTGAGCAGCGCCAGCCGGAATGGCAGGTATCCCTGGGCTACAGCCCCGAGCGCCGCCAAGAAGCCATCCAGCAGGCCGTTAGCAAGGGGCTACTCCCGGCACCCAAGGTTGAGCACCTGCTGCCCGCGCCAGTCGGTTTCGATGAAGACACTGCCGATACACCCGAGGAAACGAAGAAGCGCCAGAAGAACATCCGCTACTTGCGCGACTTGCTGAACGGTATGGATGAGGGAAAGCGTAGTGCTGAGGAAGAGCATGCGCACCAGATCGAGGAGCGCCGCAAGGAACTCCTGGCTCAAGCCGAAGAGCAAGAGCGCCAGCGGAGGTCCGCATGATCCGCAACGTACTGGCCCGCGTGTCTATCACGATCTTTGCCGTGCTGATGCTGGCTACGGCGCTGAGGGGATTGGCATGAATACTTCATCTGCAGCACTCAAGACAGCATGCAGCTCGGGCATTGCTGCCGTTCAGCAGCGAAAGAGCCTCGCGATCATCGCCGCTATCGGATGGGTCACTCGCCAGCGCCTGGTTGATCTCACTCCGTACACGATCAACGTCATCTGCCCTCGTGTACTGGAGCTGATCAGTCGCGGGCTAGTCGAGCGCGTTGGCGAACCAACGAGAAGTACAGCAAGCAGGTTCTGGCGATCACGGATAATGGCCGAGAATGGCTGGGGAGGAAGGCATGAAACCTATCGAGTCTGGATGTTTGGCAATCGTGGCAGGAGACGCGGCCGATCCGCAAAACATCGGCGTGACCGTTTCCGTCGAGTGCTACCTGGGAAGTGCTTCTTCAGCAATAAGTTCCACTACCGGGGATGAAGTTGACATATTTGGAGACGACAAGGTCTGGCTGGTCACTGGGAATCTCGTAAATCAGCAATGTCCAGATGAGTGCGGCTGTGATTGCTATACGGCAGATTGCCTCCTCCGCATCGATAGCGACGAACTGATCGAGCAGAAGCATGCTGAGAGATGTCGGCTGAACCCTTCCGCAGTCATCAAGTATAACCCCATCGCCGGCAGCGAAGCGTCTCAGTGACATGGCTACGGCCGTCGTCTGCACGGATTATCAGCGGAAGGAATCGAAGCGATGATCGTAGGAATCGACCCGGGCCAGTCTGGTGGTATTGCAGGTACCGCTCCGACAGGGCAAACAGATGCGCGCCTCATGCCTCTCACCGGCAAGGAAGTTGACGGCCACGAGCTGACAAACATGCTGCGCGGTCTATGTCCTTCCCTCGTGATCCTCGAAAAGATCCATGCAATGCCCAAGCAAGGCGCCTCCAGTACGTTCAAGTTCGCCATGGGCTTTGGGTTGGGCCTGGGGAATGAACAGAGCTACTTCAAGAGCAAGGCCGCAGCGCAGAAAGCAGCGGAACAGCACGCAGAAGAGGTGAAAGCATGATTGCATCAAATCCGAAAATCGCTTGGGCCATGGCCACTGACTCCTCTGTCCGCTGCGCCCCTGGCCCTTGGGATGAAGAGATGGCAGGCGGTGGATATGGCGCCATGACGTCTCTGGAGCGTAAAGCGGAGTACGCCCGCATATTTACCCGCATTCAGCTTATGGAGCGTGAGGAGCCCGCTGCTGCGGCTGTCGGGCATGTGATCTGCAATGCAGATACCGAGCATAGTAACGTATGGATCGATAACGCTGTTGATGCACTGATGGATCGCGTCGTGATCTTGATCCCTAACTGGGAGGATGGCCGGGCGTGGCGCGAGCGCAAGAAAATGCGCGTTCCTTATCTGATCCGTATTGCCTTACTCGAACGTCGGGAGAACCTGAGCGGCGAGCGTCCAGCGTGGCAGCCTGAGCGTATCGGAGCGGTGATGGCGAACCGGTATGGCATGAGCATTACCACTCGCAAGTGGCATCAGGATTGGCAGCCAGTATGGAGCGTTATCCAGGCGTGCATCGATGCCATGGAAGCGGATGCGCTCGAGCCTATTAGTGACGTTATTAGAAGCATGATCCGTCGCCAGCGTATAGCTGTTTGAGCGCATAATTGCGGGATATAGATTTATCGAGCAACAAGTGTTGTTTTCTAAGCCCCGATGCGCTATATTATTTCTAAGTTGTCCGGTTTTTACGCTAAACAGCCACGATACATTAAAGGCTCGCCACATCGGCGGGCCTTTTCGCGTTTGGGCCACCTATTCCTCGCGTCACCTGGCGCTTGTCGCTATCCCTTGTGACCTTTTATTTCCCCGAGGTAGCCCATGCAATTTCTCTCTGAGGTTCCTCAGCAGGGGCCGGCTGCGTATACGCCGCAACCTGTACGGCTGGCATGGGCTGCCCGTGTCAATGATCAGTTCGCTAAGCGAGTCGTGGAGATGTGCGACCACTTCGGTTGGTCGCTCGATCATGCCGGCTACTTGATGGCGTGCATCGCGTTCGAGTCAGGGCGCACGTTCAGCCCATCGGTACGCAATACCGCGGGCAGCGGAGCAACAGGCCTGATTCAGTTCATGCCTACTACCGCTCGTGGCCTGGGCACTACCACTGATGACCTGGCCGGCATGACCGCTATTCGCCAGCTCGACTACGTGCAGGACTACTTCACGCCCTACTACTGCCGCATCTTCACGCTCAGCGATATGTACATGGCGATCCTCTTGCCCAAGTACGTTGGCGAGCCCCGTGGAAGCATCTTGTTCTCGGGTGGCATCGCTTATCGACAGAACGCCGGGCTTGACGTCAACGATGACGGACGGGTCACCAAAGACGAAGCCAGCACCAAGGTGCAGGCAATGCTTATCGAGGGCCAGCGAGCGGAGAACTCGCGGCTCATTCTTCCCGATTAGGTACGCAGCGCACATAGAGGTGCGTATGACCCCACAAACGAGACTTCTTATGCCATCACGTGACCCGAGCAACTGGCAGGCGCTGATAGGCGTATTGGCTAGCATCTGGCCTCATGTTTACGCAGCTACCCTAGCGTTCGTGGTCGCGCTAGTCAGGTCGCTGCACTCAGGTGGCAAGCCATTAAAATCATTCCTCGAGGCGCTGCTCTGCGGTTGTCTCACTCTGGCGCTAAAGCCAGTCCTCGATTACGCGGGCATAAGTCCGGACCTGGCCGTTGCCATTGGAGCGGGCATTGCTTTCCTGGGCGTGGAGTGGCTGCGCGAACGGGCCGAAGGGCTCATGGATAAGGTGTTTGGCAAATGGTTTGGCAAATAATCAAACGCATATTTGGCAACGTTCTGCCCTGGCTATTGGCTGCTCTGCTCGCCTTCGGCGTATATCAGCACACAGTCGCCAAGCGCTACAAGGCAGAGCGCGATACCGCTACGCAGCGGGCCGATACCTTGCAAAGCGCACTGGCATGGCAGCAGGCGCAAGCCTCAGCACTCAGCCGCGCCCTAACAGAACGTGATGCCCAGCTAACCCGCAGCCAGCAGACCATCATCAATAAGCTGGATAGCCTCGACACACTGGAGCGAGACGATGAGCCGACACGCGACTGGAGTGCTGAGCCTGTTCCTAGCGCTGTTCATGACTGGGTGCGCAAGCTCTCCGAAGACGATGATCCTGACGCCTGACGTGCCGGGCTATCTGCTCTCCCCCTTGCCCGCGCCCCAGGCCGACATCGACACGAACCGCGATGTCCTCGACCTGCTCGCTGACTATGAGGCGTTAAGGCGTAGGGCCAATGCAGACCGGGTAGGAATAGCCGAGATCCTGCGTCAGATGGATGACGAGGATAAGTGAAACCCAGCGGTAGCCAGGAGGTGAATCCAGTTGGCTATCTATCAAGGCCCGCCGTCGAGAGACGCCAAGCAGTGACCAACCGCACGAGAAAGGTCGTGCGGCCCCTTTTCCAAGCCCCGCCATTCGATGGGGCTTTTTCGTGAGCGGCATGCACCGCCGCTAGATGCACAGAGCCTTCCGGTATGAGTCATGGGGCAAGCGGTGGTGCTTACTCTGTGGCCGCTTTAACCCGATGGACATGGTCCAGCACCAGAAGGGAAGCACCATGAGTAACATCTTCCCTTTCGACTACCAAGGCAGAGCGGTCCAATTCAGCACTAATGGCTAGATCAATGCCACTGATATTTCCAGACGCTTTGGTAAGCGCCCTGCTAAGTGGCTCGAACTGCCCAGCACCAAAAAACACATTGCTACTCTAGCTAGAGCGCTCGGCAAGAGCAATGTCCGAAATCGGACTTTGGGTTAGCGCGAACCATGAGGGGTGGCGACAGTCCTGGAACACGGCTTCATTCAAAACTCGCTGTTGCCTTTGCTCGTTGGCTGGATGATGACTTTGCGATCTGGTGCGACCTACACATTGATGCATTTATACATAGGGAGCTTAACGCTCAGCAACAGTTCGATGCAGCGTGCAAGGCGCTTGATGATCAGAATGAGCGCGGCAGCATGGCGGTGCGTGAACTGGCCAATCATCGCTGGACCAAGCTGCCTTTGGAGGCGCACATGGAGCATTGGGGTGATCAGCTACGGATGACGCTTGCACTGGACGCGGCCTGAATCGTCCACCGGCTACGATCGGGCCATCTGGGTGCGCATTCATGAGTGCGAGCGGATTGATGTGACTTCGAAGGAAACGAAAGGGAGGCGACTGACATCAGGGTTGCTGCACTGATGTCAGTCACCAACCAGCAGCCTATGCCTGCCAGCCAAAGTCTCCCACTCTCACGAGAGCCGGGGAAGCCTAGCGTATCTGACAAGGACAGACAATGCACGACATCCGCTGCAGTAACTGCAACAAGCTTCTTCTGCGAGTCGATGAGTACACCTTGCTGAAAGTGAAATGCTCACGTTGCAAAACAGTAATTCTTTCAAAGTCGAGAGATTACCCTTCCTTAGCGCCAAGAGTGCCAAAACCAATCTGGAGTCAGAAAATGGCGCTCACAGTTGAAGAACATAATGACTATCATGAAATCATCCAGGCAATATTCGGCGGTACCGTTGGATCCACGCCTGATCAAGTCAACGAAGAAGTAGCCGACATCGTAGATCAGGTCATTGACGAGATCTACGAATGCTCGCAAGGTATGGTGGTGGCAGATGCATTGCTGAACTTCTGGTTCCCGCAAGCTAGCTTTCGAGCATTGGCAAGCACGACAAAGACGGCGATCCAAGACCTTATGAAAGTTAACCAAGGCTTCCGTTACACTCTATGTGCTAACGCAACCCGGCTGAACTGGAAGTCTGCACTGACAATCGCGCTGATGGGACCCGGCTGAACTGGAAGTCTGCACTGACAATCGCGCTGATGGGACCCTAGTGGACACTGCAGGGGGATAGATATGCGAGAGATTTGGTCGCTGGTCATGTACCTAATCGATAGGTTACTGACTATTGTATACTCTTTTCCGCGGAGCAATGGCCGGTTCACTGGGCTTCTCGAAATCGTCTCGCTGGTACTGTTCATTGTTATCATCGCATCTTACTTCTTGTTGTAATTTGAATGGCGCCCTGCCTTGGCGGGGCGCCGCCTTTAGAGGCAGATACTTATGTCATGCGCTGGATGTCGACGCCGTTGAGAGTTCGCGAAGAAGTACTTGGAGGACCTAAGGGTCTTTTACTTCGTAAACAAGCTGAATACGCCCCCTATCTACTACGCAACAACATTCAAATAAAAACTAGTTAGCAGCTTGAGTTATTTCTGTCTATAAAGACCATGGTTCTACATCTTCCGACGCTGTGGTGATCTTAGCTTTGAAGCACCATATTCGAAAGGCTCGGGCCCTTCTGGGTCCTCCTCGATTAAAGTTAGGTTGCCAACCCTAGAGGCTGTGGGTTGGTTAGCTCAGAGAGCGCGGCGAAGAATCGAAGCGGTCCAGCTCCATAACTGTGAGCCATGGCCTCAATGAGCAACAAGCGATATTCGTGCTGAGTATCTGATTGGTCTAAACGGCACCCAAGCGGCCGTACGAGCGGGATACAGTGAGAAGAATGCCAGCAGCAGCATCACACAACAGGTGCGCCAGAAAACCCCAGTTCAGGAAGCGATACAGGAGCAGGTCGCCTTCAACTCGACCTTGGAGAAGTACGGAAATGACATTCAGAGATCAGACAGCCGCACACGCGTCGACGAGTGGTGGCTTGGGATGGGCCGCCTGTCGCCTACAATAAAATACCGGAAGCCAGCGAGGTTTTAAGCGCTCAGAATACCGGCGCCCCATGGGTTCACTCTACCATCGTTCCAGGCAGCTTATTCACTGCATCCACTGGCGCCGCGCCCACAGCATACTAACTTGCTCTTGATGCAGGCCTTCGTCAAACCGCCATCAGTCATAACCGCAGAAATCCTTCCGTCGAGTATTGAGGCGTACCGCATAGCCTCTTCGCTCGCCGAGCATTTGAACTATTACCAAGATACCCAAGCAGCCTCGATGACTCACATCGGGCCGTCCAGCGGCTACTGCCAAGTCAACGTCAGCGTGCCTTAAGTGGCTGACTGACAAGCCAATCCGTAGGCCATGATTTTCCTAGCCCAGCCAAGCGCTGGGTTTCTTCGTTGTGACGCAGTTTGCATTTCATATTCCTCAGTCACGGCTACGGATCAGAAAGTAATATATTAGAAACTCTAAGTGGCATCAGAGCCGGCACTCACGCCGGACCAACTATCGGAGCATAAAATGGCAACTTTAGGCAGCGTTAACGTAACGGAATTTCACAATGGCGGTGACGATTGGGCAGCCGCTTTTCAGGCAGCTATTGATACTGGCAAGGCGGTGGTAGTACCTCGCGGTTATTATACCATCACACCACCACTGGTTATTCCTGGCGGCTGGTGCGGAATCATTCGAGGTGAAAACCAGATCGAATGCATTATCCGCAATTCCGGAGCTAATCAGGATCCAGACACTTATATGTTCGAATACAACCGGGACGGCGGCTTTTCCTGGGGAATCATTGTCGAAAATATCCACCTTCAAGGAATGGGATTCGAGAATGGTGCCTTCTTCCTCAAGGAGTGCGCATACCCTCTGTTCCGTAACGTTAACATCGAGGGCTTCAACGGCAGCGCGCTCGCAATTGATAAATGCCAGGATGGCAATTTCCAAGAGTGCAATATACAGAGCAGTGGCCGGAATGTTGGTGATTCCAGCCAGAACAGCGAGACAACACATCCGGCGATTAACCTATTCACCACTGTGGCGGGCGATGCATGCAACATGCTTCGCTTCACTGCCTGCCAAATAGAAAGTAACCGATGCTCCCCTTATGTCAGAGTCGACAAAGGTATAGGGATAATGTTTGTCGACGTGCATGGAGAAATTCGCCGCTCGGAAGAATGGGAAACGCGGGACTTCCTGGAGAACAACGGCGCCGACGTCACATTCACAAACTGTGCCTTGGACAGGTTCCGTAATGCACTGGTTCAAAACGGCTATGGCCGCGTAACGGTAACTGGTGGTCGCAAGTTTGGGAGCATTGACGCCACAGGGGCGGACGGAAAAACAGGACGCCTAGTCGTTAGCGATACGCAAGTTGGCGACATAAAGCTCACCTCATGGAAGGGTGTTCATTCTGTGCGCGGCGTAGAAATGGGCGCCCTATCGGTTAGATATGGATCCGGATCGTTCAATGTGTCCGATTCAAAGTTATCCAGTGTGGATGTTCAACTTGTCGGCGCGGGAGCCAGGGGCGTCAAACTGCGCGACTGCTTTGTACAAGGTAACGTTAATTTTTCGTCGTCTTCCCGCCTAGGGGCTATGATTGACTGTTCTGTCGAGGGGGACTGCACTTTCAAGTCAAATAACGGTGACTATGTCCGTAATCGTGTCACCGGGACCGAAACACTAGCCTAATCGCTGCTGGATAAATCGGCCGCCGCAATGGCGGCTTTTCTATTCATCCCAAGCTAGGGAAGTAATCCAGCGCTACCGTCATCAAACCGCCAATCACTATTGTCAACTGCCAACGCAAGCGCCATCTGCCTGGCTTGGATTAAGGCTAATCACTATTAACCCGCCATTGTGCGGGTTTTTTTATGTCTAAACCCACACGAGGTAGTAACCATGGCTGAGGCGAATCGCGTTCGCATCGCTTATCGCGCAAGCGGCTCCACTGATTCCTGGAACACCATCAACCGCACCAACGATGCGCTGGATGCCGGCAGAGGGCGCCGCCAAAGAAGCTGCCGCAGTAATGTCCGATGACTTGCAAGGGCTTTAAATCTCTTGGTTCGGCCATCGCAGAGATGCCTTCAGGGTGGCGACGCCGGGCTTCTTGGTGGGCTGAGAACGGCCACCGACTATACCACCGCGTCATTACCGTGTGGAACGGAATGGGGATACGTTCGACACTACCGAGCAAGGTAAGGAGTTCGCCGTCACAGTAGACAATGGCTGACGGCCTCAGTGCTCTTAGAGACGTTGCGATTGGCGTTGCGGCGATCCTTGGTGCTCGTCTTGTAGGCTCCCTCGCCGAGTCCACCGCCTCCACTATCAAGAAAATCGCTGCCAACATTGCGGATGCAAAGGCCGAAGCTACAGCTGCCCAAGCGGTAACACGTCGCACAGGAGCTGAACTGGGCGCATCAAAGGCATTGCTCAGCACTGCTCGCCTAGAAGCTCAGGCTACGGTGGGCACCAATGCTCACACATTCACCTTACAGCAATTTAAAATCCCTCGGAGGTTGACTCCGTGCCGGTTCAAGTCCGACTCCGGGCACCACACGCCTTCTTGCCTCCCCCATTCATCTTCGCCCTCATCCCTCGTGTTGTTAAGATTTGTAGAATGAATATCGCTCGGTCCACATCTGCGCTTTCGCCCCCTTCCCCACTGGCGCTATGCTTACACCAAGTACAATTACTAACAAATCGACACCATATATTAAGTATATAGTCTCCCGTTGACACGGAAATACTACTATTCTTAGCGTTGATCTGATGATGGAACATCAAGGGAGCCGGCCACACATGTCAGCACTGAAACAGAAAAAGGGACTTCACCGCTGTCGCGTGTGTGGCACAGAAGTATTCATCGAAACTCCACCGCCCAATCGTCCTCCCTGCCCCGTATGCGCTGTAAAAGACTACGAACCGCTAAAAGTCCCACGCCAAGAACAGGCGGCGAAAGCATTAGGCCATATGCTCGACCAGCGGGATTCGGAAAGAGTCTAGACTCATCCATACCATGCCAAGAACGGAATAAGGTACTCGCTTAGTCCGGCAAACTCGCTGTTTCACTAATTTTTTGCCGCACCCAACCAACGCTTGCCGACTTTTCAGACAAGCCATAATTTCCTTTCAGCGATGTTTTCTGGTATTAGCATTTTTACTTTATCAGCATTTCTTGAATTAAATTATATCTTAGCCACGCAACAGACTTACAGCACCGGCCGGTCCGCTGGCCTCCAAAAGAATTAGAACCAAAGCATTACTTTTTGGAAAATAAAACCATTTTTCTAAAAAATCATTGTAACTCATACAGTTAATCAGACGCTCAATAGGGCGAGGTGTTTTTCTCTTCCAGAACAAGTTGACCACTGCCTACCTATCTCACGTATCCTTACTTGCTGGGGAAATGCAAAGCAATAACAAGGCTATAAAATGATTAGACATGATATTTTAGGCAGAGGGATTTACCTTTACAACGAAGGTGAGCTCATAAAGCGACATGAGGAACTTGACGATCTTGTTGAGTTTGACATTAATTCTTTTAGTGAAGAAGAGGCACTAAAAAAGGTCGGTTACAAGCTTATTGATTCTATAATGGATGTCTATAGCGTATATGGCACCACCGAACACTCCACTATCGATGCCGAAATCAAAACCAGCCTCAAAGGAATACGCTATATTATTGACGTCAACATCGACGAAGATGCTTGTTATTATATTCTTGTAAAAGATAATCTTCGGGATTATCTGGCGATACTCGCAATGCTGCAGCCTCTCGCCATACACAAGAAGATGGTACAGGAAAACGCCTCTCATCATTCTTGAATGTCTTTTTACTCTGTCGGATAGAATGCCCGGCGCCAAGGGGCAGCTGGGCAATTAAAAAGTATATGCGGTGCAAATAAAACTTATCAAGCGTTGGCACGATACGGACAGGCACGACGCTCAGAACCGCCCAACACTTGCTCAATGACCTTGCCAATCTCCGAGGCCAGATGGCATCATTTAGGTTTTCTTCCGCTTCCCATTAGCGGGAGCCCTAGGTCTCGACAGGCTATCATTCTTGCTCATTTTTCTTCTTCGCCATATTGAAGTGCAGTGTGTTTATCGGCCCCTACACACAGTGTGTGCCGCAAGCATGCAGCATGAGGACCGCCGGTGATGAGGCTTCGCTTACGCGACCCTTACTACATTTATTATCATCGGCATCGCATGCATCTGGTGCGCTCCACACTCGCGCTGATCATCACCTACACAATAATTCGTGCTTTCGACATCCCTCATGGAAGTTGGGCCTTGGTCAGCACGTTGATGGTGATGGGCAATCTCCCGCATATCGGAGGCGTGCTCGACAAGGGCGGGCAGCGTTTGCTCGGAACCGTCCTCGGCGCTGCCTGCGGTTTACTGCTTATCGTTGCCCCCCTTCCCTATCCCAGCATGGTACCGGCATTGACTCTTGTCGGCATTGCGTTAGCCACCCATGCCACCTTTGCAACACGCTATTCCTACAGCGCACTGATATTCGGTATCACCCTGCTCATGGTCGTCGGCGATGGGCAGCACGAGTTATCCATAGCGCTCTGGCGCGCTTTCGACGTACTTATCGGCACATCGGTTGGCATGCTAGTGACGGTGCTTGTACTACCGCAGAAAGCCACCGACGTGATGCGTTTCCTGCTGGCAGACAACCTCGACAAGCTTGCACGGCTTTATCATATCCATACCAGCGCTCGAACGCGTGATGATATCGATACTCGGCAACTGCTTAAGATCATGACCACCCAACTGGTCAAGCAGCGCAGTATGGTGGACGCTATTCATAGCGAGAGACGTCTGCACCGAGACGAGCTCGAGGATATTCTCTCGTTGGAGCGGCGGATGCTTTCCACTATCGAGCTACTGCTGGAAACGCACTGGACAACCCGGGCGGGTCATGACCTGATCATGGGACTCGAGGGGTTACGTGAAGAGCAGCATTGCCTCGCACGAGCGCTGGGCAGCTTGGCGTTCCAGGTACGCACCGGTCAGCAGATTGAGGTAACAGTGGTCGCCTTCGACCTGCAGCGTCATGCCGAAAAGGCGCGCAATGTCTATTCCGACAAGGGCCGGGCCTTGTACAGCCCAAGCGGATATCTATGGCTCAATCGCGAACTCGCTCGCCTGACATGGGAAATGGCAGACATCCTGGGTAGCCTGAGACACCTGCCTAGCGCCCGGCTGCGCCGTCGCGCCAAGCAGCACACCTTGATTAGCGATGCAAAGCGGATCGTATCCTCCGAAGCCGCGCACCCACCAGGAATCCGCAATGATGAATCGACTCGATCATGACGTCCTGATCATCGGTGGCGGCATCGCAGGCCTGACGTTGGCCTTGTCGCTGGCTGACTCACGCCCCGTGACGCTACTCTTCGCATCATCCGGGTTGAGCGGAGCAAGTCCCTGGGCTCAAGGAGGCATCGCAGCCGTACTTTCGCCGTTGGACAGCATTGACGCTCATATCCGCGATACGCTCGTGGCGGGAGACGGACTTTGCGACGAGCCGGCCGTACGCATGACCGTGGAGCACGGTCCGAAAGCCATTGAATGGCTGATTGCCCTGGGTGTGCCTTTTACCCCGGCGCCTGACCCCGATGCCGCTTTCCCCTTCCACCTGACACGTGAAGGCGGACATAGCCAGCGACGTATCATTCATGCCGCGGATGCCACGGGAAGAGCCGTCATGGATACCTTGATGATGCATGCGCATCAGCATTCCGCCATTCGCATCATCAACAATCAAACCGCTTTTACCTTGCTACAGGATGAAGCCGGCCATTGCCGAGGCGCGTTATGTCTAGGCCCGGACGGTGGTGTAACCCAGCATTTTGCCCGCGAAACGGTTCTTGCCACCGGCGGAGCCAGCGGGCTGTTTCCACATGCAACGGTCTCATCGCCGGGATTGGGCGTCGGCATGTCCATGGCAGCCGAGGCGGGAGCCACACTCAAACATCTGGAATTTCAGCAATTTCACCCCACCTGCCTGTACGATGTGCAGGGAGAGCCGTTCTTGATCAGCGAAGCGGTACGCGGCGAAGGCGGACTGCTACGCACCCCGGACGGTCAGCGCTTCATGCCGGATCATGATGCCCGAGCGGAACTGGCCCCACGTGACATCGTCGCAAGAGCCATCGATGCGCAGATGCAACACCGTGGCTTCGAATACGTCCTGCTCGATGTTACACATCTGCCAAGCGATAAAATCGTCGCGCTTTTCCCGACCATTCATGCCCACTGTCTGGCTCGGGGGCTGGACATGACTCGACATCCCATTCCGGTGGTACCGGCGGCTCACTACAGCTGTGGCGGCGTCGCCACCCTGCTAGAGGCCAGCACCGACGTCCCCCGTTTGTCTGCCATCGGCGAAGTGGCCTGCACGGGGTTACATGGCGCCAATCGCATGGCCAGCAACTCGTTACTGGAATGCCTGGTGTTCGCACGCTCGGCGGCGGATCGATTGCGTACCAGGCGTCCCCGCTCTAATGCTGCGGTGATGACGCCGGTATTGGGAAAATCTCCCGACGCTCCCGATCGGGAAATCGAAGGAATACTACAAGCCATACGCAGAATAATGGGCAGCCGCGTAGGAATCGTGCGTTGCGATGCGGGATTGAAAGACGCCCAGCGTCGGCTGGAAGAACATGGCGAACGCCTGGACGCGTGGTGGAGAGTCTATTCCCCCTCACACATACTCGCCGCCGCAAGACACGCCGCCAGGCTAGCCAGTCTAACGGTAGACGCCGCGCTGGCGCGGCGCGAATCATGCGGATTGCATTTCAACCGAGACTGCGCCAGGCAGACCGCCGATCGGCCCTTGCCCTCAGAACGGCAAAGTACCCTCATCCGCCCCTGAGGGGGGCCAATTCAGCGTTTGGCGTAGCTGGCGCATAGCGGTACGCGAGCTGCTGTCAGGCCATAGCCAATATCGACGCCCGCCAATATCCAGGCCAACCAATGCAGGGCCAAGGCGAACGACTCTTAACGACACTCGACGCCAGGTACCTTCACGCAGTTGCTGCTCCCAATGCCACGCCGTGCCACTACAAACTTGGCGTAGCCGCCAGCGCCGCGGCCGCCCGCCCCAAGCCGCAAGACATAACCCCGTCAAGCATGACGAAAGCAATAACCACCACGGTCCCAGCCAAGCGAGCAGACTCAGGACGCCTGCCGCGACGGCGCCCTGCAGAGCCATTCCCACCCTAGAGGGTACGATACTGATCGTTGGAAGTGGTTTCGGCATATTCGACGATCATCTTTACCATCCTGCGCAGCTCATTGTCCTCGGGCCATTCCCGACGCATCAGCCAGACGAAGAGATCCTGGTCTTCGTTATCGATCAAGACTCGATAAAGTTCCTGATCGGCTTTTGAAAGATCCCGGTAGCGATGCTCCAGAAAGGGGACCAGCAACAGGTCCAGCTCCCACATGCCCCGCCGTGAATGCCAATAGAGCCGCTTGATATTGACGTCTTCGGTCACGAACGCCTCGCAGTACTGCGTGATGAATGGACCACGAGTATACCCGAGCCATTAAGTCAACGACATGCAACCTCACTATCGCCACTGCAGCTTTATGAACAGTTTGGCTAATGCGTTGTTTTATCTGAACTTGAGCAGTATGCTGAAGAAAATAACAACGCACGGGAACGGCGCTTAAGTCATATGTGACGCGCGCAGCCGCGCATGGAGAAAATCGATGACCAAATCCGAACTGATCGAACAAATAGCGATGCGGCAGCCCGAGCTGTCAATCAAGGAAGTCGAAGCGGCGGTTCGTATCATGCTCGATGATATTACCGATGCCTTGGCTGATGGCGGGCGAGTCGAGATTCGAGGCTTCGGCAGCTTTTCCCTGCACTTTCGCGAACCCCGTGTCGGTCGTAACCCAAAGACGGGCGACCCAGTCGAGCTTGACGGCAAATACGTGCCGCACTTCAAACCGGGCAAAGAGCTTCGCGAACAGGTCAACGCCAGCCGTGCTCTAGGCTATTGAACCCTGCCGGCGATTATCCGGCGGTGATAGCCCTAGCCCAACACCGACCTAGGTCGTATGCTTCGCCATGGGTCGATGGAGCTTAGGATGGTAATATCAGACAATATGCGCGATTGATCTGGCGGGGGACATCAACGGAGCCGACGACGACGCTCAGGGAAGGAAATCGCCTCTATAAGTTTCGCCGCGAGTATACGACCGCTATGCTCTGTAACTCAAAGTAGGAAAGGAAGCTGCTATGCGTTGGCTCAAAGGCGTCTTGCTAGCCATTATTCTCATCGTTGTCTTATTGTTCGGCATCTTGTTTGCGGTCAACAACCAACAAGCGTTGCCATTGAATCTGATATGGGTGGAACTGCCGCCGGCCTCGCTTTCGCTCTGGCTACTCGTCGCGCTGGCCTGCGGCGTGCTGTTGGGCATGCTGGCCATGACCGGCCTGTATCTTCGCCTGCGCACTCTGCTCACGCGTGCCCAGCGGCATAATCAACAGCAGCGCAAGGAGCTCGATCGCCTGCGTATCCAGGAGTACAAGGAAGTTTCCTAAATGCTTGACCCTCTGCTGCTAGCCCTGCTGGTGGCAGCGATCGCCATCGGATGGTGGCTAGGCCGCGTTGAACATGGAAGCCAGCGAAAACGCTCCCGGGATGACCGTGCCCTGTCCCGAGATTACTTCGTGGGTCTCAATCACCTGCTGAACGAACAGCCCGATCGTGCCATTGAGACCTTTGTTCAAGCCTTGGAGGTCAACAGCGATACCATCGAGACGCATATTGCCCTTGGCAACCTGTTCCGTTCACGCGGAGAGGCGGATCGCGCCGTCAAGATTCATCAGAACCTGCTTGCACGTCCCACCCTGACGTCTCAGCAAAGCGGGCTCGTCCAGCTTGAGCTATCAAGAGACTTCCTCAATCTCGGCCTGTTGGATCGGGCCGAGCGCCTCCTGCACGCCATGATCAAGGAAACCAGCGATAACGATTTATCGCTGGCAGCCAAACGCTTGCTGATCGATCTATTGGAACGCGAACGCGAATGGCAGGACGCGCTCAATATCGCGCAGCCACAACTGGTTCGACAGGACCCCGATATCCGACGGGCGGCAGCTCACTGGCTATGTGAAATGGCCCAGCAGGATCGGCACAGCGCTAGCCCGGCCTTGGCTCGAAAACATTTGCAGCAAGCGTTGAATATCGACGCTCAGTGCGTAAGGGCCAACTGCCTACTCGCCGAGCTAGAAGAGGAAAATGGTCACTATAAGGCCATGATACGTATCCTGCAGCGCGTTCCCGGTCAGGATCGAGATTTTCTACCGGTCATTCTCGATCCAATCCGCCAAGCCTTTCTCATGCTCGAAGATGAGAAAGGCTTGCAGACGTTTCTGGAACAACAGATCCAGGAGGCGCCCTTCACCAGTGTCATCATCATGCTGGCCGAGACGCTATACCATCATGAAGGGCCGGAGGCCGCCACCCTGTTTGTCAGCGACCAGCTCCAGCGTCAACCGAGCTTGCGTGGCCTCGATTACTTGATGGACCTCTATCTCACCGAGACCGATGCCAAAGAACGTAAGCGGATTCTGCTACTCAAGCAACATACCCACAAACTGCTTGAGACGCGTCCGCGCTACCGCTGCCATCGCTGCGGATTAGGCGTCGCTCAACTTCACTGGCAATGCCCGAGCTGTCGCAAGTGGGGAACCAGCAAACCGATCACCGGATTGGAAGGCGAGTAGTCATGCCTTTCGCAGCAGACCGGCGCCAGCCGATGGCCTCTAGGCGCGCTTAATAGCCGATTTCCCGTTCGATCGCCGCCAGGGCCGCCATGGGGTCGTGCGCCTGAGTAACCGGACGGCCGATAACCAGATGCGTACTTCCTGCCTGAATGGCCTGCGCCGGTGTCAAGGTCCGCCGCTGATCGCCGGCCTGAGCGGACGCTGGCCGTATGCCTGGCGTCACCTTGAGAAAGGCCTCGCCACATATTGCCCGCAACCGCTGTGATTCTTGCGCCGAACATACCACTCCTGCCATCCCGCTTTCCTGGGCCAGACAAGCCAAGCGCTCTACCTGACTCAACGGCTCCAGGTCCAGTCCTATTTCCGCAAGATCGACACGCTCAAGGCTGGTCAGCACTGTAACGGCAATCAGATGAGTGGTCAGATTACGCTGCGCCAAGCGCTCTCTGGCCGCCTCCATCATCCGGCGTCCGCCACTGGCATGCACATTGACCATCCACACGCCCCGTTCCGCCGCGGCCTCTACGGCACCGGCCACCGTATTCGGAATGTCATGGAATTTAAGGTCGAGAAACACGTCGAATTGGCGTTCATGCAGGGCATCTAAGGCTTGAGGGCCTTCTCGCGTGAACAACTCCTTGCCTACCTTGACGCGGCATCGCTTCGGGTCAAGCGCATCAGCCATTTGCAATGCAGAGGTTAGATTCGGGTAATCAAGGGCAATGATCAGGGGGGATTCGGGGGAAGGCATGACCGCTCCGGGCAACTCAGATAAAGGCGCATTGTACCCGAAGCCACCGCAGGGTTCCGAGACGCAGGACTTCTTAAACAGACCGCGCAGGTACGCTTCAGTTTCTTTTTGTCACATATTTCTTACATAAAACCCGGACAAATGCCGATGCAGCACAAGATGCTAGCTCGCTACGGTAGAAGACCCTTCAACCGCCGCTCACTCAGGATCATCCGCAGGGAACCCTCAATGAAAAAACAATTCAGTGCACTTCTGTTAGCATGCTTGCTCGGCACAACGGCACTCGCAAGTGCCGAGGAAACGGTACAAAGCGTGAACCTCAACCAGGCCGATATCGAGACCCTGGCGCATCTACCCGGCATCGGCGAAGTCAAGGCACAAGCGATCGTGAAAGATCGCGAGGAAAACGGCCCCTACCAAAGCGCTGAAGATCTGGCGCGCGTCGATGGCATCGGCCCTGCGACAGTCAAACAGATCGAAGATTACGTCAGTTTCTGAGCCTCAGCCTTGGCGCATGATTCCCGCGCCTAACGCTTCCTGGCGGAATTTCCGTCAGGAGCCATCACCGCTTTGCTGAAGGGCTAACGCCAGGAAGGCCTCAGGGCGACTTTAGTCAGCATTCGCCGTTCTAGAGTGACAGCGCTGCATTACCGGTACATCTGCTGATTCGCTGCTGCCTATTGGATCGACGCCGTCCCGATACCCCCATCTTGTAATCGTTACGGATGCCACCATTTAATGGAGATCACGCGTCTTCAGGAATGGTCATGCCTTTATTGTTTCTCATTACTCTCTTTGCGCTATTAGATTTTGTCGTTCTATTCGCTATTGGCGGCCAGATTGGCCTGCTAGCGACATTATTGCTGGTGCTGCTGACCGGAGGCATCGGCCTCCATCTGATACGCCGCGAAGGGGTTTCAACATTGCAGCGGGCTCAATTACGTTTTGCTCGAGGGGAAATCCCCTCCGATGAACTCATTACCGGAGCGGCATTGATCTTTGGCGGAGCCTTACTCATGGCGCCTGGATTCCTCTCCGACACGCTGGGGCTACTTTGCTTGATACCTCGTTCTCGACAACTGCTTGGGCGCGGTCTCGCGCGGGCTACTGCCAAGCTGGGCATTTTCCAGCAACAGTCCTTTCGTTATACGCAAGATGACTGGGCGAATGGCGCCCGCACTTCCCAGACCCAGTCCCATCGTGACCCTCAGGACGACGCAGACAAGACGCCACTGGAAGGGGATTTCATATCCAAAGACGAGCCGAGACATTAAAAAAAATCATTGCCGCCCCCTTGAAAGCGGCCTAGCCGACCCAATCAAGGGCACAGCACACAAGTTCGGCCGCAAGGCCATATAACCGAGAAGGCTCTGCCTTCACCCTGAGCCATGCTCAACAGGGATATGCATTCAACACATGCAAACATCAGGAGAACGTGAGCAATGAACATCCGTCCCTTGCACGATCGCGTCATCGTCCGTCGCGTGGAAGAAGAACAGAAGACCGCTGGCGGCATCGTGCTTCCGGGTAACGCCCAGGAAAAACCGACCCGAGGCGAAATCCTCGCCGTCGGCAACGGCCGGATTCTCGATAACGGTGAAATCCGTCCGCTGGATGTCAAGGTCGGCAATACCGTGATTTTCAAGGAAGGCTTTGGCGTCGAGAAGCAGAAAATCGATGGCGAAGAAGTTCTGATCATGAGTGAGTCGGACATTCTGGCCGTTGTTGAAGGCTGAGCCCGGCTTAGCATTCGGTGATTGCATTACGTTTCAAGCACATCTGATTTAGGAAGATCGAAAAATGGCAGCGAAACAGGTCAAGTTTTCTGATGACGCTCGTAAGCGTATGGCTCGTGGTGTCAACGTCCTCGCCGATGCCGTCAAGGCAACGCTAGGACCGAAGGGCCGCAACGTGGTTCTGGAGAAATCCTTTGGTTCACCGACCGTGACCAAGGATGGCGTTTCCGTCGCCAAGGAGATCGAACTCAAGGATCGGTTCGAGAACATGGGCGCCCAGATGGTCAAGGAAGTCGCTTCCAAGACCTCCGATGTAGCGGGTGACGGTACCACTACCGCAACCGTTCTGGCACAGGCCATCGTCAACGAAGGTCTGAAAGGCGTCACTGCCGGCATGAACCCGATGGATCTCAAGCGTGGTATCGACAAGGCCGTAATTGCCGCCGTCGAAGAGATTCGTCAGCTGTCCGTGCCCTGCACCGACTCCAAGGCCATTGCCCAGGTTGGTACCATTTCCGCCAATGGCGATTCCCGCATCGGTGAGATCATCGCCGAAGCCATGGAAAAAGTTGGCAAGGAAGGCGTCATCACCGTGGACGAAGGTCGCGGCTTCGAAGACGAGCTGGAAGTCGTTGAAGGTATGCAGTTCGATCGTGGCTACCTGTCTCCGTACTTCGTGACCAACCAGGACACCATGGCGGTGGAACTGGAAGATCCGTATCTCCTGCTGGTCGACAAGAAGATTTCCAACATCCGCGAGTTGTTGCCGGTGCTGGAAGCTGTCGCCAAGGCAGGCAAGCCGCTGGTCATCATCTCCGAAGATATCGAAGGTGAAGCGCTGGCTACCTTGGTGGTCAACACCATGCGTGGCATCGTCAAGGTTGCCGCAGCCAAGGCACCGGGTTTTGGCGACCGTCGCAAGGCCATGCTGCAGGATATCGCCATCCTGACTGGCGGTACCGTCATCTCCGAGGAAGTCGGTCTGACGCTTGAGCAGGCCAACCTGGATCACCTGGGTAACGCCAAGCGCGTCACCATGTCCAAGGAAAACACCACCATCATCGATGGTGCCGGTGTCGAGGGTGATATCGAAGCTCGCGTCAGCCAGATCCGCGCGCAGATCGAAGATACTTCCTCCGATTATGACCGCGAGAAGCTCCAGGAGCGTGTCGCCAAGCTGGCAGGTGGTGTAGCGGTTATCCGCGTCGGTGCCGCCACCGAAGTCGAGATGAAGGAGAAGAAGGCGCGTGTCGAAGACGCCCTGCACTCCACTCGTGCTGCCGTCGAAGAAGGCGTCGTGCCTGGGGGCGGTACCGCTCTGATCCGTGTTCTGACCAAGATCAAGGATCTCAAGGGCGACAACGCCGATCAGACGCACGGTATCGCCATCGCGCTACGCGCCATGGAGTCTCCGCTGCGCCAGATCGTCACCAATGCCGGTGAAGAAGCCTCCGTCATCATCAATCGCATCAAGGATGGTGAAGGTAACTTCGGCTACAATGCGCAGACGGGCGAGTACGGCGACCTGTTCGAAATGGGCGTATTGGATCCGGCCAAGGTGACTCGTAGCGCCCTGCAGTCCGCAGGTTCCGTTGCAGGCCTGATGATCACCACCGAGGCGATGATCGCTGAGGATCCGGAAGAGAAGCCAGCCGGTGGCGCTCCGGACATGGGTGGAATGGGTGGAATGGGCGGCATGATGTAAGTTAGGCCCAGCCTGCCGAATCATCAGCAGTCATAAGCTGCTGCTGTAAAAAGCCCCGCTTCGGCGGGGCTTTTGCGTGTTAAGTCAGTGCAGAAAGCAAACCCAGATTGAGTGGGTTTAGGGTAGTTTTTTACCGCAGGGGCCGCTAGGCTTTTGCCACTCTCGAATTTGGCTGACTCATATGCTCGACAATCTCCGCATCGTCCTCGTCCAAACCTATCATCCCGGTAATATCGGGGCCGCAGCACGCGCCATGAAAACCATGGGACTGCGTCATCTGACACTGGTCAATCCGCGTTGCTTTCCGGACGATGAGGCCTTCCGGCTCGCGGCGGGTGCCACCGACATTCTGGAACAGGCCCGTATCGTCGATTCCCTGCCCGAGGCAGTCGCGGACTGCGTCCAGGTGGTAGGCGCCAGTGCCAGGTTACGCAGCCTGCCGCTACCCCACTTCGATGAACCCGATAGCATGGCCCAGCAGTTGATTGAGACAGCACAGCTCGCCCCGGCAGCCATGGTCTTTGGCCGTGAGCGGTTTGGGTTGACCAATGATGAAATCCGCCATTGCACGCATCAGGTGAGCATACCCGCCAATCCTGACTATGGGGTATTGAACCTCTCGCAAGCGGTTCAGGTGCTTTGCTACGAGGTATTCCGTGCCTGGCGCCGCCGGCCGGATAGCGAGTCTTTACCGCCCCCTGCCAGTGCCTCCTTGCCGACTCAGGCGCAGATGACGCATTTTTATGCCCACCTACATCGTGCCCTGCACAGTTCGGGATTTCTGACCCAGCCTCATGCTCGAACCGAAGATCATCTGCATGCGCTCTTTGCCCGCGCACAGCCGACTCGCAAGGAGCTCTCCATACTGCGCGGTGTACTCGCCACGCTGGAAGGCAACCCGCCGGATAAGTCCTAGCGATAGGCACGTGTCACATCACTTTTCTGACATAAAAAAACCGCTGCCCGAGGCAGCGGTTTTTATAGCTTGATGCTTCGATCAGGTGGCTATCTCAACGGAAACAACCATAGAGACAGCAAGAGATCGCTTCACCGACAGACAGAATCAGTCCTGACCCATCTGCTGCTTGATCAGATCACCAATGGTGGTCGGACCCGAGGTGTCGGATTCCTGATCGCGCGGCTTGCTGATATTGCTGCGACGCGGCTCAGTCTGATCCTTCGCCTTGATCGACAGGCTGATCCCACGGCTCTTGCGATCGACACTGACGATTCGCGCTTCGACGCTGTCGCCCACGTTCAGTACGTTGCGAGCATCTTCGACACGGTCTGCGCTGATCTCGGAGGCCTTCAGGATGGCGACGACATCGGTAGCCAGCTCGACCTGAGCTTCCTTGGCATCGACTTCAACGACACGCCCGGTGACGATGGAGCCCTTGTCATTGACAGCCAGGAACTCGGAAACCGGATCGGTTTCAAGCTGCTTGATGCCCAGCGAGATACGCTCACGCTCCGGATCGATGGACAGAATGACCGCTTCCGCTTCATCACCCTTCTTGAACTGACGTACCGCTTCTTCGCCAGTCTCGCTCCAGGAGATGTCGGAAAGGTGGACCAAGCCGTCGATGCCGCCTTCCAGACCGATGAAGATACCGAAGTCGGTGATCGACTTGATGGTACCGGAGACACGGTCGCCCTTGTTGTACTGGCTGCTGAAATCTTCCCACGGGTTGGTGGTGCACTGCTTGATACCCAGGGAGATACGACGACGCTCCTCGTCGATATCCAACACCATGACTTCCACTTCGTCACCGACCTGAACGACCTTGGACGGGTGGATGTTCTTGTTGGTCCAGTCCATTTCGGAGACGTGAACCAGACCCTCGACACCCTCTTCCAGTTCGGCGAAGCAGCCGTAATCGGTGAGGTTGGTAACGCGGGCGTTGACCTTGGTGCCTTCCGGGTAGCGCGCCTTGATGTTGACCCAGGGATCTTCGCCGAGCTGCTTGAGACCCAGGGAAACACGATTGCGCTCGCGGTCGAACTTGAGCACCTTGACGTTGATTTCGTCGCCTACGGCCACGATCTCGCTCGGATGCTTGATACGCTTCCAGGCCATGTCGGTGATGTGCAGCAGGCCGTCGACGCCACCGAGATCGACGAATGCGCCGTAGTCGGTGAGGTTCTTGACGATACCCATGACCTGCTGACCTTCCTGAAGCGTTGCCAGCAGAGCTTCACGCTCGGCGCTGTTTTCGGCTTCGAGTACGGCGCGACGCGAAACGACGACGTTGTTACGCTTCGGATCAAGCTTGATGACCTTGAAGTCCAGCTCTTTGTGCTCGAGGTGCGCAGTATCGCGAACCGGACGTACATCGACCAGCGACCCCGGCAGGAAGGCGCGAATGGAGGCTACATCGACCGTAAAGCCACCCTTGACCTTGCCATTGATCACGCCCTTGACGACTTCGTCCTTCTCGAAGGCTGCTTCCAGCTCGATCCAGGCTTCGGCGCGCTTGGCCTTTTCGCGGGACAGGCGGGTTTCACCGAAACCGTCCTCGACAGCTTCCAGAGCAACCTTGACTTCATCACCGATGCCGATGGACAGTTCGCCGTTATCGTTACGGAACTGCGCTGCGGGAATCTGACCTTCGGACTTCAGGCCAGCGTTGACGGTGATCCAGTCACCATCAATGTCAACCACGGTCGCCATGACAATGGCACCGGGTTCCATGTTGATGTCTTGGAGAGACTGTTCAAACAGTTCAGCAAAGCTTTCGCTCATGATATTCCTACGTGATCAACGTTTTGAGTGGCGGTCGCGCCGCCTTCCTCCGCGCCACCAGCGAGCACGGGCCTTATTCACACATCCCCGGGGATGTTAACGCTGGTTCGACCTGCGCAGGCTTTCAGGGGTTGCCCGCACACGCCATGACATCTGACCGGGGTCTCCGGAAGGGCACTGTCGTCATGCCCGAACCTCTATGCCGCAGGATGATAGCCCCGCTCGGCAAGAAGTCCCTCGATGCGATCCACCACGTCCGGTATCGCAAGCCTCGTGGTATCCAGCTCAAGAGCATCGTCGGCCGGCTTGAGTGGCGCCACTGCGCGCTGCATATCGCGCGCATCACGAGCCTGTATTTCTTTCAAAAGACTCGAAAGAATAGCAGTTTGACCCGCCTGTTGCAACTGCAAGAAGCGCCGCCGGGCCCGTTCCTCGGCGGATGCCGTCAGGTAAATCTTGAGCTGTGCCTGAGGAAAAACCACGGTGCCCATGTCGCGGCCATCGGCCACCAGACCCGGCATTTGGCGAAAGTGGCGCTGACGCGCCAACAGTGCCTGTCGCACCGCCGGCAGCGCAGCAACCTGCGAAGCACTGTCGCCGACCTGCTCGGTACGGATCGTCGCGGAAACATCCTGCCCCTCGAGTACGACCCGCGTCACATCTCCATCGGCAAGAAACGCCACGTCCAGGGCCCCGGCACGGTTCGCCAAGGCGGCTTCGTCATCCAGTGCCACGTTATGCTTCAATGCTGCCAACGCCGTCAGACGATACAGTGCGCCGGAATCGAGCAGGTGCCAGCCGAGCCGCTCGGCGATCAGCCGGCTGATCGTCCCCTTCCCGGCACCTCCGGGCCCGTCGATGGCGAGAACCGGCACGCTCTGGTGTTCCTGGGCCTGACTCATGCGCCCTCCCGTTCTTCCACCTGCAGCCCCACCCGGCCGGCCAAGGCGACAAACCCCGGAAAGGACGTCGCCACGTTGGCGCAATCGTCGATGATAATGGCTTCCCGGGCGCGTAGCGTCGCGACGGCAAACGCCATGGCGATGCGATGGTCGCCCAGGCTGTCGACACGCCCGCCCGCATAATTGGGGCCATCGTTGCCGGTGCCGTCATGGCCGACAATGTCGATACCGTCAGGATAGACCGTATTGGTCACCCCCAGCACACTGAGGCCGTCAGCCATGGCCTGGATGCGATCGGACTCCTTGACACGCAATTCCTCGGCGCCCCGCAGCCGAGTGGTGCCTTCGGCATTGGCGGCCGCCACGAACAGCGCGGGAAACTCGTCGATGGCCAGCGGCACCTGATCCACGGGAATGTCGATACCCTTGAGCGGCGCATAGCGGATACGGATATCGGCGACCGGCTCGCCGCCCACTTCGCGCTGATGGCTGAGTTCGAGATCGGCACCCATCAGGCGCAGGACATTGATCACACCGATACGCGTCGGATTGATGCCGACATGTTCGAGCACCAGATCGGAACCGGGTGTAATCGCCGCGGCCGCCAGAAAGAATGTCGCCGAGGAAATGTCGGAGGGCACATCGATAGGCCCGGCACTCAGTCTGCCGCCCCCCGAGAGGATGGCCAGATCACTTTCGCGCCGCACCGGATAACCAAAACCGTTGAGCATACGTTCGGTGTGATCGCGGGTCGGCGCCGGCTCGCGCACGCGGGTCTCGCCCTGGGCATACAGACCCGCGAGCAACAGGCAGGATTTCACTTGGGCGCTGGCCATGGGCATGTCGTAGCTGATGCCCTTGAGCGATTGCCCCCCCTTGATCTTGAGCGGCGGCCGTCCGCCATCGGCAGTCTCGATCACCGCGCCCATGGCACGCAGCGGATCGGCGACGCGCCCCATCGGACGCTTGGTGAGCGATGCATCGCCGGTCAGCTCCGTATCGAAGGCCTGCCCTGCCAGCAACCCCGCGAACAGACGCATGGCAGTCCCCGAGTTCCCCACGTACAGCGGCCCCGCCGGCGCCTTCAGCCCCTGCAGTCCCACGCCATGGATCGTGACGCGGCCCTGGTGCGGCCCCTCGATGACCACGCCCATTTCGCGAAAGGCCTGCAGTGTGGCCAGGCTATCCTCGCCTTCGAGGAAGCCCTGGACTTCCGTCACGCCCTCGGCAAGCGCGCCCAGCATGATCGAGCGATGCGAGATCGATTTGTCGCCGGGTACCCGGATACGACCTTGCACCTGCCCGCCGGGCATGACTCGATAGTGGATATTGCGTTGTTCCATCGCCTGATAACTCGTCTGGTTCAAAAGCGTATCGAAATAGTGTCGTGCATGGCTGGCACGGTCGAATATGCCCAGCATGGTATCGCCGTCGCCGCTGGCCACGGCCTGTCGCAGCCGCGTTACGCCGGCCTCGAAATCGTCCAGCGCCGCCAGTACCGCATCGCGGTTGGCAGTAAAGATGTCGCGCCACATCACCGGGTCGCTGCCGGCGATGCGCGTGAAGTCGCGAAATCCACCCGCGGCATAGCGAAAGATATCCAGACGCTGATCCTGCCGCGCCAGCGTATCGACCAGTGAGAAGGCCAGCAGGTGAGGCAGATGACTGGTACGCGCCAAGACTTGATCGTGTCGCTCCACCTCCATCTCCAGCAGTTCCGCATCGCATGCGGCCCACATGGCGCGTACCTGCGCCAATGCCCGAGGGTCGGTGTCCATCTGCGGCGTCAGGATGACCTTGTGATGACGGTAGAGGCTAGGATTGGAAGCGGCCACGCCACTCTTCTCCGAGCCGGCGATGGGATGGCCGAGCACGAACCGCACGGGAAGTGCGCCAAATACCCGTATCGCGGCATCACGGATCGCCGCCTTGGTGCTGCCCACATCGGTCACTACCTGATCGGCAAGGCACGGCGCGAGCTCGCTCATCACCGCTTCCATGACCATCACCGGCACTGCAAGTACAATCAGCGAGCTGCCGGGCACCAGCGCCTTGAGCTCGCTCCCTCCGGCATCGATCACACCCATTTCCACGCCCCGGGCGATCTCGCCGGGATCGCGATCGCAGGCGACGATCTCGCCGCGATAGCCGGCGGCCTTGAGTCCTGCAGCCAGCGAGCCGCCGATCAACCCCAAGCCAACGATGAGAATACGCGGCATGTCCGGAAGCGGCGGCGTCGACATTCGCCCCATCCTAGAGCACACCCGCCGGGTAGGAGCCGAGAATCTTCACCTCGGCGGCACGCAGACGCACCTCCTCAAGCATCGCCATGATCTGCGGCTGCTCGCCATGCCCCTTGAAATCGATGAAGAACACATAGTTCCACACCCCCGAGCGCGAAGGACGCGTCTCGACGCGGGTCAGATCGACCTTGTGGCGGTGGAAAGGCTCGAGCAGGTCGTGTAGCGCGCCGGGCTGGTTGCGCATGGCCACGACGATGGAAGTCTTGTCTTCGCCGGACATCGGCACATCCTGGTTGCCGATGATCAAGAACCGCGTGGAGTTGTCGGGACGATCCTCGATCTTCTCGGCGATCCTCTCGAGTTCATACAGCTTGGCGGCCATGTCGCCGGCGATGGCCGCGCTGTGCCATTCGCTCTTGATCAGCTTGGCGGCCTCGCCATTGGACGACACCGGCACCCGTTCGGCATGCGGATAGTGCGCGTCGAGCCATTTGCGGCACTGGGCGAAGGATTGCGCATGTGCGTAAATACGCGAAATCTTGTCCTGCCGCGTGTTGCTGGACATCAGCAAGTGGTGATGAATGCGCAGCACCACCTCACCGCAGATACGCATGGACGAGTCCATGAACGAATCCAGGGTATGATTGATGACCCCCTCGGTGGAGTTTTCCACCGGGACCACGCCATAGTTCACCGCGCCGGCCTCGACCTCGCGGAACACTTCGTCGATGGCCGCCATGGGCAGGCTGATCGCACTTTCGCCAAAGTGCTTCAGCGCCGCCTGCTGGGTAAAGGTCCCTTCCGGCCCGAGGTAAGCGACCTTGACCGGCTGCTCCAGCGCCAGGCACGCCGACATGATCTCGCGGAATAGCCGGCCCATCTCCTCGGCATCCAGCGGGCCGCTATTGAGCGCCATGATGCGCCTGAGCACTTGTGCTTCGCGCTCGGGGCGGTAGAACGTGGCATCAGGATCGGCCGCCGTCTTGATCTTGGCGACCTGCTGGGCGCAACTGGCCCGCTCGCTGATCAGCTTGAGAATCTCGTTGTCGAGACTGTCGATGCGCTGGCGCAGAGAGTCGATATCCGGCAGGTTGTCACTCATGATTGTCTCCTGACTCAGGCGCGGCGCTGTTCGAAATCGGCCATGAACGTGACCAGCGCGTCCACCGACGCCTCCGGCACGGCATTGTAAAGGCTGGCACGCATGCCACCCACGCTACGATGTCCCTTGAGATTCAGCAGCCCACTGGCCTCTGCCTCGGCGAGAAATGGCGCATTGAGGCGCTCGTCGGCAAGCACGAAGGGCACGTTCATGCGCGAACGATTGGCCTCGGCGATGGGGTTGGAGTAGAAATCGCTGCTCTCGATGGCCGCATACAGCTTGCGCGCCTTGCGTGCGTTGATCTCGTCCATGGCTGCCAGCCCCCCGATGTCGTCCTTCAGCCACTCGAATACCAGCCCCGCCAAGTACCAGGCATAGGTCGGCGGCGTGTTATACATCGAGGCGTGCTCGGCCATGACCCGATAGTTGAACATGGTAGGCGTGTCGGGCCGGGCGCGCTCGAGCAGGTCGTCACGCACGATGACCAACGTCAGCCCCGCCGGGCCGATGTTCTTCTGCGCCCCGGCATAAATGACCCCGAACTTCGACACATCCAGCGGACCGGACAGGATCGACGACGACATGTCGCAGGCCAGCGGCACCGACACCTCGGGCACATAATCGAAGGCCAGGCCGCCGATGGTTTCATTATCGGTGTAGTGCAGGTAGGCGGCATCGACAGACAACTGAATCTCTTCGGGACGCGGCACCGCAGTCAACCCATTGGTCTCACTGGACGCGGCCACATGGGCGCCACCGAGGTGCTTGGCCTCGGTGATCGCCTTCTTGCCCCAGATTCCCGTATACAGATAGTTGGGAGTACCGCCCTGCCCCAGCAGGTTGTAAGGCAGCATCGCGAACTGAGTCGAGGCGCCTCCCTGCAAAAACAGCACCTTGTAGTCTTCCGGCACGCTCAGCAGGTGGCGTAGATCGGCCTCGGCCTTTTCGGCGATAGCCACGAACGCATCGCTGCGGTGGCTCATCTCCATGACCGACAGGCCGCGCCCATGGTAATCGAGCATTTCATCACGGGCACGCTCGAGCACGGCGGTCGGCAATGCGGCGGGGCCGGCACAGAAATTATGATGGCGTATCATCGGCGTGGTATCTCTATGGAAAACGACCGCAGATAACTGCGGTCGTGGTGGATCATTCCTCGGTATCCGGCGTATCACCGGTCGGCGCGCCAGCCTCATCGTCGATAGGCGTCATGACACCCTGGTTGGTCACGTCCCGGGCCTCGCCGGGCACGCCGACGTCCAGCGTCGCATCGTCGTCCGGCACCTCTTCACCCGGTTCATCGACGCGCACGGTGGAGACCAGATGCTCGCCCTCGCCGGTGCGAATCAAGGTCACGCCCTGGGTGTTGCGCGAACTGATCGAGACTTCGCTGACCCGGGTGCGTACCAGCGTGCCCTTGTCGGTGATCAGCATCATCTCGTCGCTGTCGCGAACCTGCATGGCCGCTACCAGCGCCCCGTTGCGCTCACTGGCCTGCATGGCGATCACGCCCTGCCCGCCGCGCCCGCGCAGCGGGAACTCCGCGAGCCGCGTGCGCTTGCCATAGCCGTTCTCCGAAGCCGTCAGGATATAGATCTGCTCGTCATCCCCCGGCGCCGCGCCGCCTGCGTCAAGCGTCTCGCCGTCGCTGTCGAGATCGGCGTTCTCGTCGATCACCGTGGTCTGCGGAATGATAAGGCTGATCACTTCGGCGTCGCCGAGCAGGCGCATGCCACGCACCCCGCGCGCGGTGCGGCCCATGGAGCGCACATTGCGCTCCTCGAAGCGAATGGCCTTGCCGTTGGACGAGAGCATCATGACATGATCGTCGCCGCTGGTAATCGCCGCGCCCACCAGGCGGTCGCCCTCCTCCAGATCCAGCGCGATCAACCCCACGCTGCGCGGCCGCGAGAACTGATCCAGCGAGGTGCGCTTGACGGTGCCCTTGGCGGTGGCAAAGAAGATGTAGCTGTCCTCGCGGTACTCACGCACCGGCAGGATCGTGCTGATCGCCTCGCCGTCGTCCAGCGGCAGCAGATTGACCAGCGGCTTGCCCCGCGAGCCGCGGCTGGCATTGGGCATTTCGTAGACTTTCAGCCAGTACACCTTGCCGCGGTTGGAAAACAGCAGCACGGTATCGTGGGTCGAGGCGACCAGCAGGTGCTCGATGACATCCTCGTCCTTCATGCTGGTCGCCGACTTGCCACGTCCGCCACGCCGCTGGGCCTGGTAGTCGGATAGCGGCTGTGTCTTGGCATAGCCGCTGCGCGACACGGTGACCACCATGTCCTCCTCGTTGATGAGGTCCTCGATGGTCAGATCGAGCCGGCTGGTCTGAATCACCGACCGGCGCTCGTCGCCGTACTGGTCGCGAATCGCGATCAGCTCTTCGCGGATGACCTCGAGCAGCCGATCCGGCGAGGCGAGGATATGCGACAGCTCGGCGATACGCCCCAGGATGCCCAGATACTCGTCGAGCAGCTTCTCGGTTTCCAGCCCGGTCAGGCGATGCAGACGCAACTCGAGAATCGACTGCGCCTGCGCCGGAGACAATCGGTACTCGCGTTGATCGTCGGACAGCCCGAAGCCCTCTTCGAGATCCTCAGGCTTGCAGGACGTGGTCCCGGCGCGCTCGAGCATGCCGGTCACCTGCCCCGGCTGCCAGGCCTGGGCGATCAGCTTCTCCTTGGCCTCGGCGGCGGAGGGCGAGGCCTTGATCAGCGCGATCACCTCGTCGATGTTGGAAATGGCCACCGCCAGGCCTTCCAGAATATGCCCGCGCTCGCGCGCCTTGCGCAGTTCGTACAGAGTGCGCCGGGTCACCACTTCGCGGCGGTGGCGCACGAAAGCTTCGAGCATCTCCTTGAGGTTGAGCGTCTTCGGCTGACCGTTGTCCAGCGCCACCATGTTGATGCCGAATACGTTTTCCAGCTGGGTCTGGGCGAACAGGTTGTTGACCACCACCTCGCCACTCTCGCCGCGCTTGACCTCGATGACCACCCGCAAGCCATCCTTGTCGGACTCGTCACGCAGCTCGGCGATGCCCTCGACGCGCTTTTCCTTGACCAGCTCGGCGATCTTCTCGATCAGCCGCGCCTTGTTCACCTGATACGGCAGCTCGGTAACGATGATGTGGTCGCGACCGGTCTTGTCGTCGTGCTCGATGGTATGGCGCGCGCGCACGTAAATACGCCCGCGTCCGGTGCGATAGGCATCGAGGATGCCGGCGCGACCGTTGATGATGCCCGCCGTGGGGAAATCCGGCCCGGGGATGTGTTCCATCAACTCATCGATGCTCAGCGTGTAATCGCCCAGCAGCGCCAGACAGCCGTTAATGACTTCGCGCATGTTGTGCGGCGGGATATTGGTCGCCATGCCCACCGCGATACCCGAGGAACCGTTGACCAGCAGATTGGGCACCTTGGTCGGCAGCACGTCGGGGATACGTTCCGTGCCATCGTAGTTGTCGACCCAATCGACGGTATCCTTCTCGAGGTCCGCCAGTAGCTCATGCGAGAGCCGGGCCATACGAATCTCGGTATAACGCATCGCCGCGGCACTATCGCCATCGATCGAGCCGAAGTTGCCCTGCCCATCGACCAGCACGTAACGCATGGAAAAGTTCTGGGCCATGCGCACGATGGTGTCGTATACCGCGCTGTCGCCGTGCGGGTGATACTTACCGATCACATCGCCAACCACACGCGCCGATTTCTTGTAGGGCTTGTTCCAGTCGTTGCTCAACTCGTGCATGGCGTAAAGTACACGCCGGTGCACCGGCTTAAGCCCGTCACGTACATCCGGCAGCGCACGGCCGATAATTACGCTCATGGCATAATCGAGATACGACTGTTTGAGTTCGTCCTCGATGTTGACTGGCAGAATCTCTCTGGCGATCTCACCCATGGGTCGTCAAATCCTTAGCACCGCGCATCCCATCTGGCGATGGTCATCACAGCATTTAATGAAGCTTCGTGAACGGAGCCGCGTAGGGCGGCTCCGGATCACGTCATGATACCATTTTGCAGGCCAATGCGGCAGGCGCAGAGCGCGACTCTCACATCATTGCGTCATGGCTTTCAAAGGCTGGGGCGAGGCCTCGACCACCAGTGGCCGCAGCTTGTCGAGCAGGTCATTTTCGATGGCCATGGCACGCCCCGTATGCGTATCGACCAGCAAGAAGGTGAAATCGGCATCGGCGATACGCTTGCCGGTAACGGCATGACGGATGTCCTGATGCATCACCGCGCTGCGGTGCTTGAGCTGCGACAGCGAGGTGAAGATCTCCAACTCGTCGTTCATCACCGCCGCCCGGCGGTAATTGATATTGAGATTGGTGGCCACCACCGCCAGTCCCTCGTTGAACAAGGCAGCCAGATCGAACATGTCCTCGAAATAGGCCCAGCGCCCCTCCTCGAGAAATTCCAGATACCGCGCGTTGTTGACATGAGCGTAGCCGTCGAGATGAAAGCCACGCACCCGGATGACGGAGCGACTGATGCGGTGATCCATACCCTTCCTTGTCGTATCGTTGTTCGTTATGAATGGCCATGCAGATATTTGCGTACACCGCTTGATTCTAGCGCCGCCGCCGACCCAACAGAAAGCGCTAAAGTAGCTATTTCTCGGATCACATACCACGTGAGATTCCACGACAGTGGCATGGTGATCCCCGTTTCGCCATAATGTGCCTCCTTTCGGACGGGACGGGACCATGTGGTTCAAGCATTTACATCTGTATCGATTACACGACGCCGCGACCCTCGACCTTGACGTCCTGGAGGATGCCCTGGCCGAGTACGCCTTTCGGCCCGTCGGCCCGACGGAAGCCAAACGCCTCGGCTGGCATGCCCCCGCCGGACGCGGCAGCCAGCAGCGCGCCCATGAAATCCAGGGCCAGCGCCTGCTTTCCGCGCTGCGCCAGGAGCGCCTGCTGCCCGGTTCGGTGGTCAACGAGGAAGTCGAGGAGCGCGCCGCCGAACGCGAGACCGCCGAAGGCCGTCCGCTACGCCGCCGCGAGCGCCAGGCCCTCAAGGAGCAGGTCATCGAGGAGTTTCTGCCGCGCGCCTTCACCCGCACCCAGCGCGTCGACGTATGGTGGGACACGCGGCGCCAGCTGATCGCCGTCAATGCCTCGAGCCGCAAGCGCGCCGAGGATATTCTCGATCTGCTGCGCCAGACGTTGGGTAGCCTCAAGGTCACACCGCTGGCCAGCAAGACGCTGCCCACCCGCGCCATGACCGAATGGTTGCGTGACCCCGGCAAACGCCCGCCCGCCATGACGCTGGGGGATCAGGTCGAACTCAAGGCGCCCGCCGGCGACGAGGGCGTGCTGCGCGCCCGCCAGGTCGACCTCGACAGCGACGAGATCCAGACCGTGCTCGAAGGCGGGCGTCAGGCCAGCCGACTGGCGCTGGAGATCGAAGGTCAGCTCAGTCTGGTGCTGCACGACGATCTGGCCCTCAAGTCGCTGCGCTTTGCCGATGCCGTGCTCGACGAAGCCAGTCAGAGCGATGACGGCGACGACCCCGCGCTACGCCTGGAAACCGACTTCGCGCTCATGACCCATGTTCTCGCGGAGTTCATCGAACAACTCATCGACTGGCTGGGCGGTGAAGCCGACTCGGCCCTGCCGACATCATGACACAACCACAGACATCAGCGCCGCCTCAGGACCCGTTTGCCAGTATCCGCCCCTACCACGACGACGAAGTCGCCGCGGTACTCTCGCGTCTTGCGCATGATGACGAGCTGCTCGACGCGATTACCCGCTTTCGCCTGCCGCGACTGGCGCGCTTCGCGCCGCCCGTGGCACGTGCGCTGGCCAGTTTCGGCCTGCAGCGCGAAATGCGCGGCGTCGACAGCGTGCAGACCTTCCAGCAGCGTATCGCCAAGTACATGGTGAGGATGATCAACACGACCACCGACACCTTCGAGGTCGAGGGGCTGGACAAGCTCGATCCCGGCCAGGCCTATCTGTTCATCGGCAATCATCGCGACATCGCGCTCGACCCGGCCTTCGTCAATTACGCGCTGTATCAACAGGGGCGCGACACCGTGCGCATCGCCATCGGCGATAACCTGCTGCAGAAACCCTTCGTCACCGACCTGATGCGGCTCAACAAGAGCTTCATCGTACCGCGCTCGGCCAAGGGCAAGCGCGCCATGCTCGCCGCCTACCAGGCGCTGTCGGGCTATATCCGCCACTCCATCGTCGAGGACAACCACTCGGTGTGGCTGGCCCAGCGCGAGGGCCGCGCCAAGAACGGCATCGATCACTCCGATCCGGCGATCATCAAGATGCTGACCATGGCGCGGCGCATGGCGGACAAGAATACCGACTTCGGCCATGCCATCGCCGAGCTCAAGCTGGTCCCGGTGTCGATCAGCTACGAATACGATCCCTGCGACCTGTACAAGGCGCAGGAGTTGCATGCCATACACGCCGAAGGCCGCTACGAGAAAGTGGAATTCGAGGACATCCGCTCCATCGTCGCCGGCATCACCGGACAAAAGGGCCGCGTCAAGCTGGTGTTCGGCTCCCCGCTGGGCGTCGACTGCGATACCCCCGAGGCCGCCGCCCGGGAGATCGACCGCCAGGTGCTAGAGCACTACCACCAGTTCCCCAGTCACCACCTGGCATTGCAGGCCAGCGGCCTGGCGCCGGATCTCGTCGATCTCAGTCAGGTGCGCGAGGCCGATCGCACACGCTTCAATGCGCGTCTGGCGAGCGTCCCCGAGCACTTGCGCGACTGGTGGCTGGCACAATATGCCAACCCCGTGCTCAACCGCGCGGGTCGCCTAAAGGAATGACCGGAACGGGGGCCGTGCCGATGGGCCTCCGTCGGCATGGCCCCTCGATTCACGCCTTTGCACCACGCCGAACGCCACCCCCGATAGCCGTGGTCGCTGCGGGGCGTGACGCAAAAACGCCGAATGGTCTGCCGCACAAGCGTTACGGCGCTCTTGAATCAGCGGTAACGCGAGCACATCCTTATCATGTACGGCAAACGATGTGGTTCTCTTTCCGCTCCGACGAGATTTAACATGGCGCGACCCCCCGATTCCTCTTCACCGGCCAGCGTCGGCAGCGATAACGATGCGCAGATGACTCGCGAGGCGCACCGCGTCACGCTGATCGGCGCAGCGCTGGATACGCTGCTGGGCGTGTCCAAGATGGTAGTGGGAGGCGTGGTCGGTTCAAGCGCCTTGATCGCCGACGGCGTGCACTCCTTTTCCGACCTGGTCACCGACGGCTTCGTGCTGGCCGCCATGCATTATGGCCGCCAGGCCCCCGACTCCAACCACCCCTACGGTCACGGCCGCATCGAGACGCTGGCCACACTGTTGCTGGGCAGCGTGCTGATATTCGTCGCCGGCGCCATCGCCTGGGACAGCGTGTCGCGACTGATCGAGGGCGTGCCGATTTCGCAACCCGGCCTGTGGGCCATCGCCCTCGCCGGGGTGGCGCTACTCGCCAAGGAGTGGATATTTCGCTTCACGCTGCGCGTCGCCCAGCGGGTCGGCTCGAAGCTGCTCGAAGCCAATGCCTGGCACTCGCGCAGCGATGCGTTGTCCACCGCGGTGGTGCTGGTCGGGCTTATCGGTGCCCAGTTCGGCCTGGGCTGGCTGGATGCCGTCGCCGCGCTGACGGTCGGCGTGATGGTCGGCAAGATCGGCTGGGACCTGCTATGGGAAGCCAGCCAGGAGCTGGTCGATACCGCCCTGCCCGAACAGCGCCTGCAGGAGATGCGCGAGACCGTGCTCGGCGCGCCGGGGGTGTGCGGGCTGCACAGCTTGCGCACGCGCACCGTGGCCGGCAACGTCATGCTCGATCTCCACTTGCTGGTCGCCCCCCGACTGACAGTCTCCGAAGGCCACGAAATCGGCAACGAGGTGTCTCGGCAGCTGCGGTTAAGCTATGCCGACTTAAGCGATATCATCGTGCATATCGACCCGCAGGACGACTCGCATCTGGGCGACGCCACCACCTTGCCCGCCCTGCCGCTGCGTGCCGATGTCGAGGCGGCACTCGATCAGCGCTGGCATGTCCTGCCCGCCTGGCAGCACCGCCTGGCGGTCGATCTGCACTACCTCGACGACCTTGTCGAAGTCGTGCTGTACGTTCCCGAGCACGTCAATCATGCCCCCCTCGAGGTCCTCGCCAAGGAGCTACGCCAGCGCGCCCGCGACCTCGACTGGCTGGGCGAGTTGCATGTCTGGAAAGGCCCGGCCGGCCAACGACGCTGACAGACACGCCAACCGCGCGTTCTTGCGCGACGCGACTGCCGCCAAGCCTAAAATCGTAGTGGACGACAAAACCCACAACAGGCTGTGCGCAGTGTGTCGCGCGCCGCCAGCTGTGCTAACTTCCGCTTCAAAGCGCTTTCAGTCACAAGAGAGGTCTTGGCTGAAAGTCGACGAGCGAAGCTGAGACAAGATGAAAAAAGCTGAAAGAGCGGAGTTTACATGGGGTAAATGAGCACCTTGAAGCTTTTTTCAACGCCGTATCAGCAAGCGCAGACACTTTTCAGTCAGACCGTAGGGAGATACCCATGAGTTCCGCCTCTGAAATGCAGAAAAGCCGTGCTATCAGCGAACTACGCGGCTTCATCAAGAAACTCTTGCAGGACCCGCAGATTCTCGAACAGTCGCTCACCGTGGCGCGACGCCACTATGGCGAGCATGGGGAGAGCACGGGCAATAGCCAGGAGATCATGGCGCGGATCGCCAACGAGATTTCCGACACCACCAGCGTGCACATTCCCGAATCGCCGGAAGAGCACTCCGATGCCGATCGGCTGTTTCTGGAAGTGTTGAAGGAAGTGGTGGATGAGGAGAAGGCGCTTTATTGAAAAATTTGAGCGCGGCGAGATGCCGCGCTCAAGATTGAGTTAGATATTAAGAGCAGGTACCTTCGCCAGTATTACCCTGAAAAGCAGTGGACAAGTACTGTTGCGGTATCGTTGTACCGTTAGCACCAGCGGCCCACCGACCAGCTCCATTTCTATACATGGTCAGAACTTTGCTTTCCAGGCCAGATGAAACCTCAGTTGCATTCATGGTAGCCATGATACAACCGGCGCCTCCTGTTCCTGAGAAGAATTTTATTTCTTTCACATATTGGCCTAGTGCAGACCCTGCACCTGCAGAACTCGTGTTGCCGCCTAAATCAATTGCGCGCTGTCCAGTTGTAGACCCATCTGGGAATGCACCTGTTTGGGCGACGTACTCCTCAACGCCTGTCTTAATCCCCCCCATTAAATTTATTGCTTCGGTAACTTGTGAACGCGCCACATAATTCTGATATTGCGGAATCGCGATGGCAGCGAGAATACCGATAATCGCCACCACGATCATGAGTTCAATCAGCGTAAAACCGCTCTGTCTACGTGCCATGTTACCTTCCCTTGAAATGCCTGCCGTGTCGTTCATTGCCTGCCGGCATTTGCCGGCCCACTGTTAAGCCCTGTCCGAAAAATGGCTGCGCTCACTCATACGGTGTTAAAAATCAGCTCAAAATACTCATTTACGTCAGTAAGCTCCGCTTTCTCGCTGATTTTTGCCTTGTCTGAGCATCGCTCGCCGGTTTTTCAGCCAGAGCTTCGGTGCCAAAAAACTACCACCTTCGCGTTGCGCCAATTCGTCGGTTAGCCCATCGCAACCCCGCCTATTTCACCCTGACGCCCGGTTTTGCCTGTTTTTCAGGCCAACAGCCTGTCGGTTCAGGTCTGCCCGCCCCGGTGGCCTACCCGCGCCTGCCGTACTGCCACGTCTGTCAACGGCGTAGCGCAGCGGCCCCAACAGATCGTATCAATAGCACTCACAAAATTACACAACATAACGCAACAATACCTCGTAATAATGCATTACAGTTTGCTTAGGCTGCGTCGATAATCGTTAGAGAGAGGCTCATCCTCCCGCGGGAGGCGCCTCATGCGCTAAGATAGCCGGCGCGCCATTCGCCGCCGCGCAGTACAGGCACCGACAGGCCTTTTTCAATCTCCCCGATAGCGGGCCAGACACACCCCAGGAGTCCCATGTCCGATTCGCTTTCCGAAGCTACCGTTTCCGCCAACGACACGCTACGCGGGTTGGCGGCGCGCCTGGTGGGCGAAGGCCTGTTGGATGCGGCGGCGGCGAAGCAGGCCCAGCACGAGGCGCAACTGGCGGAAATTTCCCTGCTCGAGCATGTCATCACCAATGGCTTGGCGCCGACTCGTGAAGCCACTGTGGCCGCAGCCTACGAATATGGCCTGCCGTTCGTCGATCTCGATGCCCTGCGTCTGGATGCGCTGCCCGCCTCGGAGGAGATGTCGGAGAAGCTGCTGCGCAAGCTCGGCGTACTGCCGCTGGCGATCAACACCCACCGCCTGACCGTCGCCGTGCCCTACCCCTCGACGCTTAACCGGCTCGACGAGTTGCAGTTCTCCACCGATCTTATCGTCGAGGGGGTGCTGGCCAGCGTCGAGCAGTTGACGCCGATGCTCGAGCGCTATCTGTCCCATAACGAAGGCAACGGCCTGCTCGATGAGCTCGGCGATGTCAGCGAGGCGCTCGATGCGCTGGAATCCGCCAGCGACGAAGAAATCGAACTCGAAGATCAGGACCTCGGCGCAGGCAATCAGGATGCCCCGGTGGTGCGCTTCGTACAGAAGATCCTGCTCGACGCCATCAAGCGCGGCGCCTCGGATATCCATTTCGAGCCGTACGAGTCGACGTATCGCGTGCGTCTGCGCATCGACGGCATGCTGGTCGAGGTCGCCCGCCCGCCATTCAATCTGCGTACGCGCATCGCCGCGCGTCTCAAGGTCATGGCGCGCCTGGATATCTCCGAGCGGCGCCTGCCGCAGGACGGCGCTATCAAGCTGCGCCTGACACAGAGCCGCTCGATCGATTTCCGTGTCAACTCGCTGCCCACCGTGTTCGGCGAGAAGATCGTGCTGCGTCTGCTCGACCCCGCCTCGGCACGCCTGGGCATCGACGCATTGGGCTTTTCATCGGCACAGAAGGCACTGTTTCTGAAGGTCCTCGCCGAGCCCCAGGGCATGATCCTGGTCACCGGCCCTACCGGCAGCGGCAAGACGGTCACCCTTTACACCGGCCTGAACATTCTCAACACCTCAGAGCGCAACATTTCCACCGCCGAAGATCCGGTGGAAATCAAGGTCGAGGGCGTCAATCAGGTCAATGTACAGCCCAAGGTGGGCCTGGATTTTGCCAGCGCCTTGCGTGCCTTCCTGCGCCAGGATCCGGATGTGGTGATGGTCGGCGAGATTCGCGACCTGGAAACCGCCGAGATTGCCGTCAAGGCCTCGCAGACCGGCCACCTGGTGCTGTCGACGCTGCATACCAACTCGGCGGCGGAAACCCTGACCCGTCTGCGCAACATGGGTGTGGCGCCGTTCAATATCGCCAGTTCGGTGTCGCTGATCATCGCCCAGCGCCTGGCGCGCAAGCTGTGTCCACAGTGCAAGGCTCCCGCCGACATTCCTCAGGAGGCGCTGCTCAAGGAAGGCTTCAGCGAGGTGGAGCTGGCCAGCGCCACACTGTTCAGCGCCGTGGGCTGCAGCCACTGCACGCTGGGTTACAAGGGCCGCGTGGGCATCTACGAAGTGGTGCCGATCAGCGAAGCGATGAGCCGCCTGATCATGACCGAGGGCGGCGCGCTGGAACTCGCCGAGGCCGCCCGTCGCGAGGGCCACCCCGACCTGCGCCGCAGCGGTCTGCAGAAAGTGCTTCAGGGCATGACCAGCCTTGAGGAAATCAATCGGATTACCATCGACTGAGTAACGTCTCGCTAGAACTCCAAGGAACGCCATGGCCACGCGTAGCGCACGCCGAAAGGCCCCCAAGCGGGTCACGATTCATCGTTGGAAATGGAAAGGCAAGAACCCCCGCGGCGAGCTGGTCAGCGGCGAACTGGTCGCCGCCACCAAGCTGGAGGTGCGCCAGACCTTGGCCCGTCAGCAGATCGTCGTCAAGCGCATCCAGCGCAAGAGCGGGCTGTTCGGGCTGGGCAAGATCAAGCCTCGCGACATCACGCTGTTCGCCCGCCAGATGGCGACGATGATCCGCGCCGGGGTGCCGGTGCTGCAGGCCTTCGGCGTGGTCTCCGAGAGCCTCAAGAATCCGGCGATGCGCAATATGGTGGAGACGCTGATGAACGAAGTCGCCGCCGGCTCGAGTTTTTCCGAAGCCCTCGCGCAGCATCCCGCGCACTTCGATCGCATGTTCGTCAACATGGTCGCCGCCGGCGAGCAATCGGGCACGCTGGACCGCATGCTCGAGCGGGTCGCCTCCTACAAGGAGAAGATCGACTCGCTCAAGGCGCGGGTACGCAAGGCACTCTATTATCCGGTGGCGGTGGTCTTGGTGGGCATCGGCGTGACCGCCCTGCTGCTGATCAAGGTGGTCCCGCAATTCGAGAGCCTGTTTCAGGGCTTCGGCGCCGAGCTGCCGGCCTTCACGCGCATGACCATTGCGCTCTCCGAGCTGGCCCAGCAGTACTGGCTGTACGCTTTAGGCGCGCTGGCCGCCGTGATATTGGGGATCCGCCTGGGGATCAAGCGTTCGCCGGGCTTTGCCTATCGTATCGATCAGTTGTTGCTGCGCCTGCCGGTGATCGGCGATATCCTCGACAAGTCCTCGGTGGCACGCTTTTCACGCACGCTGGCGACGACATTCAACGCCGGGGTACCGTTGGTGGAGGCGCTGGACACCGCCGCCGGCGCTACCGGCAATCGGCTCTATCAGCGCGCCATCACGCGTATCCGTGAGGATGTCTCCAGCGGCCAGCAGTTGCACTTTGCCATGCGCAACGCGGGTCAGTTTCCGGTCATGGCGATCCAGATGGTCAGCATCGGCGAGGAAGCCGGCTCGCTGGATGCGATGCTCAACAAGGTGGCGGACTTCTACGAGGAGGACGTCGATAACAAGGTCGACGCCCTGACATCGCTGCTCGAACCGTTCATCATCGTCGTGCTGGGTGTGCTGGTGGGCGGGCTGGTGATCTCGATGTATCTGCCGATATTCGAAATGGGTTCCGCCATTTAGGCTTATCCAAGCCCACTGCAGCTTCCGACCATTCAAGGTGTTATTTTGCTAGCCGATCTTCCTCCGCTTCTGATGTGGCCACTGGTCTTCTTGCTGGGCCTGGTGCTGGGCAGTTTTCTCAACGTGGTCATCGCGCGCCTGCCGATAATGCTGATGCGCCAGTGGCGGGCCGAAGCCCGCGAGGCGCTGGAAATGACCGCCGAGGAGTCGCCGCGCTTCAATCTGCTGTTGCCCGCCTCGCAATGTCCCGCCTGCGCCACCCCCATCGCCTGGCACGACAACGTTCCCCTGCTGGGCTGGCTCAAGCGCCGCGGGCGCTGCGCACGCTGCATGACCCGCATCAGTCCGCAATATCCACTGGTGGAGCTGGCCGGCGGCATTCTTGCCGTCGCGGTGGTCGCCCTGCACGGCCCGACACTGGCCAGCCTGGCACTGTTCGGCGCCTGCCTGACACTCCTCGCCCTGGCCGTCATCGATTTTCGTCTGCAGCTGCTGCCCGATCTGTTGACGCTGCCGCTGCTGTGGGCCGGACTGCTCTATCAATGGCTCTTCCAGCCGCTGCTGCTCGAAAGTGCCGTGCTGGGCGCGATGGCCGGGTATCTGGTGCTATGGAGCTTCTACTGGCTGTTCAAGCTGATCACCGGCAAGGAGGGCATGGGCTACGGCGATTTCAAGCTGCTCGCGGCCCTCGGGGCCTGGCTGGGCTGGCAGTCGCTGCCGCTGCTGCTGATTCTCTCCGCCGGGCTGGGCGCGGTGGTGGGTATCGCACTGCAGCTCGCCATGCCTCGACTGCGTGGCGCGCCAATGCCGTTCGGCCCGTATCTGGCCTTCGCCGGCTGGATCACGCTACTCTGCGGCGAGCCGCTGATTGCGGCCTACCAGAGCTGGCTGCTAGGAGGAATTGGATGACCGTACCGCTAATCATCGGCGTGACAGGCGGCATCGCATCGGGCAAGACCACCGTCGCCGAGGCTTTCGCCAAGCGGGGGATTCCTTGGGTGGATGCAGACCATGTCGCCCGAGAAGTCGTCGAGCCCGGCGAGCCGGCGCTCGAGGAAATCGCTGAGCGCTATGGTCGCGAAGTTCTGGATGAGCAGGGGCGCCTCAACCGGCGCCGGCTGCGCGAGATCGTGTTCGGCGATCCCGCCGAACGATCCTGGCTGGAATCGGTCACACATCCACGCATCCGACAGCGCCTGCAGGCACATCTCGACACCCTTCGCGCTTCCAGCGCGCCTTATGGCCTGCTGGTGTCGCCGCTGCTGTTCGAGTCGGGCCAGGCGGCGCTAGTGGATCGGCGGCTGGTCATCGATGTTCCCGAGGTCCTGCAGATTGCGCGTACCGCCGCACGCGATGACGTGGATGAAGCCCAGGCGCGGGCCATCGTGGCCGCTCAGATGTCGCGTCAGGAACGCCTTGCCCGGGCTGACGATGTCATCGACAATCAAGGCGATCCCCAGCGACTGCATGAACAGGTTGCCGAACTCGACCGCTTCTACCGTCAACTTATCGACCCTTCGCAGACAGGACATCTCTGACCACGACATGACCGACACGACCCGCAACTCCCAACGTCCGCTTGAAGTGGCCTGTCCACAATGCCGCACCAAGGTCGTGTGGACGACCGATAACCCCTACCGGCCCTTCTGCTCCAAACGCTGCCGCCTGCTCGATCTCGGCGCCTGGGCCGACGAGTCCCACCGTATCGCCGGGGAACCGGCCATGGACGAGGCCGACCTGGATATGCTGATCGACCGCCTGGAGCGCGGTCCGCGAGAATAGACGCAAGCCTCTCTTCCCCGGATCAGCCGTTGCTCCGCAGCTGTGCCAGATGCATGCAAAAAGCCCGCATCAGTGATGCGGGCTTTGCGTTTTATCAATGGCCGCGTTTCGCGCCCGGCTACTTCCAGAAATCGCGGATCGAGGCAATGCCCTGCGCGCCCACAGCGCGGGCGTGGTCGGCATCGTGACGCGTCATGCCCCCCAGGGCGAAGACCGGCATGCCGGCCGTTTCCACCAGCTGCTGGAAATCATGCCAGCCCAGCGGCGCGGCATTGGGGTGCGTCGGCGTGACCCGGAGCGGTGACAGCGTCACGAAATCACACCCGATCATCGCCGCCTGATTGAGCTGAGAGCGGTCATGAGTCGAGGCGGACAGCCACTTGCTTTCCTCGATGGGGCGGCGCTCGAGCTGCATCAGCCGTTCACTGGTCAGATGGATACCGTCGGCATCGACCCGCTCCAGCAATGTCGGCTCGCCGTTGAGCATCAGCCGCGCGCCATGCTGGTGACACAGCGCCAAGACCCGCTCGGCACGTGACAGGTAAGCCGTCTCGTCGAGTGACTTGGCCCGCAGCTGCACCAGACGCACGCCGTCTTCGACCAGGGCACGCTCCAGGCGAGACAGAAACTCTGCATCCTCGGCCTCTTCGCCGCTGATCAGGTACTCCTGGGGAAGCGCCACCGCCCGCAGAATGGGCAGGTTGGCCGCCGGGAAGGGATAGTTGACCAGGTCCTTGATCTTGACCCAGCGCACCGCCTGACCTTCGCGCCCGAAAGGCTCACCCGTGAAGTCGTGCACTTGCCACACGTCCAGCAGGATATGCTTGTCGGGATATTCATGATGCACGCGGATCAAAGGCTGGGCACGCTGGATCTGGATGCCCAGTTCCTCGTACAGTTCGCGCTTGAGCGCCTCGAATCCCGTCTCGTAGGGGGCTAACTTGCCCCCCGGAAACTCCCATAGCCCGCCCTGATCGACGGTCGAGGGACGGCGCGCGATCAGTACCTGACCATCGCTGCGGACGATAGCGGCTGCCGCGACGTGTACCCTTCTCTTCACCATGCCTGTCTTCACCTTGATAACTCTTTTAACGGTCTGCCTGAAAAGGGCTACGCTCGCCGTCTTTCAGCCAAGCGCCAGCAAGCTGCGATCGACCAGCCACGTCATCCTCGAATCAACTCCGATAATCGGCATTGATCGAGACGTAGTCGTGCGAAAGATCGGATGTCCAGACGGTCGCCTGGGCGTCGCCGCGCCCCAGGTCGATACGGATGATAATTTCCTCACCCGCCATGACGGCACTGCCCGCCTCTTCCGTATAGCTTGAAGCGCGTCCGCCATGTTCGACCAGACGCACGTCACCCAGGTCGATCACGATTCGCGAGACGTCCAGCGCCGTGACCGGCGCACGCCCGACGGCGGCCAGAATGCGCCCCCAGTTGGCGTCCGAGGCGTACAGCGCCGTCTTGACCAGCGGCGAGTGCGCCACGGTAAAGGCGACATCCAGCGCTTCCTGCTGGCTACCGGCGCCCTTGACGTCAAGCGTGACGAACTTGGTGGCACCTTCGCCATCGCGAATGATGGCCTGCGCCAATTCTACCAACACTTGCGTGAGTGCTGCGAGAAAACGCGCCTCGTCGGCGTCGCCGCGGACCTTTACCCCTCGGCCGGTGGCGATCAGTGTACAGGCGTCGTTGGTCGAGGTATCGGAATCCACGGTGATGCGGTTGAAGGAAACCTCCACCGCCTCGCGCAGCAAGTCCTCAAGCCGGGACTGCTCGATATCCGCATCGGTGGCCACAAAGCCCAGCATGGTCGCCATGTTGGGCTTGATCATGCCCGAGCCCTTGCTGATGCCGTTGATGGTTACCGTTGCGCCGGCGATCTCGCAGGTCACGCTGGCGCCTTTGATCCGCGTGTCGGTGGTCAGTATGCCCTCGGCGGCATCGCGCCAACCCTCGGCATCGAGACTCTCCAGCGCCGAAGGCAGCGTCGCCGCGATACGCTCGACCGGTAGCGGTTCACCGATCACGCCGGTGGAATAGGGCAACACCGTCTCGGCAGCGACGTGTCTCAACGCCGCCAGCGCCTGACAGCAGGCCTCGGCATCACGCATGCCCTGCTCGCCGGTACCGGCATTGGCATTGCCCGTATTGATCAGCAGATAACGTGGCGCCGCCTGGCCCAGATGGCGCCGCGCCACGTGTACCGGCGCGGCGCAGAAGGCATTGCGCGTGAAGGTTGCCGCCGCACGCGCGCCCTCGGGTATTTCGATGACGACGACATCGCGTCGTCCGGGCTTCTTGATGCCCGCCTTCGCGGTTCCCAGCCGAATACCTTCGATGGCTGGCATCGTCGGAAAGAACGCCTCACCCACCGCCATAACCCATTCTCCTTGGGGCGCACTGCGCCACGTTCAGTTCAAGCTCAGTTCAGTTTGCCGTGGCACTGCTTGTACTTCTTGCCCGAGCCGCACGGGCAGGGGTCGTTGCGCCCCACCTTGGGCCCTTCGCGGCGCGTCGGCTTGGCAGCAGCAGCGGGAGTCTCGCCGGTGTCCGCCGTACCTTCGGCGGCTTCACGTGCCGTGGCCACCGTATCCTCGTGCAGCGTCTGGCTGGCAGCCTGCTCGCGCGCCAGCGTCTCGCGCCGCTGACGCTCCAGGTCGTCGACTTCCTCCTGGCGACGCACCTGAACATGACTGAGAATACGCGTCACGTCGTGCTTGATGTTGGTCAGCAGCGACTGGAAAAGCTCGAAGGCCTCGCGCTTATACTCCTGCTTGGGATTTTTCTGGGCGTAACCGCGCAGGTGGATCCCGCGCCGCAGGTGGTCCATGGCCTGCAGATGCTCTTTCCAGCGGGTGTCGAGCACCTGCAGCATGACCTGCTTCTCGAAGCGGCGCATCAAATCGGGACCGACAGCCTCGAACTTGGCGGCATAGAGTTCGCGATGCCGCTCCTGAAGCCGGTTACGCAGGGTTTCTTCGTGGAAGTGCTCATCCTCTTCGGCCCACTGGACCAGCGGCACCTCCAGGTTGAACTCCTGCTTGAGATATTGCTCGAGTCCCGCCAGATCCCATTGCTCCGCCAGGCTCTGCGGCGGCACGTACTCGCTGATCGCCTGATCGAGCATCTCTTCGCGAATGCCGGAGACATTGTCCGAGACGTCATCGGCGGCCAGGATGTCATCGCGCTGTTCATAAATGACACGACGCTGGTCGTTGGCTACGTCGTCGTATTCCAGGAGCTGCTTGCGGATGTCGAAGTTGCGGCCTTCGACCTTCTTCTGGGCGCGTTCGACGGCGTTGGATACCATCTTGTGTTCGATCGCCTCGCCACGCTCGAGCCCCAGCGCCTGCATCAGTCGCTGCACCCGATCGGAGCCGAACAGGCGCATCAGATTGTCTTCCAGCGACAGGAAGAAACGGGTGGAACCAGGATCGCCCTGGCGTCCGGCACGCCCACGTAGCTGATTGTCGATACGCCGCGACTCGTGGCGCTCGGAGCCGATCACATGCAGCCCGCCGGCTTTCAGAACCGCATCGTGATTCTGCTGCCATTCGGCCTTGATGGCCTCGACTTGAGCCTCGCTGGGCTCGTCGAGCTTGGCGACTTCCGCCTCCCAGTTACCGCCCAGCATGATGTCGGTACCACGGCCGGCCATGTTGGTGGCGATGGTCACCGCGCCGGGGCGCCCCGCCTGGGCGATGATCTCGGCTTCGCTCTGGTGTTGCTTGGCGTTGAGGACGCTATGCGGTATCTGCTGCTCGCGCATCAGTCGCGCCAGGTATTCGGAGGTTTCGATCGATGCGGTGCCCACCAGAATCGGCCGCCCGGCTTCGCGCTGGACTTTGACGTCCTCGATGATCGCTTCGAATTTCTCTTCGGCGGAGAGATATACCAGATCGTTCTGGTCCTGACGCGCCAGCGGCCGGTTGGTGGGGATGACCACCACGTCCAAGCCATAGATCTGCCGGAACTCGAAGGCCTCGGTATCGGCGGTCCCGGTCATGCCGGAGAGCTTTTCATACAGCCGGAAGTAGTTCTGGAAGGTCGTCGAGGCCAGGGTCTGGCTCTCTTTCTGGATGGCTACGCCTTCCTTGGCCTCCACCGCCTGGTGCAGTCCTTCGGACCAGCGCCGCCCCGGCATGGAGCGACCGGTGTGTTCGTCGACGATGACCACTTCGCCATTGTTGACGATATAGTCGACATCACGATGGTAGAGGTAACGGGCGCGCAGCGCAGAGTGGATATGCTGCAACAGCCCCAGGTTCTGGGCCGCATAGAGCGAGTCCTCGGCATCGAGCTGCCCTTCGCGGCGCATCAGCTCTTCGACCTTGAGGTGTCCCTCCTCGGTCAATTCGACCTGCTTCTGCTTTTCGTCGAGGGTGAAATCGCCGCTGGAAGGATCTTCGTCATCGGTGCACTGCTGCAACTCGCCCGCCAGGCGATCGATCACCTTGTACAGGTTGACGTTTTCCTCTACCGGCCCGGAAATGATCAGTGGCGTGCGCGCCTCGTCGATGAGAATCGAGTCGACCTCGTCGACAATCGCGAAGTGCAACGCGCGCTGCACCTTCTCCTCCATCGAGAAGGCCATGTTATCGCGCAGATAATCGAAGCCGTACTCATTGTTGGTGCCGTAGGTGATATCGCAGCGATAGGCCTCACGTTTTTCGGATGGCGTCTGCCCGGAGTAAATCACTCCTACCGTCAGCCCCAGGAACTCATACAGAGGACGCATCCATTCGGCATCGCGGCGGGCTAGATAGTCATTGACCGTGACGACATGCACGCCCTTGCCGGGCAGCGCATTGAGATAGACCGCCAGCGTCGCCACCAGCGTCTTGCCCTCGCCGGTCTTCATCTCGGCGATACGCCCCTTGTGCAGGCTCATGCCGCCGATCATCTGTACATCGAAATGGCGCATGCCCATCACGCGCTTGCTGGCCTCGCGCACCATGGCAAAGGCCTCGGACAGGAGCTTGTCCAGTTCCTCCCCGGCCGCGAGACGCTCGCGGAATTCTACGGTCTTGGCCTGCAGCGCGGCATCGTCAAGCGCCTCGAACTGGCCTTCGAGCGCATTGATGTCCTTGACGAGCTTCCCCATGCGCTTGACTTCCCGGTCGTTCTTGGAGCCGACCAGTTTACGTACAATGGTATTTAACATGTGTTGTCCTGAAACGCTGAATACTGAGCCGCTGGACCTCCGGGTCCGGAACGCCTCGAAAGCTTGGTTATGACAAGCGAAGTTTCACAACAACCGGGGGGCCACGCCGGGACAGGACATCATGATCGGCACTCGGCACATGCCAGGGAGCAGGGCTCAGCGCGATGATTCGGGGAATGGGAAGACGGCTTGCGAACGAGGGACAGACACGCCGCTCGGCAACCCGGCGCGACTCGGCACGGATCGCTTCTGGCGCCATTAAGCATATCTGCGTCAAGCGCTCCGCGATGCGCATCGCCTCTGCCTGCACCAATCCGGCAGGCAGCAGGCAGCTGACCAGCAGGCTGGCCAACCACCATTGGGTGCGACGCCGCCCCGTACCGCGTGGCGCGCTATTGTGCGAGTCTTGGTTGCCGCTCGTCATGCTGATCCGCTCATGATAGATTGCGCAGACATTCCGCTTCCTTCGCGCGTGCAAGCCCATGAGTATAAAGGCTAAGCGTTTCCGAGCCCAGTCCATGTCCGCCCTGCTTAACAAGCCCGGCGAACTGGGCAACCTGATGCGGGTCGCCCAACTGCTGGATCGCGCCCAGAATCACCTCCGAACGCATCTTCCCGAAGAAGTTCGGGAACACATCTTTATCGGCGGATATCGTGACGGTCGCCTGACGATCATTACCGACCGCGCCGTGTGGTTGACATGGCTACGCTACGAGCAGAGCCGGCTGTTGACCCTGTTGCGCCAGCTTCCCGAACTCGAAGCGGTGATGGCCATTACGCTCAAGGTGCGTCCGGTACGCCCGCCCAAGATCATGCCGCGGCAAGTGCGTACTCTCTCTAGCGAAGCCGCCAGCCAGCTCGAAGCGTGCGCCGCCGACACCGAAGACCCCCGCCTGAAACGTTCCCTGTCGCGCCTGGCCGCGCATGGCCGTACACCCTCTCAGGATTGATCCGCAGTGGCGAGTCATTTGACAAAAAAGCGCCGACCCTAGGGTCGGCGCTGCAAGCCTGTCATACGTACGTGCAACCATTGCGCGGCTTCCCTTCACTCAGGGCATGGCGGGTGCCGCGTAGGAAATCGGCGCGAGCTGGGCCTCGTCTTCGTAGGTGACAACCTCCCAGGCATCGGGCTGTTCAATCAATGCGCGACACAGCAGGTTATTGAGACCATGACCCGACTTGAAGCCCCGGAACTCGCCAATCAGGCTATAACCCAGCTGGTAAAGGTCGCCAATCGCATCCAGCACCTTATGCTTGACGAATTCGTCTTCGTAACGCAAGCCGTCGTGGTTCACGATACGGTAGTCGTCGACGACGATAGCGTTATCCAGGCTACCGCCCAGTGCTAGATTTTGTGACCGCAGGAATTCGAGATCACGCATGAAACCGAAGGTGCGTGCCCGGGAGACTTCCTTGACGAAGGAAGTCGTGGAAAAATCCACGCTGGCGGTCTGTTTCTGCTGCGCAAACACGGGATGGTCGAAATCGATGGCGATGCTGACCTTGAAGCCATTGTGCGGCAAGAAGGATGCTTCCTTCTCGTTGTCCTTGACCGTAATCTCACGCTTGATACGAATGAATTTTTTCGGCGCGGCCTGCTCGGCAATGCCGGCAGATTGAATCAGGAATACGAAAGGCCCAGCACTGCCATCCATGATCGGGACTTCCGCGGCGCTAAGCTCGACGAAAACGTTATCGATTCCCAAGCCCGCAAAGGCGGACATGAGATGCTCGACGGTAGCGACTTTCACCCCATCGCGTGACAGCGCGGTACATAGCGTCGTGTCGGTAACGCTCTCCGCGTTGGCCGGGATGCGCACCTCGGGATCCAGATCGGTGCGCACGAAAACGATACCGGTATTCACCGGCGCGGGACGCAAGGTCAGATAGACCTTCTCTCCCGAGTGAAGGCCGACACCGGTGGCACGTATGGTGTTCTGTAGGGTTCTTTGTTTGATCATGGGCGTAGGGCCAGGCTGCAGATTAATTATGAAACGCTGTTCACTATATCACCGAACGGAAGTTTCAACAAAAAATATCGCTCGGCCCACACTCCCTGTGCGCAATAGTCCTTGAGACTGATTTCGGGCTCAGTCCGCCTGTCGACGCAAGAAGGCCGGAATATCCAGATAATCATCGAGTTCCTGAGATTTACGCCGGTCCTGCTTGGCCTTGCTGGCCGCTTCCTGCTCGGCTTTCGCGGCTTGCTGGCGCATCACCGTCGGCTGCTGCAGCTTGCGGTAGTCGGATTCGGGGCGCGCCATCTGTGCCGACTCGCGCGGCACGGCCTTGTCCTTGCGTCCGTCGAGTCCTGCGGCCACCACGGTGACACGCAGCTCATCGGACATTTCCATGTCAATGGCCGTCCCGACCACGATAGTGGCATCTTGAGAGGCGAACTCCTGCACCGTGGCCCCGACATCGTTGAACTCGCCAATGGACAAATCGGGCCCGGCGGTGATGTTGACCAGAATGCCGCGCGCGCCGTGCAGGTCGATGTCTTCGAGCAGCGGGCTGCGAATCGCTTTTTCGGCCGCTTCGCGAGCGCGATTCTCGCCGGTGGCGGCGCCGGTGCCCATCATCGCCATGCCCATTTCCGACATGACCGTGCGCACGTCGGCGAAATCGACGTTGATGATGCCCGGACTGGTGATCAGTTCGGCAATCCCCTGCACTGCCCCCAGCAGGACATCGTTGGCGGCACTGAACGCCGTCAGCAGGCTGGCGTTCTTACCCAACACGGAGAGCAACTTTTCATTGGGAATGGTGATCAGCGAATCGACATGCTCGGACAACGCCCGCATGCCCTCTTCTGCGGCCCGCATTCGCTTGGGGCCTTCGAAGGGGAACGGCCGCGTGACGACAGCCACGGTGAGAATACCCAGCTCTTTCGCCACTTCGGCGACGACCGGTGCTCCACCGGTGCCCGTTCCGCCCCCCATGCCGGCGGTGATGAATACCATGTCGGCACCCTGCAGCAGCTCGGCAATGCGCTCGCGGTCCTCCATGGCGGCCTGACGACCGACTTCAGGGTTGGCGCCCGCCCCCAGCCCCTTGGTAATTTCACTGCCGAGCTGTAGAACGGTCTTGGCGGCGACACGCTTGAGTGCCTGAGCATCAGTATTGGCGCAGATGAACTCGACGCCTTCAATGTTGCTTTCCACCATGTGGTTGACGGCATTACCTCCACCGCCCCCCACACCGACTACTTTTATGACTGCGCTGCTGGAAGGTGCGTTATCTACCAGTTCGAACATAGCCCCGTCTCCTGTGGCCGCCAGATTGCGACCCCTAATCAGAAATTTCCTTTGAACCAGCCTCTGATACGTTCCAATGCCGATATATCATCCTTGACACCATGCCGGGAATAGCCTTCTTCGCTCTCCCTACGGGGCTGGGTCGATACCGCACGCGCATGCTTGGTACTTTTCATTCCGTAGAGTAGCAAACCTACGCCTGTGGAATAAATTGGATTACGCACAACATCGGCCAGCCCCTTCACGTTATGGGGACAGGCAATGCGTACCGGCATATGAAATATCTCTTCAGCCAGCTCGACGACACCCTCCATCCGCGACGTACCGCCGGTCAGAACCACTCCGGCCGCCACTAAATCTTCATAGCCGCTGCGTCGCAGCTCTTCTCGCACCAGCGTGAAAAGCTCTTCGTAGCGCGGTTCAACGACTTCCGCCAGTGCCTGGCGCGACAGGTCCCGCGCCGGTCGTTCACCGACACTTGGCACCTTGATCATTTCGTCGCTGCTGGCCAACTGCGTCAAGGCGCAGGCGTACTTGACCTTGATATCTTCTGCGTACTGCGTCGGCGTGCGCAATGCCATGGCGATATCGTTGGTCACCTGATCTCCGGCGATCGGAATGACCGCGGTATGACGAATGGCACCCTCGGTAAACACCGCGATGTCGGTCGTCCCTCCGCCGATATCTACCATGCAAACGCCCAGCTCACGTTCATCTTCCGTCAATACGGCATGACTTGAGGCCAACTGCTCGAGGATGATGTCGTCGACTTCGAGTCCGCAGCGGCGTACGCATTTTTCTATATTCTGTACTGCATTGAGCGCAGCCGTGACCAGGTGGACCCGCGCTTCCAGGCGCACTCCCGACATTCCCAGCGGCTCGCGAATGCCTTCCTGGGTATCGATGGCGAACTCCTGTGGCAGGACATGCAGGATGCGCTGACCTTCGGAGATAGCCCGGGCGCGCGCCGAATCAATAACCCGCTCGATATCGGATTGAGCGACTTCACGTTCCTTGATCGCCACCACCCCATCGGAGTTCATCGAACTGATGTGACTGCCGGCAATGCCCACATATACCGAGTGAATATCACATCCCGCCATCAGCTCGGCTTCTTCGATAGCGCGCTGAATCGACTGGACAGTCGACTCGATATTGATGACCACGCCCTTCTTCATCCCACGAGAAGGATGAGAGCCGATGCCGGCGATCTCAAGCCCGCCATCATCCGTGGGTTGGCCGACGATCGCCACGACCTTGGATGTTCCAATATCCAGCCCGACCACCATATTGGAAGCGTTGGATTGTCCTGCCATAGGTCGGGATCACTCCTCAATCTCTGCTGGGTTGGAAAAGCGTTTTTTACGAAAACAGGTACTCAGCCGATTATATGAACTACCCGGCTAATTGCACCAGCCTAACAAGAAAACATCAGCGAGAATACGATGATTTTTCTCGAATAGGAAACCGTCAGGCCGCGAATCATGGGCATTGGCGTTAAAAAAGGCTGAAGCCGATCATTCTTCAGAGACTGACGCCTCTGTCTCGCCATGCCAGGCGACAGCTACACCATTTGGATAGCGAAGATCAATGTAGCGAATCTGCGACGCCTGATTTCCCAGCTGACGCTGCCAGGCAACATTGAAACGTGCAAGGCGTGCATCGCGGTCATTGCGGCCGAGCATGACCCAGACGCCATCATTGACCTGAAAACGCCACGCGCCACGCGCCTCAAGCCGCAACTGGGTCACCGATAGGCCCAATTCATCCAGACGATTGCGCAACGTGTCCAGATAGGCCAGAACCTCCGGACCACTGCCCTCGGGACCGGAAAGATCGGCCATGCGCTGGTCGAGGCGGGTGACCGGCCCGGCGAGAAATGCTTCACCACGCGGATTCAGCAATGCATCGTCATTCCAGCGCGCCACGGGCACTTGCTCGAAGAGTTCGAAGCGCAAGGTATTGGGCCATTCGCGCGAGACCCGCACTTCGGACAGCCACTCGATGTCGCGTGCCCGCCGGCGCACTTCCCCCAGGTTCACCGACAACCAGCTCTCCCCACTGACCAGGGGCGCGAGATGCTGCTGGAGATAGGCCGCGCTGACATAATGCAGCTCGCCACTGATCGAGACACGTTCAATGGGCCGGTCCAGCCAGAGCCAGAGCGCACGGCCTCCGGCCCCCAGCAGAACAGCGATCAGAATCAGCCCCAGCAGGGTGCTCCGCAGCCCCGAATCGGTCATCGAGCGTCAATCCTCGAAGGCGGTGTCGAGAATACGCAACACCAGTTCGTCAAAGTCGATCCCGGCATGCGCAGCCGCCTGGGGAACCAGGCTGTGATCCGTCATCCCCGGCACGGTGTTGACCTCGAGCAGCCAGAAGCTCCCCTGAGCGTCGCGCATCACGTCGACCCGTCCCCAGCCCGCGCCCCCTACCGCCTCGAAGGCGTCACGGCTCAACTGCCCAAGCTGCGTTTCCTCGCGCTCACTCAGCCCGCACGGCAGCAGATAACGCGTCTCATCGGAATGGTATTTGGCCTGGTAGTCGTAAAAACCGCTGGGCACTTCCACGCGTATTGCCGGCAAGATGCTGTCGCCCAACAGCGACACGGTATATTCCGGCCCGGAAATGAACCGTTCCGCCATGACCGCGGCATCGAAACGCGCTGCCTCGCGATAGGCACTCTCCAGGGCGTCCTGACTGTCGACGATGCTGATCCCGAGCGTCGAGCCCTCATGCACAGGCTTGACCACCATGGGTAGCCCCAACGTTTCTACCACCCGTGACCATTCGGTGGTTTCGCTCAGTGTCAGGCTCTCGGGCGTGGGCAGGCCATGCGCTTGCCACATCCGCTTGGTGCGCTGCTTGTCCATGCCCAGCGCCGAGGCCAGCACGCCGCTGCCGGTATACGGGATATGCAGCAGTTCAAGCGCGCCCTGTAAGGTACCGTCCTCACCGCCACGCCCGTGCAGGGCGATAAAAACCCGGTCCGGTTCCAGCGCTTCCAGCCCGGTCAGACCGCCAGCCGCGAGGTCGAAGCTACGGGCATCCACACCACTGCGTAACAAGGACTTGAGTATCGCGCTGCCGCTGACCAGCGACACCTCGCGCTCGGCGGAGTCACCCCCGAACAGCACTACCACGCGACCATAATCTCGACGTGTCGGGGCACTGACCGCCGGAGAGGACGGGGTCTGGGATGCTGCGCTCATAGCGTTACCTCATTCAGCTTCAATCCGCTTCCGGCCAGTTTCAAGGCGATGCCGCCCACATCGCCGGCTCCCTGAGTGATCAGGATGTCACCGGGGCGCAGGACGTTACGCAAAAGTTCAGGCAGTTCCGCCTTGTCCTCGACGAACAGGGGATCGACTTGGCCACGATGGCGCACGGAACCGGCCAGGGTACGCCCTTCGGCCCCCGGAATGGGCGCCTCGCCAGCACTGTAGATGTCCAGCAGCAACAGCGTGTCGACGCCCGACAGCACACGCACGAAATCCTCATAGAGATCGCGGGTGCGTGTGTAGCGGTGAGGCTGGTACATCATGACCAGGCGACGCTGCGGCCAGCCGGCACGCACCGCACGGATAACCATCTCCACCTCGCGCGGATGGTGGCCATAGTCGTCGACCAGCATGACCTCGCCTTCCCCGCCAGGCGCCGGGAAATGGCCATGCACCTGAAAACGACGCCCTACGCCGGCGAACCCTGCCAGCCCTCTGACAATCGCTTCATCCGCGAGCCCCGCATCGGTCGCCACGGCAATCGCCGCCAGCGCGTTCAGCGCGTTGTGCTCGCCGGGCATATTCAGGCGCACCTCGAGCGGCGCATGCCCCTCCGGGCGCAACGCGGTAAAGCGGATCTCACCGCTTTCCTGCACGAAGTCATCAATACGGTAATCGGCATCCGTGCTGAAGCCGTAAGTGGCGAACTGGCGCTGAACCTGTGGCAGCAGGGAGCGCACATTGTCATCATCGATACACAGGATGGCCATGCCATAAAAAGGCAGGTTGTGCAGGAACTCGATGAACGTATCCTTTAAGCGCCCGAAATCCCCCCCATAGGTCGCCATGTGATCGGCATCGATGTTGGTGATGACCGTGGTCATGGGCTGCAGGTGAAGAAACGACGCATCGGACTCATCGGCTTCGGCGACCAGATACTCCCCTTCGCCGAGCCGTGCATTGGTTCCGGCACTGGTCAACTTGCCACCGATCACGAAAGTCGGATCGAGTCCGCCCTCTGCCAGCAGCGTCGAGGTCAGGCTGGTGGTCGTGGTCTTGCCGTGCGTGCCGGCAATCGCGATACCATGGCGAAAACGCATCAACTCGGCGAGCATCTCGGCGCGCCGAACGATCGGGATCCGATGTTCCCGCGCCCAGGCGGTTTCGGGATTGTCACTATCGACTGCCGTGGAAACCACGACCACATCGCAGCCGTAGGCATTTTCCGCCGCGTGGCCAATGGCGATGCGTATGCCGCAGTCCCGCAGATGAGCGGTGACCGAAGACCTCCTGAGGTCGCTGCCGCTGACCTCGTACCCCTGATTGCACAACACTTCGGCGATGCCACACATGCCGGCACCACCGATCCCCACGAAATGGATACGGCGAATGCGGCGCATGCCCAGCTTCGACATTTGCGGGCGCGCTACGTTGCTATCGGTCAAAAGCTATCTCCATGCATCCGGACACCATCTGGACGACTGCGTCGAGCCGCGCGCAGGCGCGGGCCGAAGCCGCCATGCTGGCGAGAGTATCGGGTTCGAGAAGCGCGGCGAGCGCTTCGGCCAAAGTAACGGGATTCATCGACGACTGCGGCATCAGATGCGCCGCCCCGGCGCTGACCAACTGCTGAGCATTGACGGTCTGATGGTCGTCCACCGCATGGGGAAACGGTACCAGCAAGGCGGGCTTGGCGGCGGCGGCCAGCTCGGCAATGGTCAATGCGCCCGCCCGACAGACGATCAAGTCGGCCCAGGCATAGGCGTCGGCCATGTCGTCGATGAAAGCACTGACGTCGGCCTCTACGCCGGCCCGACGGTAAGCGTCTCGCGTGGCATCATCCTTGTCGCGCCCCGCCTGGTGGCGAACCACCGGCCGCGCCGCGACAGGCAAGCGAGCCAGCGCTTCGGGCAGGGTCTCGTTGAGCGACTGCGCCCCCAGCGAGCCCCCCATGACCAGCAGCCGCAGCGGACGTGTCCGCATCTGTTCAGCCTGACGCGGCACCTCCCCCAGGGCGGCGATCTCGTCGCGCACCGGATTGCCGATGACCACGGCATCACGTGCCTTGAAGGCACCGGGAAAGGCGGCGTAAGCGCGCCGAGCCAAGCGTGCCAGCCACTGATTGGTCATGCCGGCGACGGCATTCTGTTCATGGATGATCAGCGGACGGCGCATCAGCCAGGCCGCCAAGCCGCCGGGACCGCTGGCAAAACCGCCCAGTCCGACCACCAGTTGGGGATCGAAGTCGCGAATGACCCGGCGCGCCTGCATGACGGCACGTCCCAGACGATAAGGCGCCTTGAGCCAACCCGCCGCACCATTGCCACGCAAGCCGGCGATATCGACACGATGCAGGAGAATCCCCGCCGCCGGTACCAGGCGGTTCTCGATGCCCCTCGGACTGCCCAGCCACTGCACCTCCACCCCCTGCGCCATCAAGCCTCGCGCCAGCGACAGGGCGGGAATGACATGCCCCCCGGTACCGCCGGCCATGATCAGGGCCCGGCGCTGTGTGTGTTCGCTCACTGAGGCTCTCCCTGGGGATGTTTGGGCTTGACCGGCGTTCGGCCGCGCACCCGTTGTCGCGTTTCGGCATCGACACGCAACAGCAGCGCCACCATGATGCCGCTGACGACCAGGCTCGAGCCGCCATAGCTCAGTAGCGGCAATGTCAGCCCCTTGGTCGGCAGCATACCGGTGCTCACGGCGATATTGATAAAGGCCTGGGCCCCGAATACCAGCGCGATACCGTAACTGAGATACGCGGCGAACGGCAAACCGGCGAGTTCGGCCTTGCGCCCGATCCGAAAGCCGCGAAACACTAAAATCGCGAACAGCATGACCACGCCGACAGCACCGATCAGCCCCAACTCCTCGGCAAGCACGGCAAAGACGAAATCGGTGTGCGCTTCGGGCAGGTAAAACAGTTTCTGAACGCTATTGCCCAGGCCCAGACCCAGCCAGTGCCCGCGGCCAAAGGCGATCAGCGCCTGAGTCAGCTGGTAGCCGGTGTCGAACTGATCCGCCCAAGGATTGGCGAAGCTGGTAATCCGTTGCATGCGGTAGGGTTCTGAAATCGCCAGGAATACGGCGCCGGCCACGACAACGATCAGCAGCAGTCCGAAACGCCACAGCGGCGCCCCCGCCAGTAACAGCATGCCCATCATGCAGCCGGTCATGACCACGACGGCGCCATAGTCGGGCTCGAGAATCAATAACACGCCGAACACCGCCATGATCAGTAACGGCCGCAGGAAAGCGCCCCAGGCACGCCGAACCTGAGGCAGATAGCGCTCGAGATACCCCGCCAGATACACGATCAGACACAGCTTGGCCACCTCGGAGGCCTGCAGGTTAGCGATGCCCAGCGGAATCCAGCGCTTACTACCGTTCACCTCGCGCCCCACCAGCAGCACAGCGATCAGCAGCGCGACCCCCAGCAGCAGTAGCGCAGGACCATTATCGCGCCAGCGAGCCAGGGGCACGCGCAGCATGACCAGCGCCGCCCCCAATGCAAGCAGCACGAAGACGCCATGCCGGAAGCTGAAGTAGAACGGATTGCCGGTGAGTCCGGTGGCAATCTCGGTAGACGCAGAAGTCACCATGACCCAGCCGATCAGCAGCAGCGAAAGCGCCGACAACACCAACCAGCCATCGGTGGGCTGATGTCGGGTGGAGAGTCGCGCGCTCCAGGTATTCAGCATGCCGGCACTCCCTGATCCCAACCTTGAGCGTCGAGCCAACGGCGAAACGCCTCACCGCGGGCCATGTAATTCGGAAACTGGTCGAGACTGGCGCAAGCCGGCGACAACAGCACGCAGTCGCCGGGACGCGCAATCTGCTCGGCACGCGCCATGGCAGCGGGTAGATCGGCGACATGGGTAATAGCGACAGAGTCCTTAAGCGTCTTGGCCATGCGCGGCGCATCGGCTCCGAACAGCACCGCTTCACGAGCATAGCGGGCCAGAACGGGCGCCAGCGGCGCGAAATCCGCGCCCTTGCCCATCCCCCCCGCGAGCAAGACCAGCTTGCCTTGCAGCGTTGGGCCCAAGCCGGTAAGCGCCGCCAGGGTGGCAGCGACGTTGGTGCCCTTGGAATCGTTGATCCAGCGCACGCCCCCATGCTCGACGATCAGTTCGCCCCGATGCGGCAAGCCTGCGAAACGTTCGAGCACGCCGCGCATCGCCGCAAGCGGCAACCCCAGATGCGTCCCCATCGCCAGGGCCGCCAATGCGTTGGCCTGATTGTGGCGTCCAGGCAGACGTACCGCGTGCGCCGGCATCAGGGGACGTTCGCCATGCATCAGCCAAGGTTCGCGCTCCGGCCTTGCCAGATGGCCGTCAGGCTCGCCAATGCCCCACTCCCCGGCCCGGGGCGGTTGTGTGGTAAAAGCGTCCACCGGTATCTGGGTATCCTCGGGCCAGGTCAAGCGATCCTCGGCGTTGACCACGGCGTGCCGCGCCCCATTGAAAATGCGCTGCTTGGCACGCCGATACCCCGCCATGTCGCCATGTCGGTCCAGATGATCCTCGGACAGATTGAGAAACGCGACCGTCTCGGCGCCTAGCCAGGGCGTGGTTTCGAGCTGGAAGGAAGAGAGCTCGAGCACGAACAGTTCGGCATCGGGATGCTCGGCCAGCAGATCCAGTGCCGGCGTGCCCAGGTTACCGCCCACCGCAACACGCAGCCCCGCTTCACGGGCCATCTCTCCCAGCAGCGTGGTGACGGTGGACTTGGCGTTGGCGCCGGTGATAGCCGCGACCGGAGCCTGACACTCACGCCGGAACAGAGCGATTTCGCCGACGATACCCGGGCCGGCTGAATCCACCTCTTTCACGCTCAGTTGTTCCAGGCCCGGCGTGAGGGGATCCACCCCCGGACTCAGCACAACCTCATGCACCTGGTGGAGATCGAGTGAGGTGAGCGGACCGCAATGGATCTCGATTTGCGGATGCTCGGCACGAAACGCCTCCAGCCCCGGGGGTTGGGGGCGAGTATCGGCCATCATGAAGGGCGTCCCCTGGCGCTGCAGGTGCCGGGCAATGGCCCGTCCCGAGACACCCAGCCCGACTACCAGCGTATATCCGCGCGGCACTCGCATGTCACCTCCCTCAAGCATCGTCGCGGCCGGCCTGCGCCACGCCGCCATTGTCTTTGGCGCAGATAGCCTCAGCGGATTTTGAGTGTTGCCAGCCCCATCAGCACCAGCACCACCGTAACGATCCAGAAGCGCACGATGACGCGCGGCTCCGGCCACCCCTTGAGCTCGAAGTGATGATGCAGCGGGGCCATGCGGAAGATACGCCGTCCGGTCAGCTTGTACGATCCGACCTGAAGAATGACCGACACGGTTTCCATGACGAACACGCCGCCCATGATGAACAGCACGATTTCCTGGCGCACGATGACTGCCACCACACCCAGGGCCGCGCCCAGCGCCAGCGCCCCGACATCGCCCATGAACACCTGCGCCGGGTAGGTGTTGAACCACAAAAAGCCCAGCCCGGCGCCGGCGATGGTACCGCAGAATACCGCCAGCTCGCCCGCGCCCGGCACCATGGGTATATGCAGATACTCGGCGAACACCACATTGCCACTGGCATAAGCGAACACCGCCAGGCCCAGCGCCACCATCACGGTAGGCATGATCGCCAGACCATCGAGCCCATCGGTGAGATTCACCGCGTTGGAACTGCCGACGATGACCAGGTAGGTCAGCACGATATAAAACAGCCCCAGTTGCACGACGACTTCCTTGAACAGCGGCACGATCAGGCTGGTTTCGACCGGGCTGGCCGCCGTGAAATAAAGGACGATCGCCGCCCCGAGCCCGAACACCGATTGCCAGAAATATTTCCAGCGCGCCGGTAACCCGCGCGGATTCTTCTCGACGACCTTGCGATAGTCATCCACCCAGCCGATGGCGCCAAAGCCCATGGTCACGGCCAGCACCAGCCACACATAGTGATTGGTCAAGTCCCCCCAGAGCAGTGTGCTGACGCCGATCGCCATGAGAATCATCGCGCCGCCCATGGTGGGTGTGCCGGCCTTGGAGAGATGCGATTGCGGTCCATCGTCGCGTACCGCCTGGCCGATCTGGCGCTCGACCAGGCGCCGGATCATGAGCGGTCCCAACCACAGGCATAACAGCAAGGCGGTCAGTGTGCCGAGAATGATGCGCAGGGTCAGGTAATTGAAAACGTTAAAGGCGCTCTGGTACTGCGCCAGCAGTTCAGCCAAAAAAAGCAGCATGTGTCGCGTTCACCTTGAAGTCTCTGCACGCAGTTCGGCTACCAGACGTTCCATGCCGGCACTGCGCGACCCCTTGACCAGCACGCTGGCTCCCGGGGGCAGAGAGTCGCGGGCATAGCGCGTCAGCGCCGCCCAATCATCGAAATGACACCCGCCTTCGCCGAAGGCTTCGGCCGCCGCTCGTGCCGGCGCACCAAAGGTGCCGAGAAAGTCGATCCCCAGTTCCCGTGCGGCACGCCCCACCTCGGCGTGCAATTGTTCGCTTTCCGCGCCCAGTTCCCCCATCGCGCCCAGGAAACACCAGCGCGGCTCCGGCATGTCGGCGAGCGCCTGCATGGCGGCCCGCATGGCGCCGGGGTTGGCATTATAAGTATCGTCCAGCACCCATGAGCCCCGGAGTCCCTGCAGCCGCGAGAGACGCCCCTGCAATGACCGGCAGGACTCGAGCCCGTCAACCACATCCTGTTGCGAAACGCCCAGTGCCAGCGTCGCCGCCGCTGCCGCCAGGGCATTGAGAACGTTATGACGCCCCAGCACCGCAAGGCGTATCCGCTGAGCTTCACTGCCCTCAACGACAAGCGTGAAAGCATAACGCCCCTGCGCGTCGCAGGCCAGATTACAGCCCCGCACGCGCGCCGCCGCCGAGAATCCGAAATCGACAACCTCACGCTGGCCGGCCAGCGCCCGCCATAGTGGATAGAAACGATCATCGCGGTTGAGCACCGCGATGCCGTCATCATTCAATCCCGCCAGGATTTCCGCCTTGGCCTGGGCAATCTGTCCCATGCCGCCGAACTCCCCGACATGGGCGCCGGTAACGTTGGTAATGACCGCTACACGCGGGCGCGCCAGCATGGCGGTCCAGGCGATCTCACCCAGATGGTTGGCGCCCAATTCGATCACCGCGTGCCGGTGTTCCTCGCCCAGCCCCAGCAACGTCAGCGGTGCGCCAATGTCATTGTTGAGATTGCCCTGCGTGGACAGCACCGACGATGACCGGCGCAGGATGGCCGCGATCATCTCCTTGACGGTCGTCTTGCCGCTGTTGCCGGTCACCGCGATCAGTTCTCCCGCCCATTCCAGGCGCTGCGCACGGGCCAGCAGACCCAGCGCCAGACGGGTATCGGGCACCACTATTTGCGCCAGAGCATCCGCAACCGGACGCGACACCACCGCGGCCACCGCCCCGGCATCGCGCGCCTGAGCGAGAAAGTCGTGGGCATCGAAACGCTCGCCGACCAGCGCGACAAAGACGTCTCCCGGCCCCACCTTGCGAGTATCCGTAACGACACGCGCGACTTGGGCATTACCGGGCGAGACTGCTCCCAGAGCGGCGGCCACCGCATCCACACTATTCAGACGTCGCCGACTCATGCGTTCGTCTCCCGGCTCGCAAGCGCGAGCGCAACGACCTGCTGATCGGAAAACGCATGGCGAATGCCGGCGATCTCTTGATAATCCTCATGGCCCTTGCCGGCCACGAGCACGATATCGTCCGCCCCGGCCTCGTGCAGGACCCGTTGCAATGCCGCTTCCCGCCCCTCTACGCACCACGCCGCGTCTCTTGCTTCGGGTGACAGCCCCGCAAGAATCTGTTCGCGAATCGCTGCCGGCGTCTCGCTGCGCGGATTGTCGTCGGTGATCACCAGTTGATCGGCCAGCGTCGCAGCCGCCTGCGCCATCAACGGGCGCTTGCCGGCGTCACGGTCCCCTCCGCAGCCGAACACACACCACAAGCGTGCGCCCGCGTGGCGCGGCAAATGCTCGCGCAATGCTTCCAGCGCGTTACGCAAGGCATCCGGCGTATGCGCATAATCGATCACCACCGTGGGGGCGTCGGCATGGCTCAGGCTCTGCATGCGCCCCGGCACCGGCGCGAGGTGGGATGCCGCGTCGAACACTGCATCGAGCGACTCCCCCATGCCGTAGAGAATAGCCATGGCCAGCAGGGCATTGTCGAGATTGAAGCGCCCCAGCAATGCCAGCGTGAGTTCCCGCTCGCCTTCCGGCGTGGCGATCAACGCCTGCTGCCCCGCGGCATGCGGCCACCAGTCGATGACCCGCAGCGTCGTCGCCTCCGCTTGTCCGGTCGCCAGCACACGCACCCCGGGCTTGAGACCGGCGAGCATCAGACGCGACAGGGGATCGTCACCATTGACCACCGCCAGCGTCAGCTCCTCGCGCCGAAAGAGACGAGCCTTGGCCGCCGCATAAGCGGCCATGCTGGCATGGTAGTCGAGATGATCGCGGCTCAGATTGGTAAACGCCGCCACCTGTAACCGGCAGCCTTCGATACGCTCCTGGTCAAGGGCGTGAGATGACACCTCCATCGCCACGCGCGTCACCCCCTGTGCGGCCATGCTGCCCAGCATGGCTTGCAGTTCGAGCGGCCCCGGCGTGGTCTGCTTGCCCGGCGTCAGCCGGCCAGGGCGGCCATACCCCAGGGTTCCCACCACACCGGCCGGCGCTCCCAAGGCTTCGGAAAGCGCCGCGATATAGTGGGTGACCGAGCTTTTGCCATTGGTCCCCGTCACGCCGATTAACGCCAGCGTCTCCGGCACGGCAAACAGGTGGCGCCCCAACTCGCCCAGCGAGGCCCGCAGCCCTGGCAATGCCAGTATGCGGGGCTCGCTGCCATCTCCGGTTTCACCGTCACACAGCACGCCGGTCGCACCGGCGGCCAGCGCCGTAGCGGCATACTCGCGTCCATCGCGATGAATTCCGGGCACGGCGATGAAGACGTCGCCCGCCTGTACCTCGCGACTGTCCACGACCAGGCGCACGCTGGCCGTTTCTGCCAGCCATGTCGGGATCTCCGCGTCCGGCCATAGGCGGCGAATCGCGTCAGCGAGAGCGTGTGCGCTCGTATTCATGAAGAGGTCTCCCTTGAATCCGGCGGCACATCCAGCAGACGCAGCGCCTTGCCCACCACGCGAGCGAAGACCGGAGCCGCCACCAAGCCACCGTAGTATTCCTGCCCCTTGGGGTTATCGACCATTACCACGGTGACGATGCGCGGATCGGAGGCCGGCGCAATGCCGGCAAACAGCGAACGGTACGCCGTTGTCTGGTATCCGGCCTTCGTGACCTTGCGCACGGTGCCGGTTTTGCCCGCAATACGGTAACCGGGCACCATGGCGTGCGAGCCGCCGGCACCGGGCTGTACGATCTTCTCCAGCATGCCCAGCAGGTTATGGGCGATCTGCGCGGACATGACCGGCTCTCCTGCAGGGGGCGAAGAGAGCTTGAACAGAGAGGGCGGCAGACGCTTGCCATCATTGGCGATGGCGGTATAGGCACTGGCCAGCTGCAGCGGCGACACCGCCAACCCATAGCCGTACGACATCGAGGCGCGCTTACTGTTCGACCAGTTATAGGGCGTCGGCAAGCTGCCGGTGGTTTCGCCGGGAAAGCCGGTTCCCGGGGCCTGCCCCAGCCCGAGGGCATGATATTGGTTCCAGATGGCGTCCTCGGGGAGTTGCAGCGCCACCCGCGACATGCCGATATTGGAGGAATGCAGCAGGATACCCCCCATATCGAGCTTGCCGTAGTTGCGGAAGTCGCGAATGGTAAACCCATCGACACGCATGTAGCCGGGAGAGGTATCGACAACGGTTTCGGGCGAGAACTTGTCGGTGGCCAGCGCCGCCGACATCGCCAGCGGCTTCATGACCGAACCGGGTTCGATGCCGTCGGTAATCGCCTGGTTGCGCAACCCACGCACATCCAGCCCGGTCCGATTGTTGGGGTTGTAGGACGGCAGGTTGGCCATCGCCAGCACTTCGCCGGTATGCGCGTCCATCATCACCAGCGTGCCGCCGTCGGCGTCATGTTCGGAAACCGCCGCCTTGAGCTCACGATACGCCATGTACTGCAGGCGCAAGTCGATCGCCAAGCTGAGATCCTTGCCCGGGCGGGCCTCCTTGATCAGGTGCAGGTCCCGCACTAGCCGCCCCTTGCGATCCTTGAGCACGCGGCGCTTGCCGGGCTGGCCGGCGAGGAAATCGTTATAAGCCAGCTCGATCCCCTCCTGGCCACGATCATCCACGTTGGTCACACCGACCAGTTGGGCGGTTACCTCGCCCGAGGGGTAATATCGCTTGTACTCATTCTGGGCATAGACGCCCGGCAGCTGTAGATCGAGTACCGGCTGCGCGGCAGCGGGCGTCAGCTGACGGCGCAGGAACATGAACTCATGATCGGCATAACGTGCGATGCGGGCGTTGAGTTCATCGGGGTCCACTTGCAGCGCACGTGCCAGCACCATGCGCTGGATGGGATCTTCGGGCAGTTCCTGAGGATTGGCCCATAGCGTCACCACCGGCGTGGAAATGGCCAGGGGGTCACCATTGCGATCGGTCACCATGCCGCGGTGGGCGCCGATGGTCTCGACACGCAGCGTGCGGGCATCGCCCTGGCCCTGCAGGAAGCTGCGATCGATGACGTGCAGGTCGACGATGCGTCCCACGAGAACCGCGAGAGCGGCCAGAATCACGATCAGCATGAACACATAGCGCCCACGCCCCAAGGGCGCGTCAGGCGCCGCGGATCTGGCGGTCGCCGCACGCCGCGCGTCGCTAGTCATGGACGAATCACCTCGACTTGCGTGACATCGGGTACATACATCTCGAGGCGCTCGGTGGCGAGACGCTCGACACGCGACGGGGACGACCAGGTACTCTCTTCCAGCAGCAACCGCCCCCACTCGGTCTGCAACTGGTCCTGTTCATGCTCGAGGCCCTGCAGGCGGGCATACTGGACCCGCGTCAGATGGGAACTGGTAATCACCGCCACCGCACTGGCCAAGGCCACCACAATCAGCAGCAACAAGGCGATATGTCGCCAGTTCGGGCGTACGGCAAACGGCCAGTTACCCATCCATGAGTGCGAATGTCCTGTCTGGGCAGCCATGGGATTCCTCAGGCGATCTTCTGGGCGATACGCATCACGGCACTGCGCGCCCGTGGATTCTCGTCGACTTCGACGGGCCCCGGACGCTGCGCCTTACCTACCGCGACCAGGCGCTTGTTGAGCTGGTCCTCGCGAATCGGCATGCCCCGCGGCAGGTGCGTATCACCGCGAGCCTGATCACGGATGAACCGCTTGACTCGACGGTCTTCCAGCGAATGGAAGCTGATCACCACCAGCCGTCCCCCCGGCATCAACGCCTCGAGCGCCGCGTTCAACGCCGCATCCAGTTGCTCGAGCTCGCCATTGAGATGGATGCGGATTGCCTGGAAGACGCGGGTTGCGGGGTGTTTGCCCTTCTCCCAGGCCGGATGCGCCGCCTTGACCAGCTCGGCGAACTCCACGGTCCGCAGCAGCGGCGCCTGGCGACGCCGCTCAACGATGACCCGTGCAATACGCCTGGCGTAGCGCTCTTCGCCATAGGTCTTGAAGACATCGGCCATCTCGCGCTCATCGACACGGGCCAGCCACTCGGCGGCACTTTCGCCCTGACTGGGGTCCATGCGCATGTCCAGCGGTCCATCGCGCAGGAAGCTGAACCCGCGCTGCGGATCATCGAGCTGCGGCGACGACACGCCGATATCCAACAGCACGCCCGCGAGCTGGCCATGCACGCCCTGTTCGCGTGCCAGATCGCTCAGCGCAGCGAAAGCGGCGTGATGAATGGAGAAGCGCGGATCGACAATCGATTGCGCCTCGGCCAGCGCCGCGGGGTCGCGATCGATAGCCAGCAGGCGCCCCTCGGGCGCCAGACGCTCGAGAATTGTCCGCGAGTGGCCGCCGCGCCCGAAGGTGCCGTCGAGATAACATCCCCTCGGATCCTGAACCAGCGCCTCGACTGCGCCCTCGAGCAGCACGCTGGCATGACGATAGGCGGGGGCACTCGAAGCATTGGAACGGTGCGACATGAATCACTCAGACAAAGGAAAATAGAAATGGATGGGAGCCGGCCGGTAAGCCGGGTTCTGTCGTGGACAGTCATTCCTCTAGGAGCCGCGTCACCACGGCCCTCAAGCAACCTACCCGAACCCAGTGCGGGCCACACCGATGGGTTCCTATTTGGTCTTGCTCCAGGTGGGGTTTACCTTGCCACGCACTGTTACCAGGCGCGCGGTGCGCTCTTACCGCACCCTTTCACCCTTACCGGCAGCTTGCGCTGCTTAGGCGGTCTACTCTCTGCTGCACTTTCCGTCGGCTCGCGCCGCCCAGGCGTTACCTGGCACCCTGCCCTATGGAGCCCGGACTTTCCTCCCCCGCAGTCGAAACTGCAGCGGCGACTGTCTGGCCTGCTCCCAAGCGCGCAAGAATAACAGTCGCCCGCCGACCTCTCAAGCGCCATTCTTGAGCGACAGCGCCCGCTGGTACCAAAGGTTCTTGCGCCCTCCCAGCACCTGGGTGGCGATGGCCGCCGCCGGCTTGACGCCGACACCCTCGGCAAGCAGTGCCGCCAGCAATACGTCGGCCTGCACCGTCTGGGCCGCCTCCTGCGATTTTGCTGGCGCCCCGGCCACCATGACCACAAACTCGCCCCGCGCCTGATCGGGATCCTCCTGCATGCGCTCGAGCAACTGCGCGGCGTTGCCGTCGAGAAAGGTTTCGAAGGTTTTGGTCAGCTCGCGCCCCAGGACGACGCGTCGCTCCCCGAAGACCTCGGCGAGGTCCCCCAGGGTATCCTTGATCCGATGCGGCGATTCATAGAAAACCAGGGTTTCCTCGCGCTCGACGCGAGCCGCCAGTGCATGGCGCCGCGTCCCGCGCTTGGCGGGCAGAAAGCCCTCGAAAGTGAATCGATCAGTTGGCAACCCCGCCGCCGACAATGCCGCGATCAAGGCACAGGGGCCGGGAATCGGCACGATACGATGCCCGGCCTCACGCAGGGCGCGCACGACGACGAAGCCGGGGTCGGAAATCAAAGGGGTCCCGGCGTCGCTGACCAGCGCCACCCGCTGCCCGGCCTCGAGATGCTGTTTCAGGCGCTCGACACGCGAGGCTTCGTTATGCTCATGCAGGGACAGCATGGCGCATTCGACGCCCAGATGGCGCAGCAGCCGGGCGGTATGCCGGGTATCCTCGGCGGCCACCAGATCGACTTCAGCCAGCACCCGAGCAGCACGCGGGCTGAGATCCTCGAGATTCCCAATCGGTGTGGCAACCACGTACAATACGCCTTCAAACGACTCGGTCATGGGATAACATCCGGATAATCAGATTCGAGGGAACCGCCAGGCTTAGCAGTGACTGGGCGAGCCTTGGTCTGACGAACAGCGCCCGCGTGTGGAGGAACGGTTTGCAACATAGCCTAAAACGACACCAAACAGTGCATCAGCGATAGCGTGACAGCCCATAACGATGAAACAGGAACCGGCGCCAAATCGTCGAAGTCAGGCGCCGGCGTTCTCGGTCGCCCCGCGAATCAGGCGCAGCGAACTCGAACTCCGCCAAACATAGGAAATGACATTATGCGCAAATCGCTGCGAAGCCTGGCCGGAATGTTCATGGCCGCCCTGCTCTTGGGCGGCTGTGCCAGCCAGCCGGGGCTCCTCGAACCGTTCAAAGGCCCCGGCGCGGAAGAACTGCTCGCTCAAGCGGAGAATCAAACCGGACAGCAAGCCGCCCAGACCCGCCTGCAGGCGGCGGACATCCTAGCACGTCAGGGGAACGACGCGCAGGCGCTAGAAGTCGCGACACACCTCGATGCTCGTCAGCTGAGCGAGGCGGACCAATTACGGTGGGCGCTACTGCTTTCCGATGTCGGCCTCCGCCAGGACGACGCCCGGAGCGTTATTCAGGCAACGCAAATCCTTGAAAGCGATCTCGAGATTCCCTTACGCGACGCACAGACCCTACGATATCGCCGTGGGGTGGCGCTGAGCATGGTCAATGAGCTGCAGGCCTCGCTACAAACGCTGGTGGCCTTACAGCGCGATAACGCACCTTTCGAACTTAACGATGCCATCTGGAAAGGGCTGTCACGTTTGAATACCGACCGCCTTGCGTCACTGGAGCTAGGCTCGGACTCGTTGGCCCAGGGCTGGATCGAGCTGGCGCAGATTTATCGGCGCAACGATAGCGACCTCAGCCGTCTCTTTCGCGCTATCGACGAGTGGCGCAGCCGTTATCCCAACCACCCAGCGGCACGGCGTCTGCCAGCCGATCTGGCGGCCCTGCGCGATCTGCGGGGCAGTGAAGTCAGGCACATTGCCGTGTTTCTCCCTGAGTCGGGCCCCTTGGCCAACGTGGCCAGCGCCATCCGCAACGGCATCCAAACGCGCCATATGAACGCCTTGAATCAAGGCGAACAGACACCGCAGATTACCTACTACGACACCCGCCAAAACGCGCTGGATGCGCTTTATGCGCAGGCCGTCATGGACAGCGCCCAGGTCGTCATCGGCCCTCTCGACAAGACTGAGGTCACCCAATTGGAGACCCGGTCGCATGTACCGCTGCCTACGCTGGCACTCAATTACGGCGAAACCCCGCACAACCAGGCCAGCCAACTTTACCAATACGGTCTGTCCGCCGAAGACGAAGCTCGCCAGGTCGCTCAGCGGGCACGTCTGGACGGTCACCAGCGTGCCGCCATCCTGGTGCCCGACAACGACTGGGGCGCTCGCGTGCAGGATGCCTTCCGTCACGCCTGGGAGACCCAGGGTGGGCAGATCGCCTCGGCCGTCAGCTATGACCCCAAGGCGTCGGTGGCCAGTGCGGTGCAGTCCCTGCTCGGTGGCAAGGGCAACCAGAGAGGGATCGACATGCTGTTTCTGCTCGCCTTGCCCAGCTACGCCCGCCAGGTTCCTCCCACGCTGGATTACTACTACGCCAGCGATTTACCGATTTATGCTACCTCACATCTGTATGAAGGTCGCCCTCAGCCGCGCGTGGATAGCGATCTTGACCAGGTACTCTTCGTCGAGATTCCCTGGCTGATTCCGGATGCTGCAGCCGGCGGCGAAGATACGCTGCCTTACGCCACCAGCTATCGCGAACTGCAGGATGACGTCGAGCCAGGCATACTCAAACTCAACGCGATGGGTGTGGACGCCTATGAGCTGGCCCGTCGACTGCCGCTGCTCGAATCGATGCCCAACAGCGAAGTCTTCGGCGCCACCGGCCGCCTCGAGGTAAGCGCTGACGGACGCATCCGCCGGACCCTGCCCTGGGCCCAGTTTCAAAATGGTATCCCGCAGCCGCCGCTTATCGAGATCCAGCAATTGAACACCGCTGATGCCCCGTCACGCTAACCCACGCGCTTTCGGCGAAGCCGTCGAAAGCGCCACCGCCGATTGGTTGCAGCAACGGCATGGCCTGGTGCCAATCAGCCGCAATCAACATGCGCGAGGCGGGGAGCTGGATCTGATCATGCGCGATGGCGAACAACTGGTGTTCATCGAGGTTCGCCATCGCACCAGCACGCGTTACGGACATCCGCTGGAAACCGTCACCGCGGCCAAACAGCGCCGGATCATTCTAGCTGCACGTTTTTATCTGCAGCGCAACGGGCTATCATGCTCCTGCCGATTCGATGTCGTTGGCGTCACCGGTACGCCTCCCGAACTGACATTCGACTGGATACGCGCCGCCTTTGATGCTTTTTGACCGCCACCTGAACAAGGCCCGCCATGGATTTTCAAGAACGTATTCTTGACCATTTCAATGCCAGCGTTGATACCAAGACCTATGCCAGCGAAGTGCTGCCACCTTTCATTGAGGTCGCCAGCCAGATGATGGTTCAATGCTTGGTCAGTGAAGGCAAAATTCTCGCTTGCGGCAACGGCGGCAGTGCCGGTGACAGCCAGCATTTCTCCTCGGAGCTGCTCAACCGCTTCGAACGTGAGCGCCCCAGCCTCCCGGCGATGGCGCTTACCACGGACACCTCGACGCTGACTTCCATCGCCAACGATTACAGTTACAACGAGATTTTTTCCAAGCAGATCAGGGCGCTGGGCCAACCGGGGGACATTTTGCTGGCCATTTCCACCAGTGGAAACTCCGCCAATGTCATCCAAGCCATTCAGGCCGCCCATGATCGCGACATGAGCGTGGTGGCCCTGACGGGAAGGGATGGAGGCAACATGGCCTCCCTGCTCGGCCAGGAGGACTGCGAAATCCGCGTTCCCGCCACGTCTACGGCCCGCATCCAGGAAGTTCACTTGCTGGTGATTCACTGCCTGTGCGACCTGATCGATCAACAGCTTTTCGGCAGTATCGAGTGATGATTATGAAAAAAGCCTTATCTGTTTCCGCCACCCTGAGTCTGTTGCTAGTGCTGGGTGGCTGCGCCAACACCCCATCGGCGCACGAAGACTATGGTACGCGTACCTTGGGTATGCAGGTCGAAGATGAAAGCATCGAAAGCAAGGTGTACAACAACCTCATTCAGACCGACGCCCGCTTTCGCGACGCGCGCATCAGCGTCGACAGTTATAATGGACGGGTGTTGCTGACCGGACAGGTGGCCAGTGAGGAATTGAAGACACAAGCGGGCCAGATCGCTGAACAGGTTCGCATGGTGCGGCAGGTCTACAACGAACTGGCTGTTGCCGCCAATGCACCGGTCGGCCAGCGCATGACGGACACCTGGCTGACCACCAAGGTAAAAACCCAGTTGGCCAGCGATGAAAGTATCGATTCGGGACGCATCAAGGTGGTAACCGAAAACAGTACCGTTTATCTGATGGGGCTGGTCAACCACCAGGAAGCTGAGCGGGTCGTGAATGCCGCCTCCCAGGTGGGCGGCATTCAACGTATCGTCAAGGTCTTCGAATATCTCGACTGACTATTTTACGACCCGCAGCGACGGGCGCCCCTTCTTCTCCGGGGCGCTCTCGCCATCCTCTTCCACGTTATCCGGCGATGTATCGTCGGCACTCTCGCCACTCCCGTTACGCTCTTGAGTCTCGACACCCTCGAGGTTGGGCCGCTCGTTATCGTGCTCAGAGGACGCATCATGGCCCGGCATGACCGGTTCGTGACCGAACACCATACCCACCCCGTTCTCACGCGCATACAGCGCGATCAATGCTTCCATGGGCACTACCACCTGCATGGGCTGACCACCGAAACGTGCGCCAAACATCACCGCGCTGTTCTCGATGGCAAAATCACGCACCGCACTGGGCGCCACGTTGAGTACTATCTGACCATTCTGTACAAAACGTCGAGGCACCTGAACTCCTTCACGTTCCGCATCCACCACGATGTACGGGGTGTGGTCGTTATCCAGCAGCCATTCATACAGGGCCCTTGCCAGATAGGGACGACTGGAAAGCATATCGTATCCTCCTTGTCCACCAGCATGACAGTATAGGCGTCATGCCTGGCTCAGGAACGCATTTCCCGCTCAGCTTCCAAGAGCGAGGCCTTGAAAGACTCGCGACTGAAGAGGCGCTCCATGTAACTCATCAGCGGCTTGATCTGTTTCTCGGGCAGCTCGATGCCCAGCGCGGGTAGACGCCACAAGATTGGCGCGAGACAGCAATCGACCAGAGAGAACTCCTCGCTCATGAAGTAAGGCATATCCTCGAAGATAGGCGAGATACCCGCCAGGCTTTCGCGCAGCTCCTTGCGTGCCTTTTCGGCGTCCTTCTTGGCCCCCTGCTGGATGACCTCGATCATCGGCGACCATTCGCGCTCGATGCGGTGCATCCAGAGGCGGCTCTGCGCACGAGCCACCGGATAGACCGGCAACAGCGGCGGATGCGGGAATCGCTCATCGAGATACTCCATCATCACCTTGGACTCATAGAGCACTAGCTCACGATCCAGCAGCGTCGGCACGCTGTTATACGGATTGAGGTCCGCAAGCTCTTCAGGGCGGTTCGACTCGGATATCTCGATGATATCAACGGCTACCCCCTTTTCCGCCAGCACGATACGCACGCGATGGCTGTAATGATCATCGCTGCCGGAATAGAAGGTCATCGACGACCGCTTGGCCACTACACCCATGAAATCTTTCCTCGCATTGGTTCAAGCCATGATGATAACACGACACACTTGGCGCATTGCGCTCTTGTCGTCTGAGTGAGCGATACACAAACGCTGCCCCCAAAGCGCCACACAGTAAACACACAAAGGCGTACGGCCCGAACAGCCGTACGCCTTTTACCTTCCGACTACGCCGTCAGTGAACGTCGCGCCAGTACTCACGCTTGAGCAGATAGGCGATTACACCAAAGATGACCAAAAAAATCAGCACTTTAGGCCCTAAAGACTCTGCTTTCAATCTAGAGGGCTCGCCAACATACGCCAAGAAATTGGTCAGATCATATGCCGTCCGCTCAAACTCTTCCGGCTCCATCTGCCCCGGCTCGGTCACCTGCAAGACGTTACACGACTTGTAAAGCCCCGATAGCGGGTCCAGCTCTGCCTCAGGCATCGCCTTTGTGGTGCTGGCACAGACGATCTCCTGGACCCCCTGCAACGGTTCCAGCACGTTGGGCATTCCGACATCGGGGAATACGGCGTTATTGACGCCCCATGGACGGTCGGGATCGCGATAGAAGCTCTGTAGATAAGTATAAATCCAGTCCGTGCCGCGCAGACGCGCCTCCAGAGTCAGGTCCGGCGGCGGCGCACCGAACCAGTTGGCGGCGTCTTCGGCATGCATGGCGTTGCGCATCTGGTCGTTAAAGGCCAGATCCTCGGAGAAAATCAGGTTTTCCGTCACCAATTCCTGAGGGATATCCAGATCCTCCGCAGCACGCGCGAAACGCTGATACTGCAGGGAGTGGCATCCCATGCAGTAATTGACGAACATCTTCATCCCACGCTGCAGAGAGGCCTGATCATGCAGATCGGGGGTCATGCTTTCCAGATGGGCATGACCACCTTCCGCGGCCAGCGCAGAAAAGGGCACCAGTGCGAACAACAGTGCAAATAGTCGCTTTTTCATTAGCCAGTCACCCTTTTCGGAACGATTTTGGTCTTCTCGAACCTGGTGTAGAACGGCATCAATACGAAAAAGGCGAAATACACCAGTGTGGCGATCTGGGCAATCAGCGTCCGGGTTCCGGTCGCCGGCAACGTGCCTAATACTCCCAGCACCACGAAACTGACTGCGAACAGCAGCAGCATCAGCTTTGAAATCCAGCCCTTGTAGCGCATGGAGTTGACCGGAGAACGATCCAGCCACGGCAGCACGAACAGGATCGCAATAGCGGCCCCCATCACCACCACGCCCCAGAACTTGGAATCGAGGCCGAGGAAGTCGAAGGTCACCGCACGCAACATGGCGTAGAAGGGCGTGAAGTACCATACCGGTGCGATATGTTCAGGCGTCTTCAGCGGATTGGACGGCTCGAAGTTGGGCTGCTCGATAAAGTAACCGCCCCCCTCGGGGAAGTAGAAAATCACTACGCAGAAGACGAACAGGAAGACGGCGACCCCGACGATATCCTTGACGGTGTAGTAAGGATGGAACGGAATGCCATCAAGCGGCTTGCCGGCTTCATCCTTCATGGCCTTGATGTCGATACCGTCGGGGTTGTTGGACCCCACCTCGTGCAGCGCAATCAAGTGAAGCACCACCAGGCCGAGAATCACGATAGGCAATGCCACGACATGCAGCGCGAAGAAGCGGTTCAGGGTAATTCCGGAAATCAGGAAGTCGCCACGCACCCATTGGGAGAGGTCGTCTCCGATGACGGGAATCGCGGAAAACAGCGAGATGATGACCTGCGCGCCCCAGTAGGACATCTGCCCCCAGGGCAACAGGTAGCCCATGAAGGCTTCGGCCATCAGCGCCAGATAGATACACATGCCGAAGATCCACACCAGCTCGCGCGGCGCCTTGTAGGAACCGTAGAGCATGGCCCGGAACATGTGCAGATAGACCACCACGAAGAAGGCCGATGCTCCGGTGGAATGCATGTAACGGATCAGCCAGCCGTACTCCACATCACGCATGATGTATTCGACGGAGGCAAAGGCCCCTTCGGCGCTGGGATTGAAGCTCATGGTGAGCCATACCCCGGTCAATAACTGATTGACCAGCACCAGCATGGCCAACGAGCCGAAGAAGTACCAGACATTGAAATTCTTCGGGGCGTAGTATTCGGCCAGGTGTTCCTTCCACATCTGGGTGGCGGGGAAGCGATCATCGACCCAGCGCATGAAGCCTTTTTCCGCCTTAGCGCGATTCGGATTACCCATCAGGCCGCCTCCTCGTCTTCACCGACAACAATGATGTTGTCGCTATCGTATCTGTGTGGCGGAACTTCCAGATTCAGCGGAGCAGGTACGCCGGTGAATACGCGCCCAGCCAGATCGTAGCGCGAGCCATGGCAGGGGCAGAAATAGCCGCCCGGCCAGTCGCCGCCGAGATCGGCAGCTCCCGGTTCGGGGCGGTACGTCGGTACGCAGCCAAGGTGGGTGCAGATACCGATAAACACCCCGACTTCGGGCTTGATCGAGCGTAGCGGCCCGCCGGCATAGGCCGGTTGTTGCGCGGCCTCGGAGTCAGGATCACGTAGCTGGTCGGGGTCGATACTCTGAGTCTGCTCAATCATTTCCGGGCTGCGCTTGAGCACCCAGATTGGACGTCCACGCCATTCGACGGTCACCTGCTGCCCATCGTCCAGCTTGGAAATATCCGCCCTTACCGGAGCGCCAGCGGCCAATGCCCTGGCACTTGGCTGCCAGGAAGCCACAAAGGGGACCGCCGCCCCGACAGCGCCCACCGCACCGACTACGGTAGTGGCACCAACGAGGAAACGGCGTCGCCCTTTGTTTACGCCGTTGTTTGTCATTCTTTGGTTTCTCCAGTCAACTTACCGGATGCGCAAGCCGACGCACGCCCGGATACAAAATGCTGCTCATGGTAAGGAAATTATGGTAAGAAAACGCGCCTATCAAAACAAGACGAAGCCGCCGTTCCTGCAGCGGCAAGCTTGACACAAGTCATTGAACGCTCATAAAAAAAAGCGCCCAGACTCTGTCGAGTCTGGGCGCGCTGTCGCATGCTTGAAGCGGCTGTCTTAACGCTTGGAGAACTGCGGACGCCGACGAGCTTTGCGAAGACCCACTTTCTTACGCTCAACTTCACGAGCGTCACGCGTGACATAACCGGCGGCACGTAAAGGCTTACGCAACTCTTCGTTGTAATCCATCAACGCCCGGGTGATGCCGTGACGAATCGCACCGGCTTGAGCAGAGCCGCCGCCACCCTTGACAGTAATGTAAACATCAAACTGACCGGTAGTTTCCGTCAACTCCAGTGGCTGACGAACAACCATCTGCGCAGTGACGCGACCGAAATACTCGCCCAGCTCGCGGCTGTTAATGGAAATCTTGCCGGTGCCCGGCTTCAGGAACACACGGGCGGTAGACGTCTTGCGGCGTCCGGTACCGTAATACTGTTGTGCCATGGTGGAGAAACCCCTCAGATGTTCAATTCTTGCGGCTGTTGCGCGGCGTGCGGATGTTCGGTGCCGGCGTAAACCTTGAGCTTGGAATACATGGCACGACCCAGCGGTCCCTTCGGCAGCATACCCTTCACGGCAGACTCGATAACGCGCTGCGGCGCATGATCGATCATCTTTTCGAAGGACATGGTGCGCAACCCACCCGGGTAGCCGGTGTGACGATAGTAATTCTTGGCCTGCGCCTTATTGCCGGTCACATGCACTTTTTCCGCATTGACGACCACGATGTAATCGCCGGTATCGACATGCGGAGTGTATTCCGGCTTATGCTTGCCGCGCAGACGGCGAGCAATCTCGGTAGCCAGACGACCGAGCGTCTTGTCAGTCGCGTCGACGACATACCAGTCGCGCTGGACGGACTGCGGCTTAGCACTGAACGTCTTCATGAGTTAATCACCAAATAAAAAATCGATTGGGTCGTACACCTTGCGGCGTCGGACCAGTCCCTATTTTTCTTGGTTGCCTTGGCCTGTAGGCCAGGCAACGGTCGAGCGAGGGCGCATTATACATGCCCATCCCAATAACGTTAAGGGGTAATTCACTCTGGCACGCCTACCGTCAGGCGACGCCGCTCAAGGTTTATGCGGCAATGCCAAGTACTCCTTGGACTGCATCTCCTGCAGACGCGACAGGGTTCGCTTGAACTCGAACGTCAGATTGCCCTGAGTGTACAGCGACTCGGCAGGCACCTCGGCCGACATCAGCAACTTGACACCGCGATCGTAGAACTCATCGACGAGATTGAGAAAGCGCCGAGCCTGATCTTCCTTTTGTATGCCCATCTGCGGGACATTCGACAGCAATACCGTGTGAAATTCCCGGGCCAGCTCGATATAGTCGTTCTGGCTACGCGGCCCATCGCACAGTTCGCGAAATTCGAACCACACCACGTCTTCATACAGCCGCCGCGCCCGCAGCACCCGATGATTGATGGGAATCTCGGCATCTCCTTCGCCCCAATTGCCGGCAATGGCACAAAAGCTCTGTTTCAGTTCCGCTTCGGCCGTGGCGTCGAGGGGATAGTGAAATATCTGAGCGTGCTCGAGGGCTCGCAATCGGTAGTCGATGCCCGAATCGACATTGACCACTTCGCAGTGACGCTTGAGCAGGTCGATCGCCGGCAAGAAACGCGCCCGCTGCAGGCCGTCCTTGTACAGTTCATCCGGCACGATATTGGATGTCGCCACCAGTACGACGCCCTGGGCGAACAGCGCCTCGAGCAGGTTGGCGAGAATCATCGCATCGGTAATGTCCTTGACGAAGAACTCGTCGAAGCAGATCACCCGCGCTTCCGCCGCAAACTTGGCAGCGATCAGTGTCAGTGGATTCTTTTCTCCCTTGTAATGCGTCAGCTCGTTGTGTACCCGCTGCATGAAGCGGTGAAAATGCGTACGCATCTTGTCGGGAAATGGCAGCGACTCATAAAACGTGTCGACCAAGTACGTCTTGCCCCGTCCCACGCCGCCCCAGAAATACAGCCCCATGACGGCCGGCGGCGCGTCGAACGGCTCCGGCCCCTTCTTCTTGCCGAACAGCCCCGCCACCTTCGACTTGAGGCCATTGCTTGAAGTGCCACTCGGCGTCGGCTTCGGAGTGCGCAGCAGCGCCTCATACAGCCGCTGCAGATGCTTGACGGCGTTCTCCTGCGCGGCGTCATACTGGAAATCGTCCCGCTGCAGATCCTGCCGGTATTTTTCCAACGGTGTCGGGGCTTGGGCTGTACTGGGTGGCGTAGTGGCACTCATGGAAACTAGACGATCCTCGGGCTGCAATCACATGTTGGCTCATTATACGCATCACCTGGCATCATGGCAGCGTGACATCCGCACACGTCGACACCACTCATGTTTGACCCAGGACACAACGGAACCGATATAATGGGCCTCAACGCCCGGTCGCATGCAGGAGCACGCGATGCTCCCGTGCTTGACCCGTGACCACAAGGAGAGCGCAGTGAACGAGAGCAACATCGACTGGATCCTGGCCATTGCCTGCTTTCTTGCAGGTATCGGTATCGGTGCACTCGGATACCATCTATTGAATGCCAACGTGGCACGCAATCAGAAAGTCCGCCAACGGCTGGCCGAAACCGAGCTTGAGCTCAGCCAGGTCAAGGATGCACTGAACGATCATTTTGCCAAGGCAGCCGATCTGGTCACCAGTATCCAGCGCCAGAGCCAGGAGCTCGAGCAGCAATTGTCCCTGGGGGCCGACCGCCTGTGTGACGACCTGCAACTCAAGCGTCGCCTGCACCAGCAGAACCAGCCGGACAGCGAAACGACAGATGCCGCCACTACCCCCCAAGTGCCACGCGACTATGCGGATGGCAACCAGGGCACGCTATCGGAAGACTATGGTCTCAGGCGCCAACTGGAAACCGAGCCGGATATCCCGCCGCGCTACTGAGACTTTGCCTATCCTCCTGCTCACCTGACATGAGCCTGTAAAAATCAAAAGAGGCCACTCCAAAGTGGCCTCTTGCGTAATTGGCGTGCTTATCAAGCGGGGTTGTCGATATCGACGAACCGATGCTCGATGGCGAAACGTTCTGCCAGCCACTCCCCCAGTGCCTTGACGCCATAACGCTCGGTAGCGTGATGGCCGGCCGCCACGTACGTTATTCCCATCTCACGGGCCATGTGAGTGGTGCGCTCGGAAATCTCTCCCGAAATAAACGCATCGGCACCGGCCTGCCAGGCGGCGCTCAACATGTCCTGAGCTCCCCCCGTACACCACGCTACGCGCCGAATCGCCCGCTCATGCCCGGCGATAACCAACGGCTCACGTTGCAAGCGCTCATGAATACGTCGGCCCAAAGCGGTACTGTCCATCTCGCTATCCGGGGCACCCAACCACACCAACCCTTGCCCCAGCTCGCCATCGGCGCAACCTTCAACCGTAAAGCCCAGCTGACGCCCCAGGCAGGCGTTATTGCCCAGGCCGACGTGGACATCCAGCGGCAAGTGATAGGCCAGCAGATTGATATCGTGTGCCAGCAAGGTTGCCAGACGCCGGCGCTTCATGCCGATCACTTCGACGGGTTCGTTCTTCCAGAAGTAACCGTGATGCACGAGTACCGTATCGGCCTGCCAGGCGACGGCTTCGTCCAGCAATGCCTGGCAGGCGGTCACACCGCTGAGGACCCGTCCGATCCGTTCGCGCCCCTCGACCTGCAAACCGTTGATCGTATAGTCCTTGATGCGCGACGGCTGCAGCTCCGTGTCAATAGCCTCAAGCAGGGTGTTGCGTGCAATCATCGGGGTTCTCCAGGCGCAAAGTGACAGGGGATGTTACACTCGGCCTCATTGTAACGGCTGTGTCGGCAGCCATCGACCCGCCCGCCGTCGACAAGGAATCCTTTATGCATCGTCCCTGGGCGCCGTTTGTCTGGCCCATCATCAGCGGTGTTCTGCTGGCTATCGTGTTGCTCGAGTTGTTCCCCGGATTGCTGGGAAACGCCCCTTCCCCGCAGCCAGCGACATCGGCGCCGCAGGGCGCCTACTCGACAACACCTCCCCCCGCCGCATCTCAAGAGGCACCCGATATTGTCGAGGCCCCCGTGCTGGGAAGGCAGCAGGGGCCTGCCAGCTATGCCTCGGCCGTCGAACAGGCGGCTCCTGCGGTGGTCAACATCTACTCGTCGCGGATGGTCGAACGCGAGCAGCACCCGCTGATGTCGGATCCGTTTTTCAATCAATTCTTCGATGATGACATGCCCCGCCGTCAGCGCATGCTGTCCAGTCTGGGCTCTGGGGTCATCGTCAGCCGCGAAGGCTACGTGCTGACCAATCATCATGTCATTCGCGGCGCCGACGAAATCCAGGTGGCCCTGCGCGACGGGCGGGAAACCCTCGCCAAACTGGTGGGAAGCGATCCCGAGAGCGATCTGGCCGTGCTCAAGATCGATCTTCCCAAGCTACCGGTCATTGCCCTGGGCGACTCGGAACAGGCCGCCGTGGGAGATGTGGCCCTGGCCATCGGCAACCCCTTCGGCTTCGGACAGACGGTGACGATGGGCATCATCAGCGCTCTGGGGCGCAACCATCTGGGCCTGAACGCCTACGAGGACTTCATCCAGACCGACGCCGCCATCAATCCCGGTAACTCGGGAGGCGCGCTGGTCAACAGCGAAGGCGCACTGGTCGGCATCAACACGGCCATCTTCTCACGCTCGGGCGGCTCGCAAGGGATCGGCTTTGCCATACCCGCCAATCTGGCCCGGGAAATCCTCGACGCCATCGTCACCCGGGGGCGCGTGATCCGCGGCTGGCTGGGAATCCAGGCCCAGGAAATGACCCCCGACCTGGCGGCATCGTTCGGACTCAATGCACTACGCGGCGTGGTGATCACCAGCGTACAAAGCGAGGGTCCGGCGGCGCAGGCCGGCTTGCAGACGGGAGACGTGCTGCTCGAGATCGGCCAACAGCCGATCGTGGATGCTCGCGAGGCGATGAACGACATTGCAGAGATCGAGCCCGGCACCTCGTTGCCGCTGAAGGTGATGCGCAATGGCGAAATTGACAGTTTCACCGTCACGGTCGGTGAACGCCCCGCGCTCTCTACTACCCCCTAGAAATCGTGGGATGTGCAACGTTTCGGCCCCGCAGGCGATACTGCCTGCGGGGCCGAAACGTCGATTCATAGAAAGCTTGGGAAATCAGGACTCGCGAATGCGATTCTCTGCCGAGCGCGCGTGAGCCGTCAGCGACTCGCCCCGGGCGAGTACCGAAGCGATTTTCCCCAGACGCGAAGCGCCTTCCGGCGAGCAGTGAATCAGTGACGAGCGCTTCTGGAAATCGTAGACCCCCAGCGGCGAAGAAAAGCGTGCCGTTCCCGAGGTCGGCAATACGTGATTGGGTCCCGCGCAATAGTCGCCCAGCGCTTCGGCCGTGTAGCGCCCCATGAAGATAGCCCCGGAATGCCGGACGTTATCCGCCATCGCCTCAGGATCGGCCACCGACAGTTCAAGATGTTCCGGCGCGATGCGGTTGATTATCTCGATCGCTTCATCGCGGTCACGGCACAACACCAGCGCACCGCGGCGCTCAAGCGATGTGCGAACGATCGCCTCGCGTTCCAGCGTCGGCAACAAGCGAGCGATGGCGTCCCTCACCGCTTCGAGGTGATTCGCGTCCCAGGTCACGAAGATCGCCTGGGCATCTTCATCGTGCTCGGCCTGGGAAAACAGATCCATGGCCAGCCACTCGGGATCCGTTTCTCCATCGGAGACCACGAGAATCTCCGAAGGACCGGCAATCATGTCGATCCCTACCTGGCCGAAGACCGCCCGCTTGGCCGTGGCCACGAAGATGTTGCCGGGACCGACGATCTTGTCCACCCGCGGCACGCTCTGGGTGCCATAGGCCAGCGCCGCGATGGCCTGGGCGCCCCCCACGGTAAAGACATGATCGACCCCAGCCAGATAGGCGGCGGCCAGCACCAGCTCGTTGAGCACGCCATCCGGGGTCGGCACCACCATGACGATTTCCTTGACGCCAGCCACGTGGGCGGGAATGGCATTCATCAGCACCGATGACGGATAGGCCGCCTTGCCGCCCGGCACATAGATCCCGGCCCGGTCCAGCGGGGTGACTTTCTGCCCCAGCACGCTGCCATCCGCCTCGGTGTACTGCCACGATTCGGGTTTCTGCCGCTGATGATAATCGCGGATACGCTCGGCAGCCTGCGACAAAGCCTCGCGCTGTTCACTCGGCAACCCCACGTACGCCTCTTCCAGGCTTGCGGCGCTCAAGGTCAGCTCGGCCATGCTCGACACCTCGAGCCGGTCGAAACGATTGGAATACTCGATCAGCGCCGCATCGCCGCGTTGCCTGACGGCCGCCAGGATTTCCTGTACCCGCTGCTGCACTTCCGCGTCGGAGACCCCCTCCCACGACAGCAGGGAGTCGAGGCGAGCATCGAAATCGTCATCGCGCGTGGAAAGGCGCGTGATACGGGGAGAATTGTGGGTCATGGCATTCACCTGAGCATTGTTGGCGTCACGCCTCGTCACGCCTCGAGCGACGCGCCTGCACGGCGTCGCTCAGGCGAGCGAGCAAGGGTTTGAGGCGATCATGTTTCATCGTCATGGATGCCTTGTTGACCACCAGACGAGTACTGATGTCGGCGATCAGCTCGCGCGGCTCCATGCCGTTGGCACGCAGGGTATTCCCCGTATCGACAATATCGACGATCTCATCGGCGAGATTCATCAAGGGCGCCAGCTCCATCGCACCGTAAAGCTTGATGACTTCAGCCTGAATCCCCTGCTCGGCGTAGTAGCGGCGCGCCACATTGACGAACTTCGTCGCTACACGCCGTCGTGCCCGTGCCGGCTGGGCGCCCTGAATACCGGCCGTCATCAGGCGACAGTGGGAAATGTCCAGGTCGAGCGGCTCGTAGAGCCCCTCGGCGCCATGCTCAAGCAGCACGTCCTTGCCCGCCACCCCCAAGTCCGCGGCTCCCAGCTGAACATAGGTCGGCACGTCCGTGGCACGGATCACCACCAGCTTGACGTCCGGCAAGTTGGTATCGAACAGCAGCTTGCGGCTCTTGCCGAAATCATCGGCCGGTGTGATGCCGGCAGCCGCCAGCAGCGGCAGGGTTTCCTGCAGAATACGGCCCTTGGACAGGGCAAGAATCAGTTGCTTACTCATGGATCACAATCGCAGTTCGGCGGCATGTTGGTGACTTACGGCCCATCGTGGAAACTCCCTATCCGGACTCGCCGGTGGCTTCAGTCACGCCGATGCCCTCGGGCAGGCGTGTTGGTTAGCCAGGCACACGACGAATTTTAGCGCCCAGTAACTGTAGTTTCTCTTCAATACACTCATACCCGCGGTCGATATGGTAGATACGATCGACCAGCGTTTCCCCCTCGGCCATCATCGCCGCCACGACCAGGCTTGCCGAGGCGCGCAGATCGGTGGCCATGACCGGCGCGCCGGACAAGTGCGCCACACCGGTGACGATCGCCGTGTTGCCTTCAAGCGCGATCCTCGCACCCATTCGGCCAAGCTCCTGAACATGCATGAAGCGATTTTCGAATATGGTTTCCACCACCGTGCCCGTTCCCTCGGCGACAGCGTTCAGCGCCACGAACTGCGCCTGCATGTCGGTGGGAAAGGCCGGGTATGGCGCGGTGCGAATATTGACGGCCTTGGGACGCCGTCCGTGCATGTCCAGCTCGATCCAATCGTCGCCACTGGTAACCGAGGCCCCGGCCTCCTCCAGCTTGACCAGCACCGCCTCGAGAATATCGGCGCGCGTCTTGCGCACCCGAACCCGGCCTCTGGTCGCCGCCGCTGCCACCAGAAACGTACCGGTCTCGATGCGGTCGGGCATCACATCGTAATGACAGCCATGCAGGCGCTTGACTCCCTCGATGACGATAGTCGCGCTGCCATGCCCCCGAATATTGGCACCCATCGCGATCAAGCACTCCGCCAGGTCCACCACCTCGGGCTCGCGCGCCGCATTCTCAAGAATCGTGGTGCCCTCGGCCAGGGTGGCCGCCATCAATAGATTCTCGGTTCCGGTGACGGTGACGGTATCCAGGACGATATGCGCGCCCTTGAGCCGACCCTCGACGCGCGCCCGAATATAGCCGCCTTCGACAAGAATCTCGGCTCCCATCGCCTCGAGACCGCGAATGTGCAGGTCCACGGGGCGGGTACCGATAGCACATCCGCCCGGAAGCGAGACATCGGCGGAACCGAAGTGAGCGAGCAGCGGCCCCAACACCAGGATCGAGGCACGCATCTTCTTGACCAGCTCATAAGGCGCGTGGCAATCCCGCACCTGAGAGCCATCGAGCTGGATACTCATTCTCTCGCCCATCACGGGCTCGACCCCCATCCGGCCCAACAGCTCGAGGGTAGTCGTAATATCCTGCAGGTGGGGCAGGTTACCGATAATAACCGGCTCGTCCGCCAGCAGCGTGGCAGCCAGAATCGGCAATGCGGAATTCTTGGCCCCGCTTGCCCAAACCTCACCATCGAGAGGCCCGTTGCCGGTGATGATCAACTTGTCCATGACGTTCCGCTTTAGGTGCTGGCGTTTTCGGGCGCCTTTTCCCACTGTTCCGGGGTATAGGTCTTGATGCTTACGGCATGTAGCTCACCACTGGCAATCTCTTCGGAAAGCGCACCGTAAATCAGCTGCTGACGCTTCACCGGGGTCAGGCCAGAGAACACCTCGCCCACCGCGATGACTTGGAAATTGCAGCCCTCCCCCTGGATATGGAACTGACAATCATCGATACGAGACTCTAGCAGCGTCTTGACATCATTAGGTTGCATGGATCGTGATGACTCCTGTAAACGACACGAATGCACCGCAACACATCCGCGCACTAAACTAAAAAAGGATGCCTATAGTAAAGGAAAACGGGCGCCTCTGGCGACGCCCGTCTCGACGACATGAAAATTCACCCGGATCAGGCAGGCTCAGCATCCGTAGGCGTCTTGTTGCCTGGCAGCAGGCATTCGAGTTCGGCAATGGCGGCCAGCCTCGCCAAGGGGGCCGATAACGAGACCGAGGCGATGGTCACCCCGTGCGTCTTGGCGGTACGTATCCACTCCAATAACACACTGAGCACCGCGCTACTGGCTCTCTCAACTCCGGTGAGGTCGAGCGTCACATGCGTTGAGGCCGATTGCTTTCTGAGCCACTCGTTACCGGCAGCGGCCAGCGGTGCCGCGGTCTCGAAATCCGCCTCGCCGCTGACCGTCAGCCGGCAGTCGTCACACACCTCCAGACGACCGTCCTCACGATCCAGCAGCACACTCATTGCTGACCGCCCTGCTCCAGCTCCTCGGTAGCCACTTCCGGCGACCAGTTGGCGATCACCGCATCGATATCCCGGTTGTTGTCACGCATTGCCTGGTCGAACTGGTTGCGGAAGGTCAGTCCCAGATTGATACCGTTGACGATGACATTGACGACCCGCCACTCGCCATCCTGCTGGCGCAAGGTGTAACTGACCGGGTAAACCTCCCCGCTGGTGGAGACCACTTCCATCGCCACGCTGGCCTGATCCTCGTACCGGCTGCCCTGCTCGTTATCCAGCACACGCAAGGTGTCGTAGTCGAACGTCACCAGCCCCTTGGCGTACGTATTAATCAAGGTCTGACGAAAGGTGTCGACGAAGCGTGAGCGCTGCTCGGGGGTGGCATTGCGGAAATAGCGTCCCATGACGCTGGCGCCGATGTAGCGAAAGTCGGCAACGTCTCTAAGACTTTCGTCGACCAGGGCCCGGAGCTCATCCTCATGCTCGACATAATAATTCTGGCGCCCTTCAAGCTTTGCCATCAAGGCATCGACGTTCTCGCGAATCAGCTGCTCGGGGGATTGCTGAGCATGGGCTGTCAGAGACGTCAACGTCAGACAGGCGATCAGCGCCAGCAGTACGCGACGCCATGCAACCGATGGAAACTGGGTCATGTTGCCTCCTTGAGATGTCATTCCTGAACCATTCCGGACACGAATTGCTGGATGAGTTCCTCCAGGACAAGCGCCTTCTGAGTATCGCGCACAGTGTCTCCATCCTCGAGGGTTTCCGGGTCTCCGCCCACGCTCAAGCCGATATACTGCTCGCCCAGTAGCCCGGCGGTCAGAATCGCAGCCGTGGTGTCGCGCGACAGCTTGTTTTCCAGATCGCCATCCAGTTCCATCGTGACGCGGGCATCGTACCATTCCGGATCAAGCTCGATCGACGTCACGCGCCCTACCGTCACACCCGACATGGTCACTCGGGAGCGTGCCTTCAAGCCACCGATATTGGCGAAGTTGGCGTGCAGGGTAAACGTTTCCTCGGGCAGGCCTAGTCCCAGGCCGCTGACACGCAAGCCGAGAAACACCAGCCCCAGGATCCCCGCCAGCATGAATACGCCGACCCCAAACTCCATCATCTTGCTGCGCTTCATCCAAGTTCTCCAAACATCAGCGCGGTCAGCACGAAATCCAGTCCGAGCACCGCCAGCGAGGCATAGACCACAGTACGCGTCGTGGCCCGGGATATACCCTCCGATGTCGGGATCAGGTCATAACCCTGGAATACTGCAATCCAGGTCACCACCAGCCCGAACACCAGGCTCTTTGCCATACCGTTCATTACATCATCGAAGAAATCGACGCTGTCCTGCATGTTGCTCCAGTAGGAGCCTTCGAAGACGCCCAGCCATTGCACGCCCACCAGATAGCCGCCCCAGATACCGACAACGCTGAACCCCACGGTCAGCAGGGGCAATGACACGAAACCCGCCCATAGGCGTGGCGCCACGATACGCCGCAACGGGTCGACACCGATCATTTCCATGCTGCTCAACTGCTCGGTGGCTTTCATCAAGCCGATTTCGGCGGTTAGCGCCGAACCCGCTCGCCCGGCAAACAACAGCGCCGCAACGACCGGCCCCAGTTCACGCAGCAGCGACAGGGCAACCATTTGCCCCAGTGCGTCTTCGGCCCCGAACCCCTCCAGAATCGTGAACCCCTGCAGGGCCAGAACCATGCCGATGAACAGCCCCGAGACCAGAACGATTGCCAGCGACATGACGCCGACGAAGTGCATCTGGCGCAGCCAGAGATGCCACCCCTCGCGCGAGGGAATCGAGAGGGCAGCCTGGGCCAGAAACATTCCTGCCCGCCCCAGGGCATACAAGAACTCCAGGGTACCGCGCCCCAGCGAGGCGACACGCCGCATCATGGCCGTCTACTCCCTGTCGACAGGATATCGGAATAGAAATCGGGCGCCGGATAGTGGAACGGCACCGGCCCGTCAGGCTCGCCATGCACAAACTGCTTGACGCGTGCATCTGCATTCACATTGAGCGTTTCGGGCGTGCCATGGGCCATGACCTGCCCATCGGCGATTATGTAGACGTAATCGGCAATCGTCAGGGTCTCCTTGATATCATGAGACACTACGATGGCGGTCAGCCCCAGCGCCTGATTGACACGTTTGATCAGCTGCACCAGCACCCCCATGGAAATCGGGTCCTGTCCCACGAAGGGCTCATCGTAGAGAATCAACTCCGGGTCAAGCGCCACTGCGCGCGCCAGCGCCACCCTGCGAGCCATGCCGCCGGACAGCTCGGACGGCATCAGATCGCGCGCCCCGCGTAATCCCACCGCCTGCAGCTTCATCAGTACGATGTCACGAATCATGGCTTCCGACAGGTCGGTATGCACCCTGATCGGAAAGGCCACGTTCTCGAACACGCTGAGATCCGAGAAGAGCGCCCCGCTTTGAAACAGCATGCCCATGCGCCGGCGTAAGCGAAATAGCGCTCGCCGCGACAGCCGGTGGACATCATGCCCATCGATACGCACACTTCCCGCATCGGGCACCAGCTGACCGCCGATAAGCTTGAGCAACGTGGTCTTGCCCGTCCCGCTGGGCCCCATGATGGCGGTAATCTTGCCCAATGGTATGCGCAGATCGACGCCGCGGAAGATCTCGTTCTCGCCGCGGGCATAGTGCAATCCCTCGATCTCGACCAGTACCGGGTCGTCCATACGGCTCCTGCTCTCAATCAAAAATTATCGAACATCGTATCCTAACCCCATCTTGCTCGCCAGCATTTACCTTGCATCCCCATCGCTCGATGCGTTTAATGAACGCCCATTCGCCTATTGATGGACTTGCATGCTGCTTTCACTGGTTGCGATCATCGTCGGCCTGCTGGGCCTGATCTGGAGTGCGGATCGCTTCGTGGAAGGCGCCGCAGCTACTGCGCATCGTGCCGGCATGAGTAAATTGCTGGTGGGATTGACGGTGGTGTCCATCGGCACGTCCGCTCCGGAAATTCTGGTGTCGCTGATGGCTGCGCTGTCCGATAAGCCCAACCTGGCGACCGGCAACGCTCTGGGCTCCAACATTGCCAACCTCGGGCTGGTGCTTGGCGCCACCGCGCTGGTGGCGCCGATTCCCGTTCACGTCTCACTCGTACGGCGAGAGCTGCCCCTGCTGATGGTGGCAACCCTACTGGCGGGCATCGTCCTCCTGAATGGGAGACTGGGCATTGTCGATGGCATCGCATTACTGGCGATGCTGGGTATCAGCCTATGGTGGCTGATCCGCACCGACAGCGCTGCCGGGACTGAGGAGCATGTGCCGGACATGGGGCCGGGACGCGCCCTGACATGGCTGATCGTCGGCCTGGTGCTGCTGTCGCTCAGCTCGCGCCTGCTGGTCTGGGGCGCCTCCAACGTCGCCTCGGCCTTTGGCGTCAGCGATCTGGTGATCGGGCTTACCGTGGTCGCCATCGGCACCAGCCTTCCGGAACTCGCCGCCAGCGTGGCCAGCGCCCTCAAGCGACAGCACGACATTGCGATCGGCAACATCATAGGTTCCAACCTGTTCAATATGCTTATCGTGCTTCCCGTGCCAGCCCTGCTGGCTCCGGGGCCCACCGATTCCCAGGCGCTTACGCGCGACTATCCGATGATGCTCGGACTGACGCTGCTGCTTGCCGTCGTCCTGATCATGCGCCGGCATGCCTCGCTGGGCAGGCCCACCGGTAGCATATTGCTGCTGGCTTACCTGGGCTACACGACCCTTCTTGTGCTAGGCGCCATCCCGCAAGACCAGGGCACTTGAGCCAGCCATCGCAAGAGGCAACAATCACCCCATGAGCATAATGACCGATTACGACTTTCGCGCCAGCGCACGGCGCACGCTGACGCTCGAACAGCAGGCCATCGCCGCGCTGATTGCCAAGCTGTCCGAGGATTTCGATCGCGCCTGCCACCTGGCGCTAGCCTGCCAGGGGCGGGTCGTGGTTACCGGCATGGGAAAGTCCGGCCATGTCGCGCGCAAGATCGCCGCCACGCTGGCCAGCACCGGCACCCCGGCCTTTTTCGTTCACCCCGGGGAGGCCAGCCATGGCGACCTGGGCATGATCACGCCCAAGGATGTGGTACTGGCGCTGTCCAATTCCGGCGAGACCGGCGAAGTGACGGCGCTGTTACCGCTGCTCAAACGCATGGGCGCGCCACTGATCAGCATGACCGGCCGCCCCGGATCGACACTGGCTCGGCATGCCGATGCCCACCTCGATGCCGGCGTCGAGCGTGAAGCCTGTCCGCTGGATCTGGCGCCGACGTCATCGACAACCGCCGCGCTGGCACTCGGCGATGCTCTCGCAGTGGCCCTGCTCGAGGCCCGCGGCTTTACCGCCGAGGACTTCGCCCTTTCCCACCCCGGCGGCTCGCTGGGACGTCGCCTGCTGCTCAAAGTGGAAGATCTCATGCATACCGGCGAGCGCCTGCCGAGCGTGGCATTGGGCAGTCCACTACGTGACGCCCTGCTGGAAATCACCCGCAAGGGGTTGGGGTTCACCTGCGTGGTGGATGATCAGGGCCATCTGGCCGGCGTCTATACCGATGGCGACTTGCGGCGTACGCTGGATCAGCATGCCGACTTGCGCACCCTGAGGGTGGACGAGGTCATGACGCGTGGCGGCAGAACCATCCGCCCCGAACTACTGGCCGCCGAAGCGGTGCGTATAATGGAAGATCACCGAATCACTGCCCTGGCGGTCGTCGATGATCAGGAGCGCCCCGTCGGCGCCCTGCATATGCACGACCTGCTGACCCACGGCGTCATCTAAGGAGAAGGAATTCATGGCTCAGGACACCCGCTTACTCGACAAAGCCCGCCAGATCCGCCTACTGGTACTGGATGTGGACGGCGTCATGACGGATGGCACCCTGTATTTCCAAGCCGACGGGCAGGAGCTCAAGGCATTCAACATCCTCGATGGCCAAGGCCTCAAGCTGCTGCGCCAGAGCGGTATGCATGTCGCTCTGATTACCGGCCGCGAATCCTCCATGGTGAGCCGTCGCGCCGATGAACTGGGTATCGAGCATGTCGTGCAGAGTCGTTCCGACAAGCTTGCCGCCCTGACGGAGCTACGCCACACGCTGGGCCTGGAAATGCCCCAGATCGCCTATTGCGGTGACGACCTTCCCGACCTCGCCGCCATCTGCCGTGTCGGCCTGGGTATCAGTGTGCCCAATGCGCCGCAGTACGTTCGCCAGAACGCCGCCTGGGTCACCGAACGGCATGGCGGCCATGGCGCGGTCCGCGAGATTTGCGACCTGCTGCTCGAAGCGCAGGGTCATTGGGCCTCGGTGCTCGATACCTACCTCCACGGCCAGCTTCGAGGCTGATCGTGAAGATGCGGTTCTCCCCCCGCCTGCGTTCCCGCGTGTGGCTGGCCTTGATACTGGTCGCGCTCGGCGCCGTGCTCGCCGTGTTCGAACAGCGCGACGCCATGCGCCCAGGGCCGGTCCCCAGCGACGAAGCCGGTGAGCCCGACTACTTTCTCGAAGGGGTCACGCTGACGCGCTTCGATAACCAGGGCCAGCCTTATCAGCGCCTCGAGACTCCCCGGCTCGTGCATACCCCCATCGACGACGTGATCCGCACCGTCAGTCCCCAAGCGCGCCTGCTCGACGCCCAGTCACGTGTCTGGGTCGCCAGCGGCGAACATGGACGACTCGGCCCTGATGGCCGACATCTCACCCTCGAAGGCCAGGCTCGCCTGCAGCAACCCGAAGAGGGCTGGCGGCTCGACACGCAGACCCTGCACTACGACAGCGTCGAGGCGCATGCCTGGAGCGATAGCGAAGCCACGCTACATCAGCACGACCAGCGCGTGAGCGGCGAACGCTTCGATGCCTGGATCAATGAAGAGCGCATGCGCCTGACAGGCAACGTGCGCGGTCATCATCCACCGCTTGCCGAGGATCCCTCATGATTCGAACTTTCATCGCCGTCTTGACGTTTGCCCTGCTGGGCTTCATCTCGGCCCCCGCTTTTGCTCTCGAGGGAGATGCCAGCGCGCCCATCGAGATCGCCGCGGACCGCCTGGAACTCAACGACATTCAAGGTACGGCCGTCTACAGCGGTAATGTCGATATGCAACAGGGCAGCATGAAGCTGCGCGCCGAACGCGTCGAGATCCAGCGCAACGATAGCGGCGAAGTCACCCAGGTCACCGCCACCGATAGCGCCGATCGCGCTTATCTCGAACAGCAGCCGGCGCCTCAGGAGCCTGTCGTCAAGGGCTGGGGCAAGACCATTATCTATCATGCCGGCGAGCGTCGGGTGGAACTCGTCAACCAGGCCGAACTCCACCAGGGCGGCGACACCTTCAACGGCGCCTACGTGGAATACTTTCTCGACCAGCGTCAGGTTGAGGCCCGCTCTGATGCCCAGGGAACCGACCGTCAACGCGTACGCATGACGCTTACGCCTCAGCAGCAATAGTCCGACGCTGCCTGTCGCCCCCTATCGGCATGGCAGCCTCACGAGCCTCTGACAAGGAACCTCTCATGAAGACCCTGAGCGCCGCCAATCTGGCCAAGAGCTACAAGGGCCGCCGGGTGGTCCACGACATCAGCCTGACCATCCGCCAAGGCAGTATTGTCGGCTTGCTGGGTCCCAACGGCGCCGGCAAGACCACCTCCTTCTATATGATTGTCGGCCTGGTCCGCGCCGATGCCGGCGACGTGCGTATCGATGACCAGGACCTCTCGCGAGCCGCCATGCATAAGCGCGCCCGGGCCGGTATCGGCTACCTGCCCCAGGAAGCCTCGATTTTCCGCAAGCTGTCGGTGGCGGACAATATCATGGCCATCCTCGAGACCCGCTCCGATCTCGGCAAAAGCGACCGCAAGGCACGCCTCGAAGAGCTGCTCGAGGAGTTTCATATCGGTCATATTCGCAACAACCTAGGCATGAGCCTGTCAGGAGGCGAGCGGCGACGGGTGGAGATTGCCCGGGCGCTTGCCACCGAGCCGGCATTCATCCTGCTCGATGAACCCTTTGCCGGCGTCGACCCCATTTCGGTGGGCGAGATCAAGAGCATCATTCGCCAGTTGAGGGATCGCGATATCGGCGTGTTGATTACCGATCATAACGTTCGCGAAACGCTGGATATTTGCGATAACGCCTACATCGTAGGCGATGGGCGCATTATTGCCGAAGGCCGCACCGAGGCGATCCTTGCCAATCAGCGCGTACGCGATGTCTACCTGGGTCACGAATTCCGGCTCTAATGCGCTCTCCAAGCGTCGCCAGCTTGACGCCTATACGCTAGCGGTCAACGACATGCAACAACTCCGACGATCATGGCATGATTGTTGCTTACCCACTTGCAAGTCATGCTCCGCGCAGATAACGTAGGTTATTCATTAGCGGCAAGTGACCCTTCATCACCATGGCCATGAAACCTACGCTGCAGCTTCGTGTCGGCACTCAGCTGACCATGACCCCTCAGCTCCAGCAGGCGATTCAGCTCCTTCAGCTTTCGACATTGGACCTGCGCCAGGAAATTCAGCAGGCCCTGGAATCCAACCCCATGCTGGAGCTCGACGAGGCGTTTGGCGAACAGGAAACCCTCGAAACTCCGGAAGACGACTGGGCAAGCGACATTCCCGAGGAGCTTGCCCTGGACAGCGAATGGTCGGACACCTATCAGGACGTAGCTCCTGCAAGCGGATCTTCGGGCAGCAGCGAGGACGGGCCGGACTTCGAACGTAACGCCACCAGCATGAGCCTGCGGGATCACCTGAACTGGCAACTGGCGATGACCGACTTTTCGGACCGGGATCGACTGATTGCCGAGAGCCTGATCGATGCCGTGGGCAACGATGGCTATCTCAACGCGCCCTTGGACGAGTTGACGGAAGGCTTGCGGGATCAAGGGCTCAGCGGCCTCAGACTCAGCGATGTCGAGCATGTGCTGATGCACATACAACAGTTCGACCCTACCGGCATCTGCGCCCGGGATCTTCGTGAATGCCTGTTGCTGCAGCTTGGCAACCTGCCCGAGAACACGCCATTGCTGCCCCAGGCCAAGCGCCTGGTGCGACAGTTCCTCGACGTGCTGGCCAGCAATGACCGCAAGCAGCTCAAGCGACGGCTACGCCTGGAGGATGACGAACTCGACGCGGTCATCGCCATGATCCGCACGCTGGACCCGCGTCCGGGACAGGGCTTTGACGATAGTGGCAGCGCCTATGTCATCCCCGACCTGGTGGCCCGTCATAGCCGGGAGGGCTGGCGCATCGAGCTCAACCCCGAAGCGCTGCCCAGGGTGCGCATCCAGCCCGATTATGCCGCCCTGATCAAACGCGCCGACAAAAGCGACGACAATACTTTCATGAAGCAGCATCTCCAGGAAGCCCGCTGGCTGCTCAAGAGCCTGTCCAGTCGCAACGACACCCTGCTCAAGGTGGGACGCGAGATCATGACCCGCCAGTTCGACTTCCTGACCCTCGGCGAAGAGGCCATGAAACCGCTGGTGCTCGCCGATATCGCCCAGACGGTGGACATGCACGAATCGACGATTTCCCGGGTGACCACGCAGAAATTCATCCATACCCCACGCGGCGTCTTCGAGCTCAAATATTTCTTTTCCAGTCATGTGGGCGGCGTGGGAGGAGAAGGCGACGCCCATTCCAGCACCGCGATTCGCGCGCGTCTGAAAAAGCTGATCGGGGACGAGCCGCCACGCAAGCCCCTCTCCGATAGCAAACTCGTCGACTTGCTGGCGGAGGATGGCATCCAGGTTGCACGTCGTACAATCGCCAAGTACCGCGAAGCGATGGGCATCCCCCCTTCCAGCGAACGCAAGCGTCTCGCCTGACGTGGCTCAACCCGAGCGCAGGGGTATGCAGCAGCATAAAAAGGATTACAATCAAATCGCACCCGTTGGAAAAGGAGCGTGCCATGCAAGTCAATATCACCGGCCATCATGTTGAAGTGAGTGACGCCCTGCGTAACTATATGAACGAAAAGCTCGCCCGAATGGAACGTCACTATGACAACATCACTCTCGCTCATGTGATGCTTTCCGTTGAAAAGGAACGCCAGCAAGCCGCTTGCACGCTCCATGTAGCCGGTGCAGATCTGCATGCCGACGCGCAGGACAATGACATGTACGCCGCCATCGACGCCCTGGCCGACAAGCTCGATCGCCAATTGGTCAAACACAAGGAAAAAGCTCAGGCCCGTGCCCAAGGCACCGACGCCCGCTAGCTCCCTACCATGACATTGGAAAACATCCTGCCCCCCGAGCGCACGCTGTTCGATGTGACCGGGGGAAGCAAAAAAAGGGTGCTGGAATTCTTCAGCACCTTTATCGCTCAGAACACGCCCAGCCTCGACAGTCAGGAAGTCTTCAGCCGCCTGATCGGCCGAGAGCGTCTGGGCAGTACCGGCATCGGTAACGGTGTCGCCATCCCCCATGCGCGCAACCCGCACTGCAAAAACCCGATTGCCGGTTTTCTGCGCCTGCAGCAGCCTATCGATTTCGACGCCATCGACGGCGAACCCGTGGATCTTCTCTTCGTTCTGCTGGTACCCGAGCAGGCCGATGATACGCATCTGTCGCTATTGGCCCAGGTTGCCGGAATCATGAACGATGCCTCGACCCGGACGAGGCTGCGCAAGGCACAGAGCCAGCGCGAACTGTATGACATCCTGATCCATGCGATCCGGCAACCCGAACCCGGCAGTTAAGGATCGCGCATGCAGCTAGTCATCATCAGCGGCCGTTCCGGTTCAGGAAAATCCGTAGCGCTGCAGGCACTTGAAGATCTCGGCTATTACGCGATCGACAACCTGCCTGCAAACCTTCTGGTCTCCTTGATCAATGAGCTGCAAACGGCTCCCGCCACGCGCAACAATATTGCCGTGAGCATCGATGCACGTAATCTTCCCGAGTCGCTGGAACGCTTTCCCGCACTCCTCGAGGGGGTTCGTGAACGCGGCATCGACAGCCAGGTCGTCTACCTGACCGCCGATTCCAAGATTCTGCTGGAGCGTTATTCGGCGACCCGCCGCCGCCATCCGTTGACCCGCGGCAGCGAAATGAGCCTGGCGGAAGCCATCGAGCACGAACAGCACTACCTGACGCCGATCCGCCTCATGGCGGATCTGGTCATCGACACTTCCAGTCTCTCGGTGCACGACCTGCGCGGGCGTATTGCCGAGCAGGTCGCACGTCACACCGGACGCAACCTGACACTGACGTTCGAGTCGTTCGGCTACAAGAAAGGCGTGCCGCTCGATGCGGACATGGTGTTTGACGTGCGCTGCCTGCCCAACCCCTACTGGGACCCGCGGCTACGGGCCTTCAATGGGCGTGATGTCGAAATCATCCGGTTTCTGGAGGGCTATCCCGATGTCCTCGCCATGGGTGATGATATCCGCGACTGGCTGGAACGCTGGATGCCGGCCTACCTGGCCAGCAACCGCAGCTATTTGACCGTGGCGGTGGGCTGCACCGGCGGTCAGCATCGCTCCGTCTACCTGGTCGAACGCTTAGCCACGCACTTCGCCCAGCAAATGTCCGGCGTCCGGCTACGCCACCGTGAACTGGGCGTTCAGAGCGCACTGCAGGCCCCCTAACATGCCCCGACGTGAAATGACCCTGATCAATCGACGCGGCCTGCACGCCCGCGCAGCCACCAAACTGGTTCAGTGCTGTCAGCCCTACCAGGCAAAGGTCAACGTCGCCCACGGTTCGCGTATCGCCGACGCCGCCAATATCATGTCACTGCTGATGTTGGCCGCCCCCTACGGCAGCGTATTGGAAGTCAGCGCCGAAGGTGAAGATGCCGACGCCGTGCTGGAAGCGCTGACGACCCTGTTCGAGTCCCGCTTCGAGGAAGACGCCTGAGCCTGAGCCTAGACGCTACACTCCACCTCACTCGTCTTGGCGGCCGCAAGCGTATTTTACGAACAATGTTTCTTTTCGCTCATCTCGCGTCTCGACGATGGTAGAATCGACCTCACCTACGTGCCGTTATAAACGTGCGCGCCCCGCGAGAATCGACAGAAGGTACCGCTGCCGATGAGCACCGATCCCGAGAAGCTACAGCCCCGCCTGGCCAGGCTCAATGAAGCGCTGGAGAGTGGCGCCTTGGACCAGGCGCGCCGCATGCTCAATCGTGGCCTGGCTCCTGTGGATGTCGCCCACCTTCTCGAATCGACGCCGCCTCGCGAGCGCAACCTGCTCTGGGAATTGATTGATCCCGAGTTGCAGGGCGAAGTGCTGCAGTATCTCAACGAAGACATCCAGACCGAATTCCTCAATCGCATGGACGCGGAACAATTGCTTTCCGCTACCGAGGGGCTGGATATCGACGATCTCGCCGACATCCTGCAGCGTCTGCCCAACACCGTCATCCTCGAAGTGCTCCAGTCGATGGAGACCCAGGAACGCCAGCGTATCGAAACGGTGCTCTCCTATCCCGAGGACACGGCCGGCGGGCTGATGAACACGGACACCATCACGATCCGTCCCGACATTACGCTGGATGTGGTGCTGCGTTATATCCGCCGTCACGAACGATTGCCCGACTCCACCGATACGCTGCTGGTCGTGACCCGCCGGGATGAACTGATCGGCGCTCTGCCGATCAATCGCCTGCTGGTGTCGGATCCTTCGATGTCGGTACGCGAAGTCATGGAAACCGATACCGTGGCCATCCAGGCGACGACGGCGGAAACCGACGTCGCCAACCTGTTCGAGAAGCTCGATCTCATTTCCGCCCCGGTCGTCAGCACCGACGGCAGGCTGCTCGGGCGTATCACTATCGACGATGTCGTCGATGTCATTCGTGGCAATGCCGAACATCGGGTCATGAGCATGGCGGGGCTCGACGAGGACGAAGACACCTTCGCCCCGGCGCTGCGCACCAGCCGTCGCCGCGCCGTGTGGCTGGGCATCAATCTAGCGACCGCCTTCATGGCCTCGGCCGTTATCGGCTTGTTCGAAACCACTATCCAGCAGGTGACGGCACTCGCCGTGCTCATGCCAATCGTCGCCAGCATGGGCGGAATCGCCGGCTCCCAGGCCCTGACCGTGCTGATTCGCGGCATTGCCCTGGGCCACGTCTCGGGCAGCAATGTCCGCTGGCTGCTCAACCGTGAGCTCATCGTCGGGCTGATCAATGGCATCCTGTGGGCGCTTGTCGTCGCCGTCATTGCCGTCGTCTGGTTTCGAGATGTGACATTGGGCTGGATCATCGGCACGGCAGTGATCATCAACCTGCTCACCGCGGCGCTGGTCGGCACGCTCCTGCCGGTACTGCTCAAGAAAATCAGGATTGACCCGGCGCTCTCGGGCAGTGTCATTCTGACCACCGTCACCGATGTCATCGGCTTCATGGCCTTCCTGGGTCTGGCTACCCTGTTCTATCTATGACGCCGCGGCATCTTCCGCAGCAGCATTTTCCTTCTAAAAAAACTACGCCCTGCAATCGCAGGGCGTGTTAATAGGCTTCGTGGGGTTTGTCCTCACTCACCCGCAACCGTCATTTCTCGGATCAGCCAGCTCCCGGTGTGGATACTACCCCGGGTATCGATATCCTCGCCTACGGCGCTCAGGTTAGCGAACATGTCGCGTAAATTTCCGGCAATGGTAAATTCCTCCACAGGATACTGAATCTTGCCGTTCTCGACCCAGAATCCCGCCGCGCCGCGGGAATAGTCGCCACTGACGCTGTTGACTCCCTGCCCCATCAGTTCGGTTACCAGGACCCCGCGATCCATGCGCGCCAACAGCTCTTCATGCGAGGACAGCGGTGCCTCGAGGCGAACGTTACGCGCGCCACCGGCATTGCCGGTCGTGGTCATGCCAAGCCGCCGCGCGCTATAGGCGGAGAGCATATAGCTGGCGAGCCGGCCCTCGTCGACGTACACGTTATCGCGCGTGGCCACGCCATCGTTATCGAAGGCCGCACTCGCCATCGCGCCAAGCTCACGCGGCTTTTCCATCAGGCTGAACCATTCGGGAAAGACATTTTCCCCCAACTGGTCGCACAAAAAAGATGCCTGACGATACAACGCCCCGCCGGCAATAGCGCTCAGAAAATGCCCGATCAGTCCACTGGCCAGATCCGGCGCGAACAGTACCGGCAAGCGCCCCGTCGCCGGGCGCGATGCGCCTAGGCGCTTGAGCGTCTTTTCCGCGGCGCTGCGCCCTATCTCTTCGGCACTGCGCAACTTGTTCGGGTCGCGTTCGCTGGAGTATTCGTAGTCACGTTGCATGCCTTTATCGTCACCCGCAATCAGCATGCACGACAGCGAATGGCGGCTACCACGCTGGCTACCCAGAAAACCGTGACTGTTGCCATATACCCGGACCCCTTCGCCACTGGAGAGGCTGGCACCGTCGGAGTTGGTGATGCCCGGTATCTCGCGCCCCGCCGCCTCGCACGCCAAGGCGCGCTCGATGGCGTCCTCGGTCGTCAGAGACCAGGGGTAGTGCACCTGCAGATCCGGTAACTCCCGAGCCATCAATTCCGCCTCGGCCAGCCCCGAGGCCGGGTCTTCGCCGGTATAGCGGGCGATATCCAGCGCCTTTTCCACCGCGGCGCGAATCGACATCTCGGAGGCGTCGGACGACGACGCACTGCCTTTGCGCTTGCCGACGTAAACCGTCACCGCTATGCCCTGATCGCGCGACAGCTCGACGGTTTCCACTTCGCCCAGACGCACGCTGACACCGATGCCCTGGTCGACGCTAGCACCAACCTCGCAGGCATCGGCGCCTAGCTGTTTGGCCAGCTCAAGGGCCTGCGTGACGCGCGCTTCCAGACGCGACTGCTGCTCGAAAGCATCGAAAGCCTGGCTCATGGTGTGCTCCTGTATTCTTGCCCTGATGGGAAAGGGGGCGGGCTGGTATACTGTCCCGCTCTCCCCAACGATATTGGTAGTAAAATGGCATTCGACCACTCCGCCGACCAGGACGGCCGACCGAGCAAGACCCAGCGCAAGCATGAGATGCACGCCCTGCAGGCACTGGGCGAAAAGATTATCGCGCTGACCGACGCCGAGCGCGCCCGTCTACCGCTGTCCGACGACATGCTCGCCGCCGTGGAGGAAACGTCGCGGATTCGCTCCCATGAAGGCCGCCGGCGCCATATGCAATACGTCGGCAAAGTCATGCGCGGCGAAGATCTGGACGCCATCCGTAACGCATTCGAGGCCTTCGACCAGGAAAGTGCGCGCCGCGACCTGGCGTTCCACCGAATCGAGAAGTGGCGCGACCGGCTGATTGCCGAAGACGCCGAAACCGTCGAGGCTTTCATCGCCGAGTACCCGAGTGTCGATCGTCAAGCGCTGCGCCAGTTGATCCGCAACGCCAAGCACGAGCGCGAACTCGACAAGCCGCCGACCAACGCCCGCAAGCTGTTCCGGCTTCTGCGCGACACCGCCGGCCTGTAGTCCAGGCCGGTCCGCAGAACGAATCCATCACCTCAGGCGCTGGTGCCGCCAACCGTCAGCTCGTCAAGTTTCAGCGTTGGCTGGCCGACCCCCACCGGCACGCCCTGCCCTTCCTTACCGCACACTCCGATCCCGGTATCCAGTTCGAGGTCGTGGCCGATCATCGAGACACGGGCCATGGCCTCGGGGCCGTTACCGATCAACGTGGCGCCCTTCACCGGGGCGGTAATCCGGCCGTCCTCGATCAGGTAGGCCTCACTGGCCGAGAACACGAACTTGCCGGAGGTGATATCGACCTGTCCGCCACCGAAGCTGACCGCGTAAATGCCTCGCTTGACGCTCTTGATGATCTCCTCGGGGTCATGCTTACCGGCCAACATATAGGTATTGGTCATACGCGGCATCGGCAGGTGCGCATACGACTCGCGTCGCGCATTCCCGGTAGGCGCCATGCCCATCAAGCGTGCGTTCAACTTGTCCTGCATATAACCGGTGAGGATGCCGTCCTCGATCAATGGGGTATAGGCGCCTGGCGTGCCTTCGTCATCGATACTCATCGATCCGCGCCGATCGGGCAGCGTCGCATCGTCGACCACGGTGACGCCGGGTGCCGCCACGCGCTGCCCCATGCGTCCGGCAAAGGCCGAGCTGCCCTTACGATTGAAGTCTCCTTCCAGGCCGTGCCCTACCGCCTCGTGCAGCAGAATCCCCGGCCAGCCGCTGCCCAGCACCACCGGCAGTTGACCGGCCGGCGCATCGACGGCTTCGAGATTGACCAGCGCCTGACGAACGGCTTCTTTGGCGTAGCGCTCGGCGACGGCCTCATCGCGCAGACGCGACATGGCGTAGCGTCCGCCTCCCCCGGCACTGCCGCGCTCGCGACGCCCGTTGCGCACCGCGATGACGCTGACATTGAAACGCACCAATGGCCGGATGTCTGCGCCCAGCGTACCGTCACTGGCCCTGACCAGCATCACCTCGTATTCTCCGGTCAATGAGGCACTCACCTGGGAGACGGCGGGGTCGGCTGCGCGAGCGGCGCGGTCCGCTTCCTTGAGCATGGCGATCTTATCCTCGGCGGACAGGCCGGTCAGTGGATCGACCCCCGCGTAGCGCGCGACGGCCATGGGCGAACTTACCGCCTGGATCCGCTGCGTGGCACCGCTTCTCGCGATGCCCGAGGCGGTACGCCCCGTTTCCGCCAGCGCCTCGCGGGTAATCTGATTGGAATAGGCGAAACCGGTCTTCTCCTGCGCCAGCGCGCGAACGCCAACACCGCCATCGATACTGTAGCTGGCATCCTTGACCTCACCATCCTCCAGCACCCAGCTCTCATGCCAGCTGCGCTGAAAATAAAGATCGGCATAGTCGATGCCAGGGCCCATGGCGTGATCCAGAGCAGGCTCCAGCGCGGCGATATCGAGGCCACCGGGAACCAGCAGAGTGGAAACCGCCTCGTTGAGGACGTTGTCGGACTGTGGCGTCATTGGATACTTTCCTGGGTAATCTGCGGGGACGACCAAGGGCCGTGCACGCGATAGTGAATCTGAGTGGCCTGATCGAGCCAGTGCCCGAAGACCTTGTGCGCGATGAACAACCCGGCCCCTACCTGCGGCGCTCCAATCAGCAGAGCCGCCAGCGGCAGGTTCTGGCTAACCGGTACGGTAATGCCCAGCCGCATGTCCAAGAGCTGCTTGAGCAGGTCCACCTCACCTTGAACAGAGAAATGGGTTGCGACGCCGTCGATTTCAACGGCGTCCCGCGTTTCCAGACGTCCCTCATAGAGCGTCGCCTGGCCCTCGACACTGTTAAAGGCGGTGCCTTGGCGAGTCACGTCGGAGAAATCCAGGGCCAGACGTCGCAGAATATTGTCGAAGTTGAGCAGCCCGAGCAGCTTGGCGGAAGCAGAATCGATGTTACGGAAACGCCCGTTTTCCAGCGTCACCCCCAAGCTGCCGCGCGAGCGCTCGAAGGCGAACTGCCATGGCGCGCCAGGCCAGGCCAGTTGAGCCTCGAAAGTGGCGCTTTCGCTGCTCACGACTGGTGGCTGTCCCAATGCCTTCAGCGTACGCTCGACCTCGCTCCCTGTCATGTCCATACGTGCCCGGGTCAGGCTGGAGGTATTGCCCGACGCTTCCCAGGTCAACTCGCCACGCGCCGTCATTCCGCCGATGACCAGCGTCAGGGGCGCGACGTTCAAGCGCGTCTCGGATGCCTGCCACTGCGCGTCAAGCGGCCCGAAGATTTCACCATCATGCTGTAGTGCCGCAATGTGCAAGCGTCCGGCCGGCAGCGCCCCGGCCGCTTCGGCAAACGGCGCTGGCGCGGGGGCGACTGCGACCTGTTCGGTCAGGGTGATCGGTGCCGAATCCACCGGCTCTGACGTCTCCGGCCACAAGGCATCCAGATTCAGGCGAGTCAGATCGATATCAATTGGCGTGGCGTCACGCGGGGCCCATATGGCCTGCCCCTGAGCGATATCTCCCTTGAGGCGCACTCTCCATCCCGTCTCGCGCGGCTGTGCATCGACCGCCATCTCGCCCAGGCAGCGCTGCTCGACATACACACAAGGTGTCGACACACTGAGACTCTGCAGTATGACCGGCTCGGCGGCCAGTTCCTCGGGCAACGCCTCCTGCGGCTGCAGCAAGGACGAGAAGTCCACCTCGGCGAGCGCCTCGACCCATTGCCGAGGCGCGACTCTTTGCGGCTGCCAGGCCACCTGCCAGCCGATGGCTTGCGGCCAGCGGGGAGACTGCGGCCACTGCTCGAGCCACACTTGCCCCTGCCGGCTTGTCCCCACTTGGCGCCAGCGCGCATTTGCTCGATCGGCCACATGGACATGCCCACTGCCTGCGGCGATATTCGCCTCGACGCCGAGCGCCACTTTATCCTCGGAGCGCTTGCCGAAGGGCGCCGGAAGTGCAATGGCCAGCCCCTGGAGATCACTGTCGAGATCGAACGTGGCATCGTTCTCCTCATCGAAGACGATACGCGCCTGGTAGGGAAAATATCCCGAAAGCAGCTGTTCCGCCCCGCCAAGCCCGGCCCAATCCAACAGACCGCGAGCGAGCGCGCGCCCCTCGATACGGATACCTTCACCGCCAATATCGAATTGCGCCTGCAAAGGCCCTTCGAACGCCCGGGCCCCCAACGTTCCGGTCAAGACATCATCATCGCCCTGATGGCGATAGCGTAAGGCGCCATTGATGCCATCAAGCACCAGGTCCATATCCTGCAGGTCCAGATGCCCCTCGGCGACCCGGCCTTCCACGTCGACCGCCACCGCCTCGGGATCCTCGATAGGCAACGAGACATGCAGCCCGGCGTCCAGTTGTCCAGTACTCTGCCATTGCGCGAAGGTTTCACTTAACGCCTCCAGCGGCGCCGCGGCCAGAAAATCGAACAGTGCGCCACTGCTGCCCGTGACATCGCTCTCGATCGTCAATTGCTCGTCGACTATGGAGACCCGGCCATTGCGCGCATGCAATCCCATCATGCTGGCCTGTTCGATCTGCGCCCGCAGCGTCTGGTTGTTCAGCGTCAATGTACCCTTCACGTTTTCGAGTAACGGCCAGTCAGGCGCATACTGCAGTCTGCCATCCTCGATATTCAGCACCAATGACAAGTGATCGTCGGGGTTGGCGAACATCTCGCCCTCCGGAGCCTCGCGCTGGGTCAAGGTCTGCGACAAAGAGAGTTTCGCTTGCGTCACGAGCCCCCCCAGGTCGCCGGACAGCCACTCTTGCAGCTCGGGCTCCAACACTTCGTCGGGGAGCCAATCGATAATGGGTATCCGGCGCGCATCCGCGTGAGTGAAGCTCAGATCGAGATCCAGATGTCCAGGCCCGGTCTCGCGCAACGCGGCCTTGAAAGTGCCTTCGGCATCGGCCCCGCGCCAGCCAGCATGCAACTCCTTGCCCTGAATATCGGCACCGCCCTCGACGAGTGTCCAGCTCACTTCCCCCCGCCCGTAATCCAGATCCAGCGGTGCCGAGAATACCTTTGGAAACGCCAGGTGCAGGTCGTCTCCGCCGCGAAAGCGTACCTGGCCGTCGCGGCCCTGAAACTCCACCCAGGCATCCAATGGCCCCGCACCCGGCACGCCGTCCCAGGCGGTGGCCTGCGCCCCTACCAAGGCCAGTTGGCCCCGCCAGGTTCCCTGACGGCGTCCCAGTTCGGCGCCTTCGACATGTCCTTGTGGGGCCAACTGGGTCAGCGCCCGATCAATTTCGGCAGGCAGCGGCAACAGCCGCCGCCAGGGGGCCAATGGCTGCAACTCGAAGGCGGAACTGCGCAGCCACCATTGGGTAGCGTCCCAGTGCGCATTCAGACGCGCCGGCCAGGGTGACTCGGCATCTTCTTCACGGCGCAAAGACACCCCATTGGCCCAGGCATCCCACCCCCCATCCTCGGCACGCATGGCCTGGGCACGTAAGCCGAGATCACGCAGTATCAGATCGGCATCACCCTTCGTGTCGGAGAGCGTCACTTCGGGCATGTCCAGGCGCAGGCGCATATCCTGCGCCTGGCCTTTTTGCCAGCGCGCCCATAGCGTGGCATCACCCTTCACCTGTTGCAGCGTGAAGCGCTCCTGAGCCGTCAGTACCCGGCCCAGCGCCAGCAAGCTATCGGCATTCATGTCCACCTGCAACGCAGCGTTGAAATGCGCCAGCCCCGACCGACCGGACGACACCTCGAGCACGGCGGCAAGCGCCGTCTGCGGCTGTCCTTCGACCTGCAATCTCCCCTCGAGATGGGCGCGCCCGGCATCGCCTGTCAGTAACAACTGCGGCGCAACCAGCGTCACCGTTTCATCCAGGCCATGCATCAATACGCGCACCTGCTCGACCTGCATCCGTTGGCGCAACAACGCCCCGACCCAGGAATCGATCCGCGCCATGTCGACAGGCATGCTCGAAGTGTCGGCATCAGGAGTCTCGGCCAGGCCCGGCCAATGCCAGGCGTGGTCGGACGATTGGTAGAAATGCAGCGTGACGCGTTGCGCATGCGCCTGGGCAACGACGGGGTAACCCGCCCATAACGAGGCTAGAGTGTCCAGCCGAGCCTGCGCACTATCGATATCGAGCAACGGTTTACCGGCCGGCGAGGTCATGCTGAGGCCGTGAAGGTCCAGTGTCGGGTCAAGCCTCTCGAAACGCCCCTGCAGCGATTGCAGCGCCACCTCAGCGGAAAACTGGCGGGACAGCAGCGCCTCGATCTCCCCCCGAGAGTCTTCTATCTGCGCCATGCCCAGGCGCATCATCACCACGACGATGGCAACGCCGGCCAGCCCCAGGGCCAGCAGCGTAATGGCCCAGCGCTGCAGGACACGATAGGGGCTCATACGCTCACATCAGCACGATATCGTACTGCTCCTGTGAATAGCGCCCCTCGACCTGAAAGCGGATGGTCTTGCCGATAAAGGCCTCGAGATCGGCCACCGCAGCCGACTCCTCGTCGAGCAGGCGATCGACGATCGGCTGCGACGCCAGCACCATGTAGGTATCGGGACTGTAGGCGCGCTCCTCGCGCATGATCTCGCGGAATATCTCGTAGCACACGGTTTCCGGCGTCTTGAGCATCCCGCGGCCATGACAGGTCGGACAAGGCTCGCAGAGGGTCTGCTCCAGGCTCTCGCGGGTACGCTTGCGCGTCAGTTGTACCAGCCCCAACTCCGTCACACCGGTCAGCTTGTTCTTGGCGTGGTCCCGCTCCAGGGACTTCTCGAGGACGCGCAGCACCTGGCGCTGATGTTCGGGGTCTTCCATGTCGATGAAATCGATGATGATGATGCCCCCCAGGTTACGCAATCGCAGCTGGCGTGCGATGGCCGTGGCCGCCTCGAGATTGGTCTTGAAGATGGTTTCCTCGAGGTTTCGATGGCCGACATAACCGCCGGTATTGACATCGATGGTGGTCATCGCTTCGGTCTGGTCGATGACGAGATAGCCGCCCGACTTGAGCTGCACCTTGCGCCCCAGGGATTTCTGGATTTCATCCTCGACGCTGTAGAGATCGAAGATCGGCCGCTCCCCCGGGTAATACTCGATGCGATCCTCCACACCGGGCATGAACTCGCTGGCAAACTCCTTGAGCTTGACGAAGTTCTCCCGCGAATCGATGCGCACCTTCTCGATTTCGTCACGCATGACGTCACGCAGCGTCCGGATGAACAGCGGCAGGTCGTCATAGATGGGACTGGGAGCCGCAGCGGTGATCTTGCGCTCGCCGACCTTGCGCCACAGGCGCAGCAGAAAATGCATGTCGGCGCAGAGTTCCTCCTTGCCGGCGCCCTCGGCGGCCGTGCGAATGATGAACCCCCCCGGCACCTCACCCGCCTGCTCGGCATGGCACTCCTCGACGAGCGTCCGCAGCCGTTCGCGCTCGCGTTCATCCTCGATGCGCTGCGACACACCGGTATGCGGCGAATCGGGCATATAGACCAGATAGCGCGACGGCACCGAAAGATGCGTGGTCAGGCGCGCGCCCTTGGTGCCGATCGGGTCCTTCGTGACCTGAACGACCAGCGGCTGACCTTCATTGAGCAGTTGGTTGATGGAAACCTGCTCGGCGGGCGGCGTATTGGGCGGCAGCACTTCGTGAACATGAATGAAGGCGGCACGTTCCAGGCCGATATCCACGAAGGCGGCCTGCATGCCCGGCAGCACTCGTACCACCTTGCCTTTGTAGATATTGCCGACGATGCCCCGGCGCCAGCTGCGTTCGATGAAGGCTTCCTGCAATACGCCATTTTCAACGACTGCAACCCGGGTCTCCATTGGCGTTAGATTGATTAGAACCTCACCGCTCATGCAGGAATCCTTATGCTGGCTGTCATGATGCTATGTCAGGATTATGACATAGCTCGCCGCCCCGCCCACAGCGGTACTCCCTGCGCCTCGAGCAGCCGAGCAGTTTCAAACAGCGGCAAGCCGACCACCGCAGAGTGACTGCCCTCGACACGCGAGATGAATATCGATGCCAGCCCCTGGATCGCATACGCCCCCGCCTTGTCGGCCGGCTCGCCGGTGGCCCAGTAGGCGTCGATTTCGGCACGCGATAGCGGCCGCATGGTGACCCGCGTGGTCACGCAGACGTCGAGCATTCCCTGGGGGCCGTAAACCGCAACGCCGGTCAGCACGTCATGCGCGCGCCCCGCGAGTTGCATGAGCATTTCACCGGCATCCGCCGCATCGCGCGGCTTGCCCAGAATCTGGCCGTTCAGAACCACCGCCGTATCCGACCCCAGCACGGGCAGCTGCGATTGCCGCGCGCCCGCCTGCGCCTTTCGGCGCGCCAGGCGCACTACATAATCACCAGGTGCTTCCTTGGAATGCGGGGTTTCATCGATATCGGCAGGGGCGACTTCTACTGCCACACCTATCGAGGCCAGCAACTCACGCCGGCGTGGCGAAGCCGAAGCCAGGCACAGCACCGGCTGCGTGAAATCCTCCATGGTAAACTCCTGCAGCGAATCCCTTGAATCAGTGAGTCAGCCAGACGTGCCGCTCAGGCGATATTAAAGCGCCGACGCAGTGCCTGCAGCATCGTGAACAACCATGGCCACAGCATGGCACCGATGAGTGCCGGCAGCAGGAAAGCCAACTGGATCGATACCGGCCCGAAAATCGTACGCAACCACTGCTCGATGAGCTGCACGATCCCCAGCAGCACGAAAATCATGACCGCTTGCTGCCATATGCTGTAGGCCCGCAGACGCTGATAAAGCAGCAGACACATATACGCCAGCAACGACAGGGTCAGGGCATTCTGACCCAGCGGGGCACCTTCGATCAGATCGAGCAGGATTCCCAGGATGAAACCATGGAAGACGCCCACCCGTTGTGGCGTGGCGACGCACCAATAGGCCAGCATCAAGCCCAGCCAGTCCGGGCGCCACATCAGCCAGGCATCCGGCAAGGGCATGACCTGCAGACACAGCCCCAGCAACAGCGTCAGCCAGATCGTCACCACACCGGACAGGCGCTTGGCCATCAAGGTTCCTCCTCGGTCTCGACCGGCTGCTCGGCATCAGCCATCTGCACCTCGTCAGTCGCTGCCGCCTTATCGTCATCGGCAGCTAGCGAGGCGCCGTCCTGTGGTGCATCCTCGGGAGCGTCGGGCATGGGCGGGGGGAAAAGCAGCAGGAAGTGACGCGAACGCTCAGGCTGGGCCAGCGGTGCAGCATCCACCTGGGCGAACGGTTCATGGGGCTGCTGCGTCACGCGGGTAACCTCGGCCACCGGGTAGCCTTCCGGAAAACGCCCACCGAGACCGGACGTCACCAGCAGATCGCCTTCGCGAATATCCGCCGTCGCCGGCACGTGCAGCACGCTCAGGGTATCGAACTTGCCGGTGCCTTGAACGATGAAGCGCAGCCCATTGCGGTTGATCTGTACCGGGACGGCGTGACTGGCATCTGCCAGCATCAAGACGCGGCTGGTGTAGGCAGAGACAGCGGTAATCTGGCCGATCAATCCCGAGGCATCCATGACCGGCTGCCCCGCATAGGCGCCATCGCGACGCCCTCGGTCGATGACCATCTGTTGAGTAAACGGGTCGGAATCCAGCGCCAGCAGCGAGGCGGTGATGTAAGGTACGTCGTTTCGGCTAGCGGCATGCAGCAGTTCGCGCAGGCGTACGTTTTCCGCCGTCAGGTTGGCCATGCGCTGGGCGCGATGAGACAGCGTCAGCAATTGCTCGCGCAGGCGCTGGTTCTCCTCGACCAGATCACTCTGTTCCGAAAAGACCAGCGCCCCCCAGGACAACATGTCACTCGGTTGACTGACGGCCCATTGGACCGGCGCCACCACCGTCGTCAACTGGGAGCGGAGATCTTCAAGGATGGGAAAGCGATGCTCGGCAAACATCAACGCAAAAGCCGTTACCGCACATAGCAGCATGCGATAACTGGGCACAGGGCCTTGCGTGAACAGAGGTTTAATAGGCCTTCCCCCCGCAGGCCGACGGCCACCGGTACACTTAAGCTACCCATGGCCGCGGTCAGATTCAGTCGCTGGATAGCAGCTCGAAAGTATGCTGATCGATCATTTCCAGTGCCTTGCCACCGCCGCGTGCCACACAGGTCAAGGGATCCTCGGCCACGATGACCGGCAGACCGGTTTCCTCGGCGATCAGCTTGTCGATATCGCGCAGCAATGCTCCACCACCGGTCAGCACCAGACCACGCTCGGCAATATCGGAGGCAAGTTCCGGCGGGGATTGCTCAAGCGCACTCTTCACCGCGGCCACAATGGATGACAGTGGATCTTGCAGCGCATCGAGAATCTCATGGGAATTGAGCGTAAAGCTGCGCGGCACGCCTTCGGCCAGATTACGGCCACGCACGTCGATCTCGCGCAGCTCACCGCCGGGGTAGGCGCAACCGATCTCTTCTTTGATACGCTCGGCCGTGGCCTCGCCGATCAGGCTGCCATAATGGCGGCGGACGTAAGCGGTGATCGATTCGTCAAAACGATCGCCGCCGATGCGAATCGACTCGGAGTAGACCACACCGTTGAGAGAGATAATCGCAATCTCGGAGGTGCCACCGCCGATGTCGACCACCATCGAACCCTGCGCTTCCTCCACCGGCAGCCCTGCGCCGATGGCAGCGGCCATGGGTTCTTCGATCAGAAACACCTCGCGGGCGCCCGCCCCTTCGGCAGACTCCTTGATCGCCCGCCGCTCGACCTGGGTCGACATGCAGGGCACACAGACCAGCACGCGCGGGCTTGGTGTGAGAAAAGTGCTCTGATGGACCTTGCGGATGAAGTGCTGAAGCATCTGTTCGGTCACGGTGAAGTCGGCAATCACGCCATCCTTCATCGGACGGATAGCCGTGATGTTGCCCGGGGTACGCCCGAGCATACGCTTAGCGTCCACGCCCACCGCTGCGACGCTGCGCATATTGCCCGATTGGCGGATGGCGACCACGGAAGGCTCATCGAGCACAATGCCGCGACCGCGCACGTAAATCAGTGTGTTGGCGGTTCCCAGGTCGATCGACAGATCGCTCGAGAACAGCCCCCGTAAACGTTTAAACATGGAAGTCTTTCACCTAGTGCAGACCGGAACCCTGTGCGGACGCAAACGGTATCATTGCGGGGGGAAGGCAGCAAGCGAGAGAGCCTGTCAGCAAAGGGCAAATATGGTAACTTCTATGGCTCTTTTCAAGAGAAACCCCTGCCAGCCCGTTTCTCGCCTGACTCCAGCAACCTTAATCATTACAGTTTTCATGCAGAACGTTTTCATGCAAAACAAGGGACAACCAATTTATGGCGCTTGAACATGCAGACGTGACCCGCGCGGCGCACCTCGCCCGTATGGGTCTTGGCGATGACGAAGCCGCCGGCTACGTGGATGACCTAACCCGCATTCTGGAAATGGTCGACCGTCTGCAGGCGGTCGACACACAGGGCGTTGCTCCGCTGGCGCACCCCCTCGATATGACACAACGGCTGCGTGCCGACGAAGTCACCGAGGTCAATCGGCGAGAGCACTATCAGGCCCATGCCCCGGCAGTCTCGGATGGCTTGTATCTGGTGCCTCGCGTCGTCGAGTGACGGCAGTTGAACGTCGACTCACACCGAGGCCCTCCTCCGCGGAAGCCGTATTATGAAACACGACTCAGGGAGCGTTATCCCCCATGCATGATAAGACTCTCACGGAACTCGCCGCGGGACTCGCCGCCGGCGATTTTACCAGCCGTGAGCTGACCGAGACGTTGCTTACGCGTATCGAGCGTCTTGATGGCCAACTCAACAGTTTCATCACCGTCACTGCCGAGCAGGCCCTGAACGCCGCCGACGCCGCCGATGCCGCACGCGCCGCGGGACAGGCCGGCCCTTTGACCGGCTTACCGTTGGCATTGAAGGACATCTTCTGTACCCAGGGCGTGCGCACCAGTTGCGGCTCGAAGATGCTCGACAACTTCATCTCGCCCTACGATGCCACGGTAGTAGAAAAACTCGCTGCAGCGGGCACCGTGAGCCTGGGCAAGACCAATATGGACGAGTTCGCCATGGGCTCCTCCAACGAGAACAGCTATTACGGCCCGGTGAAAAACCCCTGGGATCTATCCGCCGTTCCCGGAGGCTCCTCGGGAGGCAGTGCCGCAGCCGTAGCGGCAGGCCTCGTGCCGGCCGCGCTGGGCACCGATACCGGCGGCTCGATCCGCCAGCCGGCGGCCTTCTGCGGGATTACCGGCCTGAAGCCCACCTATGGCCGTGTGTCTCGCTACGGGATGGTGGCCTATGCCTCCAGCCTCGATCAGGGCGGCCCCATGGCCCGCACTGCGCAGGACTGCGCCCTGCTGCTGAACAGCATCGCCGGACATGATCTGCGCGACTCCACCAGCGTCGCCCGCGTGGTCCCCGACTACCAGGCCGAGCTCGGCGCTTCCCTATCGGGGCTCAAGATCGGCCTGCCCAAGGAGTACTTCGGCGACGGCCTGGACCCCGCCGTGGAAACCGCCATCCGCGAGGCCATCGACGTCTACCAGTCGCTAGGGGCCACGGTATGCGAGGTCAGCCTGCCGCACACCCACCTGGCGATTCCAGCCTACTATGTCATCGCCCCGGCGGAAGCCTCCTCCAACCTGTCGCGCTATGACGGCGTGCGCTTCGGGTATCGCTGCGAGAACCCCACGGACCTCGAGGATCTCTACAAGCGCACCCGCGGGGAAGGCTTCGGCGAAGAGGTCAAGCGACGCATCCTGATCGGCACCCATACCCTTTCGGAGGGCTTCTACGACGCCTACTATCGCAAGGCCCAGCAAGTACGCCGCCTAATTCGCCAAGATTTCCTGGATGCCTTCGAGCAGTGTGACGTGCTGATGGGCCCGGCCGCACCGACGCCCGCCTTCGACCTGGGCGCCAACAAGGACCCGGTGCAGATGTACCTGCAGGATATCTATACCATCGCCATCAACCTGGCCGGCATTCCCGGTATCAGCGTCCCCGCCGGCTTCGTCGGCAGCCGACCGGTCGGCCTGCAGATTCTCGGCCCGCACTTCGCCGAGAGCCGCCTGCTCAACGTCGCGCATCAGTTCCAGCAGACCACTGACTGGCACCGCCAGCGGCCGGCGTTCGTCAAGGAGACCGCATGATGCAATGGGAAACCGTTATCGGACTTGAAGTCCACGTCCAGCTTGCCACCCAGTCGAAAATATTCTCCGGCGCCTCTACGGCTTTCGGTGCCGAGCCCAACACTCAGGCCTGCGCCGTCGATCTCGGTCTGCCCGGCGTACTGCCGGTGCTCAACGAGGGTGCCGTGGCCATGGCGGTGAAGTTCGGCCTGGCCATCGATGCCGAGATTCCCGAAACCAGCCTTTTCGAGCGCAAGAATTACTTCTACCCCGACCTGCCCAAGGGCTACCAGACCAGCCAGATGGCGCAGCCCATCATCGGCCGGGGCAACGTCGAGATCACTCTCGATGACGGCACCACCAAGGTCGTGCGCATCCACCACGCGCATCTCGAGGAGGATGCCGGCAAGTCCCTGCACGAGGACTATCACGGCATGACCGGCATCGACCTCAACCGCGCCGGCACTCCGCTGCTGGAGATCGTCTCCGAGCCGGACATGCGCTCCGCCAAGGAGGCCGTGGCGTACATCCGCGCCCTGCATGCCATCGTCACCTACCTGGGCATCTCGGATGGCAACATGGCCGAAGGCTCGATGCGCTGCGACGTCAACGTTTCGGTGCGCCCCAAGGGCCAGGAGGCGCTGGGCACCCGCGCCGAAGTCAAGAACGTCAACTCCTTCCGCTTCGTCGAAAAGGCCATCGCCTTCGAAACCGAGCGTCAGATCGAGCTGATCGAGGACGGCGGCCAAGTGCTGCAGGAGACGCGCCTGTACGACCCGGAGTTCGACGAGACGCGCAGCATGCGCACCAAGGAGGAAGCCAACGATTATCGCTACTTCCCTTGTCCCGACCTGCTCCCGGTGCTGCTCGATCAGGCCTATGTCGATCATCAGCGCGGCAGCCTGCCGGAGCTACCCACCGAAAAGCGGCGACGCTTCGAGGCGCAACTGGGCCTGTCGGCCTATGACGCCAGCGTGCTCTCCTCCAGCCGCGCCATGGCTGAGTATTTCGAAGCCGTGAAAGAGGTGTGTGGCGACGCCAAACTGGCCGCCAACTGGGTACAGGGCGAGCTTGCCGCTCACTTGAACCGTGAAAACCTCGACATCGACGACAGCCCCGTCACCGCGCGACAGCTCGGCGAGCTTGTCGCCCGGGTCATCGATAACACCATCAACGGCAAGGCAGCCAAGCAGGTCTTCGCCGCACTATGGGCAGGCGAAGGCAAGTCCGCCGACGCGATCATCGAGGCTCGGGGTCTCAAGCAGGTAACCGACACCGGCGCCATCGAAGCGATGATCGATCAGGTGATTGCCGATAGTCCGGTGCAGGTGGCGCAATATCGTGAAGCGGAGCCGGAAAAGCGCGGCAAGATGATCGGCTACTTTGTCGGTCAGATCATGAAAGCCTCACGCGGCACCGCCAACCCGCAACAGGTCAACCAGTTGCTCAAGGAGAAGCTCGACCGTCTATAAATGACCGATGCCCCGGACGCCGTCAGGCGCCGGGGCGTTGTGGCATACGCCGTGTATCGCGCCTTACTTGAGCAGCCACGACAGCACCAGCAGCAGCAGCAGGATCCCTGCAATTCCCTGCCAGAAATTCGCCGGTTCTCGCAGCACCGAGCGCGAAGAGGCTTGCGGCTCTCCTCCACGTGGTTTGTACGGTCGCAGCGCATAGGCAAACTCCGACAGACGCCTGAAGCGCAAGGCGCGCTGCGGGTCGAGCGCGCGACGCAGTGCGTCATCCAGCTCGGGACTTATCTCGGGGTTGTACAGGCGCGCCCGACGATAGGTCATGCGCTCGAGGTCCGTATGGCTACGCAACTGGTCCGGAGGCAGCTCATACGGTAAATGATCGGTCAACAGCCAGTAGATCGTGGAGGCCAGTGAATATTGGTCGCTGCGCCGACTGACGCTGGTATCCAACGCATATTCCGGTGCACTATGCTCAGTCAGTCCGACTTGCCGGGCGAGCTCACGGGCCGCCGCATGGCTCTCCCCCTCACGCAGGTGACAGGCGCCGAAATCGATCAACACCAGTTGCCCGTGTCGGTCGATCAGCATGTTGCGCGGATGAATACTCTGGTGCAGCACATCGCGGCGATGCAGCGCCTGCACGGCCTTGCTCAGCTGTCTAGCGATATCCAGACGCTGCTCGAGGCTGGCCTGAGGATGACGGCGTAGCCAGTCGGTCAGCGTTTCGCCTTCGACATACGCCATCAGATAGTATTGATGGCGCCGCGACCGGGAAGGCTCGACCACCCGGGCCACGAACGGCGAATTGACCCGCGCCACAACCCATTGCTGCAACGCGAAATGCTCCAGATAGGTATTGCGCAACGACAACTCGGGACTCGGCGCCTTCATCACCATCTCGCGTCCGCTCTTGGTATCGCGCACGCAGTAAACGCGGGCCTTGGCGGTCCGGGAAAGGACCGTCAGGACTTCCAGCCCATCGAGCCGATCACCGGGCGCCAGCTCCGCCGGCACCGGCAGGTCGCTGTACAAGCGCCCCGGCCGGTCGGGCTCCTCCTCGGGCAACCGGTCGACGCGCACCAGTTGAAAGCAGAACTGGTCGGCGCCATAACCGCGCTCCACTGCACGCGCCCTGGCGGCCTGCGCCAACCGCTCACAGGCGGCATCCAGATCGCTGACGTCACTCCGAATCAGTTGCACGTAGTCCGAAGGCATCAAGGTGCCGCGCACCGCCTGGGTCGTGAACAGGAACAGATCGCCCTGCTTGAGCGGCTGCTTGACGTAATCGATATCGAGACTGCCATCCATGCCCAATGCCCGCGAGGGGTAGCGATAGCCGCCCAGGTCGGTCACGTGCTCCCGCGAGAGCTGCTCGAACTCTGCGCCGCGCAGCCGAAACACCAGAGTGTCGCCCATATGGAAGAGATGCGCCTCGCGGCCACGAAACACTATCGCCGACAACGAGCAAATATAACTCCCGCCCTCGATATAGCTGCTCTGACTGTAACACCAGCCGTTGAGCGCCAGCAGCACCCGCGTCGCTGATGTCTTGACGTCCCAGTGATCGGGCGTGGAATAATAATCCGCCAGGAAGCCGCGCACGCTCAGGTCGCCGGCCTGCTTGGCAATGGAATTGCGCCAGGTGGAGTCACTGATCAGCGCACAGCCGCCTTTGCTGGAGAGCTGAGTGTCCTGGGGTATCTGTACCGACATGGAACTGCGATGACGCCGCCTTTCCGGTGCCACGAAGGCCTGACCGTAACTCAGAGATAACGCACTTCCTGCCAATGAATCTTCTCCTTTGCCGCCCACCGGCGACCGTTTCGCTTGCCGCGCCCCAGGATATACCCGCAACACCTTGCGGTTATGCGTCTATCCTACCCAGCAGCCAGGGTTTACGACACGCGCCCTTCGCCGGATTGGTAATCATCGGGCGCTGTTCGTATAATTCGGCAGATTTTCTCTCGCTGGCCATCAACCCGCAAACATCAAGGACTCGAACATGAGTTTCGACAAGATCCCCGCCGGAAAGGAACTCCCCAACGACGTGTACGTGGTGATCGAAATCCCCGCCAATCACGCGCCGATCAAGTATGAGATCGACAAGGACATGGATACGCTGGTGGTGGACCGCTTCATGGCCACACCGATGTTCTATCCCGCCAATTACGGTTTCATTAACCATACGCTGGCCGATGACGGTGATCCGCTCGACGCGCTGGTCGTTACGCCGTATCCGGTACAGGCTGGCAGCGTCATCCGCGCGCGCCCCGTCGGCGTGCTCAACATGACCGACGAAGCGGGAGGCGACGCCAAACTCGTCTGCGTACCGCATCCCAAGCTTTCGGCGCTCTATGACGATGTGCAGGAAGTGACCGACCTGCCGGAACTGCTGCGCCAGCAGATCGCCCACTTTTTCGAGAACTACAAGGACCTCGAAAAGGGCAAATGGGTCAAGGTCGAATCCTGGGAAGATGCCGATGCCGCCCGTAAGGCGATCGAGAAAGCCGTCGCCGCCTATGCAAAGCAGTAACCGCTGAACGGGCTCAGTATCGAGCCCTACATTGAATGCCCAGGCCGCCGGCAGTGATAGTGTCGGCGGCCTGACATTTTACCGTCCACGTCCTGGCGTGACGCGTCACCTCCCGCACGCGACTCTGCCATACCTTTCTTGTCCGCCCTGTCGCCATTCGCTCAAGTAGAGGTCAGCTGCTGGCGCAACTGCTGAACCAAGGATGTGGCGCGCAGCGTATAGTTGGCCATCATCAGCGAATGATTGGCAAAGAAGCCGAACCCCGACCCGTTCAGCACGACCGGACTCCACAGACGCGCCTGCGAGGCTTCCAGCACCGCGAGCAACTGCGTCACGGTACTCTGGGCTTGCGAAGACAGCTCATCGGAAAAGTCGCGACGCATGGCCTTCATCAGTTGCTTGAGTGCCCAGGCATTACCGCGTGCCTGGTAAAAGACATTGTCGATCTCGAACCAGGAGTTGTGCGACTGCGCCATGCCCTGCAGCTCGGCATCGCGGACGAGCCCATCGCCGACGCTGGCCGCCAGCTGCCGGGTCTGGGTTTCAAGCAGCGCTTCGACCTTGGACAGCCAGGCGTCCAGTGCCTGCACATCCGTGTTGAAGGTGGCCTGGGTACCACCGTCTCGCAGCTGCTGCAAATAAGCGGTTATAGCGTCGCCAGCCTGCGCGTAGCGCTCTTCTGCCGAAGGAAACAGCCACCGGTTACTACTGGTGTCGAGCGCCTCGCGGGCCTCACCCAGCGCGAAATACCCATTGGACAAGCTATCGTCGAGCGTTGCCGTCATGGTCCGCACCTGGGTCAGCACCCCGAGCTCCCAACTGGGCATGTTATCGAGCCATACCCCCGGCGGCATGACATCGTTGCGCAAGAAGCCGCCGGGCTTGTCGAGAAGTGTGGAAATCAGTGTCACTGTCGTGGCGACCGTGACTTCTCCCGGCGCGATTGGCACGCTTTGCTGCTCCGCTAGAGCCTTGGCGGGATTCAATGTCTCGCTGGCGATCTCCTGCTGCAAGTCGGTGGCCCCTTCGGGGCGTACATGCGCAGTGCCAGCCCCCTGCGCCACGCGCTGCACCGCCAGTGCCGCGGTAGGATCGACACTGTTCTCGGTATTCGCGCCAGGCATCGCCAGGCTCTGGGCAGGACTGCTCGCGGATGGCTCGCCCGGCGTCGGTGCACTGCTGAGCCTATCGTTGGCGGGATCCTGCACGGCCAGTGCCGGCGCGGGATTAACCGCCTCGAGCGGCATGCCGCGCTGCTCGGCCACCGCCCTGTCGACATCGAACTCCTCGGGCGTGCGACTCCACCACAGCCCTAGCACCAGACATACCAGCAGGTAAACGATCACCAGCGTCAACAGCGGTTTCCATATCCAGCCATACTGCGGCGTTTCCAACACTTGCGTATTCCGGCTGCGATCCCCTTTGCGAAAAAGCGCCATATGTCGACATCCTTGACTTGTGAGGGTTGGGCTAACGGTTTGCTTATCCTATCATGCGTCATCGTCAAAGCTCCCGGGTTGCACGTCGATTGCCTGAAAGCATCGCACTCAGCCGGAAAGCCAACGTTCTCAGCGATATGCCTTGTGGCAATTCCCGACAGGAACTTAGCGCCTGCGTTGCGGTCGCATTTCGGGCTTGCCGCGTTGCCAAGGATACTGCCGCACCATGTTCCGCCTTATCGTCTTGCTGCTGATCTGCCTGGCACCGCTCCCTGGCCAGTCATTCGCCAGCGACTTGTTTGCCAACAGCCCCAACCGCAATCTCTTCAGCGACAGTTCCCGCGAACAGTTCCTGCCTGTCGACCAAGCCTTTCAAGCCAGCACCTGGCATGACAACGAACGGGTTTACGTCGGCTTTCGCAACGCCGAAGGCTACTATCTCTATCGCCACCAGTTCGCATTGGAAAGCCGTGACGCCAACGTGGTGCTGGGCGATATTTCGCTACCGCCGGGCGAGTTCAAACAAGACCAGTTTCTCGGTGAGGTCCATGTCTTTTATCACCAGGTCGTGATCAGCGCACCTATCGAATCCTCGCCGCCGCCGTCCGCCATCGCCGATGGCCCGGTGCCCATTCGCGTCACGTTTCAGGGCTGCGCCGATGCCGGGCTCTGCTATCCTCCCGAGCATCTACAACTCACCGCATTGCCGGGATCCCCGCCCGCCGAGTTTTCTGCGCCGCCCACCCCCCCGGCCAACAGCTTGACGGCGTCATCTGCAAGCCTCCCCCCTCCGCTGAGCGAAGATTCGCAGTTTCGCAGCTTGCTCGGCAATGCCAATCTTCCCGCGATGCTGGGGCTATTCTTCCTGGCCGGCCTGGGATTGACCTTTACACCCTGCGTTCTGCCGATGATCCCTATCCTGTCATCCATTATCGTCGGCCAGCGCGCTTCGCGCCTACGCGCCTTGACGTTATCGGTCAGCTACGTTGTCGGCATGGCCGTGACCTATGCTCTGGTGGGCACCCTGATGGGACTTTTCGGCGCCGGACTCAACTTACAGGCACGCCTGCAGTCCCCCTGGGTGTTGATACCGTTCGCCCTGCTGTTCGTGGGGTTTGCGCTGGCCATGTTCGGCGCATTCAACCTGCGCCTGCCCGGCCGGCTGGCAACGCAGCTCGACAATTGGCAGGCCCGGCTTCAGCGTAGCGGCCCGGTGGGGCTGGCGGCGGCCGGCGCCCTGTCGGTACTGGTGGTATCTCCCTGTGTCTCGGCGCCTCTGGCCGGCGCACTGATGTTCATCTCCACGACCGGCCAGGCCAGTGTCGGTGCCAGCGCCCTGATCGCTCTAGCTCTGGGCATGGGCGTGCCGCTGATATTGGTCGGCACCCTGGGCCCCACCCTGCTGCCGCGCGCAGGTGCCTGGATGAATGGCGTCAAGTACGCCTTCGGCGTGCTACTGCTGGCGGTCGCACTCTGGCTTATCGAGCGGCTGCTGCCGGGACCATTGTCGCTGCTGCTGTGGGGCGCGCTCGCCATCGGTACGGCGCTGGCACTTGGCGCCCTGACGCTCCATCAACCCAATGGTTGGCCCAGGGTTCGTCAGGGCGCTGGCATCACGCTGCTGGTGTGGGGCATTGCCCTGGTCTGGGGGGCGGCCGCTGGCGCCCATGATCCACTGCGTCCGCTGGCCGGCTCCGGCCAACGAGCCACCAGCACTCCCGACCTCGCATTTACCACGGTCACCACCCTCAAGGCATTGGATGCCCAACTGGCCCAAGCCGGGGAACGTCCGGTATTCGTCGACGTAAGCGCCGATTGGTGCATCTCGTGCAAGCTCATGGAGCGCGATGTATTTCCCGCACCGCACGTCGCCGAACGTCTCCAGCCTTTTGTCCTGATTCGTGCCGATGTCACCGACAATACTTCAGCTTCACAGGCGCTGTTGTCACGCTTTGGCCTGTTCGGCCCGCCAAGTCTGTTGTTCTTCCGCCAGGGTCAAGAGCTCGAAACGGCACGCATCCAGGGAGAAATTCAGCGGGACGCATTGGCAAAACACCTTGAACAAGTGCTGAACACGTTCGACACTTGAAAACGATGTTTTTAAAACCAAACGTCGTCGAACGGTCGTTTAAATAGCCTTTCTTTGTTCATGATCCTCGGCAAACTGGACAGTCCTGAGATTTTTCGGCACACTCCGGCAACATTGCCCGAACGCCCCTGAATAAGCGTCTCGTGAGGCTAACACGCAGGATCATGTAGCGAATCAGGCAACATCCGGACAGGTTGACAGCATCATCACAGGGATATCTATGGCTCGGCTGCTCGTACTCAACGGCCCCAATCTGAATCTGCTCGGCACGCGCGAGCCCGACATCTATGGCGCCACCACGCTTGAGGACATTCGGCTGCGCCTAGCCCAGCGTGCACTCGAAGCCGGGCATCAGCTCGACTGGTTGCAGTCCAATGCCGAACATCTCCTGATCGAACGTATCCACGCCGCACGCAGCGATGGTACCGACTTCATCCTGTTCAACCCGGCCGCCTTCACCCATACCAGCGTCGCGCTGCGCGATGCCCTGACTGGAGTGGCCATTCCGTTCATCGAGCTGCACCTTTCCAACGTGCATGCTCGCGAGCCTTTCCGGCAACACTCGTATTTTTCCGATGTGGCCAAGGGCGTCATTGCCGGCTTCGGTGCCGACAGTTACGAACTTGCCCTGGAGGCGGCGCTGCGTCAGCTGGCCTAGCGCCAGCCGCCGCGTCTGCCGTTTCACATACTCACACACCCGATCGAGACAGTCTCATGGATATCCGCAAGGTCAAGAAGCTGATTGAACTGTTGGAAGAGTCCAACATTAGCGAAATCGAAATTCAGGAAGGCGAGGAATCGGTTCGCATCAGTCGTCATCCGCAAGGCTTTGCCGGGCAACAACAACCCATGATGCAGATGATGCCGCAGTCCATGCCCCAGGCACCGACCAGCACCCCGGCGCCCATGCCCGCTGAAGCGGAGCCGGCCCAACCGACCGGGCATGCCGTCACCTCGCCGATGGTGGGGACTTTCTATCGTGCCCCGGCTCCGGGTGCCAAGTCTTTCGTCGAGCTGGGTCAAAGCGTCAAGAAAGGCGATACCGTATGTATCGTCGAGGCCATGAAGATGATGAACCAGATCGAAGCCGACAAGGACGGTGTCATCGAAGCCATCCTGGTCGAGGATGGAGAACCGGTCGAGTTCGATCAGCCGATGCTCATCATCTCCTGAAAACCTCAGACACTGGCGGACATCCATCATGTTGGACAAGGTACTTATCGCCAACCGCGGCGAGATTGCATTGCGTATCCTGCGCGCCTGCAAAGAGCTGGGCATCAAGACCGTGGCGGTGCACTCCAAGGCCGACCGCGAGCTGATGCACGTGCGTCTGGCGGACGAAGCGGTGTGCATCGGCCCGGCATCCTCCGCGCAATCCTATCTCAACATCCCGGCGCTGATCAGCGCCGCCGAAGTCACCGACTCGACTGCCATTCACCCCGGCTACGGCTTTCTCTCCGAGAACGCCAATTTCGCCGAGCAGGTGGAGCGTTCGGGATTCGTGTTCATCGGCCCACGCCCGGAGACCATCCGTCTGATGGGCGACAAGGTCAGCGCCATCGAGGCCATGAAAGCGGCAGGTGTGCCTACCGTGCCGGGTTCCGACGGTCCGCTGTCCGATGACGAGGCGGAGGTTCTGAGCACTGCCAGGCGCATCGGTTATCCGGTGATCATCAAGGCCGCCGCTGGCGGTGGTGGACGCGGCATGCGCGTGGTGCATAGCGAGTCCCACCTGCTGTCATCGGTCAGCGTGACCAAGACCGAAGCCAATGCGGCCTTCGGCGATGGCACGGTGTACATGGAAAAATTCCTCGAGAATCCACGCCACGTCGAGGTCCAAGTACTCGCCGATGGACAGGGTAACGCCATCCATCTTTACGATCGCGACTGCTCGCTGCAACGCCGCCACCAGAAGGTTCTGGAAGAAGCGCCGGCGCCGCACCTCGATCAGCAGGCCCGCGCCCGGGTTCTCAAGGCATGTACCGATGCCTGTATCGAAATCAACTACCGCGGCGCCGGCACCTTCGAGTTCCTCTACGAGAACGGCGAATTCTTCTTTATCGAGATGAACACCCGCGTACAGGTCGAGCATCCGGTCACGGAAATGGTCACCGGCGTGGATATCGTCAGGGAACAGCTGCGTGTCGCCTCGGGGCTGCCGCTGTCCGTCTCGCAGGAAGACATACAGCTCAATGGCCATGCCTTCGAGTGCCGCATCAACGCCGAGGACGCGCGCACCTTCATGCCCTCCCCCGGCAAGATCAGCCTCTACCACGCTCCCGGCGGGCTGGGGGTACGCATGGACTCGCATCTTTACACCGGCTACACCGTGCCGCCGCACTACGACTCGCTGATCGGCAAGCTAATCGCCTGGGGCGCCGACCGCGATACGGCACTGACGCGCATGCGCAATGCCCTTGACGAGCTTCTCGTGGAAGGTATCAAGACCAACATCGATCTGCAGAAGGATCTGGTACGCGATACAGCTTTTCAGCATGGCGGCGTCAATATCCATTATCTGGAAAACAAGCTCAGCCTCTAGGATGCATGCCCGCCATTCTTCGCACTCACGGGGCGGCAAACGCCGCCCCGCCTGCTTTTCGAGGTAACCCATGACCTGGCTGCAACTCAAGGCGCGCATCGCGCCGGAATATGCCGATACGCTCGAGGAGCTGTTGCTGGCCGAGGGCGCCAGCGCCATCACCCTTCAGGACGCTCATGACGAACCGGTATTCGAGCCCGAACGCGGCACCACGCCGTTATGGCCGGAAACCGTGCTCACCGGGCTGTACGACGATCTCGAAGGGATCGAAGCCATGCTCGAGCGTGTTCGCCTGGCCTGGTCCGCCACCCTGCCGGATGAGCCCTGCCCCGAAATCGAATACGAACTGCTGGCCGACCGCGACTGGGAGCGCGAATGGATGGACGGCTTTGCACCGCTGAAGATGGGCGAGAGGCTGTGGATCGTTCCCAGTTGGCACGCGGCGCCGGAGCCCGACGCGGTCAACCTGCTGCTCGATCCCGGTCTGGCGTTCGGCACCGGCACTCACCCGACCACGGCATTATGCCTGCAATGGCTCGATGGTCTCGAACTCACGGACTGCCGAGTCCTCGATTTCGGCTGCGGCTCGGGCATCCTGGCGATCGCTGCGCTCAAGCTCGGTGCATCACACGCCATCGGCACGGATATCGATCCTCAGGCACTTCAGGCCAGCCGGGACAACGCCGAGCGCAATGCCATCGATGAGCCGGACTTGGCGTTGTGCTATCCGGAGCAGCTGCCCAAGGCGACATATGACGTGGTCATCGCCAACATCCTTGCCGGCCCGCTGGTCGAGCTTGCGCCGACCATCGCCACGCAGGTGGCGCCGGGGGCAAAGCTCGCGCTGTCGGGCATCCTTGAGCATCAGGCCGATGAGGTGCTCGAGGCCTATCGCCAGCAGGGCCTGCATATGCACGACCCGGTCGTTCAGGATGGCTGGGTGCGCTTGACCGGCTATCGCCCCGATACGACCGATTGAGCCTTCAAGAAAAGCGTCGCGGCCGGTATCATATGCCCCCCTTGGAGCCAGAGCCGCCGCTGCGATGCTCATGACCACGACACCAGACGACTTTCCGCCATCGCGCTTCACCCCACCCCTGCCTCGCATCGGGTCCTACGAGTTGCCCAACCGGGTCATCCTCGCCCCCATGGCCGGCGTGACGGATCGACCCTTCCGGCAGCTGTGCCGCGAACTGGGCGCAGGTCTGGTGGTCTCGGAAATGGTCACCGCCGACAGCCGGCTCTGGCATACGCGCAAGTCGCGCTCGCGCCTGGATCATCGCGGAGAGCCCGGCCCCCGCGCCGTGCAGATCGCCGGAGGCGACCCGCAGATGCTCGCCGAGGCGGCCCGGCTCAATGCCGAACACGGCGCCGAGATCATCGACATCAATATGGGCTGTCCCGCCAAGAAGGTCTGCAACAAGGCCGCCGGTTCGGCATTGCTGCGTGACGAGCGGCTGGTGGGCGAGATTCTCGAGGCCGTCGTCCAGGCCGTCGACATTCCGGTAACGCTGAAGATTCGCACCGGCTGGTGCGACAACAGCCGTAACGGCATACGCATCGCGCAGCTGGCCGAAACCAACGGTATCCAGGCGCTGGCCGTCCACGGACGCACGCGTGAGCAGCGCTATAACGGCGTCGCCGAGTACGACACCATTGCCGCCATCAAGCAAGCCGTGGCAATACCGGTATTTGCCAACGGTGACATCACGGATGCGCCCAAAGCGGCGGCCGTCCTCAGCTATACTGGTGCGGATGCCGTGATGGTTGGCCGTGGCGCGCAGGGTAACCCATGGATTTTTCGCGAAATCGATCACTATTTGCGAACGGGCGTCATCTTGTCACGCCCCACCGATGCCGAAACGGCCGATATAATGCATCGTCATCTCGAGGCGTTGCATACGTTTTACGGCATTCACATGGGCGTACGTATCGCTCGCAAGCATATTGGCTGGTACCTGGCCACCCGCAAGGATGACCGGGCTCTCAAAGCGCACTTCAATGCTTTGGAGGCACCTGCCGCTCAACATCATTTCGTGGACGAACTGTTTCGCCGCCCCCCGGGGTTGGCAGCAGACGGAATCAGTGCAGCATGACTAGCAGGCAACCCCTTAACATCGACCAGGACCCGCTCGACGTCGCATCGCATGCATTGCCTCCCCGGCAGCAGACGCTACGCGAGTCGGTTGAGCAGGCCATGCAGCGCTATTTCGCCCACCTCGATGGCGAAATCGCGACCGACCTTTACGCCATGGTGCTTGCCGAAGTCGAGGCTCCCTTGTTGGCCGAGGTCATGCGCTACGCCGACGGCAACCAGACCCGTGCCGCCGAGATACTGGGGCTCAACCGCGGCACACTGCGCAAGAAGCTCAAGCAGTACGCACTCATCTGAACCGATGTTCACGCGGGGGAGCCCTATCCGGTTCCCCCGCCGTGTTATACAAGCGCGTACCGGGCCACTGCCCGGTGCTATCGATGTTATCGAGCAAGAAGCCCATACGGCGACGAGTGGAGAACCATGGCTGAACAACCTCAAGGGGTGCGCCGCGCCCTGATCAGTGTGTCGGACAAGACGGGCATCGTGGAATTTGCACGCGACCTGACCGCGCAGGGCGTGGAATTACTGTCCACCGGCGGCACCTTTCGCCTGCTCAGGGACAACGCGATTGCTGTCACCGAAGTCTCCGAGCACACCGGTTTTCCCGAAATCATGGATGGCCGGGTCAAGACGCTGCACCCCAAGATCCATGGCGGCATTCTCGGCCGGCGTGGCCAAGATGATGCAGTGATGGCCGAGCACGGTATCGATGCCATCGATCTGGTCGTGGTCAACCTCTACCCCTTCGAACAGACTGTCGCCAACCCCGACTGCGACCTCGAAGAGGCGATCGAAAACATCGATATCGGTGGCCCCACCATGGTGCGCGCCTGCGCCAAGAATCACGCGCATACCACCATCGTGGTCGACGCGGCCGACTATCCGCGCATTCTCAAGGATATGGCGGCCCACGACGGCGTGGTCAGCCATGGCACACGCTTCGATCTGGCGGTCAAGGCCTTCGAGCATACCGCCCGCTATGACGCCGCCATCGCCCACTATCTGGGGGGCCGCGTCGCGGGCGGTGAGGACGAGTTCCCACGCACCTACAACGTGCAGTATCACAAGAAGCAAGGCATGCGTTACGGTGAGAATCCGCATCAGCAGGCCGCCTTCTACGTCGAATCCCATGCCAGCGAAGCCAGCGTCTCCACCGCCGAGCAACGCCAGGGCAAGGCGCTCTCCTTCAACAACGTGGCCGACACCGACGCCGCGTTCGAGTGCGTCAAAGCGTTCACCGACACGGCCTGCGTGATCGTCAAGCATGCCAACCCCTGCGGCGTCGCCACCGGCAAGAGCGCCCTGGAAGCTTATGACAAGGCCTTCAAGACCGACCCCACCAGTGCTTTCGGCGGCATCATCGCCTTCAACGTCCCGCTGGACTCCGATACCGCCCAAGCCATTATCGAGCGCCAGTTCGTCGAGGTGATTATCGCCCCCGGCATTTCCGAACAAGCCGCCACGATCATCTCCGCCAAGCCCAACGTGCGGCTGCTGGATGTCGGCGCGCAGTGGCCGGGCACGCGGGTCCGCGCGCATGATTTCAAGCGTGTCACGGGGGGGCTGCTGGTTCAGGATCGCGACCTGGGCATGGTCGGACGCGATGAGTTGAGAACCGTGACCGAACGGGCCCCCTCGGAGCAGGAGTTGCTCGACCTGGCATTTGCCTGGAAAGTCGCCAAATACGTCAAGTCCAACGCCATCGTCTATGCCAAGCACGGCCAGACCATCGGCGTCGGAGCAGGCCAGATGAGCCGCGTCTATTCCGCCCGCATCGCCGGCATCAAGGCGGCAGATGAGCATCTGGAAGTTGCCGGCTCGGTAATGGCCTCGGATGCCTTCTTCCCGTTCCGTGACGGAATCGATGCCGCGGCAGCCGCCGGTATCACCGCCGTGATCCAACCCGGCGGCTCGATGCGCGACCAGGAAATCATCAACGCCGCCAACGAGGCCGGTATCGCCATGGTCTTCACCGGCATGCGTCATTTCCGGCACTGATCGACACGGATACGGCGCCCAACCCGCCAATCAAAAACCGCCTGCGAGAAACTCGCAGGCGGTTTTTCATGGTCAACCGTCAGCCCCCGACCCACACCTCGACAGCGGTCAGGGGCCGGCGTCCGATGTGATCAACCGAGATCCAGACATAGATATTTCGTTTCCAGATACTCCTCGAGCCCATACTTGGAACCCTCACGCCCGAGTCCCGAAGCCTTCATGCCGCCAAAGGGTGCACTGGCATTGGAAATCAGGCCGGTATTGATACCGACCATACCGTACTCCAACGCCTCGGCAACACGCCATACCCGGCTCAAGTCGCGCGCATAGAAATACGCCGCCAGGCCAAACTGCGTATCGTTAGCCATGTCCACGGCGTCTTCTTCGTCATCAAAGGCAAACACTGCCGCCAAGGGGCCGAAGGTTTCTTCGTGGGCGACCTTCATCTCGCTGGTGGCATTGCTGACCAGCGTCGGCGCGAAAAAGCGCCCGCCCAGCGGATGGGCATACCCCCCCAGCAACAACTCGGCCCCCTTGTCCAGAGCGTCTTGTATGTGGTCGCTGACCTTGGCGACAACATTGTCATCGACCAGCGGCCCGATATTCACGCCCTCTTGCGTTCCGACACCGACATGCAACTCGGCATTCATCGCCGCCGCCAGTTTCTCGCTGAAGGCATTGACGACGCTCGACTGCACCAGGAAGCGGTTGGTACACACGCAGGTCTGCCCTGCATTGCGGAACTTGGAGGCCATGGCGCCTTCCACGGCAGCATCGAGATCCGCGTCCTCGAAAACCAGAAACGGAGCATTGCCGCCGAGCTCCAGCGAAATTTTCTGGATATGCTGCGCCGCACCCTGCATCAGCTTGCTACCGACCTCGGTGGAGCCGGTAAAGGTGATCTTGCGCACCAGTTCGGATTCGGTGAGCGTCGCGGCGATTTCGCTGGCACGCCCCGGCACCACGTTGAACACGCCGCGCGGAACCCCGGCGCGCTCAGCCAGCGCCGCCAGCGCCGTCGCCGAGAAAGGCGTCTGGCTGGCCGGTTTGATGACCATGGTACAGCCAGCCGCCAGCGCGGCTGCCGCCTTGCGGGTAATCATCGAGCACGGAAAGTTCCAGGGCGTAATGGCGCCGACCACACCCACCGGCTGCTTGGTCACCAGAATGCGCTGGTTGCCCTTGGCCGCTGGAATGATATCGCCGTACACGCGCCGAGCTTCTTCCGCGAACCAGCGCATGAAGCTTGCCGCATAGACGATTTCTCCTGCCGCCTCCTTGAGCGGCTTGCCCTGTTCGGCCGTCATGATGGCCGCCAGTTCATCCTGATGCTCGAGCATCAGCTCATACCAGCGCATCAATATGTCGGCTCGCTCAAGCGCCGTCATGGAGCGCCACGCCGGCAATGCGGCATCCGCCGCGGCGATCGCACGCTGCGTCTCGGTGCGCCCCATTTTGGGCATACGCCCGATAATTTCGCCATCGGCCGGGTTGTCGACCTCGATCTGTTCGCCACTGTCCGCTGCCACCCAGTTACCATCGATATAGGCGAAGGGACGAAACAGTGGGCTATCTTGCAGAGGAACCATGGCGGTCTCCTTCTTGAGGACGCCACGCAGTAGATGTCCGGTGACGTCGCGAATGAATATTCCTGGCGGACGCCCTGAAGCCGGCGTTATCCGCATCACACGACTTGCTACAGAATGACGGCTGTTGCCGATGCACGCCAGTTTAGATGCCGTGTCTTCTGTAATCGCCGTCTAGGGAGACGCGATCAGCGCTGTCAGAAGGCTGATGACCAGAGCCAGGCCAATGGCGGCCCAGCAAAAGAGCCGACCCTTATAATGTTGAGGCGCGCGATGAATCTGGCGCAGCCCGACCAACGCGAGAACCGCGGCGACGATTTCGACAACCGCCGCCAGGCGATCGAAGAACAGCCCGACGATCGCCACCACGATCGCCGCGACCGCCCAGAGGGAATAAGTCTTGGCGAGGGTTTGCCCCGTGGCGCTGCGGACATGCTGCGCCTCGCGCTGCGCCACCGGCGCGTTGAACACGTGCACAGCCTGATCGTCGCGCACATCGAAACGCACGGCGATCCCCGGCGCCGGCAGACCACGTCCCCGCCAATGGCCGAGCGTAAACGAATAGCGGCTGCCGTCAGCCGTGCCGACGATGCCCGTGTGGGTTTCGTCATCAAAGGAAACCAGTTCACCGTCCAAATCTGCGCCTCTCCCGTCGGTGTTCGCTCATGGTCATGCTACGCGTTGTCAAAAAGGCGGACAAACCCTGTCGCATCCGTCCTTGATCATTCTCGAACCCGCGTCTTGTGCAGCGTCTTTTGCCCAGGCAAGCCCGGACATCACATCCAACGCCGCTCGGACAGGGAAATGGAAACCGAATCGGCGAAGCGCAACGCATAGGGTTTGTCGATCTCCACCCGCGCCGTCAATACCCTCTCGTAGGACATGATGATATCCAGCACTTCACGTGTCATACGCTCGAGAAGCTGGAAGCGGTGAGCCTCGACGTGAGCGATGACATGCTTGGTGATGGTGCGATAGTTCAACGCCTGATCGATATGATTGAACTTCACGGCCTCGCCCGCACGATAGCCGATGGTGGCGTTGATAATCACGTCCTGACGATTCTGTATTTCTTCATCCTTGATGCCGATAAAGGTCCGAAGGCGCAGGTTCTTGATCCTGATCGTTGCCAGATCCTGCTCAAGCGGGGGATCGTTGGGGGCATTCGCCGGCATGGCGTTCTCCAGGCGGCTCAGCTGTTGATTAACGTCAGAAACTCCTGACGTGTCGGCTGATTGTCACGAAATCCGCCCAGCATCACCGATGTCGTCATGCTGGAATTCTGCTTCTCCACCCCGCGCATCATCATGCACATATGCTTGGCCTCGATCACCACCGCGACACCGTGCGCGCCGGTCACCTGAATGACCGCCTCGGCGATTTCGCGGGTCAGGTTTTCCTGTATCTGCATACGGCGCGCATACATGTCGACGATGCGTGCAAACTTGGAGAGGCCCAGCACCTTGCCGCGAGGCAGATAACCGATATGACATTTGCCGATAAAGGGCAACAGATGATGCTCACACATCGAGTACAGCTCGATATCCTTGATCAGTACCATCTCGTCGGTCTCGGAGGCAAACACCGCGCCATTGACCAGTTCTTCAAGCGATTGCGCATAGCCGCGAGTGAGGAACTGCATGGCTTTTGCGGCACGCTTTGGCGTATCGCGCAACCCTTCCCGGTCGGGATTCTCCCCAAGCCCTGCAATGATGTCGCGATAATGGTTGGCCAGTTCTTCCGTCATTATTCCGCCTATGTCTCTTCAGCACCCGAGGGATTCATGTGGGTCCAGCGACTTGCCGCCCAACCTGCGTGGAAAGGCCGCCCCATGCCAGAGGCACATTCTACCCTAGACAAGCTTCAACGCGGACCCCGCAGCGGCATCCCGTCGAGAGGCCCTCACGGCTATGGTAAAATGCAATTGGAAGCCGCTTGTGCTTTAGCCGTGCATGACCGCCGGGGCAATAGACGGCATCATCGGCTGCCGTTCAGGCCGATCTCCATGGGAGGGTGCAGTTGCCTGAGGTCATCTCACCCTATGTGACAGGACAAGACGTCGAGATAATGCCGATATGATGAAGAGATTTGTTTGTGCCTTGCTGGCTGGCCTTTCCATGCCCGCCGTCGCTGCAGATGCGACCATGTCCTTACCCGCCGATGCACGTATCGAGGTACAGGCCATCGATAACGTGACACTGACTGCCGATGAGCCCCAAAAGACCAATGTCCTGCTGCGCCCGGCGAGCCGCGAGGGAGCCGCGCATTCGCTGCCCGAATATTGCCTGATCATGGCCAACGCCAGCATCGACGGCGCCCGGATGCGAGTTGTAGCTCATGCCGTGACCTGTATCGACGCCGAGCAGGACGAGCCCGATATCTTCAGCGGCCACCTGACGGCTTCCGCGCAGGAACGTGACGGCAGCTACGGCCTCGATGTCTGCGAAAACCAGCGCGAAGAGAGTTGTCAGCGAGCCGTTTTGCAGCCCGCCCATCACTTCCAGCTAGTGGTCAGCGAGGATACCCAGATCCCTGCGCTTGAGAATCCCTCCAAGCAACTCAACGAGCGACGCCGCCACGCAGAGGCTGAGGGCACGGCCAATCCACTACCCGCCGAACGCCCCGAACCTGCCGAGGCGCCAAACGCCGACTGACCGCGGATCCGATCGGCATGCCCTTCGCATCGACTCTCCCTGTGAAGGGCAACGCGCCTCCCCCTTCTTGAAAACATCTATCTCACACACCGGAATCCGCCAGCCAGCGTGGCTCCTCAAGCGCTGAGCGTTGCTGTTCCAGTGTGCGGATATGCTGATCCCAGTAGTCCTCGCTGGCCACCCACGGAAAAGCCCGGGGAAAGGCGGGATCTTCCCAACGGTGGATCAGCCAGGCGCTATGGCGCATCAGCCGCAACGTGCGCAGCGCTTCGATCCACTGTAGTTGGCGGCGATCGAAATCGCAGTATTGTTCATACCCTTCGATAACTTCCGACAGCTGCATCTGCGCCTCCTGAGCATCCTGGGCCGTCAGCAGCATCCATAGATCCTGCACGGCGGGTGCCGTACAGCAATCGTCGAAGTCCACCAGGGTAAAACTGTCCTCACGCCCCAACATGTTGCCCAGATGGCAGTCACCGTGCACGCGCTGCAAGGCCGTTTCCGGCCAGGTGTGGTGCATCAGTAATGTCTGCAGCGATCCACTGATGCGTTCGTAGGCCTGCCGCTGTCGACGGTTGAGCCACGAGCCCGCCAGTATCCGCTCCCGGCTCTGCTCGGCCAGCGTCCGCGGGTCCAACACGATGCGGTGGGAGAAAGCGCGTTGCTGGGCGACGGCGTGCATCCTGCCGATGACCTCCCCGAGCGCAAAGAGATGCGCCGGATTTTCGAGTTCGGGAGCCTGGCCGCTGACATGGGGAAACAGCGCAAAACGAAACCCGAAAGCCTGGTGCAGGCTTTCGCCTTGAGCATCGCGCCAGGGCGACGAAACCGGCACGCCGGCGCCGTCCAGCTCCGCCAGAAAGGAATGCTCCTCACGAATCTGCATGTCACTCCAGCGCTCTGGGCGATAAAACTTGGCCACCCAGCGCCGCTGCTCATCGTCATGCAGATAAAAGACTCGGTTTTCGTAACTGTTCAGGGCGAAAGGTTCGCCCGGTAGCCAGAACCCCAGAGACTCGATTGCCGCCACGATACGGGCCGGCGACAGATCTTCGAATGGATGCGGTGTCAATGCCATGAGTGTCCTGTTGATGTTCTACGGTCTGCTAGCGACCCGCAGAGTTTACGCTAGCCGGATGCGATACGCGGCCTGCCTGACGGATTCTTTGCGCTTTATCGGTGCAATGCCGGTGTCCGCGCAATCGCCCAGGCTTCGATATGCCCTGCCCCGGCACTGCGGCAAGCCTTGGCCAATGCCCCTAATGTCGCGCCAGTGGTCATGACGTCATCCAGCAGTACCACATGCGCCGGCAGCGGCGACCTCAACACGAAGGCATCACGCAAATTACGCTGTCGCTCACGACGGCTTAACCCCCGCTGGGGGTCGGTCAGACGCATGCGTTGCGCGGCGATAAGCGGAACATTCAGTGCCGCGCCTATCCGCTGTGCCAACCAGCGGGTCTGATCGAAGCCCCGTTCGCGAGCTCGCCCTGTATGCAGCGGCACTGCAATCAGCGCCTCGGGGAGCGCCTCGAGGCCCCGCTCCCGCCAGGCCTGCGTAAACAGTCGCGCCATGATCTCGCCGGCACGCGGCTGGGCGGCGAACTTGAAGCGATGCGTCAATGCCGCAACGTGCCCCTCGTAGCGCAGGGGCGCAAAAGTGGTATCGAACGGCGGCGGCTGTCTCAAGCATCTACCGCATAACGCCCCGGCCGCCGCCGGCAGTGGCTCGGCACAGCGTGTGCAGGGATGTCGATTCCATGGCAATTCGTCGAAGCATGCCTCGCACCAGGGTAGGCTGTCCTGCGTCTCGCCGAGACAGAAACAGCAGTGCCCCGGAAGCGCGATCTGCAGTGCCCGATTGAGCTGTCCCAGCGCCCCCCTGGGGGGCCACTTCAATTGCCCCATCGTCCCCCAGATATCCAGCATAGGTTTTCTCCGCCATGGAACCGCCACGGCCATCCGATACGAAATCACAACAGGTACTACTTACTCTACCAGAGAGTCGCCTCGCCGCTCTCATGCGTTGCCTGCATCTGCCTGTGGCCTCATGCCGCACGGCAATGCCATTGACTTCACTGAGGGCATGGGTAGAATATGCGCGTCGCAACACGACTGCGGATGTGGTGGAATTGGTAGACACGCTAGATTTAGGTTCTAGTGCCTCACGGCGTGGGAGTTCGAGTCTCCCCATCCGCACCATAAAAGCCTTTATAGACAACTGCTTATAAATGGCGAATGACCGAAAGCCCGCCCTATATCGTCTGTTTTCGGCTCACATGGCCAGCTTTTTCCGACTGAATTCTCGCTACGCCTCGCGACTCAGCGGGGCGTTTCTCGGTCAGGCACGTCCCCTCGAGGCGTTCGAGACAGCCGAAGAGTTAACGATGATTTCGCATGAGGACGGCAGCGTGATCCTGCGTTGGAATCCTGCAAAAGCCAGAACATAGCCGCCCCCAGAAATAAAAAAGCCCGGCCGCTGGGGCCGGGCTTTGATCGCTACTTCCTTGCTGCTTACCATGAGCATCCTGCCCGCGCATCCTTGATTCTTGAGCCGTCCGTGTGCTCGTTCTTCCTTGCTCAGGCTTCCTGCCGATGAGGCTCATAGTGCCCGTAAAAGAACTGCAGTGCGCTAACCCAGGTAGTTGCAATGTAACTAAATCGCGAGCATCTTTTTAGCTAATCAACAAATAGATAGCCAATCAACAAATAGATGATTCTGTTCACCCGTCGCCAAGCACAAAAAAACCGCTCAAGACGGCTATTTGTTTGGCGATTAGCACATGATGGCCTAATCTCGAAGTGAAGCAACGCCGCCTAGGGAAGGTTGGCTATGCCATACAGCCTCGCATGATGCGTGCAGGGCAGGCAAACCCGCCCACGTTGACTCACGTGCCGATAGCCCCCATGTTTAGAGGGTATCGCCAGTGACAAGGAGGTAAGTATGAAACGTGCTATTGGAATGGCAGTGGCCAATTGGCTAAGAAAGCCTGAAAACCGGCAGAAGGCCAAGCGTACCGCGCAAAAGTTCTGGAACAAACGCAAAGGCCCCGGAGATAACAATAATCCCGGCAATCATAATCCCTGAATCATGACCAGACCCCGTCGACTCCGACCTTAGGCAGTATATGGTTGTATGAGGCTTGGCCTGCGATGGCCGGGCCTCATCCGTTTTTGTCTCGTCTAGAGCCTCTTGGCATCACTCGTCTCAATGGGCCGTGGTCAGCTTTCAGATATTTACGGTGCTCAGGTCAACGGGCATCAGCGGCAGCCTCTCATGGCGAAGAGAAGATGAGGGTAATGCACATACCATCTCCTCGCTCAATCAATAGCTTAGTCGGCTTAAACAGGGCCTTATTCAGCGATTGAACATTCAGGAAAGCGTTAAGATGCGCCTCGTAACACACGGTTTCATTACCAATCCCTTGCCCGCCTTAATGCGGGCTTTTTTATGCTTATCATCACTGTCGCTTCGTTCGCCCATGAGATACCTGCGCTAGAGGAATCTGTCGACCCTGGCTGACGGTAAATGCTTCTCGCCTGCCATCGACCCTGCTCAAGGTACTCATTTACACCGCGTAAACGCGCGTGCGAGCCCAGTCCGTTCTTTCGCCGATTTTTGTCTTGTCTGGGCTTCGCTCGTCGATTTTTCAGACAAGACCTAATGAACGGTGTCCTACAAGGGATTGATCAACGTCTCATCGCCCTCTCCGCTCGGGCGGTTCACCTGCGTACTGACCGGCCAGTGGGTGATCAGCTCGGCATCGAGATGATGCACTACGTTACGCAACGTTTCGCGGTCGGTAAGGCCGGTGTCAAGCCATAACGCCAGGCTTTCATCGTCCAGAATCAACGGCATGCGATCGTGTATGTCGCGAGCCGTCCCTCGCGCCGGCTCGGTGAGAATCGCGCACCCGACACCACCGTCCTCACGTTCGGCCCAGATACCGGCCAGGAAAATCGGCTCGCGATCCATACGGCATAGAAAATGCGGCTGCTTGGGTGTCGTACTCTTGTCCCATTCGTACCAGCCATCAGCGGGAATCAGGCAACGGTGTTTCTGGAATGCCGACTTGAAATAGCCAGACGAGGCGACCGTCTCGGCACGGGCATTGATTGGCTGACTCGCCTTACCTTTCGCCCATTTCGGCCGGTATCCCCACCACATCTCATCGAGTGTCGCCGGTTCATCATCCGAATCTCGGCGTATGACGCTAATCCAAGTTCCCGGCGGCACGTTGTAGCGCCGTGTCAGCTTGCGCTCGACCATGGGAATACCCAGCTTGGCGGCAAGCTGGGAGTCGCTGCTGTAAAGCGCGAACCGGCCGCACATGAAGGTCTCTCCCCGAAAAAACACTTCAAGCGTGGGGGGTATTGGGTTGCTCGGCAAGCAGGATTCACTGACATCTATCACAACGCGCTATCACAAGCATGGAGGGAAAAAACGGAACAGCGGATGAGGCGCGAAGGGATGGAGTGGGTGCACTAGTGGCCAAAGTGCTTGTTAATTTCCTATCCTGACGCGAAGCCCTTTTTCAGCGTTTTGTTGATCTTCCCGGCAGCAACTACAGTCTGAGAAAGCAACGTTGCAGGAAGCAGCATGATTCAGGAGCGGTACAATGATCACAAAGGAAGCCATCGACCTCGCCCGCAAGGCTACCCGGCGCTCTTCAATGCATCAGGGCAATGCCGAGGCGGAAAACGGCGCGCTTCATGCCATAGGCGCGGAAATCGCCCGGCTTGCTCAGTTCGGCACTGAGACAGATGCGGATGAAGCAATCGATCAGGCTGTGGCTCGCTACAGCGGCGTCGGGCTGGATCGTGAGCTCGCCGAACATGCCTATCACTGCGTAATTCGCCAAGAGATGCTGCGGCGGGATAGCTGAACGCGACTGCCACCGCGTCTTGCTGTTGCGAATGCTTAATGTTCGCTACCTTTTTGTGAAGATTCCTTATGCCTTGCCCCTTGTCGCCAATACAGGAGCGCACCATGTCAGCAGAGAGCGTCAGCCAGGAAAGAATGACCGAACTGTTGAAAGGCTGCCGCGGAGGTGAGCGCGTCACCGTTGACTACGACGGCGCCACTTACACCGGCCACGTCGCTGGCACCTCCGGCGTCGGTATCATCTTCAAGGCAGCGGATGTGTCTGACGAAGACGACAGCCATCAGCCAGATGTGCCCTATGACATCAACGGCGTCGAGATACAGTTCATCTACGTCAGGGAACTGGAAAAGGATGGCGTCACCTACACGCCCCTCTTCTAACCTGTCCATGCTTCACAATGGGACATCATACTTGGAGAACATCATGACAGTGCAGCCACCGGCACACGGCACTCCGCCGCTACGTGAATCTCCCCAACTTCAGGAGGCTCCACCGCCCGGCCCGCCGGGTGAGGTGCCTCCGCCTCGGGACCCGCCGCCTCAGGAACCCCCCATCGAAGAGCCGCCACCGATTGAGGAGCCTCCCGACGAGGAACCGCCTCTGGAAGAGCCGCCACCGCCTCAGGAGCCCCCCGATCAGGAACCGCCCGTAGAAGAGCCCCCTGCCGAGGAACCGCCATTGGGCAATCCTCCGCCCGGGTAAACCGAATATTGTCAGCCGCAGAGCGCCACGCGGGCTGAATTCTCGCGAATGTCAGCCCTGCGTGTAATGGTTACACTTCGGCAACCGAGCGCATCGAGCCGTGCTGCTGTGCAGCTTGGTGCCAGGAGAAGGCCTTCTCGAGACAGTGAGGTGTTTGGCCACCGCGCTGACAGGCGGCTTCGAAATACGCACGCAAGGCAGGACGATAGAAGGGATCGGCACAATTATCGATGATGGCAACGGCTCGCTCCCGCGGCGCCAGGCCACGCAGATCTGCCAATCCATGCTCGGATACCAGAATATCCACGTCATGTTCGTTGTGGTCGACGTGGCTGACGAACGGTACGAAGCTCGACAGCTCGCCATCCTTTGCCGTCGATTTGGTAATGAACACCGACAGCTGACCGTTACGGGCAAAATCCCCCGAGCCACCAATGCCATTCATCATGTGAGTGCCATTGACGTGGGTGGAATTGACATTGCCGTAGATATCCACCTCCAGCGCCGTATTGACGGCGATGATGCCTAGACGACGGACGATGCCGGGGTGATTCGAAAGCTCCTGGGGACGCAACACGATACGGTCACGATAATGTTCGAGGTTGCTCCACACACGTTTGCCGCACTCCTCGGAAAGGGTGATCGAACTCCCCGAGGCAAATACCATCTTGCCGCTGTCGAGCAGATTGAAGGTACTGTCCTGAAGGACCTCGGAGTACATGGTCAGGTTCTCGAAAGGCCCCTCGATCAACCCATTCATGACCGCGTTGGCCATGGTGCCGATGCCCGCCTGCAACGGTAGCAGCGAAGGCGTCAAGCGTCCGACCTCGACTTCGTGCTCGAAGAAGCGGATCAGATGGCGTGCTATCTGCTGGGTATCCTCATTGGGCTGCTGCACGTTCGACGGGCTGTCCTCCCCTTCGGTCAGTACGATCGCCGCGATCTTGCTCGGATCGATGGGAATGTAATGCGTGCCGATACGAGTGTCGGGTGCGGTGACCGGAATGGGCTGGCGGCTGGGACGCATCTGCGGAATGTAGATGTCGTGCAGTCCGATCAGGGCCTCGGATGCCGAAAGGTTCAGCTCGATGATGACCTTGTCTGCCAGAATGGCGAAGCTTGCCGAGTTGCCGACGGAGGCGGTGGGCACGATGCCGCCATCTTCGGTGATCGCGCATGCCTCGATGATGGCGAGGTCCAGCTTGCCGAGCTGCTTGTTGCGCAGCAGTTCCACCGTTTCGGAGAGATGCTGGTCGATGAACATGACCTCGCCATTGTTGATGGCACGGCGCAGGGTCGCGTCGACCTGAAACGGCATGCGTCGTGCCAGGACATGCGCTTCGGTCAGATGCTTGTCGATGTCGTTGCCCAGCGAGGCGCCTGTCATCAGCGATATCTTCAGCGGATCCTGCCTGGCCCGGTGCGCCAGTGCCAGCGGTACGTCCTTGGCTTCGCCGGCGCGAGTGAAGCCACTCATGCCGATGGTCATGCCATCCTCAATCAATGCCGCCGCCTCTTCAGCCGACATCACACGATCGCGCCAGCCGGCCAGGCGGCAGCGCTGTTCAGCCAATTCCTTCATACCCACCCCTTTGTGATTACGACCTTAGTCGCCTATGGCATGACTGCCGGCATAGTGACAATTTCATGAACATTGCCCCATAGAACTTTAGTCTCTCATAGACAACGATAATCGCATTCGCAGCAGCAGCCAACATCGGTTCTGTCCTGTCGCGTCGTGCGCTGCGCTTGTCTGATCGCTCGAAGAGTTCCTACAGTAGGAAAGATGCTTTCGATCTCAGGGAGGAAATGGCATGCAACGTCGATCCAAGATCATGGGCGCCGTGGCGCTGGTGACGTTACTTACCGGCATGACGGGCGCCTATGCGCAGCAGGGCAATTCCAACGACGACTTTGGCTTCTGGGATACCGATGACTCCGGCGACATCAGCCGCGAGGAGTGGGACGGCGGTATCGCCGAGACGAACACCGACGTTCAGGACGGCCAAGTCGGCGATACCGGCGGACAAGGCGAAAACGCTCTCTACAACACTTACAAGGATTACAACAGCATTGATGAGAATAAAGACAGCATGATTGATCCACAGGAGTTCGAGCGCTTTCGCAACAATATGCGCGAAGAGTGATCGATCCATATCAATGGGCGGCCCAGCCGCCCATTGATATATCGGGTTAAGTGTAAGAAATCCTGACGCCCTTCTGCACGCACTCTTTCATGATGCCGCGCGTACTGGCGGCAATATCGTTGGCCACGAACAGTTTCTTGCGTTCGTCCTCAAGGAAATCAGGGCCGAAATTCTGAGTCAGATGCAGCGAGGCATAATGGTTAGCGTCGAAGCTCTCTTGGCTGAAATACCAGTCACCCGCGACATAGCCGCTGACTTGCGTATAGCGTGAGAAAGCCCATGCCAGCTTATGCTGGATAATGTCTTTCTCCTGCTCATTTTTGGCCGGGATATAGTAGCTGATCACCACTTCGCCAATGTTCACCTGGATCCTTATCACCATTTTGGTCGCGAAAGCGGCAATCTCGTAATACGCATCGATCTCACCGGGATTGTGCATGATGCGAATCTGCGTATTCGAGCGCCGGGGGACGGACTTGAGGGAGGCGTCATTGACAGACTTCTCCTTCCATGGCTCGAAATCGGCGCGAGGATAGTCGATCAGGGAACAGGCGCGGGGAAAGGTCTTGTAGAAGAAGGCCTCCGAGCGTTTCTGTAGCCCCGTGGAGTTCACGTCCTTTTCCGAGAAGAACACCACTAATGAAATCACGATGCCCGAGGCGGCAATTTGCCCTAATGATAACCCCGCCAGGATCCAGTCCTCCTTGTTCCCTCTGCCGATGTATTGATAGCTGACCAGCAGCGAGATGAACAGCGCCAGAACCAGTACCAACAGCGCAATGGTCTTGACCCAGCGGGGAACGTAGACAAAGTTTCTCGAATCCATGATTAGACATGCCTGAAGAACGTGCGAAATGAAGCGATGCCGCTTGGCGAACCAGGCGGCGGATGGCGCTCGACGCGTACCGTTTCGATGGTAACCCATGCCATGGGACAAATGACACGAACAAAAAAATGCCCAGCAGGGGATGCTGGGCCTTGGAGCTTGGCGCTCCGCAATGGGTAAGATGTAAAAGGATCCTGGCTATCGTGGCATCCTGCCTTGCATGCCTCCTTCCCTATACTCGATCTTCCTGATCGCGCACTTCCTATACTGGCGGCCCTGCCTGGCCGCTGCTTACCGCACGTCTCCAACCTTAGTAGCCCCTGCCTGATGTTGCAAACGCATCGAGACGCAAAAACCTTCATCGAGGGGCAGCACGTCGTCAAGACTCAACTCAGCGTGAAGACCCCGCCAAGGACGGCGATAGCGGCACCCAGCAGGCGACTCCAGCGCGCTTCACGGTTCATCAGCCAGCCTCCCAGCGCCTTGCCGCCCCAGGTGATGGCCAGCGTCGACAGCGAAAAGCCCAGCAGATAGGTCACGAGCGACGCGCTATGCGGCAACTCGCTGCCATGCGCATAGCCGTGGAACAGCATGAAGCCCACGACCAGGATGCCCCCCAAGCCATTAGGCAGCCGGGTCAACGTGGCGATGAGCACCCCGGCCAGCAACACGGACATGGCAATCCCGGTCTCGACACCCGGCAGTGCCAGCCCGCCCCAGGCCAGTGCGGCACCCAGCCACATTCCGCTCAGTACCAGCAATGGCATGAAACGCCGCTGCACGCCGGCTTGACGCGCGCTCCACAAGCCGACGGCCAGCATGGCGAGCAAGTGATCCACCCCCAGCAACGGATGCGACAGACCGGCCATGAAGCCACCGTGACCGGCACCATCGTGGCCGGGGTGGCCGAAGGCGGTCGCGGCCGTCAGCACCAGTACGGGCGCCAGGGCGAGAGCGTAACGAGTGGCGTTACCTGACATGAAGTTCTCCTCAGGGCAGTGAAAGTAAAGTATCGGTTCAGGAAGCGGCCAGCGCCTCGGGGCGCCGTTCGGGCAGCATGCCGCGATCGAGAATGAAGCGGATAATGGTCTCCAGCCCCACCCCGTCATGCAGATTGGTGAACACGAACGGTCGTTCGCCGCGCATCTTGCGCGCATCGCGGTCCATGACCTCCAGCGAGGCGTGCACGTACTCGGCGATGTCGATCTTGTTGATGATCAGCAGATCCGACTTGGTGATGCCCGGTCCGCCCTTGCGCGGGATCTTGTCCCCGGCGGACACATCGATGACATACAGGGTCAGGTCGGACAGCTCGGGGCTGAAGGTCGCCGACAGATTGTCGCCGCCGGATTCCACCAGGACCAGTTCCAGATTGGGGTGCCGGCTATGCAAGTCGTCGATGGCGGCCAGGTTCATCGAGGCGTCCTCGCGAATCGCCGTATGCGGGCAACCACCGGTCTCGACGCCCAGGATACGATCAGCGGCCAACGCATCATGCTTGAGCAGGAAATCGGCATCCTCGCGGGTATAGATATCATTGGTGACCACGGCGATATCGTAGTGATCGCGTAGGGCCAGGCAGAGCTGCTTGAGCAATGCCGTCTTGCCGGAGCCGACAGGGCCACCGACCCCGATGCGCAGACAATGATTCATGGTGTTTACTCCTTTGTTTAATGACCGCTCAGCTACGAAATAGACGCGAATATTGGGTTTCATGATGTGCGCTGGCCAAGGCCAGCCCCGGCAGTGCCGGACCGAGCTCATCGTCATCCAGCGCCAGGGCCGTATCGACAGCCGTCACCAATTGCGGCCGCAAGCGCTCGATCAGGCGCTGGGCCGCCGTCTGCCCCAGCGGCAGCGCCTTGCAGGCCACCGCCAGTTGGTTTTCCAGCCAGGCCCAGGCAAACCCGAGCAGGCTGTCACGGACCGGGATACCACGCTGCTGACTGGCAAGCGCGAACATCACGGCGTAGGTTGGCTGGGACGGCAGCGCCGGCGAGGTCGGCAACTGATCCAGCGAACGCAACAGGCGCACCATGGCCTCGCCGAGGCGGAAGTCCTCGGCGGCCAGCTCGGCGGTTTCGCGATTGGCCTGCAACCAGTCGTTCCACTCCATGAGAGCCGCGTCGTCGCTGGCCTGCCAGGCTGAGTACAGACGCGACAGCACCGGCAGGTCGCAGCGGGTCAGGCCATCCTCGAGCACGCCTTCCAGCCACTCGCCGAGGGTGACCTCGTCGCTCACCCAGCCCAGCTCGAAGGCACTTTCCAGCCCCTGCGACCAGGCAAAGGCACCGATCGGCAATGCCGGGCTGACCAGTTGCAGCAGCCCCAGCAGGGCCAAGTCGTCGCTGCCGGCCTGGCCCTGCGGCGTAGGTTCAGTGGGCATGGCCATGCTCGTGGTCATGGCGGTGGTGGCCATGTGAATGGCCGTGTCCGTGAGCATGCCCGTGGCTGTGGCCTTCGCCCTGGGAGTAAGCGCCCGGCTCGGGATCGAACGGTGCCTGGTGATGCTCGAGCGTCGCCCCCAGGCGTTCGGCCAGTTCCTCCAATACGTGATCCGGCGGAAAACGCACCCAGCCCTGCCCTGGTGAAGAGTGTTCGTCACCGCCAATGGCCAGCGAGACATGCCGGTTACCGAGGTGATAGCACAGCCGCGCCAGCGCCAGTGCGCCTTCGATGCGCGCGGTGACCACCGGCTCGTCGGCCGCCTTGACCCGGATCACCTCACCGCTCTCGGCACGCAGCCCCTCGCCATCGCGTAGCACCGGGCCCCGGTCGAGAAACAGGCCCAGCTCATGCCCGGCGTCGCTCACCGCCTTGAGGCGGCCGCGGCAACGCAGCTCGAACGGCAGCGTCACGCTATCGCCGGCCTGTTCCGCCGCGACCGGCCCCAGGCGTTCAATCAATCTCAGCATAACGGTTCCTTCATTCTTCACGGCGAGGCGCGAGGCGCCGCCCCAGGATGGCAAGAGAGGTCGGCTGACCGTCGAGGTCCGCCACCTCCGGCAGCAGCCCCCAACGCTCGAATCCGCAACGCTGGAACAGGGCCAGGCTCGGAGTATTGTGTGCGAAGATGAATGCCAGCAGTGTCTGGCGCTCGAGTTCGGTGGCAGCGACGATCAGTTGCTCGAGAAGATACTTGCCGTATCCCCGTCCCTGTTGGCCCTCGGCGATGTAGATACTCGCCTCGTTGGTCGCGGCATAGGCGGCCCTGCCATAGAAAGGACGCAGGCTCGCCCACCCGGCAATCTGCCCCTCCACCTCAAGCACCCATAGCGGGTGCGCGTCATCATGGGCGTCGAACCACGCCTGACGCGCCTCGACCGTGACCGGGACCAGATCGGCCGTGGCCAGTCGCCCCGGTATGGACTGGTTGTAGATTTCCACGATGCGTGCCAGCTCGTGGGATTGTGCACGCCGAAACATAGTGAACTCACTCAAAACAGGTGATAACGCTGGGACAACGGCAATTCCGTCGCCGGCTCGCAGGTTAACAGTTCGCCGTCACAACGCACCTCGTAGGTCTGAGGGTCGACCTCGAGCTGCGGACAGGCGTCATTGAGCTTCATGTCGCCCTTGCGCACGCCGCGCACGTTCTTGCACGCCGCAAGCCGGCTGGCCAGCCCCAGGCGCTCCTTGATGCCGGCATCGATCGCCGCCTGACTGACGAAGCTCAGCCGGGTGGCACTGGCCGCCTTGCCGAAAGCGCCGAACATCGGTCGATAATGCACTGGCTGCGGCGTAGGTATCGAGGCGTTGGGATCGCCCATGGGCGCGGCGGCGATCATGCCGCCCTTGAGGATCAGCGCCGGCTTGACACCGAAGAACGCCGGGCTCCACAGCGTCAGGTCAGCCAGCTTGCCGGCCTCCACCGAGCCGACCTCGTGGGCGATGCCGTGGGTGATCGCCGGGTTGATGGTGTACTTGGCGATATAGCGCCGGGCGCGGAAATTGTCGGCGCCGCGCTCGGCGTCTTCCGGCAACAGCCCGCGCTGCACCTTCATCTTGTGGGCGGTCTGCCACGTGCGGCAGATCACTTCACCGACGCGCCCCATGGCCTGGGAGTCGGAGGCGATCATCGAGATCACGCCCAGGTCGTGAAGAATGTCTTCGGCGGCGATGGTCTCGCGGCGGATGCGCGAGTCGGCGAAGGCCACGTCCTCGGGAATGTTGGGATCAAGGTGGTGGCAGACCATCAGCATGTCGAGATGCTCGTCGATGGTGTTCACCGTGTAGGGCCGCGTGGGGTTGGTCGACGACGGCAGCACGTAGTCCCTGGAACAGGCGGTGATGATGTCCGGCGCGTGGCCGCCGCCTGCACCCTCGGTGTGGTAGGTATGGATGCCGCGCTCCTTGAACGCCGCCAGGGTGTCCTCGACAAAGCCCGACTCATTGAGCGTGTCGGTGTGGATGGCGATCTGTACGTCGAATTTCTCGGCCACGCTCAGGCAGTTGTCGATGGATGCCGGAGTGGTGCCCCAGTCCTCGTGCAGCTTGAGTCCCATGGCGCCGGCCTCGATTTGCGCTTCCAGCGCCTCGGGCAGGCTGGCATTGCCCTTGCCGAGCAGACCGATGTTCATCGGTAGCGCGTCCACCGCCTGGAGCATCTTGCCGATGTGCCACGCGCCCGGCGTGCAGGTAGTGGCGTTGGACCCGGTAGCTGGACCAGTGCCACCGCCGAGCATGGTGGTCACGCCGCTCATCAGCGCCTCTTCTACTTGCTGCGGGCAGATGAAATGAATATGCGCGTCGATACCGCCGGCGGTGAGGATCTTGCCTTCGCCGGCAATGATCTCGGTGCCGGGCCCGATGACGATGTCGACGTCCGGCTGGGTGTCGGGGTTGCCGGCCTTGCCGATGGCTTTGATCCGCCCGCCCTGGAGACCCACGTCGGCCTTGACGATGCCCCACCAGTCGAGGATCAGGGCATTGGTGATCACGGTGTCCATCACCGTGTCGTCGTGACGCTGGCTCTGGCCCATGCCGTCACGGATAACCTTGCCGCCGCCGAACTTCACTTCGTCGCCGTAGTGGGTGTGGTCCTTCTCGACCTCGATCCACAGTTCGGTGTCGCCCAGCCGCACGCGATCGCCCACTGTCGGGCCGTACATGTCGGCATAGGCCTGGCGCGTGATCTTCATGGCTGACCTCCTTGGTCCGCTGAGTCGAGGCTGCCCATGACGTCGCCACGAAAGCCATAGATATACCGCTTGCCGACAAAGGGAATCAGCGTGACCTCACGGCTCTGGCCAGGCTCGAAGCGAATTGCCGTGCCTGCCGCCACGTCGAGGCGATAGCCGCGCGCCTTGTCGCGGTCGAAGATCAGCGCCGGGTTGGCCTCGGCAAAATGATAGTGCGAGCCGATCTGGATCGGCCGGTCGCCGGTGTTGGCAACCTCAACGGCGATACGCTCGCGCCCCGCACAGAGCTCGATCTCGCCATCCTTCAATTGGTATTCACCGGGAATCATTGGAACCTTCCCTCTACGTTATGGCTGTTTCAGCAGCTAAAACTGAGCGAACGAAGGCCAGGCAAGGCGGCGAGCGGCAAAAAAGCGGAGTTTACTCTAGTAAATGAGCATTTTTTGTCGCGAAGCCAACACAGCATGGCCGAGTGCAGCCTGTTTTAGACTATTGGGCTATGTACCGTGACCAGCTTGGTGCCATCTGGGAACGTCGCTTCGACCTGAACTTCGTCGACCATTTCCGGGACGCCTTCCATCACCTCGTCACGCGTGAGGATTTCGCGCCCGTAGCCCATCAACTCGGCCACGCTCCTGCCGTCGCGGGCGCCCTCCATGATCTCGGCACTGATCAGCGCCACGGCCTCGGGGTAGTTGAGCTTGAGGCCGCGAGCCTTGCGGCGTTCGGCAAGCAGCGCGGCGGTGAATAGCAGCAGCTTGTCCTTGTCTCTGGGGGTCAATTCCATGGCGGTTGTCCCTTCTTCTATGTTCCGTTGAAAACTAGCGTTGTCGGTAGACTCAAAAACCCAAGGGCTCAGGTAAGCCAGATACGCGGCACGCAGGCATCACGCCCGCAGAGTGAAGGGCGCAGCACGCCCCAGGCACGTTGGCAAAGGTCCCAGGCCTCGTTGCGGGAATCGCCGAGGTAGCGCAACAGCAGCACGTCGTGGCGCAGCGTCACCGCCCAACGCGGCGAGGCTGGCAAGGCCTCTCTCAGCGCTTCGATGCATGCAGAAGGTGACTCGAGCCCCACACCCCACAACGTGGCCTGTACCGTCGCCCCGCCCTGTCCCCAGCGTCCACGAAAGCGCGGGTGCGCAGGATCCAACGGCTGACGCTCCAGCCACAACGGTCGGCCATCGCGGCTCAGGCAAAAGCGCTGTTCGATCCGTCCGCTTTCGAACGGCAAGCGGCTGGCAGGCCGACCCAGCGCGAGAACTTCCCAGCCCAGGCAGCGGGCATCGTCGTCCAGCGCGATCTCGGTGGTCTGCACCCCACGCGAGCCGTCGAAGCACAGGGTTTCCTGGGGTAGCCATTCGAGGCAGCCACCACTGGCCACATTGAGCCGTACATGCTGCCCCCAGGCCACACCCTGGCTATCGGCCCGGTAGAGCTTGGCCGCGGCCGGCGTGGTCAGCAGCGCATGCGCCCCGGTTTCTACCGCAGCGTCGATGCGCAACTCGTCGCCGCTGACCAGCCCGCCGGGAGGATGCAGCAGATAGACGTGGCAAACCCCGCCTTCGGGATAGAACGGCCGTTGCACGCGCAACGGTCCGCGATGCCGTGCGCGTACCAGCCGGGTGCGATCGCTGTCGCCGCGCATGTCCCGGCGAAAGCCCAGCTCGAGCTTGGCCGCCCAGCGCCGCGTGGCATCGAAGCGATGACCGTGGTCGGCATCACGCACGGCACCTTCCCAGGCTGTTTCGTAGCAACTCATACCGTCAGATGCTGTTTGATCAGTGCGTCGGAAAGCTCTGCGACCGTACCCTGCGCCACCGGCCGTCCACGATCGAGAATCACGAAGCTATCGGCGAACTTGCGCACGAAGGGCAGCTTCTGCTCGGCCAGCAGCACCGTCATGCCATCCTCGCGGTTGAGCTTGCGAATCACCTCGCCGATCTCGCTGACGATGTTGGGTTGAATGCCTTCTCCCGGCTCGTCGAGAATCAACAGCCGCGGCTCGATCACCAATGCGCGGCCGATGGCGAGCTGCTGCTGTTGGCCGCCGGAGAGATCGCCGCCGCGGCGTTGACGCATCTCCTTCAACACCGGAAACAGCTCGTAGATGCGCTCGGGGATGCTGCGCCGTTTGTCGCGGCGCGCCGCCAGCCCGGTGCGCAGGTTCTCCTCCACGGTGAGCATGGGAAATATCTGGCGCCCCTGCGGCACGTAGCCGATGCCCAGCCGCGAGCGGTCCTCGAGGCGCTTGCGGGTCAGCTCCGTCTCGCCAGCGTAATGAATCGAGCCGCTCTCGATCGGCACTTCTCCCATCACGCTCTTGAGCAGCGTGGTCTTGCCCACGCCATTGCGCCCCATCACGCAGGTACATTCGCCCCGGGCCACGTCGAGGGACAGGTCCCACAGCGTATGGCTTTCGCCGTAAAACTGGTTGAGCTTGTCGATCTGCAGCATCAGGCCTCCCCTCCCTCGTCCGAGCCCAGATAGACCTCCACCACGCGGGGATCGCTTGCGACCTGATCCATGCTGCCCTCGGCGAGCACGCTACCCTGATGCAGCACCGTGACCTTGCGGGCAATGGAGCGCACGAAGCCCATGTCGTGCTCGACCACTACCACCGATTGCTTGCCGGCCAGACCGGTCAGCAATTCCCCGGTACGCTCCATTTCCTGCTCGGTCATGCCCGCTACCGGCTCGTCGACCAACAGCAGTCGGGGCCGCTGCATCAGCAGCATGCCGATCTCCAGCCATTGCTTCTGACCGTGCGACAGAATCCCCGCGGGACGCTGGCGGGCCGCCTCGAGTCCGATCAGTGTCATCACCTCTTCGATACGCTCGCGCGCCTCCCCGGAAAGCCGCGCAATCAGTGTCGGTAGGACGCGCTTGTCGGCGCTCATCGCCAACTCGAGATTCTCGAATATGGATAATGCCTCGAACACCGTGGGCTTCTGGAACTTGCGCCCGATTCCCAGCGTGGCGATCTGCGGCTCGCTCATGCGCAGCAAATTGTGACGGCTGCCGAACCAGACCTGGCCGCGATCGGGACGGGTCTTGCCGGTAATGATATCCATCATGGTGGTCTTGCCGGCTCCGTTGGGCCCGATGATGCAACGCAGCTCACCATCATCGATGGTCAGATTGAGGTTGTTGATGGCCTTGAAGCCGTCGAAGCTGACGCTGACGTCCTCCAGATACAGGATCGGCCCGTGGCGGACATCCACCGGCGATTCGCTGGGCACCAGGAAATCGAAGACCCGGTCGCGCTGGGCCAGGGATTGCAGAATACTCATGCCGTGGCCTCCTGGCGCGTTTCAGACGTGGACTCGGGAAGCGTCTCGCCGGGCTTGCGCCGGCGCCCTTTCATCAACCCGGCCAGCCCTTGGGGCAGCAGTACGGTCACCACCACGAACAGCCCGCCGAGCGCGAACAGCCAGGCATCGGGCATGACGCCGGTGAATACCGTCTTGGCGTAGTTGATCAATATCGCGCCGATAACCGCGCCATACAGCGTGGCACGCCCGCCCAGCGCGACCCAGACGACGATCTCGATGGACAATAGCGGCGAGAATTCACCGGGATTGATGATGCCCACCTGGGGCACGTAGAGCGCACCGGCGACACCGGCAAGCATCGCCGAGATCACGAAGACGAACAGCTGGACACGCTCGACGCGATAGCCTAGAAAGCGCGTCCGCGCCTCGGCATCGCGTGAGGCCACGCAGACTCGCCCCAGCTTACTGGCGACGATGGCCCGGCACAGCCAGTAGCCGATCATCAGCGCGATACCCGAGGCCACGAACAGCCCCAGGCGCGTCGAATCGCGACTCAGACTGAACCCCAGCAGTTCCTTGAAGTCGGTCAGGCCGTTGTTGCCGCCGAACCCCATCTCGTTGCGAAAGAACGCCAGCATCAATGCAAAGGTCAGCGCCTGGGTAATGATCGACAGGTAGACCCCGGTGACCCGCGAACGAAAGGCCAGGAAGCCGAACACCAGCGCCAGCAGGCCCGGCACCAGCAATACCATTAAAAAGGCGAACCAGGCCATGTCGAAGCCATGCCAGTACCAGGGCAGCGAATCCCAGTTGAGAAAGACCATGAAATCGGGCAAAAGCGGATCGCCATACACGCCGCGATCGCCGATCTGACGCATCAGGTACATGCCCATGGCATACCCGCCCAATGCAAAGAAGGCGCCGTGGCCCAGACTCAGGATGCCCAGGAAGCCCCACACCAGATCCAGCGCCACGGCCAGCAGCGCGTAGCAGAGATACTTGCCCAGCAGCGTCACCGTATAGGTGGAGACGTGCAGTGGATGCCCGGTGGGAAGCAGCAGGTTACAGGCGCAGACGACGATCAACGCCGCGATCAGCACCCCGATAAAGATCTGCGTGGAACGCTCCAGTGCGGGCTGTTTCAACCAATGCATGTCTTAGCCCTCCGCCGCACGGCCCTTTTGCGGAAACAGTCCGCGCGGGCGTTTTTGAATGAACAGGATGATGAAGACCAGCACGATGACCTTGGCGAGCACAGCTCCCGCCCAGGGTTCGATGACTTGATTGATCAGGCCCAACGACATGCCGGCGACCAGCGTGCCCCACAGATTGCCCACGCCGCCGAACACCACCACCATGAAGGAGTCGATGATGTAGTTCTGGCCCAGATTGGGCCCGACATTGGTGAGCTGCGACAGCGCCACCCCGGCCAGCCCGGCGACGCCTGAGCCCAGTGCGAAGGTCAGGATATCCACGCGGGTAGCGCGGATACCCATGGCACGGGCCATGGTGCGATTCTGCGTCACGGCGCGCACTTCCAGGCCCAGGCGGGTCTTGCGCATCACCAGCATCAGCCCGGCAAACACCACTAGGGCGAAGCCCAGTACATAGAGACGATTGAGGGTCAGCGACAGCGCCTCGTTGATCACCAGCGAGCCGCTCATCCACTCCGGCGTCACGACCATGCGGTTCAGTGGCGAGATCAGCGTGCGCACCAATTGCTGCAAGATCAGGCTGACACCGAAGGTGGCCAGCAGCGTTTCCAGCGGCCGCCCCTTGAGGAAGCGGATCACGCTGCGCTCGATGATCACCCCGGCCAGCGCCGCGACCAGAAAGCCGGCGGGAATCGACAGGATCAGTGCCAGCCCCGGCTGACCCGGCAGCAGTTGCTGCAGCATCCAGGTGGTATAGGCGCCGAGCATGATCAGCTCGCCATGCGCCATGTTGATCACCCCCATCACGCCGAAGGTGATCGCCAGACCGATCGCCGCCAGCACCAGTACCGAGCCCAGGCTGAGGCCGAAGTAGAGCGTCTCGGCCACACGGTTGAGCTTGAGCTTCTGTTCGATGCTCGCCAGCGCCTGCTGAGCCGCCTCGGCCGCCGGCCCCTCGCCGTTGGCCACCTGGCTCAGGGAGGCGCGCACCTTGGGATTGAGGCTGCCCGAGAGCGTCGCGATGGCGGCATCGATCGCCGCGCTGTCGCCATGCTGGAGACGATAAAGCGCCAGGGCCTGCGCCAGTTTGGTGCGCACTTGTGCATCCTGCTCGGTCTCGAGGCGTGCAGCGAGCGGCTCGGCCAGGTCGGTATCGACCTCACCGAGCAGGCGATCGGCACTCGCCAGTCGTTCCTCTGCGCTGGAGGCATCAAGATCGAGAATCGCCATGGCACTGCGCAGCTGGTTGCGCAGTGCATTGTTGATGGTGATGCGGTCGATGTTGCGCCGCGAGACTTCGCCCAGGGGCGCGTCGTCGATAGCGTCGATCACCGTCCAGTCACGGCCGCGATTGTCAGTGACAATGACGAAACGCCCGCTGTCCTCGAGGCGCTGCAGCTTGCCGTCGAGCAGGGCGGTCAGCCAGATCCGCGTACGCGGATGGCCGCTGGCGATCAGGTTCTGTATCGCCTGCGCCTTGTCGGCATAGGAGTCGGCCGCCAGCGCCGCAAGCTCTGGAGGCGTCTCCTGTTGGCGTGTCTGCCCGGCCGCGTCGTTCTGCTGAGCCAGGGCGGGTGTACCCAGCATCAGCAAGCCGTACCCGAGCAGCGCTAGCGTTGTGATGATCCGCAGAAGCATCATGCGGGTGTCCTTTGAGTGGCGTGGAATGTCATGAGGTGGCGAAGGCCAGCTGCACGAGAAGCAATCACATGCAGCCGGCCGATCCAGTCTTGTAACGTCTTATGCGTTACTGGCTGGCGCTCTGCGCTTCGCCACCGCCACAGGTCTTGTCGACGACGTTGTAATTGCCGCACTCCATCGGCTTGCGCCAGTCGCTGATCAGATCGCGCGAGCCCGGCAGGTAGTCGGACCAGGCATCGCCGGCCACGGTGGAGGGCGTCTGCCAGACAATGGAGAACTGGCCGTTGTCCTGAATCTCGCCAATCAATACCGGTTTGGTGATGTGGTGGTTGGGCATCATCGCCGCATAGCCGCCTGAGAGGTTGGGCACGCTCACGCCGATGATGGCGTCCTTGACCGCATCGACATCGGTGGTGCCGGCCTTGCGTACCGCTTCCAGCCACATGTTGAAACCGATGTAGTGCGCTTCCATCGGATCGTTGGTCACGGCATTGTCGTCGCCGGTGTAGGCGATCCAGTTATCGATGAAGTCGTAGTTGGCATCGGTATCGACGCTCATGAAGTAGTTCCAGGCGGCCAGGTGACCGACCAGCGGCGCCGTGTCGATGCCCGAGAGTTCCTGCTCGCCCACCGAGAAGGCGATGACCGGAATGTCGGCGGCGTCGATCCCTTGGTTGCCCAGCTCGCGATAGAACGGCACGTTGGCATCGCCGTTGATGGTCGAGACCACGGCAGTCTTCTTGCCGGCACTGCCGAAACGCTTGATCTCGGAGACGATGTTCTGCCAGTCGGAGTGCCCGAACGGCGTGTAGTTGATCATGATGTCTTCCTGCGCCACGCCGTGATCCTTGAGGTAGGCCTCGAGAATCTTGTTGGTGGTACGCGGGTAGACGTAATCGGTCCCGGCCAGCACCCAGCGTTCGACGCCGACATTGTTCATCAGATAGTCGACGGCGGGAATCGCCTGCTGGTTGGGTGCAGCGCCGGTGTAGAAGACATTCTCGGAAGACTCCTCGCCCTCGTACTGGACGGGATAGAACAACAGGCCGTTCAACTCCTCGACGACCGGCAATACCGACTTGCGCGATACCGAGGTCCAATTGCCGAAGATCACGTCGACCTGGTTCTGCTCAAGCAGTTGACGCGCTTTTTCCGCAAACAGTGGCCAGTTGGAAGCGGGATCGACCACTACCGGCTCGAGCTGCTTGCCCAGCAAGCCGCCCTGCTCGTTCTGCTGCTCGATAAGCATCAGCATTTCGTCCTTCAGCGTCGATTCGCTGATGGCCATGGTGCCGGAAAGAGAGTGCAGGATACCGACCTTGATGGTGTCCTCCTGAGCGAAGGCCTGGCCGGGCAGCGCCACGCTCAGGCTCAGCAGCGAGGCAGCAGCCAGCCAGCGAGGGGAAACGTTCACCTTTTTCACAGCAATCTCCTTGCGCAATGATTGTTATGGCGGGGTATCCAGCGATGATGACGCCATCCGAGATAACCTCTTTCATTGCTTCGCAAGGCGTGTGCCAATTTAGTGCATTTCTATATTAAATCCTTTATTTACAATAAGTTGTTAATCTCCTGATGAATCTCTAACGTCACCGGATGCACCAACAGAGCGCAGCGCACCTCTTTTGTGCACCACATCAGATGCCGCGCATCGACATGCACCAGCACCACGCATAAACGACAACACCGGCCCAGGGCCGGTGTTGTGTTCGGGCGTCGTAACGTTGCCTCACTCGGGATAGAAGGCCTCTTCGGGCAGACGCATCAATTCTTCGGCCCCGGCCATGATCTGGCGCTCCAGGGACTCCGTGCGCGTCAGCAGTCGCGTCAGGAAATGCCGGCCCACGGTCAGCTTGGCCTGATAGAAGGGCCGCCCCGATGGGCCGTCTTCGGCCAGACCCGTCTGCGCGGCGCGGGCCGATTTCCACCACATCCAGGCGTAGGCGACACAGCCGAACAGATGCAGGTAATCCGCCGCCGCCGCGCCAAGCTCCTCGGGGCGCCCCTTGGCCTGGCCGAGCAACCAGTCGGTCACACTTTCCAGCCGCGCCAGCTCACGCTCGCAGGCCTGATGGAAGGGCTTTAACGTATCCGAGGGCTGCGTGCCGATATCCTCACGCACCAATGCGGCGAAACGCTCGATATAGGCGCCCTGGTTGCGGAACAGCTTGCGCCCTACCAGATCCATGGCCTGGATACCGTTGGTGCCCTCGTAGATCATGGCGATGCGTGCATCGCGCACGAACTGCTCCGCGCCCCACTCGACACAGTAGCCATTTCCCCCGTAAAGCTGCTGCGCTTCCACCGTGGCCTCGAAGCCGCGATCGGTCAGGAACGCCTTGGCCACCGGGGTGAGCAGAGCGACCAGATCGCTCGCCTCGGCCCGTACCGCAGCGTCGGGATGGAACTTGACGCGGTCGAGCTGCATGCCGACGAAGGCGGCGAACATCCGCCCCCCTTCGTTCCAGGCGCGTACGTCGAGTGCCATGCGTCGCACGTCCGGATGCACCAGAATGGGATCCGCGGGCTTCTCGGGTGCCGCCGGGCCGTTGGGCGCGCGGCTCTGCAGACGCTCGCGGGCGAAATCCATGGCGCTCTGGTAGGCCACCTCGCCCAGCCCCAGCCCCTGAATGCCGATCGACAGGCGCTCGTAGTTCATCATGGTGAACATCGTCGCCAGCCCCTGATGGGGCTCGCCGATCAACACGCCCTCGGCACCGTCGAAGTTCATCACGCAGGTGGCGCTGCCCTTGATGCCCATCTTGTGCTCGATGGAGCCGCAGCTCACCGCGTTGCGCTCGCCCAGGCGGCCTTCACTGTCGACCTTGAACTTGGGCACCAGGAACAGCGAGATGCCGCGCGAGCCTTCCGGCGCGTCCGGCAACTTGGCCAGCACCAGATGCACGATGTTCTCCGCCATGTCGTGCTCGCCGCCGGTGATCCAGATCTTGCTGCCGGTAACGGTATAAGTATCGCCACCGGCTGGCACGGCGCGGGTCTTGATCAGGCCGAGGTCGGTGCCGCAATGCGGTTCGGTCAGGCACATGGTGCCCATCCACTCACCCGAGTACATCCTGGGCAGGAAACGCTGCTTGATCGCTTCGGGAGCGTGGCTGTCGAGCAGCAGCGTGGCGCCATTGTTGAGCGCCGGATACAACGCAAAGCTGGTATTGGTGGCGTAGAGCATCTCCTCGAAGGCCACGGTCAGCATCTTGGGCATGCCCTGACCGTCATAGTCGGGATTGCCGCCCAGGCCGAACCAGCCGCCCTCGGCCAGGGTGCGGAAGGCCTCCTTGAACCCGCTGGGAGTGAATACCTGGCCATTATCGAAACGACAGCCCTCGGCATCGCCGCTCATGTTGAGAGGAAACAGCTCGGCCGACGTGACCCGCGCGCCCTCCTCGAGGATGGCATCGGCCAGCTCTGGCCCCAGCTCGGCCGTGGCCGGCATTTGCGCCCATAGTGCTCCAGCCTGGAACACTTCGTTCAATACGAACCGCATGTCGCGCAGCGGTGCCTGATACTTGGCCATGACAGCTCCTCGGCGGGATTCAAACGAACGATTGAATCCTAGCCGAAGGGATAAGGCACGTCACGCCGACCTTTGGCGTAGAGAGAAGAAAAGAGACAGAAGCACCGTCCCGCCGAGTCCAGCGACTCGACGCCTTCAAGGCGAGGGGTGCTTGCCCTCCTCCCACCCCAGGCTGGCGCCCTGCGCGGGCGTGAACCAGGCAAGACGATGATGCAGGGTGACGACATGGCCGACGATGACCAGCGTCGGTGGCTTGACGCTGTCACGCTCAAGTCCCGGTGGCAGCGCGGCCAGACTGCCCACATGAATACGCTGACGTGCCGTGGAGCCCTGTTCGACCAGGGCCAGGGGAGTCTCTCCCGGCAAGCCATGGGCCTGAAGTCGTTCGCGAATCACATCGAGCGCGCCGAGCCCCATGTAGAACACCAAGGTCTGCTCGGGACGCGCCAGCGATGCCCAGTCGAGATCGCAGCTGCCATCCTTGAGATGGCCGGTGACGAAGCGTACCGACTGGGCATGATCGCGGTGGGTCAATGGAATGCCGGCATAAGCGGCGCATCCCGAAGCGGCCGTGATGCCGGGCACTACGTCGAAGCCGATGCCCGCTGCCGCCAGGGTTTCCAGCTCCTCGCCTCCGCGGCCGAAGATGAAAGGATCACCGCCCTTCAGACGCACCACGTCGTACCCCGCCTGAGCCCAGTCGACCAGCGCCTGGTTGATGCCGTCCTGAGGCACGCTATGCTGCGAGCGGGCCTTGCCGACATAGAGTCGCCGAGCCCGCGGGTTGGCCAGCGCCAGAACTTCGTGACTGACCAGGCGGTCATGAATGATCACATCGGCCTGCTGAATGCGCCGGAGCGCCTTGAGCGTGAGCAGTTCCGGATCCCCCGGCCCGGCTCCCACCAGCGACACATGTCCGAGACGCCCCGAAACGTGCTCATCAGCGCGCGCCGCAAAGCCACCGATCCGCGGGGGCAGGCGCACGCTCGAACGCGCGGGCAACGCCGGCGCATGCACCATGACGCCTGTCTGCCGCGCCGTCTCGACCCAGCGCGTATCCAGCGCCTCCTGTCCGGTGGCCACCAGCCATAACTGGCCAGGTGCCGGGGTCGGCTCCTCCGCGCCTGCCAGTTGCCATCCCTGAGCCTCGGCCAAAGCCTCCAGCTCCGGCAGGCAATGGTGAGCATGTACCCGCAGACGCGGCACCAACCCCGCCAGCGGCGTCGCCAGCAGCAACGCTTCGCGTCCGCCGCCAATCAAGCGAATGTCGAGTTGCCGGGGGTCACACTGCAGGGAAAGGAGTTCCATATCGCATCGCTTATATCCAGGAGCGGGCAATAATGGCGTTTTTTATAGCCAAAAGTAAGTCTTGGCCCATCCGACGAAGGAAACATTTGGTTGGAAGGATATAACCGGGGCGGGCACTGCAGGCGGACCGGATGTCGGCCGCATGGGCGGCCGACAGTCAGAGCTTACGTATTGAGCGTTTCCATCCCACCCATGTAGGGGCGCAGCGCCTCCGGCACGGTGATCGAGCCGTCGGCGTTCTGGTAGTTCTCGAGCACCGCCAGCAGGCAGCGCCCCACGGCCAGCCCGGAGCCGTTTAAGGTATGCAGCAGTTGCGGCTTCTTCTGCGCGGGGCTGCGGAAGCGCGCCTGCATGCGCCGGGCCTGGAAGTCCTCGCAGTTGGACACCGAGGAGATCTCGCGATAGGTCGTCTGACTGGGCAGCCACACTTCGAGGTCGTAGGTCTTGGCGGCGCCGAACCCCATGTCGCCGGTGCACAGCGTGACTACCCGATAAGGCAGGCCCAGCGCCTGAAGCAGTGCCTCGGCATGGCCGCGCATCTCTTCCAAAGCATCGTAGCTGGTCTCGGGATCGACCATCTGCACCATCTCGACCTTGTCGAACTGGTGCTGGCGGATCATGCCGCGGGTATCCTTGCCATAGGCACCCGCCTCGCTACGAAAACACGGGGTATGCGCGGTCAGCTTCACCGGCAGCTGGCCGGCCTCGAAGATGTGATCGCGGGCGAAATTGGTCAGCGGCACTTCGGCGGTGGGAATCAGATAATACTCGTTGTCGCCTTCCAGCCGGAACAGATCCTCGCCGAACTTGGGCAACTGGCCGGTGCCCATCAGCGAATCGCGATTGACCATGTACGGCACATAGCACTCTTCGTAGCCATGCTCGAGGGTCTGCTTGTCGAGCATGAACTGGGCGAGTGCGCGATGCAGCCGCGCGATCGGCCCGCGCATCACGGCGAAGCGCGAACCGGTCAGCTTGGAAGCCATCTCGAAATCGAGATACCCCAGCTTGGCGCCCAGATCGACGTGATCCTTGACCTCGAAATCGAATTCGCGCGGCGTGCCCCAGCGATGCAGCTCGACGTTGTCGGCCTCGTCCTGGCCCTGCGGGACGCTGTCGTGCGGCAAGTTGGGCAGACTGGCGGCAATCGCCTCGAGCCCCTCCTGCACCTCGGCGAGCTGACGCTTGGCGGCATCGAGGCGCTCGCCCATGTCGCTGACCTCGGCGAGCAGTGGCTCGATGTCCTGACCGGCCGCCTTGGCCTTGCCGATGGCCTTGGAACGCACGTTGCGCTCGTTCTGCAGCTGTTCGGTCTGGGTCTGCAACTCGCGACGCTGCGATTCCAGCGCCTCGAGTTTCTCGGTATCGAGCGTAAAACCACGTTTGGCCAAGCGTTGCGCCACGTGTTCAAGATCGCTGCGAAGCAGTTTGGGGTCGAGCATGGAAGCCTGTCCGTCGAGTCGCGTGAAAGAATGCGGGAAATGAAATCAGTCCATTATTGTAGGGAAAACCACCGCTCACGGCCACGCTCGCTGACGCTGTGGTGCCGGGTCGGGTACACTAATGCGAGCAATGATTCTTCCAAGCTGGCTGCGCGGCGCCTGACACCGCTGTCGACGGTCACCTGCAACGCTTGATGTCGAGATTATGATCGCACGCCTAGACTCTCTCTCGCGGATCGACACCCGCACCCTGCGCTTTCTCGAGGCGCTGCGCGCCGCAGGCTTCAGCGGCGACATTGCCCCGGATTACGCCAACCGTACGGTGCTGGCCACCGATAACTCGATCTATCAGCGCCTGCCTCAGGCGGTGCTCTATCCACGCGACGCTGACGATCTGCAGCGCATCGCCCGGCTGGCGGCGCGCGACGAGTTCCGCGAGATCAGCCTGGCCCCGCGCGGCGGCGGTACCGGGACCAACGGTCAGTCGCTGACCGAAGGCGTGATGGTCGACGTGTCCCGCTATATGAACCGTATCCTCGAGATCGATGTCGAGAACCGCCGTGTGCGGGTCCAGGCCGGTGTGGTCAAGGATCAGCTCAATGCCGCGCTCAAGCCCCACGGGCTGTTCTTCGCCCCCGAGCTCTCCACCTCCAACCGCGCCACCCTCGGCGGCATGATCAGCACCGATGCCAGCGGCCAGGGCAGCCGCGAATACGGCAAGACGCGCCACCACGTGCTGGAACTCGATACCGTGCTGCTCGGCGGCGAGCGCTGGACCAGCCGACCGCTCGAAGGCGCCGAACTCGAGGATATCTGTCAGCGCGACGACACAGTGGGCGACATTCATCGCACCGCTCGCGAGATCATCGACACCCAGCAGGCACTGATCGAGGCCAAGTTCCCCAAGCTCAACCGTTGCCTGACCGGTTACGACCTCGCACATCTCAGGGATGCGGAAGGTCGCTTCGATCTCAACAGCGTATTGTGCGGCTCCGAAGGTTCGCTGGGCTTTCTCTGCGAGGCGACGCTCAATGTGCTGCCGATCCCTAAGCATTCGACGCTGGTCAACGTGCGCTATGCGAGCTTCATGGACGCCCTGCGCGACGCCAAGGCGCTGATGGGACTTGAGGAGAGCCGGTCGCAGACGACCCAACCCCGCCCCACTTCCATCGAGACCGTCGACGACAAGGTCCTCGCCTTGGCGATGGAGGACTTCGTGTGGGACAGCGTTGCCGAGTTCTTTCCTAGTGGCGAGGCCCGCGCCACCGCCGAGCAGGAAGCCGATACCGACGATGTGGCCGTCGCCGCGATCGCGACACGCGCCGAGGCCCGTACGGCGCCGGTGATTCGCGGCGTCAATCTGGTCGAATTCAATGCCGACGATCCCGACGCGCTGGAAGCCAAGATCCAGGCGTTTACCCAGCATCTCGAAACCGACAGCAGCGTCGAGCGCCTGGGCTATACCCTGGCGCAGGGGCGCGAGCAGATCGGCCGCGTCTACGCCATGCGCAAGCGCGCCGTGGGCCTGCTGGGCAACGCCAAGGGCGAGAAGCGCCCGATTCCCTTCGTCGAGGATACCGCGGTTCCCCCCGAGCATCTGGCCGATTACATCGCCGAGTTCCGCGCCGCGCTCGATGCCCGTGGGCTGGAGTACGGCATGTTCGGTCATGTCGATGCCGGCGTGCTACACGTACGCCCGGCCATCGACATGAAGGATCCCGCGCAGGAGACGCTGATCCGCGAAATTTCCGACGAGGTCGCCGCGCTCACTCACAAGTATCACGGGCTGTTGTGGGGCGAGCACGGCAAGGGCGTGCGCTCCGAGTACACGCCGAAGTTCTTCGGCGAACTCTACCCCAGCCTGCAGCGCCTCAAGGCCGCCTTCGATCCGCACAACCAGTTGAATCCGGGCAAGATCGCCACGCCGCTTTCTATCCGGCCCGATGCCGCCGGTACGGCCGATAGCACTGCCGAAGAAACGGTCAAGTGGATCGATCCGGGGCTGCTGACCATAGACGGCGTGACCACGCGCGGCCAGCTCGACCGTCAGATCGACGAGCGCGTGTGGCAGGCACATGCCAGTGCGGTCTATTGCAACGGCAACGGCGCCTGCTACAACTACGATCCGGCCGATGCCATGTGCCCGTCGTGGAAGGGTACGCGAGCGCGCATCCACTCGCCCAAGGGGCGCGCCAGTCTGATGCGCGAATGGCTGCGCCTGCAGGGCAACGCCGGCACCGACGTCGTCGAGGAGTCGCGCAGGAAAAAGGCCGAGGGCGCTTGGGGCTTCGTGCGCGACCTGCCGCTGCGGCTGCGTAATTCCTGGCGCCAGGGACGCGGCGAGGAGGATTTCTCCCATGAGGTCTACGACGCCATGGCCGGTTGCCTGGCGTGTAAATCCTGCGCCGGACAGTGCCCGATCAAGGTCAACGTGCCAGAGTTCCGCTCGCAGTTTCTTGAAGTCTATCACGGACGCTACCAGCGTCCGCTGCGCGACTACCTGATCGGCGGGTTGGAATTCATGATGCCCACGCTGTTGCGGGTCGCACCGCTTTACAATGCCCTGCTCCAGCACCGGCTGGTCGATCGCCTGATGGCCGAGCGGATCGGCATGGTCGACAGCCCCTCGATTTCGCGCGCGAGTCTCGCCAAGCAGCTCAAGGCCTGGGGGATCAGCGAAGCCACGCCCACGGCGCTGGGACTGTTGACCGAACGCCAGAAGGCGCGCAGCGTGATCCTCGTTCAGGACGCCTTCACCAGCTATTTCGAGTCGAAGCTGGTGATGGATATCGTCGAGTTGCTGTCGCGTCTCGACATCCGCGTATTCGTCATGCCATTCAATGCCAACGGCAAGCCGCTGCAGGTTCAGGGCTTTCTGGGCAAGTTCGAGCGCACCGCCGCCAAGCAGGCCGAGCACCTGCGTACCCTGGCGCGCTTCGGCGTGCCCATGGTAGGCGTCGACCCCGCCATGACGCTGACCTACCGTCAAGAGTACGTGAAGGCTTTGGGGCCGGACGCCACGCCCGAGGTGCTGCTGCTTCAGGAGTGGCTGGTGTCGCTGGGCCGGCGGTGGGTGCCCAATGGTGTGGTCCTGGAGGATCCCAAGTTCCGCCTGCTCTCGCACTGTACCGAGAAGACCACCGCCCCAGGCTCGCCCAAGGCCTGGCAGCAGGTGTTCGCCGCCTTCGGACTGGAGCTGGAACTGGTCGCCACCGGCTGCTGCGGCATGTCCGGCACCTACGGCCACGAGGCGCGCAACCGCGACACCTCCGAGCGGATCTACGACCTCTCCTGGCGAGAGGTGACGGAGAACCCGGCCAATGCCGGACGCCTGCTCGCCACGGGCTATTCCTGCCGCAGCCAGGCCCAGCGTCTGTCGGGCGAGACGCTGCGGCATCCACTACAAGGGTTGCTTGCAGCACTCAAGCGCGCCAGTTGAAGCATGCGGGGCGGGTAACCTCCGTCCCGCCACTTTCCCACCGGCAAGGAGGCCCATCCATGTCCCGAACGCTCATCGTCATCGGCGTGCTCATCGTGATGGTCGGGCTGCTGTGGCCGTGGCTTTCGAAACTGCCTTTCGGTCATCTGCCCGGCGATATCGCCATCAAGCGTGAAAATTTCGCCTTCTACTTTCCCATCACGACCATGATTCTCCTCAGTGCGCTGATTTCCGCCGTGTTGTGGCTGTTCAACCGCTGATTGTGCGGGGTGTCAGCGCTTCCTCACGTTCCTAGGACCGCTGACGTTTGTCCTATTCAAGACCTGCGCAACTTGGACATTGCGGGAGCCATTTTCTAGCTTGAGTAACAGATCAAACGGAATTCACCGGTGAGGCATGCCCTAAGGAGAGCACCGGAACGACAAGGAGACGGAGTTTCATGGAAACCCCAATGGAGCCTTACCGTTGCCTGACCGCTGCAGAGCTGTTGAAACGCCTGCAGCGCTCGGAGGTAACCGCGGTGGAGCTCGCCGAGACAGCACTCGAACGCATCGCGGCGCTGGATGACGAGGTGAATGCTTTTCGTCAGGTGGATCGGGACAAGACCCTGGAAATGGCCCGGGCCGCCGATGAACGTTACCGCTCGTGGCAGACCATGGGGCTGCTCGATGGCCTGCCGGTGGCGGTGAAGGATGCGTTCGACCAGATCTCCTGGGCCACCCGCGATGGCTCCCGCCTCACCGACGACAGCCCCAGCAAGCTGGATGCCCCGACAGTGGCCGCCTGCCGGCGTAACGGTTTCGTCCCGGTAGGCAAGACCAACATGTCGGAGTTCGGCTGGAAGGCGGTCACCGACTCACCGCTTACCGGCGTGACCCGCAACCCCTGGAACCTGGACAAGACGCCGGGAGGGTCTAGCGGTGGCAGTGCCGCCGCCGTGGCGATGGGGATCGTGCCGTTGGCGTTGGCGGCGGACTCCGGCGGTTCGACCCGCATTCCGGCAAGCTTCTGCGGCGTGGTCGGCTTCAAGCCGACCCATGGCCGCGCGCCCATGCATCCGGGCAGCCACTACGGCAAGCTCTCCCAGCCGGGTCCCATGGCTCGCACGGTACGCGATGCAGCGCTACTGCTGGATGTCATGACCGAATCCGACCCCAGCGACCCCCGCCTTCAGCCCATGCCGCGCTGCTACCGGGACGAACTGAGCGGTGATGTCGGTGGGCTGCGCATCGCCTACAGTCCGAGCCTGGGCCTGGATCTCGAGGTCGATCCCGAGGTCGCCGCCGCGGTAGAACACGTCGCCGACAAGCTTGCGGAACTCGGGGCGCGAGTGGTCCGAGCCGATCCAGATATCGGTGAGCTGCGAGAGCATTATCAGCGGCTGTTCTTCACCACCTCATCACTGATGATCCGCGACTGGGACGAGGCGGCGCGGGCACAGATGGACCCGCAGCACCGCGAGGTCGCCGAGCAGTGTGCCCGGCTCAGCGCCCTGGACTATCTGGAAGCCGACCAGGCGCGGGTCGAACTCATGCACCGTACAAGCTTCTTCCACCGGGATTACGACCTGATTCTCTGCCCCACCGCTCCGGTACGACCGTTTACCGCTGGCCGCGAGGTCCCCGAGGGCTGGCCCCACCTGCGCTGGACCAGTTGGGCGGCGTTCACCTGGCCTTGGAACATGACCGGTCAGCCGGCGATCAGCGTACCTTGCGGCTTCACCCGTGACGGGCTGCCGATCGGTGCACAGCTCATCGGCGCCCGGCACAGCGATCATCTGGTACTTCGTGCCGCGCATACCTTTCAACAGGTGCATCCGCTGACCGACCGGCTGCCGCCGATGGCCAAGGTTGACACCGCTTCGGCCTGAGTGAGCGCTGTTAGCGGGCCTTGCCGGGCGTAGAAAGAGGATGGATTCGCAGCAGATTCTCGGCAATACGGTTGTCGGCGCCAAAAAGCTCGGGGCGATAATACGCGGGATGGATCTCGCAGTGCGCACCTTCGACCCTGGCCACCGCCTCGAACAGAGCGCGCGAGACAGTGTTGGTAGAACTGACGGTGACTTCCAGGGTCGTGACGTGGTGGCAAGCGGCACGCGCCAGGATGTGCTGAATCATACGCAGGGGGAGGCGTTGGCCACGGCCATGCTCGTGCACGCCGATCTGCCATAGAAAGTAGGTGTCAGGCTGCTTGGGATGAATGTAGCCCGTGACGAAAGCCACCAGTTCGCCATTCTGTTCGGCGATGGCGCTGGTTTCGGAAAAATGATTGCACTGCAGCAGGTTGCAATAGACCGAGTTCTCGGCAAGTGGCGGCACCCGGCGCACCAGATCATGCAAGCGTGTCCCGTCTTCGACTACGGGTTCGCGTACGATTACCTCGGCACTCGAATCTCGTGGCGTGTGCATCGGTCTCCTCCCTAGACGTCTGCCAAGCGATACAGGAGTGACAGTAGCAAGGCCGGTCCATTTCCAACAACTGTTGAATTCGCCGCGGCAGACCTGGCAGAAGGCTCGCAGCCGATCACTCCCCCATAGGCTGGCCGCTCGCTTCGCGGCCGCCGACACACCAGACAGGCGTTATAGCGCAATACCAAGCGGCGGGAGAGGGAGAGACTGGGGGATCGGCGCAGATTAAGGGCCACCCTTACCCGGTGGCCCCAAGCGATACACCATGTTCGTTAAAACTCGCTCCACTCTTCGCGGTCCGTCTTGGGGCGAGGGCTCGCTGACGTCGTTGAAGCCTCCGGTAGCGCCAGAGCGCGGCTCGGCGCATTGGCCGTCTTCGCCGCAACTGCGTTCAAGGGGGCCGCCTGAGAATTGATCCGGAACGTGGCAATCAGCTCCGCCAGCTGCTTGGCTTGCTCTTCCAAGGAAGCTGCGGCGGCACTCGTCTGTTCGACCAGAGAAGCATTTTGCTGAGTCACGGAATCCATCTGCGTCACCGCAACATTGATCTGCTCAATGCCACTGTCCTGCTCACGTGTGGCCGAAGAAATCTCGTTCATCAGCCCTGACACTTGACGAATGGCATCCACGGTGTCGTTGATCGTCTGTCCGCTACGTTCTGCCTGTTCGGCGCCGCTGACGATGCGTGACGTGGTTTCCTCAATCAAGGCACGAATCTCCTTGGCGGAACTCGCGCTACGGCTTGCCAGCGTCCGAACCTCACTGGCGACGACGGCAAAGCCCCGCCCCTGCTCTCCGGCACGCGCCGCCTCGACCGAGGCATTCAAGGCGAGGATGTTGGTCTGAAAGGCAATCGAGTCGATGGCCGCAATGATGTCCTGAATCTTGCGTGAGCTATCGGCGATCTCGCGCATTAGCTGAACGGTCCGCTGAACTTCTTCTCCACCCGCTTCGGCGGCCCGAGAGGCATGGGTCGAGAGCCGATCGGCTTCAGCGGCCGTCTCGGTATTCTGACGCACGGTGGACGCCATCTGCTCCATGCTGGAGGCGGTCTCCTGCAAGGCAGAGGCCTGCTCTTCGGTGCGGGACGATAAATCCTGGCTTCCGGTCGCGATTTCGCCTGCGCCCGTAAAAACGTTCTCACTGTTACGCCGCAAAGACAGCACGAGATCGCTGAGCTTGTCCTGCATGTTCTTCAGCGCACTGAAAAGCCTGCCGATTTCATTGGTGCCTCGGTCTTCGATATTCGCTGTCAGATCACCCTGCGCGATACGGTCGAAATGCCCGATCGCCTCCTGAAGCGGGTTCACAATGGTGCGAATCATCCCGATACGTACGGCCAACGCAGCGAGTATCGCCAATGCAAGCAGAGCGATCGCGATAACTTCAACGAGAAGGCTCGAACGGGCATCCTCGGCAATAAGCTCCTCGCCACGCGCCTCGACATATAAAATAAAGTCACGTGCCGCCGTATCGAAGCTGGCAAAAAGCTCATCGACGCGCGTCTCTTGAGCCTGTATCTCGTCGGGATTGGCGTTTTCCAGCAACACCATCAACGTATCCGAGACAAGAGCGGTATACGCCGAGTTGATAGCATCGACGTAGGGATCACGGCGGCTATCATTGCCTACTGGCACGCTCTGGAACGCCTCAAAGCGCTGCTGAGCTCGCTCAAGTGCCGTCGCGGCACGCTGCTTCATTTCCCTGGCGCTGTCATAATTGGCTTGAAGGCTGAATCTGGCGTACTTGTCCAGCATTTGTCGTGCACGTAGCAGATTCACCTGGGTTCGATTAAGCGTGTTGGTCTGCGTTACGTTGATCTCCGCCAGCTCGTTTATTGCCTTCGCACTGATGCTGTTTGAGTAAAATCCCAAGGCACTGATCGCCCCGATTATCACCACCAACACCATCAGAACTATTGTCAGGCTTTTTCTGACTGATAGATTTTTCATGCGTTACCTGCATCACTCTATTGTTGCGTTATAAATGCCTGGTTTGGCATACCCGAGCTGTGCATATCGGCTGCTACGCTAAAAAGCTAAGGATTCTTGGTCGGCCGCCCCGGCCTCGTCTACGATTTCGTCGCCGCCTGGATCACCCTCGAGGTCCACTCCGCGCCCGAGGCCGTGGGGCTGACGGCAGCTTTCGCCCAGGCGCTGAGCGAAGAGCAGATCCGTTATCACATCATCGCCGGGTTCTATCACGATCACCTGTTCGTGGCTCACCCGGATGCCGAGAAAGCGATGGCGACATTGCGCGCACTGTCGCATCGCTCAGGCCGTTAAGTTCCGATCAATTACCCGCCCGACGCTGCAGTGTCTTGCAAGCCCCCCCACACGACGCTAGGCTGCGCGCTCTTTTTTCGCCCTGGAGCGCGACGATGCAGCATTCCGCCCTTGCCCTGACGGCGATTGGACTGCTGGCGCTGATTTGCCAGTGGGCCGCCTGGCGTCTGCGCCTGCCGTCCATTCTGTTGTTGTTGCTTGCCGGGATCCTCTCGGGGCCGGTTACCGGGCTGCTGGACCCCGACGCCCTGCTCGGCGAACTGCTGTTCCCGCTGGTGTCGCTGGCGGTAGCGGTGATTCTCTTCGAGGGCAGCCTGACGCTGGATTTCAAGGACCTGCGCGGCCACGGCCATACGGTGCGCCGCCTGGTGACCTGGGGCGCGCTGGTGACCGCGCTGATCGCCACCGGTGCGGCACATTTCCTGCTCGGCCTGTCCTGGGAAATGGCCAGCGTACTGGGGACGTTGCTGGTGGTCACTGGCCCTACCGTGGTCCTGCCATTGGTACAGACATTGCGCGCGCGTGCCCACCTGACCCAGATCCTGCGCTGGGAAGGCATCCTCATCGATCCGGTGGGCGCCATCGGCGCAGTATTGGTCTACGAGTTCGTCGCGCTGGGCCAGACGAACGGCGCCGCCACCCACACCTTGCAGTTGTTCGCCCAGACCGCCGCTATCGGCTTCGGCCTGGGAATGGGCGGCGGTTATCTATGGGGACAGGTGTTACGCCATCACTGGCTGCCCCAGCACTTGCACAATTTCGGCACGCTGATGGTGGTGCTCACCCTGTTCACCGCCTCCAACACTCTGTTCCACGAATCCGGACTACTGACCGTGACCGTCATGGGCGTATGGCTGGCCAACATGCGCGGCGTGCCGACCCAGCAGATCATCGAGTTCAAGGAGACGCTCTCGGTGCTGCTGATTTCGGGGCTCTTCATTCTTCTCGCCGCTCGGCTGACGGCCGAGCAGCTCGCCCTGCTGTCGTGGCCGGCCTGGGCGTTTCTGGTAATACTGGTATGGGTGGCACGCCCCTTGTCGGTGTGGCTATGCACGCTGGGCAGCGGCCTGCAATGGCGCGAGAAGGCATTGCTGGCCTGGCTGTCGCCACGGGGTATCGTCGCCGCCGCCGTGGCCTCGCTGTTTGCCATAAAGCTCGAAGAGATCGGTGTCCCCGGCGCCGAGATGCTGGTTCCCGTCACTTTTCTGGTCATCATCAGCACGGTGGTGATCCAGAGTCTGCTGTCGCGCTCCATCGCCCGCCTGCTGGATGTCAGCCAAGCGCCGCCTTCGGGATTTCTGATTATCGGTGCCAACCCGACGGCGCGCGCCATCGGCAAGGCACTGGTCGACGCCGGCTTCACCGTGCGTCTGACCGACAACAACTGGGATGCGGTGCAAGAGGCGCGCATGGCGGGCCTGCCGGTGTACTACGGCAATCCGCTCTCCGAGCATGCCGCCCAGCACCTGGAGCTGACCGGTATCGGGCACTTGCTGCCTCTCTCCCCCTACCGGGAGTTGAACAATCTCGCCGCCCTGCACTTCGAGCACCTGCTCGGGCATGGCAAGGTCTTTCGTCTGGCGGTGGATGTCGGCAAGAACGCACGCCGCCATCAGGAGCAGGCGCTGGGCCATCTGCCGCGCCTGTTCGACGAGGACACCACCTATGCCCGCCTGTCGAGCTTGGTGGCTCAAGGCGCCAGGTTGCGTAGCACCAAGATCACCGAAAGCTTCGCTCTCGAAGACTATCTGGCCCTTCATCAACGTCGGCTAGTGGCATTGTTCAGCATCAGCCGCAGCGGCCGGATCCGGGTCGCCACGGCCGAAACGCCTCTCGCGCCGAAACCGGGCGAGACATTGATCAGTCTGATCTTTCCTGACTCGCCGGAGAACCTTGTGACGGGATAACGGCCTCGGCCACGTATCGTTATCGTAGCAGCTCGGTCCCGTCGCGGACCGCTGCATGTTATGGTCGGGAAAATTGCCGGCCGGAGAAAAGACCGTGAAAAGGAATGTGTTCCGTCATCTGACAATGTTGAGCTGTCTGTCGGCAGGGGCGGCTTGGGGCCAGGACACCGCCGAAACGTTGACGACGGTCGAGGTCAGCGCCCCCCGCCTGGAACGTGAACTCTACGCGACACCCGCCGCCGTCTCGATCCTCGACGAGCAAGCGATTCAGCGCGGCCAGCAGCGCGTACGCCTCGACGAATCGTTGCGCATGGTGCCCGGCGTGTTCCTGCAGAACCGCAACAATTTTGCCCAGGGCCAGCGCATCGCGATTCGCGGCTTCGGTGCACGAGCGCCCTTCGGCGTGCGCGGAATCACCGTGATGGTCGACGGGATTCCCTATACGCTGCCCGACGGCCAGGCCCAGCTCGACGCCATCGACCTCGACAGCGCCGAGCGCATCGAGGTGATCCGCGGTCCGGCCTCGGTGCTTTACGGCAATGCCGCCGGCGGGGTGATCTCGGTCACCACCGCCGACGGGCGCGGCAGCGAGACAAGCCCCACGCTGCGCGTGGAAGGCGGGAGTAACGGTTATCGCAAGCTGGCCGTCCAGGCCGGGGGACAACAGGGCGAGTGGTCTCATCATGTCAGTCTTTCGGCACTGAATTTCGATGGCTATCGCGACCAGAGCCAGGTGGAGAAGTACCTGCTCAACGCCAAGCTGCGTCGCGAATTGGGCAGTGACCGCGCCCTGACGGCCATCGTCAACCTGCTCGACAATCCGCGCTCCGAGGATCCCGGGGGACTGAATGCCGGCGAGGTGGCCGAGGATCGCCAGCAGGCCGCACCCAACTCGCTGGCCCTGGACGCCGGGCAGAGTGTCGATCAGCAGCTGCTGGGGCTGCAATATGAAGATCTTTCGATGGGGCCTGGCGAAGTGTATGTCAGAGGATTCGTCTCTCAGCGCGATTTCGAGCAGCAGTTGCCCTATGTCGGCGACAGTCTGATCGATTATCAGCGCAACTATTACGGGGGCAGCGCCGAATACCATCATTCGCTAACGCTTGGCGACATGCCGCTACGCTATGTGACCGGTGTCGACGTGGCACGCCAGGAGGATGACCGTGGACGCCACGATGTCGATGACACGGGGCAGACTCTCGACGAGGTGGCGGACGAGACGCAGACGGCCACCTCGGCCGGGGTCTTTCTGCAAGGCGATCTCGAGCTGACCGACCAAGTCACACTGTCATTGGGGGGACGCTATGATCGTGTCGCACTCGATATCGATGATGATTTTCTCAGCGACGGCGACAACAGCGGCGAGCGGACATTTCGTGAGTGGAGCGGCTCGGCCGGGCTCAGCTATCGTTATCTACCCACGCACCAAGTCTATGTGAACACCGGCACCGCCTACGAGACTCCGACTTTCTCGGAGTTCGCCAACCCCTACGGTGGAGGCGGCTTCAACCCGAACATCGATCCGCAAAAAGCCTGGAACCGTGAAATTGGCCTGCGTGGCAACTTCGCCAATGGGCTCGATTACGACGTGGCGCTGTTCTCGGTACGGGTGCGCGACGAACTGGTGCCCTACGAGATCAACGGACGCACATTTTACCGCAATGCCGGCGACACGAATCGTGACGGTATCGAAATGGCCTTGGGCTGGCAGTTGACGCCCCGCTGGCGCCTCGATAGCGCATTGACGTTGGCGCGCTACGAATTCGACAGCTTTGCTGCCGACGATGAGGAGTATGACGGTAATCGTCTTCCCGGTCTGCCGGAGAAGACCTGGGTCAACCAACTCACCTGGCAGGGACTCGAGCAACGTTTCGCCACGCTGGAAACCGAGTACATCGGCGACCTTTACGCCGACAACGCCAACCAGGTCGACGTCGACAGCTACTGGCTGGTCAACCTGCGCGCCGGTGACGGCTGGCGTCTGGGGGGCAGTGATACACGACTGTCATTGTATGGCGGGGTGCGCAACCTGTTCGACGAGGAACACTTCGCCAACGTACGCATCAATGCCAACTACGGGCGTTACTACGAGCCAGTACCGGGCCGGACCTTTTACGCCGGGGTGGAGGTCGGTTTCTAGAGACATTTCCCCATAACATGGGCCGCTCGGCAATCGCGAGCGGCCCCCTCAGCGACTTAGAAAAACAGCCTGCGCAGGGCATCGCCGGGATCGGCCTCACGCATGAACGCCTCGCCGACCAGGAAACCGTTCACGTTATACTCGCGCATATGCTCCACATCGCCGCGAGAATAGATTCCCGACTCGGTCACCACGACGACATCCGGCGGGATCCTGCCCAGCAGCTCGAAGGTCGTATCGAGCGAGGTTTCGAAGGTGCGCAGGTCGCGATTGTTGATGCCTACCAGCGGCAGGCTCAGCGCCATGGCGCGCTCGAGTTCCAGCGCATCGTGCACTTCCACCAGTACGTCCATGCCGAGCTCTCCGGCCTGCTGGTAGAGGTCCTTGAGACGCGCATCGTCGAGTGCCGCGACAATCAGCAGGATACAGTCGGCCCCAATCGCCCGGGCTTCCGTTACCTGATAGCCGTGAGTGATGAAGTCCTTGCGGATCACCGGCAGCTCACAGGCCTCGCGGGCCGCCACCAGATAATCCTCGTGTCCCTGAAAGAAATCCGCATCGGTGAGTACCGACAGGCAACTCGCCCCGGCATTGGCATAGGCGCGGGCAATCGCGGCGGGCTGGAAATCCTCTCGGATCACGCCCTTGGAGGGCGAAGCCTTCTTGATCTCGGCGATGACCGCCGGATCTCCCGCCTGAATGCATTCGGTTAACGCCTTGACGAATCCGCGCGGAGCACTCTGCTGGCGGGCACGCGCGAGCAGTTCCGACTCCGGAACCCGGACTCGACGCTCGGCAACCTCCTGCTCCTTGCGCGCCAGAATCTTGGCCAGAATAGTGGGCAGTGCCGGATCGTTATCGTAATGCATGTTGTGTCCTTGGGCCTGGGCCTGTCGCTATTCGGAGAAAACGCGCGAAAATAGCGCCAGCTCCTTCATTTTTTCCAAAGGTAGCTTGGATGCCTGGGCGTCCTGCGCCATCAACACCCCCTCCTTGATGCTATCCGCGACTCCCGACACGTACAATGCCGCCCCGGCATTGAGCGCCACGATATCCGCGGCGGGTCCCTCCCCGGTCAGCGCCTCCTTGACCAGCCTCAGGCTGTCCTCGGCGGTCACGACCTTGAGCGGTGCCAGTGCCTGACGTTCGATGCCGAAATCCTCGGGTGCAATACGATATTCCCGAATCTCGCCGTCACGCAGCTCGGCCACCCGGGTGGGAGCTGCCAGCGAGATTTCATCCAGGCCATCATCGGCGTGTACCACCAGGACATGCCGACTCCCCAAGCGTTTTAGCGCTTCGGCCATCAGCGGCACCAGGGTCGCCTCATAGACACCCAGCACCTGATTGGGCGCACTTGCCGGGTTGGTCAACGGTCCCAGGATGTTGAAGACAGTACGCACGCCCATTTCACGACGCGGCCCGATCGCATGGCGCATGGCCTGGTGATGCATCGGTGCAAACATGAAACCGACGCCGACTTCCTCGATACAGCGGGCGACCTGACGGGCATCGAGGTCCAGCTTGATGCCGGCCACGTCGAACAGGTCGGCACTGCCCGAAGACGACGACACGCTGCGGTTGCCATGCTTGGCGACGCGCCCCCCCGCGGCTGCGACGACGAAACTGGACGCCGTGGAGACGTTGAACAGGTTGGCACCATCGCCTCCGGTACCGACAATGTCCACGAGATTCCCGGTATCGACCTTGACCGGCAGCATCAGTTCGCGCATGACCTCTGCGGCGGCGGTGATCTCTTCGGCAGTCTCGCCCTTGATCGATAGACCGATCAGAAAACCGCCGATTTGAGCGTCGGTCGCCTCTCCCGTCATGATGGTGCGCATCACCGCATGGGTGTCTTCAAAGCTCAGGTTCTGGCGGCGCATTACCGCACCGATGGCATCCCGCATCTGCATGGCGACGTGTCCTCTCTCTTAGGCGCGGCGTTTCAGAAAATTGGCGAGCAGCTCATGCCCTTGCTGCGTCAGGATCGACTCCGGATGGAACTGCACGCCTTCGATGTCCAGTGTCTTGTGACGCAGGCCCATGATCAGCCCCGGCGTGACATCATCCTCCCCCGCCCAGGCGGTCACCTCGAGACAGTCCGGCAGGTCCTGGGAATCGACTACCAGCGAATGGTAGCGCGTCACCTCCATCGGGTCGGGAAGCCCTTCGAAAACCCCCTGATGGCCATGATGGATCGTCGAGGTCTTGCCATGCATGACCTGAGATGCCCGGATCACCCTGCCGCCATAGACCTGACCGATCGCCTGATGCCCCAGACAGATGCCCAGGATCGGCAGCTTGCCGGCAAAATGACGGATCGCCTCCAGGGAAATGCCGGCTTCGTTGGGCGTACAGGGGCCGGGAGAGATCACCAGGTGGCTCGGCGCCATGCGCTCGATGTCCTCCAGCGTCAAGGTGTCGTTGCGTACCGTCTCGACATCGGCGCCCAGTTCCGAAAGGTACTGCACCACGTTGTAGGTGAAGCTGTCGTAATTATCGATCATTAGCACGGACATAGCGATAAATCCTTGAATGTATTGAATGTATCTTTCTCGATGAGCTATCCGGCACGCCACCCAGATCGTTCAAGTCGTCATCGCCAACCGTGAAGGACACCAGACACAAAAATGCCGCCTCACGGCGGCATTTTCCTTCAAGACGAGTGAAAGCGCCGCGCTAGATTAAGCGCGCCACCACTGCAGGCTTGAAATCGGGTGTACGAATGTTTGCATGCCCTAATAGTGCGGATTGGAGAATACCGTGTCAAGGAGAGAGACCTGGCTCAGCCTGCTGGCCGGCAGTCCGGAAGGGCTTGTGCCACCCGTTTGAGTGCCCGCTCGCCGTGTGCTCCCCGCGTCACTTGCTGCCACCATAGTTCATGCACTGCACGAACCCGCACCACAATCTCGTCCAGGCCCAGCACTTGGGCCATGGCCAGACGATGAAGGCCGCGGTTGACCTTGAGAATCTCGCCGTGGCGGTCGATCACCACGCCCAGCGGATCCTTCCCCAGCCCCTTGTCGAATCCCTGGCCCGCCATATCTTCCATATAGCCGATATAGACCTGCAGATACTCCAGTATCTTGTCCGGAGTGTTGAGCAGTATACCTTTCTGGTGCGAGCGAAACGGTTTATCCGCCTCCAGGCGCTGCAGGAGCTGTCGATAAGAAGCACTCCGGGCCAGATCTTCGCGATGCTGCCAGATATCCTGGATAAAGACGTAGCGGGAACCCTCACGGAAATCGTAGCGAGTCAGGTCCCAATCGCCCTTCCAGATAAAGGCGCTGGCCGCCCGGCTTCGATCCCGCCCGTTGGGAAACGACGCCTTCATCGAAAGCGATCGCTTCAACCCACATGGGTTGACATGCAGCTCCAGCACAGGGCCAAGATAGGCGCTAACGCTTCGATAGGGGAGTCCCATGGCTTCGACCTGACGGCCGGGTGGGCCCTGTTTCAACCAACGTTCGAACAGACGGTCTTCTACCGGCCGCACAAGCCGGGCCGTGAACGACTCGCGCGCAGCATAAGCCCAGCGCGTGCGCAGCATGCTCCAGCGTAGACGGGGGTCGTACAGCGCAGGCTGGACCTCCTCGCCAGAAGGTGTTCTAACAGGCATTTCGTTGCTCTGCTCCCTCCCCCACCAGGTCACTTCGATTCCACATTCGACAGGCACTCGAACGTATTTCAAGTGATGCCGCATCAGAGGACAGGGTATGAATGCTATTAAGAGTATCTTAAGATATCACATCCCCTACGCATGATGCTGTGCCCATCCCCTTGCCTTAGAGGATGGAGATACCTTTAATACATACAAACGAAAAAACCTAAGCCGACCTTGAAAAAATCGAATCAGCAACCGCTGGCGGCCATCGCCATTCGCCAAGTCGAAAAGAGCACCGGCGCCAGTCGTAATGCTTTCGAGCAAGCAGCTGCCCTTCAAGAACTGGGGTATCGTACGGTGATCCTTGCCGAGCGAGGCAAGCCGGAACTTGCCGCACGTTTTGGCACACAGCTCGTACGCTTGCCACGCTGGCCATTCAAGGGTCCCTTTCGCCGCTTCTGGTTCAACCGAAGGGTCAAGTCCTGGTGTCAACGCCACCCTCCCGACCTGCTGATCAGCCATGGTGACGTCGAAAGTCCCGATGTCGTATACATGCACAACTGCGTGCACCTGGCCAGCCAGCGCATTCATGGCCAGGCACTGCCCTCGAATCATGAAGTCGCGGCCATTCACGATCATGTCTTGACACGCGGTCAGTTCAAGCGAGTGGCGGTCAACTCGCAGATGATGGCCGACGACTTCAAGGCGCGTTATGGTCTTGACGATCGCCAGCTCGAAATCAGCTACCCCGGTTACGATCCCGAGCAGTTCAATCCCGACAGCGCGCGTCGCGATCGGCAGGCCACGCGCGCTTCGCTCGGCGTTGCCGAAGACGAGTACCTGCTCGGGCTGATCACTTCAGGCAATTTCAAGAAGCGCAACGTGGCGGGATTCATCGATATTGCCGCTCGGCTGGACAAACAACTTCCAGCGCGCTGCCGTTTTCTCGTCGTCGGCAAGGACGACGCCTCTGCCTATCAGCGTCAAGCGGAATCGCAGGGCCTGGGCCAGCGTTTCATCTGGCGATCCACCGAGCCCCAGGTGGAGCGTCTGTATGGCGCACTCGACGTTTTCGTCCTCCCGGCCCATATCGAGGAATTCGGCCGGGTCGCACTCGAGGCCATGGCCTGCGGCACGCCTGTCATGTTGTCCGCCTGGGTTGGCGCCGCCGAGCTGATTCGGGATGCCTTTCCCGAGCTGGTACTGGGTGACGACAATGGTGTCTGGGCGACACGTCTCGAGACGCTGCTGCGGGACGCCGAATATCGCGAGCGGCTCGGGCAGCGCCTCGCTGCTCTGGCAACGGAGTACTCGCATCTGCGCCAATACGAAAAGCTCAAGGGCTCGTTTCGTCGCCTGATCGCCGAATCGCAGACAGCGATATGATTTACTTGGAAAAGAGTCAGCTGATCGGTCGCGGAACGGAGCGCGAATGCTATCGTCATCCGCAAAACTCCAGCCTTTGCATAAAGGTCACGCATAACCATGAGAATGACAAGCAGCAGAACGCCAAGGATTACGCCTACTTCAAACGGCTGGAACGTAGACGTGTCGATTGGTCCCATCTGCCGCGCTGTCACGGCTGGGTCGAAACCGACCGTGGCCCAGGCCTCGCGTTCGACCTAGTCCAGGACAGCCACGCTCAGCCGCTGCCCAGCCTGAAACAATTGCTGGCCAGTAAGCGTCTCGATCTCAAGGAACTGCATCCCGCTCTGGACCGACTACATCGCTACCTGCGAGACAACCGGATCTTCATCAGCGACCTGCGCGACAGCAACATCGTCGCGGATATCGCCCAACCGGGCACGCCGAACCTCTACATCATCGATGGCGTCGGCGATCGCGACTTCATCAAGCTCGCCGCCCACGTAGCACCGCTCGGGCGCAGGAAGGTCGATCGGCAGTGGGCGCATTTCATGCATCGCATGGCGCGCTGGCAACGATCAGCCCCCTAGCGTCCCCGCCGGGCGATGTCGTCCATGAAGTCCACCAGTTCCGCCCCATAGTGAGCGATATTGAAGTCACGGGCGATGCGTGTCCGCGCCTGCCGTCCCATCCGGCGCCGCAACTCGGGCGATTCGGCCCACTCGGCCAGCACTTGTGCCACTTCGCTAGGCTCGAGGATTCCCGCCTGGACAATGGCGTCCCGATCCGGTGCGTAGACCTCGTCCGGCCCCTGCAGGCATTCGCGACCGTAGCGGCCGAGTTCGTGACGCGCGCGACGAGGCAATAACACCGCACCGTTCTCCTCGTGGACCACCTGTTCGGCCAGGCCATCCACGCATCCCACCAATGTCGGCACGCCGTGAGCCAGCGCTTCCTGCGCCACGTTGCCGAAGGGCTCACGCCAGGAAGGGCAGATAAAGGCGTCGAGACCGCAGTAGAAGCTCGCCATATCGTCAACCAGCCCGCAAAAGCGCACGCTCGCCTCAAGCCCCCAGCGCCGGGCCTGCTCGCGCAGCAACGACTCCAGCGGCCCTTCGCCGGCAATCCAGAGCTCTGCATGGGGGCAACGCACCTTCAATTCGGCGAACGCTTCCAAGGCCACCATCGGCGCCTTGAGCGCCACCAGACGACCGGCAAAACCCAGGCGGAAGCGGTCTGGCGAATGGGCCGCCTGACGCTCCGGCAGTTCAATGGTGTTGTACAATACGCGCGAAGGAAGTTGTGTATCCAGTCCCCATTTAAGCTGCAGCATGCGCAATGCGGCATGCGAGTTGCCCAAGACGCCATCCAGACGAGCCAAGTATCGACGCAAGGAGGGTTGGTCATCGGCGAGCCAGGCGCTTCCTCTCTCGAAATGCACCACAGGAATCGTGTCGGGGAAGAACAACGGATGGTTCATGATCTTGCCCCATACCAGGATCGCCTCGATCTCCAGATTCTGGAGCATGCGTTGCTGATACACGCCTCGCAGTTGCGTGAAAGGCCGAGGAATCTTGATGCCCCGCGGCCCCTTGAGACTATGCAGGCGGTGCGCCTCGAGGCCTGCGTAGGCGGGCCTGAGCAATGGATGCAACGCATCGGTCTGCTTCAGTACATGATGATCGTACTGCGCGGCGTAATGCGTAAAGAAGCGGGTAAAGTAACGCTCGATTCCGCCCAGATTCCTCAGGCTTACGAGGTGACCGATACGCGGCCCCTGCAGGGCGGATACGATAGTGCCAGCGGTTTCACTCATCCCCACCTCCTTGATCAGAGCGACTCGCGCGGCCGGTGGCCATCGACGGCTCGGTCATGTCGAGAAAGCGCTCGGCGACCCGGGACGGCAGAAAATCCTGAAGCCAGGCGTCATTCACGACGGGCTTCGGGCCTTTCAGGCTCGCCTGGATCTTCTCTGCCAGTGAAGCCTCATCGTGGGCCGCGATAGCCTCTTCCAGCTCTCCCTTGAGCACCTCGCGAATGCCCCCAGGGCAATCAACGGAAACAACGGGAGTTCCGCATGCCAAGGCTTCAGTCAGCACGATGCCCATTCCCTCCACACGCGAACTCAGCACGAAGAGACGAGCATGCCGCATCCAGGGATAGGGGTTGTCCCGATGCCCGACGAAACGCACTTTTTGCGCAATTCCCAAAGAGGTTGCCAGTTCTTCCAGTGAAGCCCTTTGCACTCCATCCCCGACGATCACCAGCAGTTCGGCAGGATTGACCCTTGCGTAGGCCCGCAATAGCAAGGCGTGATCCTTCTGCGGCACCAGGCGTGCCACGTTGACGATGTACGGCTCGTCAGGCATATCAGGCTCGTTTGCAAGCATATGCTGACGGATGCGGCCTACCGGGCAGGGATTGACGATCACCGCCAGTGAGGCAGGCTGAAATTTCCAGCGTTTCTGCCCTTCGCGGACAGTTTCCGCTACACCGTGGGAGACCGCGACGAGATGTTTGCTTGAAAACAGGCACTTGGAAAATAGCTTCTGTTTCCAGGGCATGCCCTTCAAGGGCAGATTGTTTTCCAGCACGAATCGGGCTCGGTCGTCGCGATAGCTCCATACCAGCTCGAAGGTTCCCACACCGCGGAAAATGATCCGATCCAGACGACCGTAACGCTGTTCGAAACGCCATAGCCACAAACGAAACAGGTAGCCGCCCAAGAAGCCCGTCCAGACGAAATACGAGCGACGTATCAGCGGATTAAGCAACAGCCGCGTCACGATTTCTATAAGAAAGCCGACTCCGGTCAGGCGCTGCCACCAGCGCAGGGCAAAAACGTGCATCTTGACGTTGGGATTTTCAGGTGCCAAGCCATCGCTTCGCTTGCGATACACCATCAGATGGCTTTCATGTCCCGCCTCTGCAAAGGCGTCGGCCAAGTGACAGGCAACCCGCTCCATCCCTCCCATTTTCAAGCTTCTGACGACGACCAAGGTACGCAATCAGCTTTCCTCGCTTCCACAATGTTGCATTCGCCTGGGTTCGGGGGTTCCGCTGCCTGCGGTCAGTTGCCATCGCCAGTAATGCGTCACCAAACCACCCAGAACCAGGTTGTGCATATAGACCCCTGTCCAGAAGGAGTTGTAGGACTCGAACTGGTTGACGATCACCCAGTAGACAAAGAAGGCAGCCCCGAACAATGCCATGTCGCCCGGCATGACGCCGCCCCGCCATGCCAGCCAGGTCGCACGCCCGACCCATACGGCCAAGACGGTGAACACGGCAAGCCCCAGCGCCCCGTAGGCCACCCAGACTTCGAGAAAATAGTTGTGCAAATGGCCGTATTGCTGCTTGATTGCCTCGGGCAGCCACGCCGTCTGGTCAATGGCCAGACTGCGTCCGTCACTCCCCCAGCCTACGAGGGGACGCTCGGCAATCCACTCGCTGGCGGCCCGCCAGGTCTGGACACGGATACCGATACTGGAATAGGGCACCTCGGCAATATCGCCAGACGCCAACATCGCAATGACCGCACGCTCCTGTTCGAGACGCGCCTCGATCGTATCGTAGGCTAAATCACCGACCCCCACCCCCAGGACGACAAGTATCGCCGTCCCCATCAGTAAATTCCTTTGGGTAAGTTTCGTATCTTGCCTACGCCGGGATGCCCATAGCCACAGCCCCCCCATCACGGGCAAGGCGATCACCAGGGCCAGCCACACGGCACGGGTCTGAGTGATGACGATCCCTGCCAGGCAGATCGTGACAACCACGCTCCAGACGATTAAGCGCCACAATACGAGCCGTTGGTAATAAATGCAGCGATGCGAGAAAGCGACCAGCCCCAGCAGTCCCGAGCCGAAAAACATCGAGGTATGCTGGGCGTTGCGGATATTGAAATCGACACGCACCCCTTGCAGCCCCAGCCACCATTCGGAGAGACCATTGCCTTGAACGAACAGCGCTGCGAGAAACGCCATCAATGCCAACGCCCAGATCAACAACGTATTGCGAGTACTGCCGCCCAGCCACCACGCTAACGCAATGAAGATGAACAACTTGGCGAGGCGGTCGATCTGCGGATTGTCAGCAATCCACTGAGGATGGTGATAGTAGCCCAGCAGCCAGGACAGCGCCTGAACCGCAATGGCCGCGAGCAGCAGCCAAATTGCCGCACTCCCGCGTAGACCACGCCCCCAGATCAGCAAGGCGGCCAGGCCCAACACGGCCATAATCGTTTCCGCGGGACTCCCCAACGGGGGCCACATCACCCGGCCGAGGGCATACAGTACCGTGCAGAACACGCCCACCGCCCACAACACTTGCGGGCAATGCCATGCGACCGCCGGCCGCCATGGGTTAAAGTCACCCAGCTTCATCCGCGTTTCTCGAATCCTTCCCGTAAAGGAGCGCTACCTTAGCAGAAGGCCGAACCCCAGCTAAAGCGTTTCTTGCCGGCGTTCGAAACGGGAATGAGACAGCCATCAAGCACTGCACATCGCTTTCTTTCGGACACGCCGGAGATGCAAGACGCGCACGAAAATAGCCCGCCGACCAGCGACGGGCTAACGAGACAGCTACACGAGAATCACATAATGCGCAGGCTCGGCAACTAAGTCGAAACCGATGACATTCATGGCCGTCTGGCGGTTCCCAGGTTGAGCTTCAAGGCAATGCCCGTTTCCTTGTCCAGACCACAGACGTTACGCGCATGGGTCGTCATGTCGGCTTCCAGATGATCGAACGCCGAAGGGTCGTTTTCCTGCATCGCGCGCAAGTCGTTTTCGGTGAGGTCCTTGCCGCCAATATAATCGTTGCCAGCCTTTCTCAGCGCCGTGCCGGTTTCACCGGTAGTCAGCGCACGAAAGGTATCCTCACCCATTCCAGCATTGTGAATCGTAATATCCATGTACGATCCTCCTTGTATCTCGAGTGCTTACGCCTAGAGCCTAGCAATCACCCACTTGATCGCAACCGCAGAGAGGCCAGGCTTCAGCGAGATCAGCGAGGGTCATTTCAGGCGTTGAAAAGCAAAACAGGCTCGGCTAGCGCTGGGACAGCCACCGCAATGGAAAGTCTATGCATTATGCGAGTCAGGAGGAGACAGGCTAAAAAGTGGACAGCGGGCTCGCAGGCCCGCGTCGGCTTACGTCAGGTTATCCAGGCCGTGTTCGGCCATGGCTACGGCGCGGAACAGGGCACGGCCCTTGTTGAGGGTTTCCTGCCATTCGAGCTCGGGCACCGAGTCGGCGACGATTCCCGCGCCCGCCTGGATATGCAGTTGGCCATCCTTGATCACCGCAGTGCGAATGGCGATCGCGGTATCCAGGTTACCGTGCCAGGAGAGATAGCCCACCGCCCCGGAATAGACACCCCGCTTGACCGGTTCGAGCTCGTCGATGATCTCCAGTGCCCGTATCTTGGGAGCGCCGGAAACGGTACCCGCCGGGAAGGTGGCACGCAGCACGTCCATCGCCGACAGCCCCGGCTTGAGACGCCCGGTGACGTTGGAAACGATATGCATGACGTGGGAGTAACGCTCCACCACCATCTGATCGGTTACCTTGACCGTGCCGGTCTGACTGATACGCCCCACATCGTTGCGCCCCAGGTCGATGAGCATCAGGTGCTCGGCAATCTCCTTGGGGTCCGCCAGCAGGTCGGCTTCAAGCGCCTGATCCTCTGCCTCGTTGTGGCCGCGCTTGCGGGTCCCGGCGATGGGGCGCACCGTGACCTCGCCATTCTCCAACCGGGTCAGAATCTCCGGCGACGACCCCACCACATGATGATCGTCGAGATTGAAGAAGAACATGTAGGGCGACGGGTTGAGGCTACGCAGGGCGCGATACAGGTCCAGCGGCGGCGCCTGGTAGGGAATCGACATGCGCTGCGAGGGCACGCATTGCATGACGTCACCGGCCAGCACATATTCCTTGATGCGCTCGACCGCGGCCTTGAAGCCTTCTTCGGTGAAGCCCGAGGTGAAGTGGCCCTCCTCCACTGCACTACGCCCGGTCCCGTGACTGCGGGTATTGAGGTTGGCACCGCGCAGTTGGCCTTCCAATCCCTCGAGACGCGCCAATGCATGCACATAGGCGTCGGGCAGATCCGGATCGGCATGCGTCCACAAGGTTAAGCGCCCGGACAGGTTATCGAACACCACCAGCTCATCACAAACCATCAGCAGGATGTCGGGCACGCCGATGGGATCGGGCTTCTCCACGCCGCTCAGGCGGGGCTCGATATAGCGGATGGTGTCGTAACCGAAATAACCGACCAGGCCGCCGTCGAAGCGTGGCTGACCGTCTAGCGACGGAACCTTGAAACGGGCCTGGAACTGTTCGATCCACTTTAGAGGATCTTCGACCTCGGTGACACCGATCTGCTCGCCGCGCAAAATATGCCGTATCACCTGGCCGCGTACTTCGATGCGTTCACGGCAAGGCAGCCCGATGATCGAATAGCGCCCCCACTTCTCGCCGCCCTGCACGGACTCGAGCAAAAAGGTCCAAGGCGCGTCGGCCAATTTGAGATAAGTGGACAGGGGGGTATCGAGATCGGCCAGCACCTCACGGGTGACCGGGATTCGGTTATAGCCGGCATCGGCCAGCTCGGCAAAGCGCTCAGGGGTCATCATGGCCCGGGGTTCCTCGGTTAGGTTCGGTCAGATCAACGTACGGCGGCAATGGACAGCGTCACCATCGCCAACGCTTCACTTCACGCATCAGAGCGCAAGCCCTCTGAGAGATCCGGGAATCCAACGTCATGAACGCCTTCCGTGAGAGTTCGGGTACCAGCCGGCAACCCTAAAACAGTTCTTGCAGCGATTCAACTATCGCATCGGGATGGCTCGCAGCCACCGGCTCGCCATGATTATAGCCATAAGGCAGCGCAAGGGTGCGAAAGCCGGCTCGCTTGCCGGCCTCCACGTCATGTCGCGAATCGCCCACCATCAGACAGGCCCGTGGCGCAATATCAAAGTGTGCCGCGACGTGCAGCAGCGGCGCAGGATCGGGCTTCTTTTGCGCCAGTGCGTCACCGCCCAGCGTCAGCGAGAAATACCGGGCCAGGGAGAAGCTTGCCAGTATCGGCGCGATGAAGGCCTGGGGCTTGTTGGTGACCAAAGCCAGAACGACCCCTTGGTGACTCAGCGCTTCCAGCCCCTCGCGAACCCCGGGATACAAGGTCGACAGCCTGCTCGGCGCCTGATGGTAATGATAAAGAAACCGCTCGTGTGCGGCATCCAGCCGATCGTTGTCGGGCGTGTCGCCGAGACGGTGACGCAAGGCCCGCTCGACCAGCTTGCGCGAGCCGTTGCCTACCCAATCGCGTACCGCCGCCTCCCCCGCCATTGGCAACCCAAGGTCGGCCAGCGAGGCATCGACGGCCACCGTCAAATCCGGCACGGAGTCGACCAGGGTTCCGTCGAGGTCGAACGTCACCAGGCGAATGCCGTCGAGGATGGAATGCATATGGATCTCCCGTAGCGAGCTGATCGGATGAATAACGAATGTAATTTTACAAGATCCTTACGCCATTGCGTGTAGCGCCGTGTTTTTTCGATGTTAGCGGCGTTATCCTATGTCCCATTATCGCCGACTCCAGGCGTCACGACTGCGGCCGAACGAGAGCCAAGGAAACGTCTGCCTGACCCTGGCGAGTTACGTTTATTCTTTTCAATATTATCAGGAGTCATGCATGTCCACCCCACGCATCGTGGTGGTCGGCGGCGGCGCTGGCGGGCTTGAGCTGGTCACCCGGCTGGGTCGCAAGCTCGGCAAGCGCAAGCAGGCCGATATTTTGCTGGTCGATCGCAACCCTACCCATATCTGGAAACCCCTGCTCCACGAAGTCGCCACCGGCGTTCTCGACTCCGGCCTCGACGAAGTGTCCTACCAGGGGCACTCCAAGGCCCACGGCTATCGTTTCCAGCGCGGCGTATTGAGCAATCTGGACCGCGAGGCCCGCACCATCACCCTGGCACCGATCATCGATCACGACGACACCGTTATCCTGCCCGCCCGCACCCTGGAATACGATTATCTGGTGCTGGCACTGGGCAGTGTCTCCAACGATTTCGGCACGCCCGGCGTCGCCAAGCATTGTCATTTTCTCGACAGCCCGCAGCAGGCCGAGGTATTTCATCATGACATGCTCAATACCTTCCTGCGCTACAGCGACCCGGAACGCCGTGTGCATCCCAAGCTCGCGGTGGGTATCGTAGGCGCCGGGGCGACCGGTGTGGAATTGGCCGCCGAACTGTTCGGCGCCTCCAAGATGCTACACAGCTATGGCTTCACCGCACTCGACAGCGGCCAGCTGGAAGTTCATCTGATCGAGGCGGCACCGCGTATTCTTCCGGCACTGCCGGAACGCATCGGCAATGCCGTGCATACTGAGCTGGAGCGGCTTGGAGTCAAGATTCACACCGACACTCGGGTCAACTGTGCCGAAGAAAGCGGCTTCATGACCGCCGACGGCACGCATATCGAGACCGACCTCAGCGTATGGGCGGCGGGGATTCGCGCGCCATCGTTCCTGTCGGAACTGGGGCTGTCCACCGAGCGCAACCACCAAGTCAAGGTCCATCCGACCCTGCAGAGCATCGACGACGAGCGCATCTTCGCCATGGGCGACTGCGCCTCCTGTCCCCAGCCGGGCGACAAGCGTGTTCCCCCCCGCGCCCAGGCGGCTCATCAGCAGGCCAATCATCTGTATCGCAACCTTCAGGCGGCGCTGGGCGCCAAGCCATTGCAGGATTTCGTCTTTCACGATCGCGGCTCGCTGATCTCGCTGGCCCACTTCGAAGCCGTGGGCAGCCTGATGCGCGGCGCCTCGGCGCGCAGTCTGTTCATCGAGGGCCGCCTGGCGAAGTTCTTCTATGCCTCGCTGTATCGCATGCACCAGTTCGCCATTCACGGTGCGGTCAAGACCGGCATGACCGTAGTCGTCGATGGCCTGAACCGTTATCTACGCCCACGGATGAAGTTGCATTAACCCAAGGGTGGCGACCATGATCGGAACACTTTCCGGTCATGGAGTCCGCCATGCAGCACTTCTTCAATCAATCCGCCCACGTGGTCGATGACGTACTCTTCGCCGCCAGCCACGTGGCGCCTTTACGTATCGCGACGCCCGAGAGCGGGGTCAGAATCCTGATCCGCGCCGATTGGTCGCGTGACCGCCAAGGTCAACAACAGGTCGCGGTGCTCTCCGGGGGTGGCGCCGGGCACGAACCCTCCCACGCCGGATTCATCGGCCACGGCATGTTGACCGGTGTCGTCTCGGGAAGCCTGTTTGCCTCTCCCAGCGTTGACGCGGTTCTAGCCGCGATACGGGAAACCTGTGGCAGCGCGGGCTGCCTGCTCGTCGTCAAGAACTATACGGGAGACCGCCTCAACTTCGGCCTTGCCGCGGAGCAGGCCCGGCGCGAAGGGCTAAGCGTTGCCATGATCATCGTCGGCGATGACATTGCCCTCCCCGGCTCGCCGCAACCCCGGGGCATTGCCGGAACCGTACTGGTCCACAAGGTGGCGGGCCATTACGCTCAGCAGCAAGCCTCGCTAGAAGAAGTCCATGCGCAAGCCAACCGGCTATGTGAGCGTATGGCGTCCCTCGGCATGGCATTGGCACACGCGGCGCTACCGGGCCAGCCGGCCAGTGAATCGGGCCCGGAACTCGGCCTGGGAATCCATAACGAATCCGGCACCCGGCAGGTGGATCCCCAGAGCGCCCAGGCCGCAATGGAAATGGTGCTAACCCCATTGATGGCCCACTTGGAAGCAGCGGGACATCAGCAGCGCTGGATAGCCCTTCTCAACAATCTAGGTAGCTGCTCCACTCAGGAGATGGGGGTGCTCGCCCACGATCTGATCACCCAACTGGGCATGCAGCGCTTGAGCCACCTGATCGGCCCGGCTCCGCTGATGACCTCGCTGGACATGCACGGCTTCTCCATCACTCTACTGGCCTCGGACGATGCACTGCTGGAAGCTCTCTGCGCCTCAACCGAAGCTCCTGCATGGCCCGGCCTCTCCCGCGTACGCACACCCGAAACGTTTACGCCGGCTCTGACCAACGCGGACGCCGGCCTGCAAGACAACGCACCGCAGGACGCGTCCGTCACGCAGGCGCTGCATCAGATCATTGCGACACTGCACCAGGCACAACAGCCCCTGGATGCGCTGGATGCCAAGAGCGGTGATGGCGATGCGGGCAGCAGCATGGTGGAGGGAGCCAACGCCATTCAGCGCGCCCTCGACGCAGGTCAGTTGAACACGGCACAGCCGGACAAGCTTTTTGCCGGTATTGGCCAGTGCCTCTCTCTGGGCATGGGAGGCTCGAGCGGCGTACTGCTCTCCATTCTATTCACTGCCGCCGCCGCTGAAACGGCGCAACACTCGCTCGTCGATGCCTTGCAGAAAGGCGTGGCGCGCATGCAAACCTATGGAGGCGCCCGCCTCGGCGATCGCACCATGCTGGATGCGCTGATTCCCGCCCTTGAGGCATTACAGACGGGGCAATCCCTGCAGGAAGCCGCAACAGCAGCCCGCCGGGGTGCTGATCGTACGGCAGCGATGGGCCACGCCCAGGCGGGCCGCTCCGCTTACGTGCCGGAAAGCGCACTCAAAGGGGTCGTCGATCCCGGCGCAGAAGCCGTGGCTCGTGTCTTTGCCACACTGGCAGAGGCGCTATAAGGCACGCAAAACACGGCCTCGCAAATGACGATGCCCCACCTCCAAGGCGGGGCATTGGACGCAAGCCGTTCAGCGTTGCTGCTCGACGATCCAGGCTCGTTTGGCCGCCGGGTCCAGCGTCTTGATATAGGCCTCCAGGCGCAGCGCATCACTGCGACTCCCCACTGGCTGCCAGTGCCGCAACGTCAACGGGCCTTTACCGCGCAAGGCCCGTGCGCCGCGTTTTCCATTGCAGTGCTCTCGAAAGCGACGCTCGACATCGGTCGTGATGCCGGTATACAGCGCGCCTGCCGCGGTCTTGATCATATACAGATACCACACGGCTTGCGGTGCCCGCGCCTCCTCGGCCGTCACGCCCTCCGCCGGCTCCCGGGAGGCCTCGCTCACGACGCTGCCTTGCCCAGTTCGTCGCGTAGCGCCTGGATGATGCTGTCGTAGTGATGCGGGTCCTCTTCCCGGCGCGCCTTGAAGATGGCCGACCCGGCCACGAAAGTGTCGGCCCCCGCCCGGGCGATTTCGGCGATATTGTCGACCTTCACGCCCCCATCGACTTCCAGGCGAATCTCACGGCCGCTGGCATCGATACGCGCCCGCACTTCGCGCAGCTTGTCGAGCGTGGCGGGAATGAACGACTGTCCGCCAAACCCGGGATTGACACTCATCAGCAGAATCATGTCGACCTTGTCCATGACGTAGTCGAGATACGACAGCGGTGTGGCCGGATTGAACACCAGACCGGACTTGCCGCCCCCATCGCGGATCAGTTGCAGCGAACGGTCGATATGCTCGGACGCTTCCGGATGGAAGGTGACGTAGGTCGCGCCGGCATCGAGGAAATCGCCGATCAGCCGATCCACCGGCTTGACCATCAGGTGCGCGTCGATCGGCGCCGTGATGCCGTACTTGCGCAGCGCCTCGCAGACCATCGGCCCGATGGTCAGGTTGGGGACGTAATGATTGTCCATCACATCGAAGTGAACGATGTCCGCGCCGGCGGCGAGGACGTGGTCGACTTCCTGCCCCAGGCGAGCGAAGTCGGCGGAGAGTATCGAAGGGGCGATCTTGAAATCGGGCATGGTGTGTTCCGCAAATCGGGGGCCAAGAGATAACGCAGAGGGGCATTCTAAAGGAACGCGACGCCGACTGCATGACGCCATCCGTCGCCACACTTGCCGTGGGGCATGAAGCGCCCTCACTCAAACCAGGCAAGCCTGTCGAAGCGGCTATACTCCATCGAGGCACAAGGCACACAACGAGGAAAGACCATGCGTATCGGGTTTCCAGGCTGGCAACGCTTTTTCGCCGCGATAGTCATCTTCAGCACCTTTTCCATTCCGGCGTTCGCCCAGCAGGCGATTCTCGAAGGTGAACGCTTCCACCCCGAAGAGGGACAGCATGGCATGGTGGTGACCAGCCACTACCTGGCCAGCCAGATCGCTCGCGACGTCATGGCCCAGGGCGGCAATGCGGTGGATGGTGCGGTGGTGGCCGGCTTCGTGCTGGCCGTGGTGCAGCCGCGTTCGGGCAATATCGGCGGCGGCGGGTTCATGCTGATTTCCGATGAAAAGAGCGACAAGGTCATCGCCATCGATTATCGCGAGAAGGCCCCCGCAGGCGCCTACGAAACCATGTTTCAGGACGAACAGGGCAATGCGGTCTCCGAGCTGTCACGCTATACGCATAACGCCTCCGGCGTGCCGGGCACGGTGGCCGGCCTGGCACTGGCCCTGGAGAAATACGGCACTCTGACGCTGTCCGAGGCACTGGCACCGGCGATTCGTCTCGCCGAGGAGGGCTTCATCGTACCGCCGCGCTTTGCCGAGGGACTCCGTGCGGCGCATGAGCGCCTGGCCAGGTGGGACTCGACGCGCAACGTATTCTTCAAGCAAGACGGCAGCACCTATGCCGTCGGCGATGTCTTTCGTCAACCGGATCTGGCCGCGACGCTCAGACGCATCGCCGAACACGGCCCGCGCGAATTCTACGAAGGCGAGACGGCAAAGCTGATCGCCGCGGAAATGCAACGCCACGGGGGGCTCATGACCCGCGAGGACCTGGCCAACTATCAGCCGACGATACGTGAGCCCAGCCATGGCAACTATCGCGGCTACGACGTCTACGCCATGAGCCCGCCTTCCTCCGGCGGCGTACATATCGTGCAGATCCTCAACATCCTTGAGGGTTATGACATTTCCGCGATGGGCTTCAACTCGGCGCGCACTATCCACGTCATGGCCGAGGCCATGAAACGCGCCTACGCCGACCGCTCGCAATATCTGGGTGACAGCGATTTTGTCGACGTTCCCCTACAGGGCCTCACGTCCAAAGCCTACGCCGATGAGCTACGTGCACAGATCGACCTCGGCCAGGCCACGCCCAGCGCCGAGATCGCTCCCGATAACCCGTTACCCTATGAGTCCAACGAAACCACACATTATTCCGTCGCCGATGACAATGGCCTGGCGGTATCCAATACCTATACCATCAACTTCAGTTATGGCTCGGGTATTGTCGTCGACGGCGCGGGCTTCCTGCTCAATAACGAGATGGACGATTTCTCGGCCAAGCCGGGCGTGCCCAATGCCTACGGGCTGATCGGCGGTGACGCCAACAAGATCGAACCCGGAAAGCGCATGCTCTCCTCCATGACCCCGACCATCGTCAAGCAGAACGGCAAGAACTTCCTGGTCACCGGGAGCCCGGGCGGCTCGCGCATCATCACCACCACCTTGCAGGTAGTGATGAACGCCATCGATCACGACATGAATATCCAGACGGCGGTCAGCGTGCCGCGCATTCATCATCAGTGGCTACCCGACGAAATCCGTGTGGAGCAGGGCATCAGCCCCGATACCGTGGGCCTGCTCGAGGCCATGGGTCACAACGTCAGCCGCCAGGATGCCATGGGCGCCGCGCAGTCGATCATGATCCGTGATGGCATGTTCTATGGTGGCGGAGACCCGCGCCGCGCCACCTCCTCCGCGCTCGGATTGTAAACTCGCCGCTTCCCCGGGGCCTGGATGTTTTCAGGGTCCCGGGGATTTTCTTATCCGGCTCACGACCTTGGTGTCATCGACACTCCATCCGCGACATGGCACAACCAAGATTTCCCCTGCCGGATACCTCTCATGCCGATTGTGGTTATCGCTGTTGCCGAGCTGCTCGGTACCGCCTTGTGGTTCACTCCCAATGCGGTAATGGCTGATTTGGCGTCACTTTGGCAACTGGCCCCGGCAGACCTGGGCTGGTTGACCGGTGCCGTGCAGATCGGTTTTCTCTGCGGCACTCTGGGAATAGGGCTGAGCGGCCTGGCGGATCGGCACGATGCCAGCCGTATCTTTGCCGTCAGCTGTCTGCTCGGCGCCCTGAGCAACGTCGCCCTGCCCTGGGCCGGCGGACTGTGGCCGGCCATGGGCCTGCGTCTGATCACCGGAATGGCATTGGCCGGCATCTATCCGATCGGCATGAAGCTGATGGTCGGCTGGGCACCGGGGCGCACCGGGCTGGGGCTAGCCTGGCTGGTGGGCATGCTGGTCATCGGCACCGCCATGCCGCATGCCCTGGCGGGTTTGTCACTGGACTGGGACTGGCGCCTGAGCGTGGCGGGCGCCTCGTTACTGGCGCTGCTGGGGGGGGCGCTGATCTGGCGTCTCGGCGAAGCCCCCGGCTTACGCAAGGCGGGCCTGGGCAATACTTCCCGCCTGGCGGGGCTTGGTGCCTTCCGTATTGCCGGGTTCCGTCGCGCGGCAGGGGCGTACTTCGGTCACATGTGGGAGTTGTATACGCTCTGGACGCTGATTCCGCTACTGCTGCTATATCGGCTGCCGCAGCTCTCGATCCAGGCGTCGGCTCTCGGGGCCTTTGCGCTGATCGCTGTTGGCGGGCCTGCCTGCTGGCTGGGCGGATGGCTCAGCCTGCGCCTGGGTAGCCGACGCGTCGCGCAGTGTGGCCTGACGGGATCCGCCATTTGCTGCCTGCTCTATCCTTGGCTAGCCAGCGGCCCGGCACTTCTGGTCATTGGCGTCCTCGCCCTGTGGAGCCTACTGGCGGTGATCGACTCGCCGCACTTTTCCGCGCTCTCCGCCATGGCCTGTCCACCCTCTCTGGTAGGCAGCGCCCTGACGTTGCAGAATGCGATCGGCTACGCCATCACCGCGGCGTCCCTGGCACTGCTGTTGCCTTGGTGGCCAAGCTTGGGCCCTCAACTCGCCTGGGCATTATTGCCCGGCCCGTTGCTGGGGCTCTGGGCCCTGCGTCACCCCGTGACGAGCTCCTCCTCTTCCCCCTGAAATGTCCGGCAGAGAAACGCCGGGAAGACAGCAATATGGAAAGCGGCCACTCTTATATTCAAATTAAGAATAAGAAATGGGATTGTAATTCCTTTGCGCAGTAATTAGCCTTATCCGCATTCTTCTATTCTTTGCAGGAGCAGGCGTTCTATGTCTTGGTTTCCCACTGCACGACACTTCATCGCGTCTACCGTTATCGGCACGGGCCTGATTGCCGGTGTCGCTGCGCCAGCCAGCGCCGCCGAGCGAGAACTGCTCAACTCCTCCTACGATATCGCGCGCGAACTGTTCGCCACGATCAATCCGCATTTCGTCGAGTGGTGGCAAGCCGAACATGGCGATGAAGTGACCGTCAAACAGTCCCACGGCGGCTCCTCGACCCAGGCCCGCGCCATCATGCAGGGGCTGAAAGCGGATGTGGTGACCTATAATCAGGTCACCGATGTCAACGTACTGGCCGAGGCCGGTCTGGTGGCCGAGGACTGGCAGCAGCAGTTACCCAACAATGCCTCGCCCTACTATTCCACCACCGCGTTCCTGGTCCGCGAGGGCAATCCCAAAGGCGTCGAAAGCTGGGACGATCTGGTCAAGGAAGGCGTGGAAATCGTGTTCCCCAACCCCAAGACATCGGGTAACGGCCGCTACACCTACCTGGCAGCCTGGGCCTATGCCGATCAGGCGTTCGACGGCGACGAAGACAAGATTCACGAGTTCATGAGCAAGTTTCTTCGTAACGTCAAGGTCTTCGATACCGGCGGCCGCGGGGCCACCACCACCTTCGTCGAGCGCGGCATCGGCGATGTACTGATCAGCTTCGAATCGGAAGTCAACAACATCAGCAAGGAGTATGGCGAGGACGGATACGATGTCGTCGTTCCGCCAATCAGCATCCTCGCGGAATTCCCGGTGGCGGTGGTCGAGGAGTATGCCGAGCGTAACGGCAATACCGACCTGGCCCACGGCTATCTCGATTATCTGTATACCGAGGAAGCCCAACGCCTGCTGGCGGGCTTCAACTACCGTGTCAACAGCGACACCGTCAGCGAAGAGTTTGCCGAACAGTTCCCCGAGACCGAGCTGCTGCGCGTCGAGGATGTTTTCGGCGGCTGGCCGCAGGCCATGGAGACGCACTTCGCTTCCGGCGGTGAGCTGGATCAACTACAGCGCCGATGATCGCGTCTACTTTCATGACCCCCTCCCGGTCGAAACGGGTACTGCCGGGCTTTGGCCTGTCGCTCGGCATCACCCTGACATTCGTTTCGCTGGTGCTGTTGCTACCGTTGACCAGTCTGGTGGGTCAGCTCTCCGAGCTGACCCTGGCGCAATATTGGGCGGTGATTACCGAGCCGCGGATCGTCGCCAGCTACAGCGTGACGATCTTCGCCGCCGCTGTGGCGGCAATGGTCAATGCGCTGTTCGGCCTGCTGATGGCCTGGGTGCTGGTACGCTACGAATTTCCCGGCAAGCGCCTGGTCGATGCGTTGATGGATCTGCCCTTTGCGCTACCCACGGCCGTCGCCGGGATCACCCTGGCCACGCTGTATTCGAGCAGCGGCTGGGTCGGCGGCCTGCTTGAGCCGCTGGGCCTGGAAGTCGCCTACACCTGGGTGGGCATCGCTCTGGCGATGGCGTTTACCAGCATTCCGTTCGTGGTACGCACCGTGCAGCCGGTCCTCGAGGACCTACCCGGCGAGATCGACGAAGCCGCTCTCACGCTGGGGGCCAGCGATGGGCTGGCCTTTCGCCGTGTGATCCTCCCGCATCTGTGGCCGGCGCTGGTCACCGGCACCGGTCTGGCCTTCGTACGCTCACTGGGGGAGTTCGGCGCGGTGATCTTCATTGCCGGCAACATGCCTTATGAGACCGAAATCACCTCGCTGATGATCTTCGTGCGTCTGCAGGAGTACGACTATGCCGGCGCCTCGGCGATCGCCTCGGTGGTACTGGCGGTATCGTTGCTGTTGCTGCTGGTGCTGAATCTCTGGCAGGGGCGTTTCATCAAGCGCCTGCATGGAGGGAAAGGCTGATGTATCGCATCGGTGACGCGCCACGCATCAGGCGCATCCTGGTCGGACTGGCACTGCTACTGACCGCGCTGTTCCTATTGCTGCCGCTGGTGGCGATCTTCGCCCAGGCCTTCGTCGGCGGCTTCGACGTGTTCTGGTCGAATCTGACCGACACCTATACCTTGGCGGCGATCTGGTTGACGCTGTTCGTCACGCTGCTGACGGTCCCCGTCAATCTGGTCTTCGGTGTTTTCCTGGCTTGGCTGATTACCCGTTTCAGTTTTCCCGGTCGACGCGCCCTGCAGACATTGATCGATATTCCGTTCGCGGTATCCCCGGTGGTCGCCGGTCTGGTCTATCTGCTGCTCTACGGACGCAACGGCTGGATCGGCGGTTGGTTGGACAGTCACGATATCCAGCTGATGTTCGCCTGGCCGGGCATCGTGCTGGTGACCATCTTCGTCACCTGCCCGTTCGTGGCCCGTGAGCTGATCCCGCTGATGCAGGCTCAGGGGTCGCGCGAGGAAGAGGCGGCGGTCACCTTGGGCGCCTCGGGCTGGACCATCTTTCGCCGCGTGACGTTTCCCAACATTCGCGGTGCGTTGCTCTACGGCGTGGTACTGACCAATGCGCGTGCCGTCGGCGAATTCGGAGCCGTGTCGGTGGTCTCGGGCGCCATCCGCGGGGAAACCAACACCCTGCCCTTGCATGTCGAATTGCTCTATCAGGACTACAACACCGTGGGAGCCTTTACCGCCGCTTCACTGTTGGCCCTGATCGCTCTGCTCACGCTGGCCGCCAAGGCCGGCCTGGAATGGCGCGCTGCGCGCCGGGAGAATGCCGCATGAGCATCCGTCTGACGAATATCGCCAAGACTTTCGGGCGCAATGTTGCACTCGAACCGCTGGATCTGGACATTCACGATGGCGAACTGGTCGGCCTGCTGGGGCCTTCCGGCTCCGGCAAGACCACGTTGTTGCGGATCATCGCCGGCCTGGAGCAGGCCGACAGCGGCACCATCCGCTTCGGCGAGCGCGACGTCACGCATGTTCACGTCCGTGATCGGCGTATCGGCTTCGTCTTCCAGCACTATGCATTGTTCCGTCACATGAGCGTATTCGATAACGTCGCCTTCGGCCTCACTGCGCTACCCAAGCGGGAGCGTCCGTCCAGCGGCGAGATCCGCCAGCGTGTTCAGCGCCTGCTGGAAATGGTCAAACTCGAGGAGTTCGCCAAACGCTATCCGGCCCAGCTCTCCGGCGGCCAGCAGCAACGCGTCTCGCTGGCCCGCGCCCTGGCCTTGAAGCCCGACGTGCTGCTGCTGGACGAGCCGTTCGGCGCTCTGGATGCCAAGGTGCGTCAGGAGCTGCGCCGCTGGTTGCGCCATCTGCACGACGAGCTGAACTTCACCAGCGTGTTCGTGACCCACGACCAGGAAGAGGCGCTGGAGCTTTCGGACCGCGTGGTGGTCATGAGCAACGGCCGTATCGAGCAGATCGATGCGCCGGACACTCTCTACCGTAGTCCCGCCAACCGCTTCGTGTTCGAGTTTCTTGGCGACGTCAACCGACTCGAAGGCGATGTGCGCGAAGGCGTGCTGACCTGTGGCGATGCCCGGCTGCGTGTCGAGGGTATGCAGGATGGCCGTCAGGAGCTGTTGCTGCGTCCCCATGAAGTCGCGCTTGCCGACAAGCCGCTGTCGCATATCCATCTTCCGCTCAGCGTCACCTCGATCTCACCGGTCGGCGCCGAGGTGCGCGTGGAACTGGAAGCCAACTGGCTGGGCGAGCCGTGGCTGGCGACCATCAGCCACGCCGACTTCGACCGCCTCGCCGTCAAGCGAGGGCAGCGCCTGTTTGCCCAGCCGCGTCGCTGGCACCGTTTCGAGGACGAGCGGACCGCCCCGCTCGAGTCCCTTGCCGTGACCTGAGGTGCCTATCCCCAACCCGCGGACATCCGGCTATACTCGAACGCCTCACGCCTACATGCGTGGGGCGTCGTCAATTCGCAAGGGAGTATAGGAATGCAATTACGTTGGCGTTCGGCATTTAGCGTGCTGACCCTCGCAATGTTCATCCTGGCAGGCTGCGCCCAAAGTCCCCAGGTACTGCGGGTCAATCCCAAGGTCAGTGGCGATTTCCTGCAGATGGGCCGCGGTCAGGAAGTGTCCGTCACGGTAGTGGATGGACGCGAATCGGATGTCCTGGGTACTCGCTCCGGCTCGGCTGCCTCGACAGCGACCATCAGCGTTTCGCCGCATGACGTGGTCCCCAAGCTGCAGGCCCAGGCAGAAGCCGCCCTGCGCAGCATGGGCTTCGCTCCCACCCAGCAGGACAATGGCCAACCCAGTCTGACCCTGACATTGCAGGAGCTGAAGTACATGCAGGGCAACGCCGATAAGCCGCTACTCGAGGCGGCCCATCTGCGCGCGGTTATCCAGGCCAAGGCCGTCAATGGCCGTGACACTTATGCCGCCACCTATACCGCCAAGCGCGAACAGAGCTATGCCATCAAGCCGGACTGGGAAACCAACAACCGCATGGTCAGCGATCTGCTCAGCGATGCTCTGAGCCGCGTGTTCCGCGACCCGCAGATCGGCCGCACCCTGGAGCGTTGAGCGGATCTCATCGTCTCACGCGCACGGCTCTTCTTCACGTAGTCTATCGCTCATCCTCCCGGCCCAGGCCGGGAGGCGCACTCTTGTCAGCCAGGCATGACCTTGCGACACCGGCCGGGTTCTCGCTATGGTGAAGACGGTAGAATTCTTATTGCCCACACGGAAGAGGCAACAGCATGCAGTTGGATATCATCGATCCCCCCATCGAGCGTGCCAAGGATCTGCAGCCTGGCGATCAGGCCTTGGCACGAAGTGCCAACCAGGCGCTGACATTGGAAATCGTCACCCGACATCCCGATGGTAGTTACACTACCAAGCTCCTCGCCGGAAACCCGCCGGGCGAGCCCACCGCGGACGATGCCACCCTGACGGCCCAGTGGTTCAACTTCGTCAAGATCAGGCAACAGGGCCACGACGATTGGGACGAGGGCCTGACCTTTCCCGATGAGAAGCCCGAGAGTTATTGATTGCACCCCGGTGCAAGGCTTCGTACATGGATAAAAAAAGCCCAGCGTCACTAGCACGCTGGGCTGAACAAGTTAAGGATATCGCCGTCTATCATAAGCCCGCCTCATCCGCTCGAAACGGTGAGTAAGCGCTATCTTCATAGCCAATTACCTCACTCATTGCTTATCCGCACCTGATGCCGGTGCCTCTTAGGCGTGAATCTAGTTACTGGGCAATATCGGTACCACTGCCCATGGTGCCCCGCATTTTAGTGGCCAGCTCGTTGAGTCGCTGAGAATCGCTATACAGGCCTTCGCTGATCGGCCGGTCGATGTACACTGCGCCACTTTGCTTATCCATGACTTTCAAGCGTAGAAAGCCGCCCGAACCCTCCTCCTTGACGACCACCTGATAATCGTTGAAAGCATCCATCAGCAGCCGTGACGCCTCTTCGGGGGTTAACGTTTCCTTATCCATATGAAACGCCTCTTCTCGGTGGAAAATAGTTGTTATTGCCTGAGTATAGGCACCTTCCTCGTTTCGCGTGCGCCGTCACTCGATCCCGCTCGTACCCCGCCTACAGCCGAGCACCGCCTAGCATGGCATGGACGCTCTCCTTCACCTTTGGCATGAGACTTCCCGCACGATAGGCAAAATTCGTTAATCTAGCCTCTCTCGACACGCTGGATACGACGACAGGCGACAAGGCCATGAAATATATGAATACTCGCTTACTCACCCGGGCCCTTGCCCTCGGAGCTGCGCTGTTTGCCGCGACGCCCTCGATTGCGGTGGCGGCACCTCAAGGCAAGACGGATTGCATCGCCCCCGCCCAGCCCGGCGGTGGCTGGGACTTCACCTGCCGTTCAGTGGCCCGCACCCTGCAGGAGCTGGAGTTGATACCCACCGGCATGCAGACCACCAATATTCCCGGTGCCAGTGGTGGCGTAGCCTTTAGCCACGTTCTGGCCAAACGTCAGGGCGATGAGAACGTGATTATCGCCGCCTCGACGGCTACCACTACACGCCTCGCACAACGCCGCTATGCCGAAGGCGAACCTGACCAGGTACGCTGGGCCGCGGCCCTGGGCGCCGATTACGGCATCATTGCCGTCCCGACGAATTCGCGCTTCAAGGACTTGCCCTCTCTGCTCGAGGCCCTGCGTGACGACCCGCGTAGCGTCAGCTTCGCGGGTGGCGACGTGGCGGGCGGCTTCGACCATCTCAAGGTATTGATGGCCGCCCGTAAGGCGGGCGTCGAGGGCCTGCGCCGCATCAAGTATCTGGCCTTCGATTCCGGCTCGGTAGCGATCACCCAGTTGCTCGGGGGACATATGGATGCGTTTACCGGCGACCTGTCGGAAGCCTTGAGCTTCGTCGAAAGCGGCGATCTGCGCCTGTTGGGGGTATTTTCCGAGGAACGCCTACCCGGGGAGTGGCGCGACATTCCCACCGCCCGGGAGCAGGGTATCGACGTGGTAGCTCCCAACTGGCGCGGGTTCTATCTGCCGGGAGGCGTCTCTGATGAAGACTACCAATGGTGGGTGAAGACCTTCGATACGCTGTATGACTCCGAGCAATGGCAGGCGGTGATGCAAGCCAACGGCTTGTTGCCCTTTCATAAATCCGGCGAGGAGATGCAGCGCTTCGTCAACCAGCAGGTAGACGATATTCGCACACTCTCCGACACCTTGGGGCTGGTGCAGTAACCGCCGATACAGGTAGAGGCGTCACTCGGTGCGACCTATCGATCATGCTAGACTCACGACATGACGCTCCTACAATCTGGCCCCTGACATGGCGCTTTATCTCCTGGTCTTCGCCGTCTGCCTGCTGGTTACGGTAGCCACCGTGACATTGCTGATGCTGTCACGCACGCCGCGCTATCGCACCGAGGCCGAGGACCTGATCGATCTCTTTGATCAGGTCCTCGGCAATCGTGTCAGCGAGGCACAATGGCACACGGTCATCGGCTATCCCATCCGCCACGATGATTATCTGGAGGGGGTACGCCGACGCGCTCAACACCTGATGGAACAATACGGCCGCCCTTGGCAGGTGGCGCAGGGCGGTTCGCTTTTTTCACGCACCGGTCGTGAAGAAATCAGGGCGCTGCGGGACCATCTGGCGGCCCATACCGCTCTCGGTGAAGCCCGTTACCGGGCGTGATATCCTTGTTGCGCGGGCCTTAAGACAATGAATGTAGGCCCCTTCCGTTCGCAGGAGGGTTGAGATATGTCCAGTGTCATTCGCCTGACGCCTCTCGACAACACCATCAAGCACCACGATCATGACTACCACCAACTCGTTATCGGAGTTGCGGGCCATGCAGAATTCGAGATCGAGGGACTCGGCGGCACGATCGCCCCGCTCTCCGGCTGTATCGTGCCCGCCAATCACGTGCATTATTACGAAGGCATCGGTGAAAACCGCCAGTTGATTTTCGATCTTCCCGACGATGCCCCCTGCCTGAGCGGCGCACAACGCAAGCTGGCCCAGCTGTTCGATGCCCCACGCTACTTTGCCTTGGATGACCCTCTGCGCGCCTACTGCAATTTTCTGGTACAGGAGCTTTCTCAACCGCATCATGTTCCGGGTGACTCGCTGGCCATGACCTTTCTCAGTTGCCTCCACGCCCGGCTGCATCCGGCGCTCCCCTTAGGGAGTGGACGCCTTTTGGACATTGCCGCCCTGGAGCGCTTTGTCCAGCAGCATCTCGCCGAGCGTCTGAGCGTAGCCGACCTCGCGCAGCAGGCCTGCCTCAGCGAGGCGCACTTTCGCGACCGTTTTCGTACCCAGACGGGACTCTCGCCCTACCAGTACGTGTTGCGTCAACGCCTCGAAGCGGCCCGCCAGCTATTGCTCAATACCCGACTACCATTGAATGAAATTGCCGCACAGACCGGATTTACCCATCAGAGCGCGCTTTCCCATGCATTTCGGCGCGTCCATGGTCACCCCCCCACCACCCTTCGCCAGCCTTCTCGCTCAACGATGCCCCTGCAGGCCCGGGCACAATGACACCTCCCTTCGTTGCGTGAGGCCAAGCAACGGTATTCCCCGGTTTTAACAAATCCTTCCGCGAAATTGGCAAGACTTACCCCCTCTTCCACTCTACAGTCGAGAACAGACTGCCTATAGCAAATGTTTCGGGCGTAATGCCGCGGTGTTACCACACACCCGTCTACGGCGGCGTTATTTCAGCGGCGAGAATGGACGGGCTCGCTATTTATGGCGAGCGTGACAACGACAATACGCAGCAGCTCTTCACGGGGACCCAATCATGTTGGATGCCAACACTATGCTGGATGCCGCCACCTGGCGGGATGAGATGGACACGCTTTTCCGTCGTGTCAGCGAACACTACATCGTTGATGAAGACGCCTATGTCGGCGAGATGGTCAAGCTGCTCTCGGTCGATGAAGAGGATTTCCGGCGTGTCGCCACCAAGACGGCCGAGCTGATCCGTGAAGTCCGCGAGATGGATACCGCCGTCGACTCCATCGATGAGCTGCTCCAGCAGTACAGTCTCGACACTCAGGAGGGTGTGCTGCTGATGTGCCTGGCCGAAGCCCTGCTGCGCATTCCCGACAAGGATACCGCCGATGCGCTGATCGAGGACAAGCTGGGCGTGGCGGAGTGGAAGAACCACCTCGGCCAGAGCGAGTCGTGGTTCGTCAACGCCTCGACCTGGGGCCTGCTGATGACAGGACGGGTGATCAAGCTGGACCAGCCTCGAGACGGCAAGCCCGCCAGTTTCATCAACCGGCTGACCAACCGCATGGGTGAGCCGGTCATTCGCAGTGCGATGTATCAGGCCATGAAAATCATGGGGCGGCAATTCGTGCTTGGACGCACCGTTGACGAGGCACTGAAACGCTCCAGACCGTTATTCAACAAAGGCTATACCTACTCCTACGATATGCTGGGAGAGGCCGCACGTACTCGAGACGATGCGCGCCGCTATTTCGAGGATTACGCCAGCGCCATCAAGCGCGTCGGGGAAACCAGCAAAACCCTTTCCGCCAAGACGCCTGCCCCGTCGATTTCCATCAAGCTTTCCGCTCTGCATCCCCGCTACGAGTTCGGCCGTCGCGAGCAAGTGCTTGAGGAGCTGGTGGCCACGGTCAAGGAACTGGCCGCCATGGCCCGCGAACGCGACGTGGCCATTACCATCGATGCCGAGGAGGTCGACCGCCTCGAGCTGTCGTTGGAAGTCTTCCGCGCCGTTTATGAAAGCGATGCGTGCAAAGGCTGGGGCCACTTCGGCCTGGTGGTACAGGCCTACTCGAAGCGCGCATTGGCCGTACTGCACTATCTCAACCGCCTCGCCGACCGGCAAGGCGATGAAATTCCGCTACGCCTGGTGAAGGGTGCCTACTGGGATACCGAGATCAAGGAATCCCAGCAGCATGGCGTGGACGGCTATCCGGTGTTCACCCGCAAGGCCAACACCGATGTCGCCTACCTGGCCTGCGCGCACTTTCTGCTTTCGGAGAATACCCGCGGACGGATCTTCCCGCAGTTCGCCACACATAACGCCCATACCATCAGCGCGATTCTCGAAGTCGCCAACCCGGTCAACCGCGCTTTCGAATTCCAGCGCCTACACGGCATGGGCGAGGCGCTCTACGATGCCGCACTAAGGCGCGCGCCCCAGGGCACCTATTGCCGTATCTACGCCCCGGTCGGTGCGCACAAGGACCTGCTGCCCTACCTCGTGCGTCGGCTGCTTGAAAACGGTGCCAACTCCTCTTTCGTCCATCAGCTGGTCGACCCCCGTGTCCCGGTGGAAACGCTTTGCGTACATCCCGTGCAGTCGCTCAAGCAATACTCGCGCTATGCCAACCCACGCATACCGCTGCCGCGCGACCTCTACGGTGAGAAGCGTCGCAATTCGTGGGGCGTGAATCTCAACATCAACAGCCAGTACCAGCCGCTGATGGATGAGATGGCCACGTTCATGGATAAGGAGCACCACGTCAAACCGCTGGTAGCCTTCGATATCGCCGATGACCCGGCCCAGCGTCACGAAGTGCTCTGCCCCTTCGATACCCGCCAGCGCATCGGCAGCGTCCAGTGGACCACCCAGGCGCAGGCGCAACAGGCGCTGGATGTCGCCTGGGCCGCTTACCCGCGCTGGGAGATCACCCCGGTGGAGGAGCGTGCAGCGATCATCGAACGTCTGGGCGACCTCATGGAGAGCCACATGGCGGAGCTGATGACGCTATGCTCGCGCGAAGGCGGCAAACTGCTGACCGATGGCGTCGACGAGATCCGCGAGGCAGTGGATTTCTGCCGCTACTATGCCGTCCGCGCCCGGGAGCTGCTCGGCGAGGCGACACCGCTGCCCGGTCCGACCGGCGAGTCCAACGAGCTGGTGCTCTCCGGCAAGGGGGTGTTCGCCGCCATCAGCCCGTGGAACTTTCCGGTCGCGATCTTCTGCGGCCAGATCGTCGCCACCGCCGTGGCCGGCAATACCGTGCTCGCCAAGCCGGCGGAACAGACCTCACTGGTGGCCCACCGTGTCATCGAGCTGCTCTACGAAGCCGGCATGCCGCGTGACGTGGTACAGCTGCTGCCCGGCGATGGACCCACCGTGGGCAGCGTGTTGTCCTCCGACCCGCGTATCACCGGAGTGGTGTTCACCGGCGGCACCGATACCGCGCAGATCATCAATCGCGCCTTGGCCGCCCGGGAGAGAGCCGCGCTACCCACGCTGGTGGCCGAGACCGGCGGGCTGAACGCGATGATCGTCGACTCCACGGCACTGCCCGAACAGGTAGTCGCCGATGTCGTCGCCTCCGCGTTCCAGAGTGCCGGCCAGCGCTGCTCGGCGTTGCGGGTACTGTATCTGCAGGACGACGTCGCCGAGCGGGTCATCGAAGTACTCAAGGGTGCCATGGCCGAATTGCATGTCGGTGATCCACGGCAGCTAGGAACCGATGTCGGTCCGGTCATCGATGAGGACGCGCGCCGAGGCCTCGTGCAGCATATCGAGACCTTGAAGAGCGAAGGTCGCCTGATCGCCGAGACACCGATGAAGCCCGAGCATACCGCGCACGGCACCTTCGTGGCCCCCGTGGCGTTCGCCATCGACGGCATCGAGGCGCTCGAGCGCGAGCAGTTCGGCCCGATCCTGCATATCGTCCGCTACAAGGCGAGTGATATCGACAAGGTCATCGCCACCATCAATGCCACCGGTTACGGGCTGACGTTTGGTATTCATAGCCGCAACGAGTCTGCTGCGTATGCCATCAGTCAGAAAATCCGTGCGGGAAATGTGTATATCAACCGTAATATCATCGGCGCAGTAGTCGGTGTACAACCTTTCGGTGGGCAGGGACTTTCGGGTACCGGTCCCAAGGCCGGCGGACCGCATTATCTGTTAAGCTTTGTTACCGAGAAGACCCGCACTATCAACACCGCCGCTCTAGGTGGCAACGCGTCTCTGCTGGCACTGGGCGATGAATGAGTCTGCCAGCACGGCCGTCGGACGAAGCATCAGGTCGCTTCGCTCAACAACAGGCAGTATCTGCCAACCCAGGCTATTTAGCCGCGATGCCTTTCGCGGTTGATGATGCATTGGCATGGTCTGGTACTGTCTGCAGGACGGGAACCTGGAAACGCCGCGATGACAGCAGCGTTTCCAGGTTCGACAACAATAATCTAACAGGAACAACTGACGATGGTTGAAAACAACATTTCCATAGGCATCACGTTCGCCGTATATCTGCTCGTGATGCTCGGCATCGGCATCATTGCCTACAAGCGCACCACGAACCTCTCCGACTATATCCTCGGGGGTCGTTCGCTGGGTCCCTGGACATCGGCCATTTCCGCTGGCGCCTCCGACATGTCCGGCTGGCTGCTGCTCGGTTTGCCAGGAGCGGCCTACGTTAGCGGCGTCTCGGCAGGCTGGATTGCAGTTGGCCTCTTGGCGGGGACCTGGCTCAACTGGCTGATCGTCGCCCGTCGGCTACGCGTCTACAGCTTCGTCGCCAGCGACTCCCTGACACTGCCGGATTTCTTCGCCAAGCGCTTTCGCGATAATTCTCACCTGCTGCAGGTGATATCGGCACTCTTTATCCTGCTGTTCTTCCTCTTCTATACCAGCTCTGGTCTGGTGGCGGGGGGTAAGCTGTTCGAAACCGTCTTCGGTCTCGATTACACCTTGGCAGTGACCATCGGGACCATTGCGATTATTTCCTACACCTTCTTCGGCGGCTTCCTCGCGGTATCCTGGACCGACCTGATCCAGGGGCTGATGATGGCCGTGGCCCTGCTGATCGTGCCGGTGATCGCGCTGACCGATATGGGAGGTTTTTCCGAGGCGGCGTCGCGTATCACCGCCGAGAATCCCCAGTTGCTCGAATGGTTCCGTGACGCATCCAGCGGAGAAGCCCTATCCATCATCGGCGTCGTCAGCTCGCTGGCATGGGGGCTGGGTTACTTCGGTCAACCGCATATCCTGGCACGCTTCGCGGCCATCCGCAGCGAAAAGGATATTCCCGCCGCCCGTCGCATCGCAGTCATCTGGTCGGCCCTCGGCCTGATCTGTGCCGTGGGCATCGGCCTGCTGGGGCTGGTCTATGTCCCGCGCGATCTGGCCGATGGCGAGCGTATCTTCATGATCATGGTCAACTTCATCTTCCATCCGCTAGTTGCCGGGGTCCTGCTCGCCGCCATTCTGGCCGCCGTGATGTCGACCGCCGACTCCCAGTTGCTGGTGTCCTCTTCCGCGCTGACCGATGACTTCTACAAGACGATCTTCCGTAAGAATGCTTCGCAGAGAGAACTGGTATGGGTCGGTCGCCTGTCGGTCGTGGGCATCGCCGTCGCCGCCTATCTACTCGCCCTGGATCCGGATTCCAGTGTGCTTAACCTGGTGTCCTATGCCTGGGCCGGATTTGGCGCGGCCTTCGGCCCGGCATTGATCATGGCCCTGTTCTGGCGCCGCATGAACCGCTGGGGAGCGTTGGCCGGCATCGTCGTCGGCGGTGTCACCGTGGTGGTCTGGAGCAAGCTCACCGGAGGTCTCTTCGATCTCTACGAGATCGTCCCGGGTGTCGTGTTCGCCTATCTCGCCATTGTGGTGGCCAGTCTCGCCACCGAGCCCCCCGCTGATGTCATCACCGCTGAGTTCGATAGCGTCAACCAGACCTAATCGAAATCAGCCGACCCTCAGCAGGCCGCCGCAAGGCGGCCTGTTGCATTGCGTCATTCGAAGCCGTGTGGGCAGAGCCGTTAGAGCCGCTGTTTCTGGGGCGAAAAGAATGTTCCATTAACGGTGTACGCAAGTTATCAAACGCTGTTTCAAAATTTTACTCGACAAGGAAACAGTGTTTCCTATACTTTAGGGGTATTCGCTTCATTGCTGAGACTCAAGGAGAGACTCATGACCAAGACACAACTGTTTTCCGCTGCGGTACTCGCCGGCGCTTGCGTGTTCGCCACCCAGACGGCGATGGCTTATGGCCAGGGCGATATCTTCGTACGTGCGGGTGTTGCCAAGTCCAGCGCAGATGACGCTGAGATCCGCAACCAAGATTTGGACCTCAACGACGAAACCGGTTTCGTGGGCGGAGTCGGCTACATGTTTCATGACAAGCTGGGCCTGGAACTGAGCAGCTCCGAAAAATTCGAGCACGAATTCTCTGGCGGCTCTTTCGAACAGCGGCCAATCAACCTCATGGTGCAGTACTACCCGTTAGGCGGGATGGACGCACGCATTCAGCCGTATGTCGGAGCAGGCGTCAACTATACGCGCTTTTCCGATGAAAGCCTGGACGGTGGTAGCCTCAACATGGACCACTCCTGGGGCGCGGTCGGCCAGCTGGGTGTCGATCTGACGATCATGGAAAATGTAGCCTTGAACGGCTTCGCCACGTACACCGATGTGGATTCCGACGTCAATGCGAACTATGGCGGCAACTCCGCCTCGGGTAAAGCCGAGCTGGATCCGGTCACCATCGGCGGTGGCATCACTTTCCGCTTCTAACCCTAAGCTAAGCGGTTCAGTCTTATCCATCGCCGGGCCTTGCGCCCGGCGATGGCGTTTATGCTCTCTTGATATCGACGATGCTCTCTCGATACCGACGCAAGCCTTGCGCTGGATCAAAATGCCTTCCCGCAACAGTAATAGACTTCTACCACGTTGGTAGTACCTCTTCCGAGTAAGGCATTCATAAGGAACAGCACCATGCGCAAATCCCTTCTCACCTCTACGCTAGCCACCGGCCTCATGATTGGCGGCCTCGTCATCAGTAGCCAGGCTCTCGCCTACGGTGCCGGTGACATCTTCACCCGCGTCGGTGTGGCCAAGGTTTCGCCGAAAAGCGACAACGGCACTCTGAATGGAGGGATCGATGTTGATGTACAGGATGATCGGGGTTTTGCCATCACTTTCGGTTATCGCTTCCTCGACAAGCTGGGTGTCGAGCTGCTGGCCGCCGACCGTTTCGAACATGACATCGAACTCAACGGTGATACTCTCGCCTCGACCAAGCATCTGCCACCGACACTGACCCTGCAGTACTATCCGCTGGGCGGCACGCAGTCTCGTGTGCAGCCCTATGTGGGTGCCGGCATCAACTACACGCATTTTTCGGATGACAAGAGCGCGCTGGGCAACCTCGAGCTGGACGACTCCTGGGGCGCAGCCGGTCAGGTGGGTGTGGATCTGCTGATCAACGAGCACTGGGCACTCAACGCAGCGGCCTGGTATCTGGACATCGATACCGATGCCAGCCTCGATGGCAACGACCTCGGCACCGTGGATATCGATCCGGTCGTGGTCATGGGCGCCCTCAGCTTCCGCTTCTAACGCACCTGTCTTCATTCAGACGCCAGGGCTGGGACCTTGGCGTCGTGCAAAGCAACGCCCAACGTCCTCAACGGGGCGTGTGACTCGCTAATCCGAGCATGGCCAACGTGTCTTCACACAGGCCTTCCACCGTCTCTACCCGCGTTAACCGCGCATGGTACTCGCTAGAGAGGAAGGGCTGCCCTGCCAATAGATGTGTCAGGTATTCCTAGGCAGGTTTCAAAGCCGGCAGGGTCAGGGCCGGCAGGGCGATATAAACCCAGGCCGGTATATCGCCTTCCACCGAATGTACCGTCAACAGCTCGCGTGCGTAAGCGTGCGGATGCCCCTCGAAAGGATCCATGCGCCTAATCTGTGAGTCTTCCCTCAACTCATAAAGCACGCCCTCTACCCGCGAGCCGGCCTGCGGCATGATATTGGCGTGAGCAATGCCCGGAACGCGAGAAGCCCGCAATGTCTTCGATGGACTGCGTTCACCGCGCAAAGACCTGCTCGGGCAACTGCTGGCTTGCTGTACTAGCGTCAAAACCATGCGCCTCTTCCTGACCTGGGCGCGCGAGACCGGTATCGTCGACGTCGATGCGCTGTTGGAACAGTACCCCGCCCGCACCGGCGGCAGAAGGCGCTGGATGAGCCGGCTCAATGACGGCACCTTATTGAGCCTGAGCCCCCGGATAAACGCTATGCCGACACCGTCCGTCTGTTGCTGAATATCGCCCCGGTGTGTTCGATTACGATATCTTCGCCATGAAGGGTGGCACGGCCATCAACCTATTCGTGCACGACATGCTTCTGCGCCGCCTCGGAATTGGGCCACCCTCAACGGGTAGCTCCCGGCCCGCGCAGACGTATAACTCCCCAGAAACCTTCAAACGGCTCGCAGCGGTTTCACCGGGAATGATACGAAAGGCTTGATTTCCTTGAGCACGAACATACTCTGCATTTCCTTGATGCCGGGCAGCTGCCGAACAATGGACATCGCAAATTCGGCGAACGAGTCCAGATCAGGCGCTACCACCTGCAAGAGGAAGTCGGCATCGCCACCGATGCTATAGCACGCAACGACGTCCTCCAACCGCATGACTTCCCGCTCGAACTTCTTGGCCTCGGCCTCGCTGTGACGATCGATTTTGATCCGTATGAACACCATGACTCCCAGCCCGATCTTGCGTCGATCCAAGACCGCCCGGTAACCCTGAATGTAGTGCCCCTCCTCCAACTGTTTCACCCGACGCCAGCATGGGGAGGCAGACATGCCAACCTGCTCGGCCAGCATCTGGTTGGTTACCCTGCCATCTTGCTGCAGGGCAGTAAGAATTTTGACATCTATCAGACTCAATGCTTGATCGGTCATAAATTTCATTTGATGGCTGTATGTAGGTAAATCCTACCTATTCTTGCATGAAGTGCAATAAGAATAGAAAGCTCTTTCCAGCTCAAATGACATAGAATTTCTTATATCAGGTCGTTAGGCGCAATAGCTGTTGAGCTGCACTCTTTATTGAATGCAGGGTACGTTGTTGAGCCGATCAACCAAGTAGATAGCGCCTTTTCGAGGCGCGATGTGAGGATGAAAGATGATTCTTCATCTAGTGGTTTTCAAGCTAAACAGCCCTTTTCAATGGTGCGATGACGAGGTTGCCGATGCTGAAGCGTCAACACGCGAGCATCCAAACCACATTAACGAAATACGTGGCTGGTTTTGTGCTCGGAATATCAGCCCCCGCGAACAAGCCATGGACTTCGTCGTGATGGGGCTATTTGAAAGCCTAGAAGACCTTTCGGCATATCTGAGCCATTCCGACCATCAACAGGGCGTTCGGAAGTGGAAGAAAATTGCCAACTGGAAAGTAGTTGACATTGATCTCGGCAGCGACATGACAAGGTGCTTCGGGTTACTGAATGGGCTGGCTGACATCAGTACAGCACTCGCATACAGCTGAATATTTTTTGAAAACAAAGGAGAGATCAATGGATTTCGATGCGGCCATTCATAAGTGCGTAATTTTGGTCGACAAAGCGCTAGGATTGGGGCATGCCGCCAATGCCGTCAGCGTCATTGGCGTCAGCATGGGACGCTCAGTAGAAGGTCTGGTTGGGCCAGACATGCAAAGCAGGGACAACGTAAATTACCCCGGCGTCATCTATGCCCCCTTGCCGATATTATTCTCTAGCAACGAACTACTGCATGAGATCCTAGAGAAAGCGCTGGTGGATGATGAAATTCACAGCATCCCGTTTAGTGCCTTGGCGCAATCCTGCAAAACCTATCAAGAGTACGAAAAGCGTATTTCAGAAGCGGACAGCTCTTCCATTGAATTGGTTGCCGTTGGATTGATCGGACCAAAGAAAAAAATCAGCAAGTTCACTGGCAGTCTTCCACTGTTCAAGTGACAAGGGGGTTATGGTGTACGCCTTATTCAAACCTAATCTTTTGGAACTGGCTCGTGCGGTTCATGAACAACATGAGCTATTCGAAGGTGGCGGAATTTATGCCGAAGAGCTGGATAACATCCAGCTTGAGCGACTTAAAAGCACACTTCGCCATGTCTGGGAGAATACGCCTTTTTACCGGAGCACCCTGTCTGCTCTGTCTGATGCAAACATAGACAGGTTGGATTGGAACGCGTTTCGGAAACTGCCGTTCACTACCAAGAATGATTTGCGCGCAGCAGGGCATGACATAGCTGCTGCGCCGCTGACTGGAGCCTGGATCTACTACGAGACCACGGGTACCACTGGCGCGGCAACTCCCTGTCCGCGCAACGAGCAAGATTCCATATTCAACAACACACCGCTGATACTTCGTTATGGCGAGATTTTCCGTGCCCACGGCCAGCAGCATATTGTCGGCGTGATGGGGCCTACGGAATTACATTCGACTGGTGATACTTTCGAGGATGTATGCCGCAGTTTGGGCCACACCGTCGTGAAAATGTGGCCGCGTTCGCCCGTTGTAGGACTGGACCGCGCAGTGGCACTGATCAAGGAGTTGAAGGTCACCGCTCTGGTCTGTACGCCAGCCATCGCCATCAGTCTGGCCAAACATCTAGTCCAAAGAGATCGCGCGCCCTCCGCTCTTGGAGTGAAGCTGATTTTCACCTTGGGCGAACTGACCACACCTGCCTTGCTGCGCAATATTGGCGAGGTTTGGGGCAGTGCCGTCTACAACTGCATGTATGCCTCACAGGAGTCGTCGATCCTGGCCGCGAGCGACAAGGATGGAAACCTTTGCACGATCCCCTTGAACGTCGTCTATGAGGTGATCGATCCACTGACGGGGCAAGTCTTGGAGCCTGAGAACGGCAGAATGACCGGCGAACTGGTTATCACCCACCTGTACCAGGGGCAAAAGCCCCTGATCCGCTATCGCACCGGCGATATGGTCAGAGCCCAGGTAATGGACAAAGGCCGATGGCACATCATCCCCGTCGGCCGGATCAGAGACACCTTGGCGATCAACGGCCGCAACCATTGCGCCTACGACATCGAAGCCGCACTACTCGAAGACCTTAAGGGTTGCCTGGACTATCACATTCAGGTGGAAACCGTTGCAGGTGCCGATCAGCTGAGCGTTACGTTGGAGCTGGACAACAACAGCGCAGCCCAGAACGACCTAGAGTCGATCGCCAGTTCCATGGCGGACAAGCTCCACGCCCGTGTTCGCATCACGGTCGGCTCGACCGATGCCGTCACGGGTACCGCGGCGATGGTCAGTTGGAAGGCCGCCAGACTCCATGACAAGCGCCAGGACAGTGACAACCAGGAGCGCGAAACCGCATTGAAGATTGCTGCACAGAGGGCCTGACCATGGCTGACTTGTTAGGAGGTGCCTTGTCCGTCCCGCGCAAGCCCCACCCCTGCGTGTACCTGGATGGAGAGGTCGTCGCGGCGGCAGAAGCTCTGCTGCCGATAACGACCCAAGCGTTCAATTACGGCACCGCCGTTTTCGAGGGCATTCGCGCTTATGTCACCGGCAATGGCGAACTGAATGTCTTCAGACTGGATGATCACCTGAAACGGCTGGAGAGTTCAGCCACGCTCCTGCAATTGGACCTGCCGCGACGCCCGGCGATAAAGGCAATCATTCTCGATCTGCTGCGGCGTAACCAAGCTTCGACCGACAGCTACATTAGACCGATGGCCTACAAGAAGGCGTTGATGCCCGGCTTCGGTTTTGGCGTCAAACTAACCGGCGTCAGCACTGGTCTAGCAATCAATACCCTAGCCATGGGGACCTACATGCCTGCAGACGGCATTCGTTGTGCCGTTTCGAGTTGGCGGCGTATTCCCGATTTCTCACTCCCTGCACGGGCAAAAATCACCGGCAGCTATGCAAATTCGGCATTGGCCATGGAGTCGGCGCAGCGCATTGGGTGTGATGACGCATTGATGCTGAATGTGCATGGCAACCTGGCTGAATCGACAACTTCCAACGTCTTTGTCGTAAAAGATGGCCACCTTATCACTCCACCATTGAGTGCCCACATTCTCGAAGGAATTACACGCGATACGGTCATTACCCTAGCCAGAGACGACCTGGGGCTGAAGGTCATCGAGCGGGATATCTCGTTTTCCGAACTATTTTCGGTCGACGAATGTTTCCTGTCCGGTACGGGCGTTGAGGTCGTGCCAGTCACACAAATCGACCACTTCCAACTACAAGAAAGTGGCGTGGGGGAAATAAGTACTGCAATCAGGACGCTCTACTTGGAGACCGTAAAAGGTCTGAATACTAAATATGCACATTGGCTGACCCCGGTATCCAATTAATCACACTGGAGGCTCGTGACTATGGACAGCAGATTCCTGAATTTGGGTATTGGCGATTGGCGCGATGTCATCATTCACACATTGGGGCCCAGCGGAACCAGCAGTGAAGCCGCCGCCGGATTCTTCGCCGAATGGTTCGAGCAACGATATCCCGGCTCACGTGTGCAGCTCAAACTCAGTGATTCCTACGAGCATGCCCGTTCCAGCATGGAAGAAGACACCCCAGCGGGGTTGCTCGTAGCCAATGCCTATCCAGAAATTCACAACTTCTACATGGCACCGCAACTAAGCCTGGTCGCAACCTTCGTATTCGACACGCCTTTGTACGGGTTGGTGAGCAAGGGACCATTGACTACCAGCAAGCTAACCGTCGCAACCCATCCAGCGCCGAGGCTCTTGATCGAGGAGTTATTGCCCCAGTGGTTGGAAGTCGATTCCGTGACCCTCACGCTTTCCACCAGTGCCGCCGCAGCCGCGGTCGCCAGGGGCGAGGTGGATGTGGCACTGACCACGGAAGTGGCGGCCAACATCCATGGTTTGCATTTCATCTCCAACACCCGTCCGATCAGAATGCTCTGGTCTGTCTTCGCGCGCGCCCGCTGGAGCACGCGGCTGGCCGAGGCCAGTCCGTGCAGGTCAAGCACGGAGCCGGCCCTGATCAGACTGCTATTGGACTAGCCTTGGAGGTCATGATGCCCAACTTGAAACTACACACAATCGACTCGGCACCGGAAAAAAGTAAAGCGCTACTCCAGAGTTCGATCGACAACTTTGGCTGGATTCCCAACCAGAGTGCCTATATGTCGGAGTCACCGTCATTATTAGCGGCCTATCAGCGAGCGCATGATTTGTTCATTGACAGCTCGTTGAACGAAGAAGAAAAAGCCGTTGTATGGATAACCTGCGGTGTCGAAAACAACTGCGCTTATACGGTTCAGGCTCATGCCTTCATTGCCCTAGCCAAAGGCGTGGGAGCGCGCGTGGTCGACGCCATTGCTCATAACCCAGCCAGTCTCGACGCTCGGCTGCGGGCGCTGCACAATTTCACTCTGCAAGTGATTCACTGCCGCGGTCGCGTGGAAAAGCAGGCAATTGATGCCGTCCTGCAGGCTGGTTTCAGCAAACAGAATATGTTGGACGTGATTCTAGGAGTTTCACAGAAGAACATGTCGACCATCTTAAACAGTATCGCCGGCACGGAAATCGATGATCGCTTTAAGTGGGATGCCTTTCGAGGAATCAAGCAGAGGGGCGAGGCTTGAATGATGCTTCACGTGGATGGCGATTCGGTCAGGAAACTCTTGGATTTCAAACTAGGTCTCTGGCTTAGCGAGGAAGCGTTCAGGCTGCACTCCTCGAATCAGGTAGAGCAGCCGCTGCGTACAATCGTCAGAGGAGGCGAAAACGAGCTGATGGGAGTCATGCCTGCCTACATCAAATCCGGCCCCTACCAGGGATTCGGTGTGAAATCGGTGGTAGTTAGGCTGGGGACCGAGATTCGTGGCCCGTCTCATATGGGAAGCGTCCTGATCTATGACGAACCCGGAGCATCTCCGGTGGTTGCAGTAGATGCCGGGGCGATCACTGAAATCCGTACAGCGGCAGCTTCGGCATACGCGACGAGCATTCTTGCGGCGCCCAGCACCAGCCGCCTAGCCATTCTGGGCACGGGCTTACAGGCCCGCGCCCATCTCCTGGCAATGCAGGCCGTCAGGCCGATCAAACAACTTTCTGTATGGGGACGCACCGAAGCCGCCCGCCAAGAATTTGCCGCTTGGAGCAAGCGCTACTGCGATTTTCCGATCTCGACTCACGCCACGGTGGCCAAGGCCGTGCACGACAGCGATGTCATCTGCACAACCACAGCGGCCCGCTCGCCCATCCTGACCCGTGCTGATCTGCCCGCATGTTGTCACATCAACGCAATTGGCTCTTCAGCTCTCGGCTTTCAAGAACTACACGAAGATATATATGAGCACAGCGCCTTGTTCACAGATTGCAACCTTTCGGTACTTGCCTCATCCGAATGCGTGATCAAGGCCGTTCAGAAAGGTCTGTTGCCTGCGCAAGAGGTCGGGATAGAAATCGGCATTCTCCATGCCAATCGCGCGCTGATTAGTGAACGAAGCGTGAGCATCTTCAAGTCGGTCGGATTGGCAGTCCAAGATTTGGTCTTCTCCCGTGAGGCCATAAGGCGATGCCTCTCCACATACCGCTGACACCTATAACCATTTTCATTAGGACCGTGACATGCTCGATCTAACACAGGTGTTTTCCTATTCGGTGGCGCTGGGCATCGCTGCTGCCGTTCCCGGTCCGGGTTTGGCCGCTCTGATCGCTCGTAGCGTCGGTGGTGGTACCTTGTCGGGCTTTTGCCTGCTGCTCGGCTTGATCCTTGGCGATCTGATCTATCTGTCTTTTGCAGTCTTTGGCCTGGCGATGGTCGCCGAGCACTTCAACGCACTGTTTGAGGTAGTGCGCTGGGGAGCAGCGCTGTATCTCTGCTATCTGGCTTGGCAGTTCTGGTTCGCTAATCATCAAACGGTAGAAGTGGGTAAGTCGACGAAAAAGAGGGAGCTCCTATCGGCTGCACTATCTGGGCTGACCATTACGTTGGGCAACCCGAAGACCATCGCTTTCTACCTAGCGATCTTGCCGCTGGTCATTGACCTACGGGCGGTTTCGTTACAAACCTGGGCGGTGGTGCTAGTGCCCCTTACCGTCCTGGTGTTATTGAGCGTTGGCGCGCTGTTCATTGTCGCTGCAGTGCGTGTCCGGCATCTGCTGTCCAGCCCGCGAGCTCAACAGCACTTGTTCCGTGGCGCGGCGATGATCATGGTGGCTGCGGCAGCTTCCATGCTGCGTCGCTGAGGTGGATAACTGAAGTGGTCCAATTGGAGCGGATATCCCGACAAGCCTCATATAAGGGCGGTAGAGGTGTTCATAACCAAGAAGACGCGACGTCGGTTTTCCGAAGAATTCAAGGCGGATGCGGTGAGCCTGGTGACTGACCAGGGGTATTCCATATCCGAAGCCGCCCGGCGCCTGGGGGTGGAACGCAGCGTGCTGGATCGTTGGTGCCGTAAGTATCGTCAGCGGGTATCCGATGCCCCGAGCCAGTAAGAAGAGGATCGTGACGCCGAGATCAAGAGGCTCCGCGAAGAAGTCCATAAGCTTCAGGTTAAAAATGATATTTAAAAAAAGGCGACGGTCAGAATGCCGCATCACTTTTTCGCCAAAGAGTCGAGCTGAGGTTCCAGTTCGTCGAGTCGGAGAAGGCCGCCTATCCCGTGGCCGTGCTGTGTCGGGTCATGCAGGTCAGCCGGAGTGGGTTCTATGCCTGGCGACGGCGTGGCCCTGATGACCATCGTCAGGCCCTGCATCGTGAGGTCAAAAGGATTCATTGCCAGAAGCGTAGCAGCTACGGCAGTCGACGCATGGCCAGAGAGCTATGCCGCCGCAGATACGACATCGGTCGCTACGCCTGTGTAGGAAGCGGCATAGAGGCACAGCAACGACGCATTGGCGTAATACGACCGACAGTCAGCACACCTTGCCGGTGGCACCCAACCTGCTGAACCGCCAGTTCATTGTGGCAGTACCAAACCAGGCCTGGGTGGCCAATATCACATCGATCTGGACACTGGAAGGCTGGCTCTATCTAGCGGCGATCCTCGACCTTCATGACCGGCAACTCGTAGGCTGGGCAATGGCGGACCACCTGCGCACGCAGCTGGTGCTTGATACTTTAGAAATGACCATGGGTCGCCGGAAGCCCTAGAGAGGGCTGCTACATCATAGTGACCGCGGCAGTCAGTACGCGTCGTATGAATACAGATCCATGCTGGTTCGGCAAGGGTTCCAGGTCTCGATGAGTCGCAAGGGGAACTGTTGGGTAACGCCGTCATGGAGCGCCTCTTCGGCTCACTGAAAAGCGAGTGACTGGCCAGCGATACGGGAGCCGTCAGGTAGCACGGCGAGACGTGATCGAATACATCGAGATGGAGTACAACAGTTGCCGACTTCACTCGACCCGGGGCTACTAGACGCCGAGGGAACTCGAAATGGCAAATGCGGCTTGAGAACATGTCCTCTCTGACTTGACTAAAACATTTCTCCGTCGTCGGGCCTTGCGCCCGGCGGTGTTTCGTCTCCCCCCGCCACGCCAACCGAAGCTTGCGCTTGGATCAAAATGCCTTCCCGCAACAGAAATAGACTTCTACCACGTTGGTAGTACCTCTTCTGAGTAAGGCATTCATAAGGATCAGTAACATGCGCAAATCCCTCCTCGCCTCTACGTTAACCTTGTCATCAGTAGCCAAGCTCTCGCCTACGGTGCCGGTGATATCTTCACCCGCGTCGGTGTTGCCAAGGTTTCGCCGAAAAGCGACAACGGCACTCTGAATGGAGGGATCGATGTCGACGTACAGGATGATCGGGGTTTGCCATCACTTTCATGGGCGCCCTCAGCTTCCGCTTCTAACGCACCGGCCTTCATTCAGACGCCAAGGCTGGGACCTTGGCGTCGTGCAAAGCAACGCCCAACGTCCTCAACGGGGCGTATGACACGATAATCCGAGCATGGCCAACGTGTCTTCGCATAGGCCTTCCACCGTCTCTACCCGCATTAATCGTGCATGGTACTCGCTTGAAAGGAAGGGCTGCCCTGCCAATAGATGTGTCAGGTATTCCTGGGCAGGTTTCAAAGCCGGCAGGGTCAGGGCCGGCAGGGCGATATAAACCCAGGCCGGTATATCGCCTTCCACCGACTGTACCGGCAACAGCTCGCGTGCGTAATCGCGCGGATGCCCCTCGAAAGGATCCATGCGCCGAATCTGTGCGTCCTCCATCAACTCATAAAGCACGCCCTCTACCCGCGAGCCGGCCTGCGGCATGATATTGGCGTGAGCAATGCCCGGAACGCGAGAGGCCTTGTTAAAGCTCAACCGATAACCTTCGAGCGTACCTTTCATCGCACGGTAGGTCGCCCCGATACGGGCCGCGACACGTTCGGGATTCATGTTGCTGCCGTAAGCGAAGTAATAGGTCATTCAGGCCTCGGTGATTACGCGATCGATCTCGGCAATGGCGCTGACTACGGTCACCCGTGCGCTGGGCGAGGCCCCCTGTAGCCAGGCTTCAGCAGCGGGGGCGACATCGCATTTCGCCGGTAACGGCGCGTTAGCGTCGATCAACGCCTCCAACCTGGGAATAAAGACATACCTTAGCCACTGAGGCAGCTCCATGGTATCCACACAAAACGGCTCGCGGCTGTCGAAGGCGGCGGCCGTCGGTGAGGGGAAGCGCCAGAGATCCGCGCTCTTCAGCGTGGCCTCCAACCGTTCCAATGCCTGGGAAAGTTCGGTATGTGCGCTCATGAAAGTCTCCTCTATCTCATCATTTGTTAATCATTATCCCGTGCAACTCAAGGCCTGGCCACCGACTCGCGTTACTCGTGTCCCTTCATCCCCGTTGCACCACGCCACATGGCAATTCACAGAAACCTTGCAAGAGCGTGTGGATAACCTATGGAAAAGCCTCACAAGCCTCGATAGCCCGGCGGCTTCAGATGATTGCTTATTTTTTAACCACAACTTCACCGAGGAAACTAGGCTCATATTCAAGCTTAGAAGACCAGAAAAATCCCGGGGCAGGCGCTGGAATGCCTACCCGCGTCAGGTTACAGTGCGCGGCCCGATACGGAGAGAGTCTATGCAACCGATCCTCACGCTGACTGATTTTTTCACACGTACCGGGGCCGAGGTACGTTTTTACGACATGGGGCGACGCGTGGCCCCTTTTGACGCCACGCGACTGGCCGAGTTCGAGCGCGGCGAACTACCGTGGCCCCTACCCTGGCAAGGACAAGCCCGCTTCGCCTGCGTGTTTCGCCTTGGTCATGACGAGATGGAGCCACTGATCTGGTTTCTGGCTCTGCCACTCGACGAGGAAGGACGGCTCAGCCCGGCGTCACGCGATGCGTTTGTCAGTCGCCTGATCGAGACGCTGGGCCATACGGCAGAGCGTGTAGATCAGCAGCAAAACGGCGTCATGGATAACTTGATGAAGGATAATCCGCTGGCCTTCACTCCTGAGCTGACGCAGCAGGCTATGCTCCATGCACGGGCCTCTCTTGATCTGGCACGTCCCGCTAGCCAGCATTACGAGATGGCCGAGGCCTACCTGACGGGAGCCCAGCAGGTGGATTGGCAGTTTCTCGGCCTGCAGGGGATCGCCGACTTCGTGGTGCGCCATGATGCCGAGCACGCCGACATTCTGGCCCAGCGTTTGGCGGAACTGCCAGTCGAGGTATTACGCCCGCTCTGCTACTGTATGGAGCATACCGGGCCCTCGGAAATGCTGGGCAGCGCACTACGCAAGCGCGGCGAGCACGCTTGCCGGGAAGGCGACATGGAAACCTTTCATGCCATCGTGCGTACATTGGGGGCCTGTCAGGCGCCCCTGGCGGGGCAATGGTATGATCGGCTACTGGAAGAGGAACGCAGTGTGAGCGCAGACCTGCTTATCGCCATTGCCGCACGCGGCTGGGAACACCTGGAGCATCCCCAGCGTCTGCCGCGCTTCTTGTCACGACTTGCCGAGTGCTCGCAAATCAATTTTGCGGTACTGGTGCGTGACCTGGCGCTCATCCCGCGCCTGCGTCTGCCCGTATTGATGATACTGCGCCACGCCGAACCAGCGTCCCCCATAGGACAACGTCTGACCGAACTGAGTCGATAAACGATGAAAGCATTGCCCTATCAGGCCAAAGCCGTGATCGGTCGCCGCGAGATGGTCACACTCCCCGAGCTGAACCTGACGCTATGCTGCAAGGTGGATACCGGTGCAAGAACCTCAGCGCTGCACGCCGAACATATCGAACCTTTCGAACAGGAGGGCTACCTGTGGGTCAGCTTCGTTACCCACATCGGCGGTACCGATACCCCGGCGCATGAAGTCCGCCTGCCACTGCATGACAGGCGCAAGGTCAGAAGCTCCAATGGCCATGAGCAGTGGCGCTATGTGATTCGCACCCGCATGCTACTCGGCGGACTCGATTATCCCGTGGAACTCACCCTGACCGACCGGCGTAGCATGCGTCACCCCATGCTGCTGGGCCGGCGCGCCATGCGCCGCTTGCTGGTCGCACCGGGAGCCGCTTTCCTGCATGGCGAGCCGTAATGCTTCGCTTGGCGATGAGGAGGAGGCAGGTTGTCGAACCTCGCCCTCCACATTCGGCCCACCTGCCTGTGCTAATCCAAAGTTGCCTTACAGCCCAAGAAGCGATCTAGGACGCGCCACATGGCATCGACTAGCGCCTCACTTTGACACGTCTATCGCACCTTTTTCGAATCATGGGAGAGCTACATGCAAATCGGCATCCTGTCGCGCAACCGTAATCTTTACTCCACCCGACGGCTGGTCGAAGCCGCGGAACAGCGCGGCCATAGTGCTCGCGTCATCGATACGCTGCGCTGTTACATGAACATTGCCTCGCATCGTCCCTCGATCCATTACAAGGGCCAGGAGATAGAGCCTTTCGATGCGATCGTGCCGCGTATCGGCGCCTCGGTCACTTTCTATGGATGCGCGGTCCTGCGCCAGTTCGAGATGATGGGCACCTACGTGCTGAACGATTCGGTAGGCATCACTCGCTCGCGCGACAAGCTTCGCTCGCTTCAACTGCTATCACGCAAGGGGCTGGGGCTGCCCATCACCGGTTTTGCCCATTCGCCCGACGACATTCCCGATCTGATCAAGATGGTCCGGGGCGCACCGCTTGTCATCAAGCTGCTCGAGGGCACCCAGGGCATCGGCGTGGTGCTGGCCGAAACCAATCAGGCCGCGGAATCGGTCATCCAGGCCTTCATGGGCATGAAAGCCAACATCATGGTTCAGGAATACATCAAGGAAGCCAAAGGCGCCGATATTCGCTGCTTCGTGATCGGCGATAAGGTCGTCGCCTCGATGAAGCGTCAGGCGGCGGAAGGCGAGTTCCGCTCCAACCTGCACCGAGGTGGCAGTGCCAGTGTTATCCGCATTACGCCGGAAGAGCGCTCTACGGCCATACGTGCCGCCAAGGCCATGGGACTTCTCGTCGCAGGCGTCGACCTGCTACGTTCCAACCATGGCCCCGTCATCATGGAGGTCAACTCGTCTCCGGGTCTGCAGGGTATCGAAACGGCCACCGGTAAGGACATTGCGGGGCTTATCGTCGAACATCTGGAAAAGAACGCCCATACGCCACGCAAATCGCCACCCCCTAAGCCCAAGGGATAAAGATCTGCGATGCAAAATGCAGGAGGATAATAACTCTGGAAAAATATCTTGCCGCCGGGGTAGCAAAACAGCGTTTCCACACGCACAATTTGTGTCACCGGAGGAGGTGACCGCCCATGTTTCTCGATAATCGCCAGGTGGCGATGGATAGCGTTCTGGAAGCGCTAGCCGATAGCCTCGACTACTTTCAGGATAATCTCGAACGCCTGCGCCCTGCCCTGCGTGATACGTTGAAGCCGTATTATGACGAGCGCGAGAGAACCCTGCGTGAAATCCAGGCCCTGGCCAAAGAACATCTCGATCTACTGCCGCGGGATGCGGATGTCGAACGTGACGATTACTTATGGCTCTGGAGTCGCATCAAGAGCTTCGTGGGCGATGACAGTCAGGTGTTGATCGGCGAACTGCTCGAACAGGAGCGTGTTTTGATGCAGGCGCTTGGCACGGCCTTCACCCATCCGTTACCCGACCCTATCGAACCGGCTCTTGAACAGTGCTGGAAGAATTGCCGTGGCCTGATTCGTGAGCTCAACCGCTTTCAGAGCCATAAGCAGCGGCGCTAAGCTAACGCTGGTCCGAAACGTCCGCTGCCGACGCAGGCAGTTGCACTGGCTCGAAAGGCCCCAGGAAGTGGGGTTCGCGCCCCCAAAGGTAAAGATCCCCCACCGTCGCGGCACGTGCCAGCCATTCCCGCAACCAGAGCTGCCAAGCCCCAGTCGCGGGTTTACCGGGTACCGCACATCCTTGTGCCTCGATGCCTACAGCGTCGGCAATGAACAATGCTCGAGGTAGATGCCACGCCTGCGAGATCAATAACACACGCCGCACCCCAAATACCTCCCGGGCCCTGACGATGCTGTCGAACGTGCTGAACCCCGCATAATCGAGCGTCATGGCGTCGTTGGGCACGTTGTATGTCCGCAGGTCGCGCCACATGGTGATCGGCTCGTTATAAAAGCGCGTACGATTGTCGCCGGATAACAGCAGGTGCTGTACACGCTGCAACCGCAACAACTGAGCCGCCGCGGCAATGCGCGCCGAAAAATAGGGATTGCGTCCACCGCCACGCAGCCCTCTGGCAGTACCGAAGACCAGCCCCACAGGCTCGGCGGCACACAGCGGCAAGTCCTGCTCGATACGGGTATGGGTCTTGGCGACGACCCAGAGGTTAATCGCCACTATGGCCAGGCCAACCACGAGCAATCCGCCGAACAGCATTTGTAATAGGCGCTTCATGACACGCCATATGCGAATCTTCACCCGTCGGGCCACTCCCAGCCATTTGCCCTGCCTCAGGGCTATTCACGACGCCACGAACGAAAGCAAGGACTAGGCTCGTATCCGGCATGCCAATGCGTTCAGCCCATTAGGCCATAAAGCAGAACTCACCGACACCGCGTGAAACGCCGTTATGCCGCAGGCAAACCTTCTGCACCGCGGCCCGACAAGTAACGCCGTGTATAGTGTCTTATGGTGTAGTGCTTCAGCCTAGCTTGGAGAAGGTCCTAGAACATTCCCAGCTCAAGACGGGCTTCCTCACTCATCATCTCCCGGCTCCAAGGTGGATCGAAGACCGTTTCGACATGCACCTTGGAAATCTGCGGGGCCCCCAGGATCTTGCGCCGAGCATCTTCGGCGATGACATCGCCCATGCCACAACCTGGCGCCGTCAGGGTCATGCGGATCGTCACGATCTTCTCACCGGACAGCAGGTGTTCGATACGGCACCCATACACCAGCCCCAGCTCGACGATATTGACTGGAATCTCGGGATCGTAGCATGTTCGCAACTGGTCCCAGATGAACTGCTCCAGCGCCTCTTCGCTGGCATTTTCGGGCAGGCTGGGCCGTGGCAGGGCCTCGAGCCCCAACGCGTCCAAGTTGTTTCCCTCAATCAGAAACAGACGGCCCTCGAACGCCACGCTGACCGTACTACCCTTGGCCTGCATGACGCTGACCGTGCTGTCTTCAACAAGCGTCACCACCTTGCCGAAGGGAATCGAAATCGCTTCAACATCGCGTTGCAGGGGCATCTGCTGCCCCTTGTGAAGACTTTCCAGTTGATCCATGCCGTCTCCGTTAACGCACCATCCCGATGACGCGGTTAAGCGCCTCGACAAATTGATCGATCTCTTCCGGGGTATTGTAGGCGGCAAACGATGCGCGGCAGGTCGCATCGACACCGAAATGCGCCAGCACCGGCTGTGCACAGTGATGCCCGGTGCGGATCGCCACGCCGAGCTGATCGATCAGCAAGCCGATATCCTGAGCGTGTGCCCCATCCACCACAAAGGACACCACGCCGGCCTTGTCGGGGGCGGTACCCAGAATCCGCAAACCGTCTATAGCGGACAGCTGCTCGGTGGCATGGGTCAGCAGGCGCTGCTCCCAGGCACTGATCAGATCGATGCCGATACCTTTGACCCAATCCAGCGCGACGCCCATGGCAATGACTTCGGCGATGGCCGGGGTGCCAGCCTCGAACTTGTGCGGGATAGTGTTGTAGAGCGTACCGCTGTCAAACGACACCGTACGGATCATTTCGCCACCGCCCTGCCAAGGCGGCATCGCCTCGAGCAATGCCGACTTGGCATAGAGCGCGCCCACCCCTGTCGGCCCATAGACCTTATGGCCCGAAAAAGCATAGAAGTCCGCGTCGATAGCCTGCACATCCACGCGCTGGTGGGGAACCGCCTGAGCCCCATCCACCAGGATCAACGCCCCGTTGGCATGCGCGACTTCCGCCATTTCGCCCACTGGATTCATTGTCCCCAAGGCATTGGAGACATGATTGACGCATACCAGCCGTGTTCGCTCGCTGAACAGATCCCCATAGGCCGTCTGATCGAGAACCCCACGTTCATCGACAGGGATAACCTTGATCACGATCCCCAACTGATCGGCCAGCAACTGCCAGGGCACGATATTGGAGTGATGTTCCATCAAGGAAATCAGCACTTCATCGCCGGCCTTCAGATTAGCCCGCCCCCAGCTGTTGGCGACCAGATTGATCGCCTCGGTCGTGCCCCGCGTGAATACGATTTCGCGGGTTTCCTCTGCGCCCAGTACGCCACGTACCTTTTCGCGAGTCCCTTCATAGGCCGCTGTCGCCTCGTCGGCGAGAGTATGCAACCCGCGATGGATATTGGCGTTGTAACGGCTATAGTAATCGCTGATCGACTCGATGACCGCCCGCGGCGTCTGACTGGTAGCCGCATTGTCGAGGTAGATCAGGGGTTTGCCATGCACTTGGCGCTCCAGGATAGGAAATTCCCGGCGTACCTGCGCCACGTCCAGCGTCAGATCGCTAAAGGCGGTCATGTTCAAGCCTCCTCTGCAACGTCGGCAGCTTCGACCAGTCCCGCCAGATTAAAGCGCTCGGGCAACTTGCCGGCCACGGCTCGTTCGACACGCTCAACGATCTCCGGCAGCGTTACCTGCTCCATGACTTCACCGGCAAATGCCAACGTCAGCAGTCCGCGGGCCATTTGCTTGCTGATACCGCGGGTACGCAGCGCATAGATCGCCTCTTCGTCGAGCTGACCCGTGGTGGTGCCGTGAGAGCACTTGACGTCATCGGCATAGATCTCGAGCTCTGGCTTGGTGTCGACCTCGGCGCGGTCGGACAGCAGCAGATTGGCATTGCTCTGGTACGCTTCGATCTGCTGACTGCCGCGTTTGACGATAACCTTGCCGTTGAAAACCCCGCGCGCACGGTCGCCGAGAATGCCCTTGTAGTTCTCATTGGAGAAGGTGCGCGGAGCATTGTGATTCACCAGCGTGTGGTTATCGATATGCTGCCGCCCCTGGCCGAAAAACAGGCCATTGTAGTTGGCTTCGGCGCCTTCGGCATTGAGATCCGCCACCAGATCGTTGCGCACTAACGCTCCGCCCAGGTTCAGGTTGAACGAGGCAAAGCGGCTGTCACGACTCTGATCGACATGGATGCTGGCCACATGCAGATCGTCGGTCGACGCCTCCTGCAGCTTGTAGTGCTTGAGTATCGCCCCGCGTTCCAGCAGCACTTCGGTAACCACGTTAGTGAAGTTGGCCGCCTCCGGCTCGCCGGCGTAGTGCTCGATCACTGTCGCCTCGCTACGCGCACCACCCACGATCAATACGCGGGGATGGCTCATTACCGGCACGCTATTCTTGCGCGACACGAAACACACATAGATCGGTGTCTCGATCACGGTTCCGGGCGCAAGACGCACCACGACACCTTCATTAGCGAAAGCAGTGTTGAGCGCGGTAAATGTGGAGAACTCAACACCTGCCAGCCGCCCCAACGCCCCGCCGACGGCCTCATGATTGGCTTGCATGGCGACCGAGAGCGGCTCGACACTGGCCCCCGCCGGTAAGCTGCCCAGGTCAGAAAGCTCTGCCGAGAAGATACCGTCGACAAACACCAGCCGATGCGCATGACTGGAAAGCTTCAGCTTCTCGAAGCTTTCCCGCTCAAGCTGTGCATCCTGGGCCAGAACGAAATCGTTCTGTGCGATACGGCGCACATCGGTGTACTTCCACGCCTCATCGCGCTGAGTGGGGAACCCCAACGCCTCGAAACGAGCAGCCCCGGCCTGACGGCGAGCCGCGACCCACGTCGGGTCGGAGGATCCGGGACGTTCGGCAAGGCGCTGCAGAAACATTTCCGGTGCACTCATGCCGCAGATTCCTCCAGTAGCCATTCATAACCACGAGCCTCGAGCTCGTGCGCCAGGTTTTTATCGCCCGTTTTGACGATGCGGCCATCGACCAACACATGCACCACGTCGGGCACGATATAGTCGAGCAGGCGCTGGTAGTGCGTCACCATCAGGATCGCGCGGTTGGCGTCACGCAGCGAGTTGACGCCCTCGGCCACGATTTTCATGGCGTCGATATCGAGTCCGGAATCGATCTCGTCGAGCATCGCCAGCTTAGGTTGCAGAACCAGCATCTGCAGGATCTCGTTGCGCTTTTTCTCACCGCCGGAAAACCCCTCGTTGACTGCGCGCTGCAGAAAGCTCGGGTCCATTTTCATGAAGGCCAGCTTTTCCTTGACCAGCTTCATGAAGGCCGGCGCCGGCATCTCACCTTCGCCACGCGCTTCGCGCTGGGCATTGAGTGCGGCTTTCAGCAGATAGATGTTCTTCACGCCCGGGATCTCGACAGGATACTGAAACCCCATCAGTAGACCGGCCTGGGCGCGTTCCTCGATTTCCATCTCGAGCACGTCGCGGCCTTCGAAAGTAATCGAGCCACTGACCACCTCGTAGCCCTCCTTGCCGGCAATGACTGCAGACAAGGTGGATTTGCCCGCCCCGTTGGGCCCCATGATGGCGTGAACCTCGCCCGACTTGATGGTCAGGCTCAATCCCTTGAGGATTTCCTTGCCTTCCACCGTAACGTGCAGATCTTTGACTTCGAGCATGTTAGTACCTTTGATCCGACGGGCCGCCTCCCAGGCGACCTCAATATTGAATTCCCGGCATATCCGGAGAAACGCACCGCGACAGCCGAACAGGCGCAACCTTAGCGCGCTTTCGCTGCTGGCTTACCCGACGGCGCCTTCCAGAGTGACGTTCAGCAACGCTTCCGCCTCTACCGCGAACTCCATCGGCAGCTCCTGGAAGACGTCCTTGCAGAAGCCATTGACGATCATGTTGACGGAGTCCTCCTCCGAAATGCCGCGCTGACGGCAGTAGAAGAGCTGGTCTTCCCCGATTTTCGACGTCGTCGCCTCATGTTCGAGCGTCGCGGTGCTATTGCCGATTTCCTGATACGGGAAAGTGTGCGCCCCACAACGATCACCGATGAGCAACGAATCACACTGGGTGAAATTACGCGCGCCCTTGGCTCGCGGCCCGATCTTGACCAGCCCGCGATAGGCCTGGTCGCTGTTGCCGGCCGCGATTCCCTTGGAGACGATGGTGGAGCGGGTACCTTCACCGATATGGATCATCTTGGTACCGGTATCCGCCTGCTGACGTCCATTGGTCACCGCGACAGAATAGAACTCGCCGACACTGTCCTTGCCGCGCAGCACGCAGGAAGGATACTTCCAGGTGATAGCGGAGCCGGTCTCGACCTGGGTCCAGCTGATCTTGGCGCGATCCCCACGGCAGTCGCCTCGCTTGGTGACGAAGTTGTAAATGCCACCCTTGCCATTCTCGTCACCGGGATACCAGTTCTGCACCGTGGAATACTTGATGTAGGCGTCTTCCAGCGCCACCAGCTCGACGACTGCCGCATGCAACTGGTTCTCGTCACGCATCGGTGCCGTGCAGCCTTCGAGATACGAGACCTGAGCCTGCTTCTCGCAGACGATCAAGGTCCGCTCGAACTGTCCGGTGTTGGCGGCATTGATCCGGAAGTAGGTAGATAGCTCCATCGGACAGGTCACGCCCTCCGGCACGTAGACGAAGGAGCCGTCTGTAAATACCGCCGAATTGAGCGCCGCGAAGAAATTGTCCGCCTTGGGCACTACCGTTCCCAGATACCGCCGTACCAGCTCGGGATATTCGCGAATCGCCTCGGAGATCGAGCAGAAGATAACCCCGGCTTCACCCAGCTTTTCCTTGAACGTCGTGGTGACCGAGACGGAATCGAACACGGCATCCACCGCCACACCCGCCAAAGCGGCCCGTTCGTGAAGGGGAATCCCCAGCTTTTCGTAGGTTTCAAGCAACTTGGGATCGACCTCGTCAAGGCTTTGCGGCTGATCCTCTTTCTTCTTGGGCGCGCTGTAATAGGAAATGCCCTGATAATCGATGGCAGGATAATTGAGATGCGCCCAGGAGGGCTCTTTCATCTTCAGCCATTGATGATAGGCATCCAGCCGCCATTCCAGCATCCATTCGGGCTCGCCCTTCTTCTCTGAAATAAACGCGATGACGCTTTCATCAAGGCCGGGCGGTACCGTATCGCTTTCGATGTCGGTCACGAATCCCTGCGTGTATTCGCGACGAACGAGCTGTTCCATTTCCTGACTTGCCATGGTTTTCCCCTCCCGGGCGGTATGCTGTCGAACAGGATACGCGGTCGATTCTCGGGCGCTTAGACCTTGGCCGAAGTGGCCAGCGTCACGCTCTGTATAGGTAGTTGCACGGGTAATTTGATCGGTGAGGCCTGGGCCAGATGGGCTAATGTCACGCTATCCAGCAGGGCGCGAATCGCTAACGACACACGCTGCCAATTGTCCGCCACACCGCAAGTCGCGACCAGGTCACATCCCCCGTCGGCGTGACTGCATTCAGTCACCGCAACAGGCCCCTCGATGGCGGCGATGATGTCGCTGGCGGTAATACGGCTGGCCGGGCGCGCCAAGCGGTAGCCGCCCAGCGAGCCGCGACGTGACTCCAGCAAACCTGCCCGAACCAGCATTTTGAGCGTCTTGCTTACCGTTGGGTAAGGTAGCTGCACTGCCTCGGAGAGTTCCGCGGCGGCATGCGCCTGCTCCGGATGACGTGCAATCTGGGCCATCACCACAGCGGCGTAATCGGTCAGCTTGGACAGCTTCAACATGCCTGCTCCACCATGTTGGATTCGGGACCATTTTAGTCCTATATGAGGCCCATGTGAAGCCTCGCGGCCTTGCAGCGCCATGGTCGGCACACCAGACAGCGATGAAGCACCACCAGGTTAAATAAAATTATTAAATATTAACAAAAAATAACCTTAATTAACTTTATTACTTGGGTCTATCGCTAACCCCTCACCACACTTAAGGAAAGAAAATATGTGAGCTTTTTACTCACTTACCGATGCAACTTATGCAAACTATTTCAGGCACGCGATGATGATAATGCCTCCTCGATGGATGTCATCCTTGCGTAGCCAACCCTCCCCTTCATAGAAAGCTTTTTACGCCCTTGGAGGAGCCTTCCATCGCACTTACACGCGTATGCACATTGCTCAACGGCACAATGACCCGCCATGGTTGCCAGCAGAATAAATGCGCCTATACTGCGGCTTTCAGCGTAGCCAAGCGGCTCAAGGTTCTTCGCCCCCAGGTGCAGGCAAAACCGAGCCAAGCAACTTCTGGCATGTGTAGTGACTTGTGCTAGCTTGATAGGCGCAGCCTCGTATCGCTTCCTCCTGAAGCAAATAGCCCATTTAAATGAGGAAAACGATCTAGGCATCATGTGATTATTGGCTAGCCAAGCGCAGTGTTTACCCCTGCACGTCAGCGGCACGACGCAAGCTGTTTTTAAGCAAATATCTACAGAAAGCGTATTAGGTTTTGTAATACAGGGTTCTCGACTTGAAGCTTACGTATGAATTCAGTAAGGTGAGGTTATACTTTCGACCAAGTCGATCACGCTTAGCCTTAAATAGGGAATAAAGGTTAACCAACAGGGAGGTTAGAGATGAGAATCACGATTTTTGGTACGGGTTATGTCGGGTTGGTGACCGGTACATGCCTGGCGGACGCGGGCCATGAAATCATGTGCGTGGATGTCGATGCCGACAAGGTGGCCCGTATCAAAGCGGGAGACATCCCCATCTATGAGCCGGGCCTGGAGCCGTTAGTAAAACGTAACGTCGAAGAAGGACGCCTGTTTTTCACTACCGATGCCGCAGAGGCGGTGGCATTCGGCACCTTACAGTTCATTGCTGTCGGCACGCCTCCCGATGAAGATGGAAGTGCTGACCTCAAATACGTGCTGTCCGTAGCGCGCACGATCGCCGAAAACATGCAGGACTACAAGCTGGTCATCGACAAGTCCACTGTGCCTGTCGGCACGGCAGACAAGGTCAGCGATGAAATACGCCAAAGCCTCAAGGCACGTGGCAGCGACCTCGAATTCGACGTCTGCTCAAACCCCGAGTTCCTGAAGGAAGGCTCCGCCGTCAAGGACTTCTCCCAGGGTGCGCGGATCATCGTTGGCACGGATTCAGACCGGGTCAAGCTACTGATGCGCGAATGCTACGCGCCTTACAACCGCCGTCAAGAAAAGCTGATGTTCATGGACGTGCGCAGCGCGGAGCTGACCAAGTACGCAGCCAACGCCATGCTCGCCACCAAGATCAGCTTCATGAACGAAGTCTCCAACCTTGCCGAGCGCCTGGGAGCAGATGTCGATCAGGTCCGTCGCGGTATCGGCAGCGACCCGCGTATCGGCTACGAATTCATCTACCCCGGCTGTGGCTATGGCGGTTCCTGCTTTCCCAAGGATGTCCAGGCTCTGTCGCGCACGGCCGGCCAGATCGGCTATGATGCCGAACTGCTCAATGCCGTGGAAGCCGTCAATCATCGCCAAAAAGCCACACTCTTCGGCAAACTTGCTCAAGCCTTTGACGGTGATCTGAAAGGCAAGACGATTGCCGTTTGGGGGCTGGCCTTCAAACCCAACACCGATGACATGCGCGAAGCTCCCAGCCGCACTCTCATGGAGGCGCTTTGGGCAGCCGGTGCCAAGGTCAAAGCCTACGACCCGGAAGCCATGGACGAATGTCGTCGCATCTATGGCGAGCGCGACGATCTGGACCTGGTCGAAAGCCGCAACGCCACCATCGAGGGCGCCGATGCGCTGGCAATCTGTACCGAGTGGAAGGCCTTTCGCACCGTGGATTTCGCTTGGCTCAAGAGCCAGCTTACCCTGCCGGTGATCGTGGATGGTCGTAACCTCTTCGAACCGCACAGTGTCAAAGCCGCTGGCCTGCTCTATTATGGAGTGGGGCGAGGCGACTCTCTAAACATGTCGCATGACAAGAGTCATAAGGCATCGACAGAGACAGCCTCGAGCGCTACGCAGCAAGCTGCTGGGGCCTGAGCGGCGGAGTGACACCGCCAGTCAGGAGGTGGAAGGCTTGAGGTCATCAGGCCTTCCATTCTCGAGGCAACGAATACGAAAGCGTTTAAGCCAGGTTTTCACGACACAAGGATGCGGTACTGAGCTGTTGTTTAGCTTCGTTACCGATATCGGACTCTGGTTTATATCCATGCACCGTTATGCAAATGACAGGATGTTATATGCACACACGGCATCTCTCCCATAAGCCATGCACGGGGAGACCAGTTCGGTTATCCCGCTTCGACCCTATAAACCGTAGGCCGCACGTTTCGGTGCCGTACATAGCGCTACCGGCTTGCCACTCAAGATAGTTATTAATGCAGAAACTGCAGCGTTAAAGTTAATTGCATCAATGAAAATACTTTAAATCGCACAACCAAGCTTGGCCGACATGACCATAGGCTAAAGCGCAGTTATGTATTTCGTCGTTACTGCTACAGCACTTCGATAGAGTTCTCGATTCGAGAGTGCCCATGTATCGCAGCGGTAATATGTCGCCATACTCTGGCCGAATTGAGGGGCAGAATACATGTCCGAACCACCCAACACACAAGCTCAGCCGACAAAGGCATCATGGGTGACAGAACTTGCGACTCTGTTATTCATGGCGGCACTGCTCATATTGTTGGTTTCCGGCCTCCCCCCGGAAGTCTTTTCTCCGCATTCCAAGAGCTTCATTCTGGCGATCGGTCTGATCGGAGCTTGGCGCTATTCATGGTGGCTGGTGCAGGCGGTCCGCTCCGTGTGGTACAACCGCCACGTATTTCCCAAGCTGCGCGCTCAGGCCAATGCGGCAGGCGCTACGCAAAAACCCGACGCTCTCTATATCTTGTGCACGTCCTACCGTATCGAATCCGAAGTCACTTTCGCCGCATATGATGCCTTGGTGAAAGATGCGGCGCATTATGCGGTGCCTACCACGATTTTTGCGGCCATTGCCGATCGCAGCGATGTCGATATCATCGATCATGTCATGTCGGAAAATCACTGGCCGAGCAATGTTGAAGTCCGTTACATGTTCCAGAAGGGCGACGGCAAGCGTTCGGCCATGGCTGAGGTGCTGCGTGCGATTTCACGCCGCATGCCCACACACCGTACGCTCGTGATCACCATGGATGGCGACATTCGTATCGAACCCGGTACGCTGTCGCGCTCGCTGTCCTTCTTTATGATGAAAGATGATCTCGGTGCCTTGACGACCAATAACAACTCCGTTGTCACCGGCAATGACGTCACCAAGGAGTGGTACGACCTACGCTACGCTCAACGCCATCTGGTGATGAGCTCCATGTCGCTCTCCGAGCGCTTGCTGGTACTGACGGGGCGCTACAGCGCCTTCCGCGCCGAGCTGGCGACGGACCCCGGCTTCATCGATCTGGTCGAGAACGATCACGTCGAGCACTGGCGCTTCGGTAACTTCAAATTCCTGTCCGGTGACGACAAGTCAACCTGGTTCTGGCTGCTCAAGAATGGCTGGAAAATGCTCTACATTCCCGATGTCTATGTGACCGGGTTTGAGGAGCTCCCCGAACGCAAGCGCTTCTTCAAGTCTTCCATGGACCTCATGCGGCGCTGGTTCGGCAACATGCTGCGCACCAGTGACCGGGCCATACAGCTGGGACCACGTTCCATGGGAATGTTCACATGGTGGAGCCTGGTCGATCAGCGTCTTTCCATGTGGACGACGCTGATCGGGCCTTCGGTCGCCATCATGCTCACCCTGTTCGTACGCCCGTCGTTCATTTTCGCCTACATGCTGTGGATCCTGTTTACGCGGAGTATGGCGACGATGGTCCTTGCCGCGCAACGTGGCCGTGTCAGCCTGCTATGGGTGCCATTGCTCTACTACAACCAGATCCTGGGCGCGGCGCTGAAAACCTACGTCAGCTTCCGGTTCAACCGCCAAAAGTGGTCACGTCAGGGCATCTCGGCCGGCGAGCCCGATGATCTCAAGGCAGCGCGTCGTCAGCGCCGCATGGGCCATCTGATGCATGGACTGTTCATGGGCACTTTACTGCTGATCCTGGCACTTTCCGTGGGCGTACTCGCACCGCCCGACAGGATATCCCTCGCCGCGATGCAGAAAGATGAAAGCCCGCTCGGCAACGAAGGAAGACAGGCGCATACCGACAGCTACTGGGTCGCTTTGGCCCTGAAAGATGCACCGAGAGGTGGCGAGGTACGCCTGCCGGCCGACACCATCACGCTCGATGCCGAGCTCACCGAGCATTTGGCTACGACCGATCAGGTACGGGCTGCCTGGTTGCGTGGCGCCGGCGCGACGCAGCTCACCGTCCTCGAGGTTACCCCCGAAATCGCCGAGACGATCACCGATGCGCGGGGTCGCTCTCTGGGTGATGGCGGCTCGCTCCGTTGCGAACGGCAAGCCGCCTGCAACATGCACGTCAAGCAGAGCCTCGTAAGGCTATCTGACATGGAAGTAAGGCTGCGTCACGAACCTTCTTTGTGACGCCCCCAGAACGAATTGGATTCAAGAGATAACGCGAGGAGATGAACGATCATGGCTGATCACACCCCCCCAAACGGTAGTCATCGTCAGGACGGACGCGATAACGACGACACTTCACACCTGGATGGATCCCATGAACACCAGCTAGGTCATGAGCGTCGCGACGAGCGGCACTTCATTCGTGTCCAGGTTCCCTTTAGCGTCAAGTTCGAGGACGGCCGCTCCTTTTCCGGACAGGATCTTTCGCTGGGCGGGTTCTCCCTCGTCAGCCAAGAGCCGTTTGAAACCGGCCAGGTAGCCTCGGTCTCCTTGCTGATCACCGCCGGTACCGCCGAGCTTATCGTGCCTGCGACAGCACGTGTCATTCGTGATGAAAACCAGGGCAAGCATGAGACGGTCGCTTTCGAACTCACGCAAATCGACAAACGCCATCGTGAACTGCTGCGTCGCGTCATCCGCGCGCATCTCAGTGGACGCTACGCCAGTGTCGAGGCTCTGCTTGACGAAGAGGACCCGCAGACGCCTCACAAGCGCAATAAGGCGAACGCCAACGCGAATCCTCAACGCCAATCCAAGCCCTGGGGGCGCTATGTCGCCTTGATTCTGGCGGCTCTGGTGCTATTTGCCGTTGCCGCGGCTACCGCGTATCGCAATTTCATGCTGATCGAACCCGACTTTGCTGCCGTCACCGCTCCGCGCATCGATATCCTCTCGCCTGGTGCAGGACAGCTGAGCGAGCACGATCTGCAACCCGGCGACCGGGTCCAGCGCGACCAGCCACTCGCCCGAGTCAAGGATAGCGATCTGGAGACCGACCTCATCCTGGCGCGCGCGGCGCATAGCTACAATGCCCAGTTGATCGATAACATGCGCGAACGCTTTGACGATCCTAGCGTTCAGCAGGTCAGCATGGCTCAATCCACGACGCCGTCCGATGGCCGCCCCCCCAGCTTCGAAACGGTCTCGCCCGAAATCGCCAAGGTACGAATCGAGCAGTTCGAGACTGCCAGAGATTATGAGAACGCACGTATTGACGCTCTGGAAGCACGCATGGCCTCCAATACGATTTACAGTCCCTGCGATTGTCTCGTCGCCTGGGCGCTGAGCAGTGGCGGTGGAACTTATATCAACGAGAGTGATCGCATCATGACACTCATCCGGACCGGCCCCGATGAAGTGATGGTCGAAGCACTGGTGCACATGGACAAGATTGGCGATATCGAGCCGCATCAGCTCGCCTATATTGCCCTGCCCAACGCCTCGGAGCCTATTGCCGCACGTGTACGCTCGGTCGCCCTGGACGTGGAACGACAGCCACGCGCCGGTTTTCCGGAGTGGGTCCGTCAGCAGCAGAACGTAGCCAGCGTGCTGCTGGTTCCCGAAGAGCCCTTGCCTGCCAGTGCTGTCGGCGTCCCGGTGGATGTCAGGTTCTCCGAGGCTCCCGTGCTTGATGAGACGGTCGAATGGGTCTGGCAAGGTGGCCGAGCAGTCGCTCAGCAGACGGCACACCTGTTCAGCACCGCCAAGGCCAAGATATATGACGCGGTCCAGTAGAGACTGATGTCCGGGGCCGGCTTCGCGGCAACAGCCACGACTACTGACGCCGGCCCCAAACCGTCACTGCCACGCGCTTTATGGCCACATGGTAATGACAACCGCACGCAGGCCAGCCAACGTGCTGTCCCTTATGCCAGCCAGCAGCTAAAGGAGTCTGCAATGCCACGCATGCGCCCAGACCTTCCCCGTCGGCAGGATGCGCCAACGCGGCAGGTTACCCGAAAACGCCAAGTACCTGTCATGGTACTGGCCATGATCGGGATGCTGGGAGGCCTGACCTCTCATGCTAACGCCGATAGCGATCAGCAAAAGGGCAACGCGTTGTCCCAGCCTAATGTCGCCGCGTGTTCGGCACGCTATCCTCTGGTAGCCGCCCTCACCCCTGCGGCTGGTGTCACCCCCCCCGAGCGCGCTATCGAAGCCGGTTACCAGGCCGAGAAGCACTGGGGCCTCGATCACAATGTCACGCTGCTCTCCCCTGCCGAAACCGGATTGACCGAAGCCGGGTTACGCGTCCTCTACCCGGCCGGTACTTCGGCACCCAGCGATCAGGGCAAAGGTGGCGCAGGATTCTACGCCCGTGTCGGACAACTCCAAGGAGCCGAGCATGCCTGCCTGCGCTACAAAGTCCGTTTCCAACCTGGCTTCGATTTCGTCAAAGGCGGAAAGCTACCCGGGCTTTATGGCGGACAAGCTCCCAGTGGCGGTGACGAAGTCACCGGCAGCAATGGCTTTTCCATGCGCTTCATGTGGCGTAAGGAAGGCCAAGGTGAGCTTTATGAATATATCGTCAACAAGGACGGAAAATACGGCAAGTCGGTGGGGCGCGGTAAATGGATTTTTCCCACCGGGCGCTGGGTCAGCATCGAACAGGAAATCATCCTTAACGATCCCGGCCAGGATAATGGCATCGCTCGCGTATGGATCGATGGCGAACCGCAGTTCGAGCAGCACGGTATTATTTATCGCACGACCCAGGACGTTACCATCGATGGTTTGATGTTTTCGACTTTCTTCGGAGGCAACGGCAAAGGATGGCGTACACCTCGCGACCAGATCGCCGACTTCAGCGATTTCGAGATATTCGCACCACGTCGCTAGAGCGATTTCGCCGGGAGCGATGACGATCATTGACCTGCCGTAATGCAAAGGAATGCGGCTGCCCCGTGTCTGGCAGTAGCCGTCATGATTCATAGGATGATCTCTGTTATGCGTTTACTATCCGCTTTATTTCACGGTTCGGCACGCTTGTGGCTCTGGCGCATGGTCGCGCTGTTCAGTGCATTCAGCCTTGCCGTACCGGCCTACGCCTTGACCTACGAAGCGCGGCAAAAGCTCGACCTTTCACAATACGAGGTCAAGGATACCGATGCCTCTTATTTTAACGTCGATGCCCGCCTCGAAACACTGGCCAATACGCAAAATCCCCTGCTGCTCGGGCAGATGGATAAGCTACATATTGGCGCTAGCTGTCAGCAGTTATTGGATATTCCTCCGCTCGACAAGCGTATCCGTATGCCGGGCTTTTATCCCAGTCCCGAGGCTTGGCGCTTGGCATCGGAACCCATGTTTCAGTTCGAGGATACTGTCAGCGGGCTGGCCGGCTCGTTCATGTCCACCGGGGATATCTATTATGGCGAATGCCTGATCCGGTTTCTGGACCACTGGGCACAAAACAATGCTCTAATGGATTTTTATTATGCCAGCGATGACCGCCAGGCCTGGTACGCGACGGAGTCGATGATGTTTGCTGCCGCCATGGCCTACTCCATCGTGCGTCCTCGCGTAGACGGCATGACGGAGGAGAAGTCGCGTATAAACGACTGGTTGAATCGGCTGGCGCATAAGCACTCCAAGATCGTGGGCGGCCTGAACGGCAGTTGCTGTAACAACCACTTCTATCGGCGTTCGATTTATTCCTCGATGATCGGCGTACTGACCAATGACAACGAGCTGTTTCGCTTCGGTGTAAGCTCCGTCTACTCCGCACTCAACGACCTGACCGAGGAGGGTGCATTACCTCTGGAAATGCACCGAGGCCGTAGGGCCAGCCACTATCAGAATTATGCGCTGCTTTATTTAATCACCAATATGCAGATTATTTCCCGTCAGGGCTACGATATTTTCAATCTGGAAGTGGCGGGTCACACCATTAAGGATGCCGTCGATTTCGATATGGCAGTCATCGCCGACCCCAGCCAGCTCAAGGATTATGCGCCCCATGAGCAATACCGTGGCTTTCTCGAGGACGGCCAGTACTTTGCCTGGATGGAGTTCTATTTAACCCACTTCGACGATCCGCGCATCGAAGAGTTCATTCGAAAGTACCGCCCGATAGACAACCGCGGCGCAGGGGGTTATGTCACTTTGTATTTCATGGATCCCGAAGCTCAACAGCAGGTCATCATCACCGATACGGTCAAGGAAAAGGCCGACATCCTCCTGCCTGACGCACAGTAACGCCTCAGCATGCCGGGCGGAGCCAAGAGCATAAGTCCGGCTTGCTCATGATAGGAAAGGTTTCATTATTCTCTGAACAGTTCAGAGACAAAAAAATAGAGTCCAACGCCATGTAGAGAACTTTTTCTATAGCCAAAGGACTCGGCTCTGGGACTTAAATCAACAGTCTCTCGGGCACGCAGGGAACGCATCGGCCGTGCGGTTAAGTCAACCGTTTCGATCTATCGATCACAGGATGATCATTCGCTATGCGTTCCAGACTCGGTTTTATAGGTAACATTGCAGGTTGTGGGAGATATATTCTGCTCGCATTCAGTATATTTGGCGGCGCCGATCAGGCCTATGCGCTCAGTTATGAAGAGCGCCAGCGGTTGGATCTTTCTCAATACACCGTCACGGACACCAATGCTTCTTATTTTGATGTCGATGCGCGCCTTGCCACACTGGCCACGACACAAAACTCGATGCTGCTGGGACAAATGGACCAGTTGGAGATAGGGGCCAGTTGCCGGCAACTGTTAGAGATCCCGCCACTGGATAAGCGCATCCGCATTCCAGGCTTCTATCCCAGCCCCGAAGCCTGGAGGCTGGCATCGGAGCCTTTGTTCCAGTTCGAGGAGAATGTCAGTGGTCTTGCCGGCTCGTACGTTTCGACGGGTGATACCTATTATGGCGAGTGTTTGATCCGCTTTCTGGATCACTGGGCACAATCCGATGCCTTGATGGATTTCTATCACGATCCCAGCGATCGTCAGGCGTGGTATGCGACAGAATCGATGATGTTCGCCGCTGCCATGGCCTATTCCATCGTTCGCCCACGGGTGGAGGGGATGGATGAAGAAAAGGCTCGCATCAACGATTGGCTGAATCGCCTGGCACATAAACACTCGAAGATTGTCGGCGGCGAGGCGAGCTGTTGTAACAATCACTTCTATCGTCGTGCCCTTTATGCTTCGATGATCGGTGTGCTGACCAATGACGATGAGCTTTTCCGCTTCGGCGTCAGCGCGGCCTATTCCGTTCTAAGCGACATGACGGAGGAAGGCGGTATCCCCTTGGAGTTATCTCGCGGGCGCCGGGCCACCCACTATCAGAATTACGCCCTGCTCTATTTGGTAACCAATTTTCAGGTCATTTCCCGCCAGGGTTACGATATTTTCAATCTGGAAATCAATGGCCATACCCTCCATGACGCTATTGACTACGCAATGACCATCATCGAAGACCCTAGCGCGTTAAAGGATTATGCTCCTCATGAGCAGTACCGTGGTTTTCTTGAAGATGGACAGTATTTCTCATGGGTAGAGATATATTTATCTCATTTCAATGATGCACGACTCGAGGAGTTCATAAGAAAGTATCGTCCCATCGATAATCGCGGTGCAGGGGGCTATGTGACGCTTTATTTCATGGATCCTGACGCTCAACAACAGGCTGTCGTAAACGACACGTTGAGAAACAAAGCCGATATCATCGTGCCTGATGAGCAATGATGCGGCTAGAAACCGCAGCAAAGTGATGCAAGGAGAGCACGCTTATGTCTGAGGAAGGCGCTGACACCCCTTATCGCGCTGTACGCGTGATGGGGATCATCATGGCGACGTTCTGGCTGAGCGGCTGCGCAAGCCAAGGCGGTCACCGTATGGAGGAGGTCACGGCTCGAGTCGATCCGCAATATTATGACTGGTTCGACGGTGGGACGCCTGTCGAGATGAGCTCTTTCGACTGGAACCATATCGAGTTTGCCCACCAGGCCCTTGCTGCCGGGAATCCAACGGAAGCGGTTGGAATCCTGCAATCAATGATGGAAAAGGGATTTGCTCCCGGGTACTACGAATTGGGCCAAATGTATGAACAGGGTAACGGTGTCAGTCGTGACCCGGCCATGGCTGCCCAATTGTATGGCGAAGCCATTCGTCGTCCCTCCTCCATTCTCGACAATGCCTCGCTGCGCCTGGCCCGGCTCTATCGAGAAGGCTTGGGCGTCGAGCGTAACGAGACGCTGGCCTACCTGCTGACGCGCCAGGCCGTGGAAGAAGGCGATACCGCCAGTGCCCGGCTGGATTTGGCTGACATGCTGGTTTCTGGAGAAGGCACCGTCGTCAATCTCCAGGAAGCTCGGCTGCTGTATCAAGCCGTCGCGGAGGCGGGGCATCCCCGCGGATTTTATGCCTTGGCCCAGGCCCATTCTCCAGGCGGCTGGCTAGAAGAGGACCGGGATGCAGCAGATGCCTATGTTCAGCGCTATGTAGACACCCTGCAACCTCGCGCTGAAGCCGGTGAAACCCGAGCCATGATCAAGCTTGCCCGGCTTTATGCCGACGATGGCTTGCGCCCTCAACCCGATACACAGCGCTATTGGTGGCTTCAGGCGGCCCAGGCCGGGGATACCGATGCCCTGGGAGAAGCCGGTGAGCTGCTGCTCGGTGAAGGGCAGTCGAGCAAGGGCTTGAACATGCTGCAGCGTGCAGCCGAAAGCGGTGATGTCGAAGCGATGGCACACCTGGGCAGGGCCTACCAGGGCCGCTATGGTGTGACGCCGAATCCCGCACAGGCCGAGCATTGGCTGGCCATGGCGGCTGAACGAGGCTCGGCCAGCTCCGCTGCGGCCCTGGGCCGTATGTACCTGCATGGTCGGGGTATCAGGCGCGATCCCGCCAAGGGGGTCCGCTACCTCGAGCAGGCCGTTGCCCAGGGACATACAAGTGCCCGAGCCGACCTCGGTGAAGCGCTGCTCGGTGGCAAGGGTGTCAGGGCGAATCCCAAGCGAGGCATTGCCCTGCTACGCCAGGTAGCCGACGGCAACGCTTCCGTCCAGTTGACGCTGGGTCAGGCCTATCTTGAGGGTAGCGGCGTGCCACAGGATCCCGAGCAGGCCCGGCATTACCTCACCCGATCGGCCAAGAACGGCGACGCTTACGCCGCGCAGTTGCTCGGAGAAGCCTACCTGACGGGCCAAGGCATGCCGCAGGATTCTCGCCAGGCCGAGGAATGGCTTTCGCGTGCCAGTCAGGCAGGCCGCCTGTCGGCACGCGCCCTGCTCGGGCAATCGCTGCTGCGCGGCGAAAACGGCCTGCCCCAAGACGTCGAGCGTGGCCGGCAATTGCTGCTCAGTGCGGCGATACGTGGACATGCCGGCGCCCAGGCCACCCTAGGGCGTGAGCTGCTGACCGGAGAGCATCTTCAGGTGAATCGCCGCCAGGGCGTGGAATATCTGATCAAGGCCGCGCAACAGGGCCACCCTACAGCGCGTCTCGCGTTGGCCAAGGCCTATCTATGGGCTAACGGACTGGAGAATGCCAATCAACAGCAGGCACTGCTGTGGCTGGACAAGGTCATCGATGGCGATAGTCAGATGGCACTGGAAACCATGCGGCAGTTGCTGACCGGGGATAACGCAGTGGCCATTACGGTCTTGTGATTTACGTCTAACGGCTCCATCGCCAATCAAACACGCAGGCCAACGCAACGCAACGGTCTTCTCATAGACTGCAAGAACAGCCATCATGAGTCATATCGTCGTAGGCCAAGGAAGGAATACACCATGAAAGACCCGATACTCGCAAATCTTCGCCAACCGCGCGCCAGCGCCGTCTCCACGCTGCTGCTGATCACCGGCATGGCATGGCTGGGAGGATGTGCCACCGGCGGCGGCACACAAATGGACGAAGTGCAGGCGCGTCTCGACCCCCAATATTACGACTGGTTCGATGGCGGAACGCCGGTGGAGATGAGTTCCTTCGACTGGAACCATATCGATTTCGCCCATCAGGCGCTGGAAGCCGGCAACACCGAGGAAGCCATCGGTATCCTGCAAGCCATGCAAGCCAAAGGTTTCTCTCCCGGCTATTATGAGCTGGCGCGCATGTACGATGATGGCATCGGCGTGGCACGCAATCCCGCCAAGGCGGCGGAACTCTATGGTGAGTCGATCCGTCAGCCCTCTTCCATCCTCGATAATGCCTCGTTACGCTTGGCGCGCCTCTACCGCGACGGCGATGGCGTCGAACGTAACGATACCCTGGCCTATTTCCTGATGCGCCAGGCCGTCGAGAATGGCGATACCGCCAGTGCCCGGCTGGATCTGGCCGAGATGCTGGTGGCCGGACGAGGCGCTTCCGCCGATCCTCAACGGGCCGCAGAACTCTATCAGGAAGCCGCCGAACTGGGCGGTACCCGAGGGCTATATGAACTGGCCGAAGCCCACGCACCCGGCGGATGGCTTGAAGAGGATCCAAAGCTTGCCCAACAGTATGCGCAACGCTATGCGGAGACTCTGCAGAAACCGGCCCAGGCCGGCGATACCCAAGCCATGGTCAATCTCGCCAGACTCTATGCCGACGATGGCCTGCTCGGGCCACAACCGGAGCTGCAGCGAAAATGGCTGATGCAGGCGGCCGAATCGGGAGACCCCGACGCATTGGGCGAAGCCGGAGAGCTGCTCCTGGCCAGCGGCGATCCACAGCGCGGCCTGTCCATGCTCCAGCAAGCGGCCGAAGCCGGTGACATAGAGTCCATGACGCACCTGGGTAAAGCCTACCTGGGACAGGAAGGCGTACCCGCGGAGCCTGCGCAGGCGGAACGCTGGTTGAAGGCTGCAGCCGATCAGGGCTCGACCAATGCCGCCATCGCACTCGGCCGCGCCTACCTGGCCGGTGACGTTCTCATGCATAAGCCCGAACGGGGCATCGAACTGCTGGAGCGCGGTGCCGAACAGGGCGATGCGCTGGCCTATGCCGTACTCGGCAACGCCTACATGGAGGGTAACGGCGTTCCCGCTCAGCCATCCCGTGCCATCGACTATCTGCGTCGGGGCCATGAAGCGGGACATCCCTACGCCACCGCTCAACTCGGTGCAGCCTATCTGTCTGGCCTCGGCGTCGCACCAGACCCGGCACGTGCCGAAGCACTGCTGCGCGAAGCCGCCAACCAGGGACAGACAACCGCCGCGCGCCAGCTGGGCGAAGGATACCTGGAAGGCAACACTTTACCGTTTCAGCCAAGCGAGGCTGAACGCTGGTTGCGTCAAGCCGCCGACGAGGGAGACATCACCGCCGCCACCAAGCTGGCCGATGCTTACTTAAGCGGCAAACTTACCGACGGACGACCAGACCAAGCCATCGCCATGCTGGAAGAATCAGCCCACCAGGGCGATGGTTACGCCATGGTGGTATTGGGCCGTGCCTACCGTGAAGGGACCGGGGTACCACGTGATTTCGCCAAGGCCGAGGAGTGGTTGAACAAGGCTCGCCAAGCCGGTCATCCCTCTGCTCAGGAAGCTTTGGCACGCACCTACCGTGAACAGGGGAGACGCGGCAATATCAATGCCCTGCGCCAGGCCGCCGAAATGGGCGATGCCCCCGCCATGGCTGACCTGGGTCGAGCCTACCTGAACGGCGCCGGCGTGGCCCGCAACCCACGTCAGGCGCGCCAGTGGCTGACGCGAGCGGCGGATACCGGTCATGCCGGCGCGATCGCCACGTTGGGGCGTATGTACCTGGACGGCGATGGCGTCGCACGCGATCCCGCCAAGGGCATCAACTACCTAGAGCGGGCGATTGCCCGTGGACACAGTGGCGCGCGCGCCGACCTGGGCGAGCTACTGCTGACCGGTGAAGGTGTACCGGCCGATCCTGAGCGGGGGCTTTCCCTGTTGCGCAGTGCCGCGTCAGCGGGCAACGCCTCGGCCAGAATGGTGCTGGGTCATGCGTACTTGACCGGTGAAGGGGTCGCCCAGGATACCCAGCAAGGCGTAAAGCTGCTCAAGCAGGCCATCGCCTCGGGCGATCTCACCTCGCAATATTACCTGGGCCGCGCCTATCTGTATGGCGATTACGGCGTTGTTCAGGATATCGATCAAGGTCTCGAAATGCTGACCCAGGCTGCCGACCAGGGGCATGTGGCGTCCATGGCCACACTGGGCAGAGAGTACTTGCGCGGCGATATTCTTGCTCAGGATCGCGACCGTGGCGCGGAATACCTTTTCCAGGCCGCTCAGAGTGGACATCCGACGGCACGTCTGGCCCTGGCCAAAGCCTATCTCTGGGCCAATGGCCTGGAAAATGCCAGCCAGGAACAGGCGCTGCTCTGGCTGGACAAGGTGATCGACGGCAACAGCCAGACGGCACTGGAGATCATGCGCGAACTGCTCACCAACGATAAAGCCATCGCTGCCGCCACCGAGCAGGCCAACCGCATCTGACCAATGTTACTGCCAGTACTCGCTCAAGGAGCGTGCTGCAAAAAGCCGGCGAATAGATCGCCGGCTTTTTTGTCTCTAACGGATAACCCGGTCACTCGGTTCTGCTCGGTTATTCTTCGGCAAAGGGATTGCGCAACACGATGGTCTCGTTACGGTCCGGGCCAGTGGAAATGATATCGATGGGTGTGCCGACTTGCTGCTCGAGATAGCTGATATAGGAGCGCGCATTTCTGGGCAGCTCCTCGACACGCTTGATGCCCAGAGTCGACTCGCTCCAGCCCGGCAAATCTTCATACACAGGCTCGATGGCTTCGTAGCCCTCGGAATCGACCGGCGTATCGAGCATGTCACCATCCTTGCTGCGATAGCCGACACATACGCGGATATTCTCCAATCCGTCGAGCACATCCAGCTTGGTCAAGCAGATCCCCGAGACTGAATTGATCTGCACGGCATGGCGCAGCGCCACGGCATCGAACCAGCCACAGCGCCGGGCACGCCCCGTGGTAGCCCCGAATTCATGGCCTTTTTCGGCCAGATGACGACCAAACTCATCGAACAGCTCGGTCGGGAACGGACCGGAACCCACCCGGGTGGTATAGGCCTTGGTGATCCCCAGCACATAATCGAGATACAGCGGCCCAACGCCGGACCCCGTGGCAGTGCCCCCCGCCGTCGTGTTGGAGCTGGTGACGTAGGGATAGGTGCCATGGTCGATATCGAGCAGCGACCCCTGGGCTCCTTCAAAGAGAATGTTCTTGTTCTCTTTGCGCAGGTTATGCACCAGGCTCACGGTATCGCATACCATCGGACGCAGCTCTTCGGCCATTTCCATGGCCTCGTCCAGCACCTGCTGGAAATCGACCGGCGCCTCGCCATGATAGTGCTGCAGTACGAAATTATGGTAATCCAGCACCTCGCCCAGTTTGGAAGCGAAACGCTCACGATGCAGCATGTCCCCCAAGCGCAAACCGCGCCGCGCCACCTTGTCCTCATAAGCCGGTCCGATGCCGCGCCCGGTGGTACCGATCTTGGCCACGCCACGCGCCTTTTCACGCGCCTGGTCCAGGCGAACATGATAGGACAGGATCAGTGGACAGGCCGGCGACAGACGTAGCCGCTCCCGCACCGGTACGTCCTTTTCCTCGAGCTCGCGGATCTCCTTGATCAACGCCTCGGGAGACAGCACCACGCCATTGCCGATGACGCAGATCTTGTCATTGCGCAAGACACCGGAAGGAATCAGGTGCAGAACGGTCTTTTCACCGTCGATTACCAGCGTATGGCCTGCGTTGTGTCCGCCCTGGAAGCGCACGACCGCCGAGGCCGACTCTGTCAGCAGGTCAACGACCTTGCCCTTGCCCTCATCGCCCCATTGGGTGCCGAGTACGACTACGTTCTTGCCCATTGCTCTCGTCTCTTGAACTAAACCGTCAAACGAAGACTCAGGAATCGGCAGTCACCTCTCCGGCGCTACCGGCTCCGACTCATTCCAGAGGTGAAACCTGCCAGTCCGTGCCCACCTGCACCAGGCGGCGACTGCAGCGGTGCGCCTCGGGTCCGGCCTGCTGTCCCGGCAAACTCTGGACGACCCGCTCTCCCGCGCTGCGTAACCGTGTGATGGTGGCACGCAGCTCGACGGCATCGACAGCCGGAGCCCAGATCCCTTCATGAGGCGGCTCACGCTCGGCCAGCGATGCCAGCAGCTTGAGATCCATGGAGAATCCGGTGGCTGGCCGCGCCCGACCGAAGGCGCGGCCCGTATCATCATAGCGCCCGCCCTTGGCCAGCGCCTGCCCGTATCCCGGCACGTAAGCGGCAAAGACCATGCCGGTGTGGTACTGGTAACCGCGCATCTCGGCCAGATCGAAATACATGGCCACCCCGGGATGTTCGTCAGCCACCCCCTGATATAGGGTATCGAGTTGATCCAGCGCTGTGGCCACCGCGGCAGGCGCTCCGGCAAAGACGTCGCGTGCTTGCGCCAGGACTTCGAGCCCGCCGTGCAGTCTCGGCAATTCAGCAAGCATGCTCGCCAGTGCCGGATCGCTCACCGCCTCGCTCACCCGCCGCTCGACCTCGGTATAGGCCTTGCGCTCAATGGCTTCGAACAGCGCACGTTCACGTTCGGCATCGATGGCCGCGGACTCGATCAAGGCCCGGTAGATACCGATATGACTAAGAGCCAGATGCACTTCCTGCGCCCCGGCGGCGGACAGACTCGACAGCGCCAGACGCAAGATTTCGAGATCGGCTTCCAGGCCGGCATGCCCGAACAGCTCGACCCCCACCTGCACCGGGCTACGCCCGCCCTGATGCTTGTCCGCCTTGGCGCGCAACACGTTGGCGCAATAGCACAGTCTCACTGGCCCCTGACGCCGAAGAGAGTGTGCATCCATGCGCGCCACTTGCGGCGTCACATCGGCACTGGCCCCCATCATGCGACCAGTCAGTTGATCGGTCAGCTTGAACGTTTGCAAGTCCAAATCGGTCCCGGTTCCGGTCAGCAGCGATTCGAGAAACTCTACCGGCGGCGGCATGACGAGGTCATAGCCCCAGCAGTGGTAGAGATCGAGCAGCGCCCGGCGCAGCTCCTCCATGCGGGTCGCCTGCGGCGGAAGCACCTCGTCCATGCCGTCGGGAAGCAGCCAGCGGTCAGCGATGGTCATTTGCCTGTCCTGCCAGAAATGGATGGCCTGTCAAAAAGCCTGTCAAAAGAAAGCAATGCGGGATACCGGAGCCAGTCCGGAAACACGCGAAACCGGCAAGGCCGCATCTGCCTCGGACATGCTGCATATCCTTCGGCGGCGGTCTGCGCGGCACAAAAAAACCGGGCCACGCCCGGTATTGAAAGTCTATCACGTTTGGCCTCCGAGTGTACCCCGCACGGGGCACCCGGAGGTCAACACGCCGGCTTAGTTGCCTTCGCTCGTATTGCCGGGCATGGGGCTTTTCAAGTAGCGGAAGAAGTCGCTGCTCGGCTCCAGCACCAGCACGTCATCCTTGCTGTCGAAGCTCTCACGGTAAGCGCTGAGGCTGCGATAGAAGCGGAAGAACTCGGCATCCTGCTGATAGGCATCGGCATAGATGGATGCCGCCTGGGCATCGCCTTCACCGCGTAGCGTCTGCGCCTTGGATTGCGCTTCGGCGATCAATACCTGGCGACGACGGTCGGCATTGGCCCGAATCTTCTCGGCCTCCTCCTCCCCTTGTGCCCGGTATTCGCGCGCTTCGCGATGACGCTCGGTCTGCATGCGCGCATACACCGCCTGCGACACCTCTTCGGGCAGATCGATCCGCTTGATACGGATATCCAGGATGGCGATCCCCAGCTCCTCGCGCAGCAGCTCGTTCAGCGCCTGGGTCGGCCCCTGCATCAGGTCGTCACGTTTCTCGGAAATGATCTCGGAGAGTTCGTAACGACCGAACTGGTTACGCAGACTTTCGTCAACGCGCGGTTCGATCAACCGTTCGGCGACCTGTTCGCTACCCGATGTCGCCTCGTAGTACCGTACCGGATCGACAATCTTCCACTTCACGAAAGAATCGACGATCACCGCCTTCTTCTCGCGGGTCAGATAGCGGCTGGCATTGGCATCCAGGGTCAGCACACGGCTGTCGAACATGCGGATGGTGTTGTAGACCGGCAGCTTCGCATGCAGACCAGGCTTGATGTTACCTTCCACGACTTCGCCAAAGCGCAGCTTGATGGCCCGCTCCGTCTCGTCGACGATATACAAACTGCTGCTACCCACCCAGGCGACAACGGCCACACCGGCAATGATAAGCAGGGCTTTGTTGTTAATCATTAACGGCCCTCCCGCTGGATCGTGTCGTTACGCTGATTGCCTAGCCGCTGGATCACGCCAGGCTGGGCCGCATCGTTCTGCGTCCCGCTAGCATCGGTGCTGTCATTGGCATTTTTCCCACGCGCCTGGCTGGCCGCACCGGTCAGCTGGTCGAGAGGCAGTACCATCAACGGGCTACTTTGGTCGACATCAATCAGCACCTTACTGGTATTGCTCATCACGTCACTTATGGTGTCGATGTATAAACGATCACGCATGATCTGCGGCGCGGTGCGATATTCTGTCAGCAGCGAGTTGAAACGGTTGGTTTCCCCCTGCGCTTCGGCAACCACCGCCTCGCGATACCCCTCGGCCTGCTCGATCAAGCGCTGAGCGTGCCCCTGGGCCTGCGGGATGATCGCATTGGCATAGCCTACGGCATCGTTGATGGTCCGCTGGCGATCCTCGCGCGCCTTGATCACGTCGTCAAAGGCATCCTGCACCGGGTCGGGAGCGGATGTCGACTCGACGTTGACCGCCTGAATCTCCATGCCCAGCCCGTAGCTATTGAGATAGGTCTGCAAACGGCTGGAGACGGTATCGGCCAGCAGTTCACGTCCCGAGGTCAGGATAGCGTTCATATCGGTGCTGCCCACTACGTGGCGCAACGCCGAGTCGGCAGCGTTTTCCAGGCTGGTCTCGGGCGTGCGAACGTTGAGCAGATAGTCGCGCGGCTCGGCGACCTGATACTGCACGGACATTTCCACTTCGACGATGTTTTCATCCTGGGTCAGCATCGACTTGTTCAATGCCAACGAGCGCACCTGCGTCACGTTGACCTCGCGAACGTCATCGATCAACGGCGGATTCCAGTGCAGCCCTGGTCCCACCGTATCGAGATACTTGCCGAAGCGCAGCACGACGCCCCGCTCGGCCTGATCGACGAGATAGAACCCCGATGCGGCCCAGATGGCGAGCGCCACCACGGCCAATAACCCCGGCAAGGCAAAGGTGTTGCGACGGCCATTGTCACCGCCGCCACTGCTGCCGCCACCGCCACGCTTGCCGCGGCCCCCGAGCATGCGATTGAGCTTGTCCTGGAACTTCTTCAACGCTTCGTCGAGATCCGGCGGCCCTTGATTGTTGCCGCCGTTGCCGCCGCCTCCCGGGCGACGCCCCCCACCACTCCAGGGGTCCTGCTTGTTCCCACCACCACCACCAGGCTCATTCCAAGCCATACGTTGTCTCCACTATGCGTTGATTGCGATGCTAAGAGTCACCGCCACGTCCAGAGCGCTCCGTCAGGTGCGTTCCCACTCCGGTACGTCATCATCCTTGAGCGGTAAATAATCGAGCGCATTTTCTCCGAGTCGAGCCAACAGCTGGAGAAAGTCTCGCTTCGGCAGACGGATATCCAGCAATATTTGGCCCCGCTCGTCAAACTGTTCTTCACGGACGGCATTCAAATCATGCAGCCCGGCACGCAAGCGCCCCTGTTCAGGCGCTAGCGTGAGTCGTGTTTCCAGCACATCGTCCGCCAGCAGCTCGCTGAGTGCCTGCCCCAGCAACGCCAGCCCCCGGCCCTCCTGAGCCGAGAGCCACACGACCCGGGGCAAGCCATCGCTGCCATGTTCGATACGAGGCGCCATGTCGAGCAGGTCGATCTTGTTCATGACCAGAAGGCGTGGAACCTCGTCGGCACCGATCTCCTTGAGCACCTGATCGACCTGAGCCACGTTGATGTCCCGATCGGGATCGGCGGCATCGATGACATGCACCAGCAGCGATGCTTCGGCAGCTTCCTGCAACGTGGCCTGAAACGCCTCGACCAGCTTGTGCGGCAAGTGACGAATGAAGCCGACCGTATCGGCCATGACCACCGGCCCTACATCCGGCACCTCGAGACGGCGCAAGGTCGGATCTAGAGTAGCGAACAGCTGATCCGCGGCATAGACCTCGGCGCTGGTCACGGCATTGAACAGCGTCGACTTGCCGGCGTTGGTGTAGCCGACCAGCGAAACACTGGGAATTTCGGCCCGTTCACGGGCACGGCGGTTCTGGTCGCGTTGCTTGCGGACCTTGTCGAGGCGCTTGTGAATCGACTTGATCCTTGCCCGCAGCAGGCGCCGGTCGGTCTCGAGCTGGGTTTCGCCCGGTCCGCGCAGCCCGATACCGCCTTTCTGACGTTCGAGGTGCGTCCAGCCGCGTACCAGACGTGTAGACATGTATTCCAGCTGCGCCAGCTCGACCTGCAGCTTACCCTCGTGCGTCCTGGCCCGCTGGGCAAAGATATCCAGGATCAGCCCGGTGCGGTCGAGAACCCGGCACTTTAGCGAGCGCTCGAGGTTACGTTCCTGGGAGGGGGAAAGGGAATGATTGAAAATGACCAGTTCGGCCTGGTGCAGCTCGCGCAATTCGCGCAGCTCCTCCAGCTTGCCGCTGCCAATAAAGGTTCTGGGGTCGGGCCGATGCCGGCTTCCCTGCAACAGGGTTGCCGGCTCGGCCCCCGCGGAACGCACCAGCTCCAGGAATTCACCCGAATCTTCGCGCTCCTGCTCGTCATGAAAATCCACATGGACGAGAACTGCCGTTTCACCGGCATCGGGACGTTCGAAAAACAATCAGTGCCTCACGATCAAATTTCTTGATCCGCCGGTGCATTGGGGTCTTGAACCGGCAGTCGCACGTTACGCGACGGCACAACCGTCGAGATCGCATGCTTGTAAACCATCTGGCTCACGGTATTGCGCAGCAGAATCACGAACTGATCGAAGGATTCTATCTGACCCTGCAGTTTAATACCGTTGACCAGGAAGATGGATACCGGAATGCGCTCCTTGCGCAGAATATTCAGGTATGGATCTTGAAGGGACTGCCCTTTGGACATTTTGCTCTCCCTAACTCTGTCTCTAGTTTATGGTTCGTTTTTAAGTCGTCTGCCGTCTCCGGGGATTCCGGCAGTCTCATCGCTACGCCGGGCCAAGCCCTCGACATTTTACGTGACCGGGCATCTTACGCTAAGTACCGCTTTCGCGCACGATTTTCAGGACATCACCGACAGGATCCGCCCCCAGCGAGTCGACCCAATGCACGTCTTTCCAGCTCCGCAACCAGGTAATCTGGCGTTTGGCCAACTGTCGGGTCGCCACTATCCCCTTGTCGCGCAGGCTCGGGTAATCATGAATGCCATCAAGATACTCCCACACCTGACGATAGCCTACACTCTTCATCGAAGGGAGCCCCAGATGTAGCTCCGGGCGACGCTTCAGCTCCGCCACTTCCTCAACGAACCCCTGCTCCAGCATACAATCGAAGCGAGCCGCAATACGCGCGTGCAATACACTCCGTTCGGCTGGTACGAGTGCTATGGACAGCGTTCTCCACGGAAAGTTTTCCGCTCGCTGCTCCTGCCACAGCACACTCATGGGCCGGCCGCTGACACGATACACCTCCAGTGCACGCATCAGCCGCTGCGGATCGTTGGGGTGAATACGTGTCGCCGCCGCGGGATCGACCCGCGATAACTCGGCATGTAACGCCTGCAGGCCGTCGCGTGCCGCCCAGTCAGCCAGCTCGGCCCGCACCACGGCATCGGCGCCGGGCAGATTGGCCACCCCCTCCAGCAAGCGCTTGTAGTACATCATGGTACCACCCACGAGCAGCGGAATGCGGCCCTTGGCGCCGATATCCTGCATTTCGCGCCAGGCATCCAGACGGAACTCCGCGGCACAATAGGCATGTTCGGGATCACGGATATCGATCAGGCGATGCGGCGCACGTTCCCGCTCGGCGACACTCGGCTTGGCGGAGCCGATATCCATGCCCCGATAGACCATCGCCGAATCGACACTGATCAGTTCGCAGCCCAGTCGCTCGTGCAACGCCATGGCCAGATCGGTCTTGCCGGAGGCCGTCGGCCCCATCAGCAGAATGGCCAGCGGTCGGGTGTCCATCCTCATTGTCCGCGCAGAAACAGCTTGTCGAGTTGGCTCATCGACATTTCGGTCCAGGTCGGCCGGCCGTGATTGCATTGGCCGCTGCGCTCGGTGCGTTCCATATCCCGCAACAAGGCATTCATCTCCGGAAGCGTCAACTTGCGGTTGGCGCGCACGCTGCCATGACACGCCATGCTCGCCAAGAGCTCATTGATATGCACTTCGACTCGGTCGGAGCGTCCGAAGCGTTCCAGATCGCTGAGCATGTCGCGCACCAGTGCCTCGACGTCCGCCTGTGCCAGCAGCACGGGAACCTGGCGAACCAGCAGCGTTTCCGGCCCCGCCACATCGAGCTCGACGCCGAGGCGCACGAAGGCGTCGCGCTCGCGCTCCGCCGTTTCCACTTCACCGGCACTCACGGCCAGGGACACCGGGACCAGCAACGGCTGAGCCTGCAGCGCCCCGCCGTGGACCTGAGTCTTCATGCGCTCATAGGTAATCCGCTCATGCGCCGCATGCATATCGACCACCACCAATCCGCGCGCCGTCTGCGCCAGGATATACACCCCATGCAACTGGGCAATGGCATAGCCCAGCGGAGGCGCCTGAGCGGCATCGGGCTCGGAGAAAGAGGAGGCATCGGGCTCGGGGAAAGAGGAGGCATCGGGCTCGGGGAAAGAAGAGGCATCGGGCTCGGCTAGGGAGCGCGCCGTCTCCGACTCGGGCCGTGACGGTGGCGATGATGCATGCGCTGCCTCACCCAACACCGCCGTATCGGTCTCGCGTATCTCGCGAGGCGCGACCTGCGGCGTCAACAGATGCGCCTCATGTTCCGGATGCAGCGCGTGGTAGCTCGCCATGAACTCTCTGACGCGCTCGGCGCCTGGACGAGAGGCACGATGCTCGTTATCGCGGGAATACAGCGCCATAGGCTGCTGTTGCCAACGCGGCTCGGGTGACGCCCGGTCGTCTGACACTCCGGTGGCCGGCACTCCGGTGGTCGTCGAAGCCCCCGGCGCTTCTGGCGCCCTTGCAGCACCCTGCTGCCCCCCGGCCTCGAGCGCCTCAGGCGAGTCCGGTCGTGGTGCGTTGGGCCGCACTTCGGCCAATGCGCGATGCAAGCTGGAAAACAGAAAATCGTGTACCAGACGCCCGTCGCGAAAGCGCACCTCATGCTTGGTCGGGTGCACATTGACATCGACCACCCGTGTGTCGAGTTCGAGGTACAGCACGAACACCGGATGCCGCCCATGAAACATGACGTCGCGATATGCCTGGCGCACCGCATGCGCCACCAGCCGATCGCGCACGACGCGTCCGTTGACGAAAAAGTACTGCTGGTCGGCCTGGGCGCGCGAATGCGTAGGCAACCCGACCCAGCCCCACAGGCGTAGACCCGAAGCCTCGAGATCCAGATGCAGGGCATTGTCGAGGAACTTGCTGCCGAGCAGTGCCGCCACGCGGCGCTCCATGGCGTGCTGGTCGTCGCCGGCACGCAGCTGGTGCACGGTTTTTTGATTGTGACGCAGTACCCAAGCGATATCGTAGCGCGACAGTGCCAGGCGCCGGAACGCCTCCTCCACATGCCCGAACTCGGTCTTCTCGGTGCGCATGAACTTGCGCCGCGCCGGGGTATTGAAAAACAAGTCGCGCACCAGCACCGACGTGCCACGAGGATGCGGCGCGGGCGAGACGCGCGGTTCCATTTGCCGACCCTCGGCGACCACGCGCCAACCGCCTTGAGGGTCTGCTTCGGCGTTAGACACCAGTTCCAACCGGGAGACCGAGCTGATCGAGGCCAAGGCCTCGCCACGAAACCCCAAGCTGGCGACTTCCTCCAATTCCTCCAGCGAGAGGATCTTGCTCGTGGCATGACGTGACAGCGCCAGCGGCAGATCCTCCTGGGCGATCCCCGAACCGTCGTCACGCACCCGTATCAGACGCGCGCCTCCGGACTCGAGCTCGATCTCGATGCGCTGGCTACGCGCATCGATGGCATTCTCGACCAACTCCTTGACCACCGAAGCGGGGCGCTCGACGACCTCACCCGCGGCGATCTGGTTGGCCAGGCGCGGATTCAGTATCTGAATGCGCCGGGCCTGAGGTATACGGTCGTCTGTGCTGCTCGGGGAATTTGTCATGTCTGCGGAATTCTCAATACCTGCCCCACCCGTACCACGTCGCTCTTGAGTTCATTGCTCTGCTTCAACGCCTGCAACGATACCTGATGGCGCGCGGCCACTTCGGAGAGCGTGTCGCCCGGCTGAACGCGATATTCGTTGGCACCGCCTCCCCGCCCCTGATCACGCTGCCAGGCCAGCAGGCTGCTGGGCGGCGGGTGCTGCTGAAAGTGGGCGCGAATGCCTCCCAGAATGGCCTGTGCCAGCTGTATCTGATGCTTTGCGGAGCGCAGCTTGCGCTCTTCGCCGGGGTTGGAAATGAACCCCGTTTCGACCAGCACCGAGGGGATATCCGGCGACTTGAGCACCACGAAGCCGGCCTGCTCCACCCGCGAACGGTGCAGGCGGTTGATCCGCCCCAATTGATCGAGCACCTGGGAGCCGACCGCCAGCGAATCGTTCATGGTTGCCGTCATGGTCAGATCCAGCAATACCCCGCGCAGCACCTCGTCCTTGTCGGTCAGGCTCAGGTTACCCTCGACCCCTCCGATCAGGTCCGAGCGGTTTTCGGTCGCCGCCAGCCACTTGGCCGTCTCCGAAGTGGCGCCACGCTGGGACAGCGCGTAAACCGAGCTGCCGCTGGGTTGACGGCTCTTGACGGCGTCGGCGTGGATCGAAACGAAGAAGTCGGCCTTCTGCTCGCGTGCCAGCAGCGTACGTTGGCGCAACCCGACGTAGTAGTCACCGTCGCGGGTCAGAAACGCCTTGAATCCCGGCGTCTGATCGAACAACGTCTTGAGCTTGCGCGCGATATCCAGCACGACATCCTTCTCACGTGTGCCGCTGGGGCCGATCGCCCCGGGATCCTCCCCGCCATGCCCGGCATCGACGGCGATGATGATATCGCGCTTGGGATGCGGCTGGGCCTGGGTCTTGGCATTCACGCTGGGCTCGGTGGGCGCCACGCCGGAAACCTGGGACTGGGCCAGAGCCCGCCCAGCGGCGATTTCCTGCTCGCGAATCTTGGCCTCGATGGGATCGATGGGGTTCTCGATAGCGCTTTCACCGGGATATTCCAGATCCACGACCAAGCGATGGCCATACTGCGCGTTGGGGGCCAGCGTGAAATGTCGCGGTACGACCTTGCGCTTGAGGTCCAGCACGACACGCAGTCCGCTCCCGTTGCGCACGCCGGTACGTATCGCCTCGATGGCGCTGTCCTGTAAATCGATCTGAGCCGGGTCGATCTGCAGATGACTGTCGTCGAGATCGATGACCAGCCGCCGGGGGTTGTCCAGGGCAAAGATATTCGCCTTGGCCGGTTCGGACAGGTCGAAGACCAGACGCGAATGATCCGGAGCCGCCCACAAGCGAACGTTATTGACATCGTTGGCCTGCGCCGTTGCGGCGAACAGCAGCACTACAAGCCCCAGCAGGGTCAAAAAAAGCCTCGCTCGCCTCCATTGCGGCAAGCATGCCCGCCAGCGTGGCCATCGGCAATTGTTCAGCATCATGTTTCCTTGTCGCCGATATTACGCGCGTCAGCGTGCTGTTCCAGCTGCGCGATCAACGCTGCACCATACTCGCTCCCCGCCTCGAGCCACGCCTCACGCCCAGTGCCGACCACCACCAGACGCACCGTCAGATCCGGCGTCGGCAGCCAGCCGGCACCACGGCTGGGCCACTCGATCAGGCTCAGACTGTCATCGCCGAGCATGTCGCGAGCGCCCATGAATTCCAGTTCCTCGGGGTCGCCCAGGCGATAGAGATCGAAATGCTGGACATGCTTCCCGTCAAGCTCGTAGGGCTCCACCAGGGTATAGGTGGGACTCTTGACCGCGCCCCGATGGCCATAGGCGCGCAGAACACCACGCGTCAACGTGGTCTTGCCGGCCCCCAGCTCGCCTTCCAGGTACACACGGCCGCGGCCCCCCAGAGCATTGCCCAGGGCCTCGCCAAAAGCGACCTGGGCTGTTTCGTCAGGCAATGTGATGCGCATACGGTATCTTTGATTACGGGTTGGCCAATTTTCGGACATAGCATGCCAGATCACTGGCAAGCAGACCACGCTCCCCGGCATCTCGAGCCGCGTTATCGGCCGCCATGGCATGCAAGACAACCCCGACACGGGCAGCATCGCCGGGCGCCAGCCCCTGACCGAGCAACGCCCCCAGCACCCCGGACAGGACATCGCCCATTCCGCCACTGGCCATCCCCGGATTCCCGAAAGGGCATACCGTCACGCCCTCGGCGTCGGCCACCAGCGTACCGGTCCCCTTGAGAACGATGGCACCGCCATAGCGACGCTGCAACTCGGTGGCCGCCGCGTGACGGTCATGCTGGATATCACCGGCCGAACACGCCAGCAGACGCGCCGCCTCGCCGGGGTGAGGGGTCAGGATCCAATCCTCGCGCCGCGCCGTGGCGGAACCGGAAGACGCGCAGGTATCATCGCGTGCCAACAGGTTGAGCCCGTCGGCATCCACGACCAACGGCTTGCTCGCATTGAGGGCCGCCTGCCACAGCCCCTGGCCCCAGGCGTCCTGGCCCAACCCCGGCCCCAACACGAGCACGTCCGCCATTTCCAGCAACGCCGCCAGGTCCGGCGCCCCGCGCACGCTGCGCACCATGACCTCAGGCAAGCGTACCAGAGCCGCCGCCACGTGCGCGGCATCGGTCGCCAGGCTGATCTTGCCGGCGCCAGTGCGCGCCGCGGCCTCACTGGCCATCAGTGCCGCGCCACCGAAGCCGGCAGCGCCGCCGACAACCAGCACATGGCCGTTATGTCCTTTATGACTGCCGCGCGGGCGTGGCGGCAGGAAGTCCGTCAGCAGGTGATCATCGAGCAGTTCGGCGGCGGGCACGAGATCGTCATGAGTTCGCGGCTCAACGCCCAGTGGTGCCAGGCGCAACTCGCCGACATGATCCGCCGCCGCCCCGGTGTGCAGGCCGAACTTGTCGGCAATAAAGGTCACCGTCAGGGTCGCCCGTACGGCAACGCCCAGTACGCCTCCGCTGTCCACCGACAGTCCCGAGGGGGTATCCACCGCCAACACGGGAATGCTACTAGCATTGATCGCCGCGATGGCACTGTGAAAAGGCTCGCGAACCTCGCCGGACAGCCCGGTTCCCAGCAGGGCATCGACGATGACGTCACCCTCAAGACTCATCCCCGCCTGCCAGGGCAGCGTCTCGAGCCCGGCGGCACGGGCCATGGCGTAGGCATGTGCGGCGTCGCCTGTCAGCTCGGCAGGGTCCTTGATTGCCACCAGTTGCACCTGGAACCCGGCGCTGGCCGCCAATGCCGCAACGATATAACCGTCGCCGGCATTGTTACCCGTCCCGCAGGCCACACTGAGGCGATGCGCCTGTGGCCAGCGTTCGCGCAGCATGTCGAAGGCCGCCATCGCCGCGCGCTGCATCAGGGCAAGGCCGGACACGCCGCCGGCGATGGCGCGTCGGTCGAGTTCACGGGTCTGGTGGGAGAAATACAGCGGTTTCAGGGTCGAAGTCGGCATCCTGTCCTCCACGGTAACGTCGCCTCGATGTGACGCCACCATAAGCTTGATGTAGGGTGAGCGCCCGCATCGGCGAGAGTACACTCTATTCCATGTCCGAGAGTATCGATTACCCCCGTCTGGCCAGCACCATCAAACAATGGGGCCGAGAGCTGGGCTTTCAGCAGGTCGGCATTGCCGACACCGATCTCGAGATGCACGAGCGCTATCTCGAGCGCTGGCTGGCGGCGGGCCATCACGGCGAAATGGGCTTCATGGACAAGCATGGCACCAAGCGCACCCGGCCCGACCAACTTGTCCCCGGCACCCTGCGGGTCATCAGTGTACGCATGGATTATCTGCCGCCCGAAGTGGAGACCACCCGCGTGCTCGGCCAGGGCGAGCGCGCCTATGTGTCGCGCTATGCCCTGGGCCGTGATTATCACAAGCTGATCCGCAAGCGTCTGGCCGAACTCGCCAGAAAGATCGAAACCGAGGTCGGCGCCTTCGGCTATCGGGCTTTCGTCGACTCTGCACCCGTCATGGAGCGCGCCCTGGCACAGAAGGCCGGACTGGGCTGGTTCGGCAAGAACTCGATGCTGCTCAATCCTCAGGCAGGCTCGCTGTTCTTTCTCGGCGAGTTGTACACCGACTTGCCGCTGCCCGTCGACGAACCCTTCGACAGCGAGCACTGCGGCAAGTGCTCGCGCTGTCGCAGCGCCTGCCCCACCGGTGCCATCGTCGACGACAAGGTCGTCGACTCGCGGCGCTGCATCTCCTATCTCACCATCGAACTGCACGGCGCGATTCCCGAAGAGTATCGCGAGGCGATGGGCAACCGGGTCTACGGCTGCGACGACTGTCAACTGGTGTGTCCCTTCACCCGTTTCACCCGCGCCAGCCATGAAGAGGATTTCGCCCCCCGTCATGATCTCGACCGCGCCTCGCTGGTCAAGCTGTTCGCCTGGAGCGAGGAGGAATTCCTGAGCCGCACTGCCGGCAGCGCCATCCGCCGTATCGGTTACGAACGCTGGTTGCGCAACCTCGCCGTGGGCCTGGGCAACGCGCCCTGGAGCGAGAGCGTCGAAAGCGCGTTGCGCGCCCGGTTGTCCTACCCTTCCGACCTGGTCCGCGAGCATGTCCGCTGGGCGCTGGCGCGCCAGCGGGACAGACGCCGCGCACTCATCGCGCACAGCTAAGTACTATTTTACTTGGCACTTAGCGGAAAAACCTTTCATGAGCTGGCGAGCAAAGGCCAGACAAGGCGAACCCGTGCGAAGAAGCGGAGTTTACTGGAGTAAATGAGCATTCTGATCACGGGTTCAACGCCGTATGGCCAACGCGCAGCAGATCATGAACGGGTTTTGAGGAAAGTCTTGCGATAGTGGGCGAGTTCCGCCAGCGATTCGCGAATATCATCCAGCGCCTGATGCGTGTTGCGCTTGGTGAAGCCTTCCAATGCCTTGGGGTTCCAGCGTTTGGCCAGTTCCTTGAGCGTCGACACGTCCAGATGGCGGTAATGGAAAAAAGCCTCCAGCCCTGGCATTTCGCGCTCCAGGAAACGTCGATCCTGATGCACGCTGTTACCGCACAAGGGCGAGCTGCCCGGCGTGACGAAGGCGCGCAGGAATTCCAGCGTCTGGCGTTCAGCCTCGGCGGTGTCCGCGGCGCTGTTCTTGACCCGCTCGATCAGCCCCGACTCGCCGTGGGTGCGGGTGTTCCAGTCATCCATCGCCGCGATCAAGCTGTCGGGCTGATGGACGGCAACGACCGGACCTTCGGCGATCAGGTTGAGATCGGCATCGGTGATCAGTGTCGCCACCTCGATGATCCGCTCCTTGTTGGGGTCGAGTCCGGTCATTTCGAGATCGATCCACACCAGCAGATCGGAACGCGGCTCTTGGGGCTGAATGTCGCTCATGCAGGCACTCCTTGACGAATGGGTTATCGGTGCAAGCGGACAATAAACGTTGTGACCGCTACAATGCCGGGCATTGTACGCTCTCCCGAGGTCGCATGAGCAAACGCAAGCTGTCCCGCCAGCAACGCTGGCGCATCGAGAAGGTCCAGGCCGAACGCGCCGCCCGGGCCGAGAAGAAGTCCTCCGTGGATGATCTGAAACTGGATGCCGGCGAATATGGTCCGGAACGCCCCGGACGGGTGATCGCCCACTTCGGCCGCACCCTGGACGTCGAAGCCACCGACACCCAGGAAGTGTCGTCGCTGCATCGCTGCCATCTGCGTGCCAACCTGGACGCCCTGGTTACCGGCGACTGGGTCGTCTGGCGCGAGGCCAGCGACACCAGCGGCGTGGTGGTCGCCAAGGGCGAGCGCGACAACGTGCTCGAGCGCCCCGACTCCCGTGGCCTGCTCAAGCCGGTGGCCGCCAATATCGACCAGATCCTGATCGTCTTCGCCGTGGAGCCAGCCCCCTACGCCAACCTCATCGACCGCTATCTGATCGCCGCCGAGGCCACCGGCATCGCACCGGTACTGGTCCTCAATAAAATCGACCTGTTACCGGCGGAAGGCGGTGCGCTGCGTGAACTGCTCGACCGCTACTCAGCGTTGGGGTACCCGGTGGTCAGCGCCACCACTCAACACCCCCAGGGGCTCGATGCCCTGCACGCCCGGCTTACCGAGCGCACCTCGGTATTCGTGGGCCAGAGCGGGGTCGGCAAGTCTTCACTGATCGGCCGGCTGCTGCCCGATGAGGAACTGCGCGTCGGCGCGCTATCGGTCGACTCGCGCAAGGGAACGCACACCACCACCACCGCGCGGCTCTATCACCTGCCTGCCGGAGGCGATCTGATCGACTCGCCTGGCATTCGTGAGTTTGGCCTCACTCACCTTGACGAACACCAGGTCACCGAGGGCTTCATCGAGTTTCATGAGTTTCTCGGTCATTGCCGCTTTCGTGACTGCCGCCATATCAACGAGCCCGGCTGCGCCCTGCTCGAAGCCGTCGAGCGAGGCGATATTCTCCCCGAGCGCTTTGCCAGCTATCGTCAGATTCTGGCCTCGTTGACGCCCCAGTAATTCAATAACAACCCTTAAGGACGACCCAGCATGCCTGAGCTGTTCGATGTTTATCGCGGAAGTGTCCAGACCTGGGAATGCGACCAGATGGGCCATCTGAACGTGCAATTCTATGTCGAGAAAGCCACCCTCGCCCTGGCAGTGTTCGCCGAGCGCCTCGGGCTGGGCCCGGCGTTCATTCGCCAGCAGAGCGCCAAGCTGGTCGCCTTCGATCAGCACATCCGCTTTCTTCGCGAGCAGCATCCCGGTGCAGCATTGAATATTCGCGCCGGGGTGCTCGAGGCCGGCCCTCAAGAGATCCGCATCTATCTGGAAATGACCAGCCGCTCGAGTGGCGAGGTCGCCGCCACCTTCGTCACTCGAGCGCATCTGGCCGACACCGAGAGCCGTGAGGTCCGGCCGATTCCGGCCCATGCTCTGGAGATGGCCGCCGCCCTGCGCTGCGAGTTGCCCGAGCACGGCCAGCCGCGCGGCCTGGAACTCAATCCGCCACGCTCAGCCCCCACACGGCAGGAAGCCCAGCGACTGAACATGCCCGTGACCTACCTCAATACTGTCAGTCCCGCCCAGTGCGACCGCCAGGGCTTCATGGCCACCCGCCATTACATGGGCATCGTCGCCGAAGCCGTCCCCAACCTGCTGGTGGAAGCGGGCGGCGACGATCGTTCGCGCGGCCGGATCGGGGGCGCCGCACTGGAATATCGCTTCGTGTACCACCAGGCACCCCGCGAGGGCGATGTGATCACTCTGCACAGTGCGGTAAAAGAGGTCGGCCCCAAGGCCTACAAACTCGGTCACTGGCTACTGGATGCCAGCACCGGCGCTGCCCTGGCGACATCCGAGGCGGTAGTGGTGCTTTTCGACCTCGACGCACGCAAGGCCGTCACTATCCCCGACGATCGTCGTGCCGCACTCGAACGACTTATCGTGCCGGGATTGAGCGTTTGAAGCACTCGCCTTCGCGATAGCCTCCGGCAGAACACCGGAGGCGCTTTTCCTGCCAGCGACTCACGCCTCGAACAGCATCCGCTTCAACCTTCGAACAGCAGCAACAACGACAGCACGAACAATACCCACATGGTGGGCTTGATCTCGTGACGCTTGCCCACGCCCAGCTTGATCAATACGAAGGACAGAAACCCGAACACGATACCGTGGGTAATCGAATAGGTCAGCGGAATCAGGACCATGGCCAGAAAGGCCGGAATGGCATCATCGAAGCTGTGCCAGTGAATCTTGCGGATCGGCTCCATCATGAACACGCCCACCAGAATCAGTGCCGGGGCCGTGGCGATCCCCGGCACCAGCGACAGCAGCGGTGACAGAAACAGAAACGGCAGGAACAGCAGCGCCGCAACCACCGCCACCAAGCCTGTCCGCCCGCCCTGGCTGATACCGGCAGCGGATTCCACGTAGGCGTTGGCCGGGCTGGTCCCCAGTGGGCCGGAGAGCAACGCGGCACCGGCATCGACGATCATCGACTGACGGATGTTGCGCGGGTTGCCGTCCGCGTCCTTCAGGTTCCCGGCCTCGGATACCCCCATGAAGGTCGACAGCGCATCGAAGAAGGTGGTGAACAGCAGCACGAAAATGAATGGCGCATAGGCTATCTGCAGCGCGCCCCAGATATCCAGCGCCAGCAGGCCGCTGAAATCCGGCATGGCGAAGATGCCGTTGAAGTTGACCAGGGTCGGCGAAGCGATATCCTCGGGAAAGTAACGGCTGCCATTGCCCCATAACCGGCCTATCGGTATCGCGGCCAGCGTAGTGAAAGCAATGCCCAGGATCAGTGCGCCCTGCAGCTTGCGCACGACCAGCACCGCCGTGACCGCCAAGCCGACCAGGAAGGTCACCAGCACCGGGTCGAGTGATGCCATGCCCACCACCGTGACCGGGTTGGGCACCAGAAACTTGGCATTGACCAGGCCGATCACGCTGATGAACAGTCCGATGCCGCTGGCAATCGCATAGCGCAACTGCTCGGGAATCGCGTCGATGACCTTTTGGCGCACGTTGAACACCGCCAGCAGCGCGAACAGCACACCGGCCCAGAACACGCAGCCCAGCGCCGTTTCCCAGGCGACGCCGCCGCCCAGCACCATGGTGTAGGCGAACAACGCGTTGACACCCATGCCCGGCGCCACCAGCACTGGGTTACGTGCGTAGAACCCCATCATCACGCTGCCGAAGAAGCTGACCAGCACGGTGGCGGTGAGGGCGCTGGAAAACGGCACGCCAGCGGCGTTGAGAATCGAGGGGTTGACCACGATGATGTACATCGAGGCCAGGAAGGTGGCGATCCCCGCAAGGATCTCGATGCGCGGGGTGCTGCCCTGGGCGCGAATGCCAAAGAGTCGTTCGAGCACGACGAAGTCTCCACGATGTGAGTATGGGAATGACGGGACGCCACGGAGTATACCTATCGTCGCCCTCCCCCTCACCTCTATGTCCGGTACGCTCCTCGTCCTCTCCCGCTGGTTTATGCCATTATCAGTCCCATGCGTCTCCGCTCGCGCAACATTTCATGCTTACCATCGCCAGGAGTCCCTCATGAGTTCCGAAGCCCCCCCGCTAGCGCTGATTGTCGAACCTGATCAGCTCGCCGAGCATCTGGACGACCCGCAGCTGCTGATCATCGACGTACCGCTCAAGGCCGAGAGTTACGCCGAGGGGCACGTGCCCGGCGCGGTATTCCTCGATTATCGCAAGCTGCTGGCCTGCACCGGCAAGGTGCCCAACGAGGTACCCGATGAAGCCGCTCTGTCTCAGCTGTTCTCGTCGCTGGGCCTGACCCGCGATACCCACGTGGTGGCCTACGACGACGAGGGCGGCGGCTGGGCCGGGCGCCTGCTGTGGACGCTCGAGCTGATCGGCCACACGCGTTATTCCTATCTCAACGGCGGCATTCATGCCTGGCGCGGCGAGGGCCAGCCCGTCGCCACTGAGCCGTCCGCACCGACGCCGAGCGACTATCAGGCGCAGTATCTGCGCCCCGAGGTCATGATCCGCCGCGAGGAAATCGTCGAGCGTCTGGGCGAGAGGAATCTGGCGGTGTGGGACGCCCGCTCCCCGGAGGAGTACCGTGGCGAGAAGGGCCAGAACGCGCATCTGGGACATATTCCCGGCGCGGTCAATATCGAATGGACCCGCGCCATGGACCCGGAGCGTCAGCTGCGCATCCGTGACTATGCCGAGCTGACCACCGAACTCGAGGCCAGCGGCCTGACCGCCGACATGGAGATCGCCACCCACTGCCAGAGCCACCACCGCAGCGGCTTCACCTGGCTGGTGGGCAAGGCACTGGGCTTTACCAACATCCGCGCCTATCCCGGCTCATGGCAGGAGTGGGGCAACCGCGACGATACGCCGGTCGAAAAGTAGCGAACAGCGCTCCCTCCCGATCTCTTGCCCCTCACTACACGCTCACCGCCCGAACATACGCCATAGGTTGGTCACGCTCGGGCGGTGAGGTAGGGGCCCAGCACCCGCTCCACCAGCGCAGCGACGAAGCGCTGATCGATGTCGCTGAACGACACCGTCACATGGTAGTAAACCGCGCCGTAGATGAGATCCAAGGCCAGTTCCGGCTCGACTTCCGGTCGTAGTTCGCCTCGTTCGACCGCCGCCTCGATGGCTTCGAGCCCCAGACGGCGCCTGGGTGCTATCCACCGCTCCAAGAACGCCTCGCGCAGGTCGGGTTCTGCTTGTGCAGCCCCCAGCAACTCCCGCAATAGTTGCCCACGCGATCCCTTTAATGCCTCCACCAATGCCCCGACGCTTTGGCAAAATTTCTCGACGATGGGCAGTTGCTCGTCATAGGCAATCGTCGGCCCCACCTCCTCGAAGAAGGCGTCCATGACGATCGCCGCGGCATTCGGCCAGCGCCGGTAGAGCGTCGACTTGGCCACCCCCGACTCGGCGGAAACGCGCTCGACGGTGGCGTGCTGGATACCCCCTTCGAGCGCCAGGTCCAATGCGGCCCGCATGGCCTTGGGGGCCGCCGAGGCACTGCGCGGCCGACCCGGTCTTGGAAAGGAAATTGAAGACATTGATGACACCCTTGCCGAAAGCCACTCGAGAGGATTAGGATATTTCTTTATACGAAACGATTCGTATCGGACTTCATCTTTAGCGGCTCAAAGATACCACGACACGCTTCGCAGCGGCTATTTCGCGCCTTGCGGGACTTGTAACGTCAATCAGCTAGCCGAGATTGCCGACTATGCAGCGCTACGATGTTGCCATCATCGGTGCCGGCCCCGCGGGCTTGGCCGCCGCACAAAGACTCTCTCGCCGGGGGCGCCGGGTCATTCTCATCGACCAGGGTCACGAAATCGCCGGGCGGGACAAGATGGTGGAAGCCGAATTGACGCAAGGCCATGGTGGCGCCGGTCTATACTCGGACGGGAAATTTTCGTTCTTCCCTTCCGCAACGCACCTGTGGCGCTTGCCCAGGCGTGAAGCGCTGCATGACGCCTATGCCTGGACCTGTGATTTACTCAACGCCTATGGCCTGGATACCCCACCCTTCCCGGCCGATGCCAGTGCCTATACCCCAGGTGTCGGCGACTGGGTGCTCAAGGACTATCCTTCCGACTATCTTTCACTACAGGCGCGCCTGGAACTGGTGTTCGATCTGGTGAACAGTCTCGACGCCGAAATTGCCCCTCGGACTCGCGTGACGAGCTTTCATTATGATGAGCCGGCAAGACAACACTATCTAGGACTGCAAGGCACCCGGCGGTACTACGAAATCGCCACACGAACATTGATCTGGGCGACCGGCCGTTTTGGCGCTTTCGAGCTCGGTGACAAGTTCACGAAAACCTTCCACCGACTGGAGGTGGGGTTTCGCATCGAGCAACCCAGCGACCTAGCCTTCTTTCAGCCTCTCTCCAATCTGGATCCCAAACTGACACTGCGTTCCGCATCCAATGCCACCGAATGGCGAACCTTCTGTGCCTGCCGCAACGGCCGAACCGTTTTCACCCAGACCCAGGGGTTGTGGACGGTCTCCGGACATTCCGATGGCCCGCCCTCGCAGCGATCCAACGTCGGCTTCAATACGCGCATCCTTGATGAAACCCTGGCAAGGCGAACCATCGAAACAATCAGAACCGCAATGCGCGAGCCCAGCGCCTATTACGAGATCCCGCTCAAGGCATGGCTCGAAGGGCAAGAAGACGCCGTTTCGACGATGGACACCGTTTACGGTAAAGAGGTGGCCACGGCCATGCTCCAGGGCTTGAGGCAACTCATTCACCGTTTCCCAGCCATCGAGCATGACGAGACGAGGCTGATCGGCCCGACCCTGGAAGGGGTCGGCTGGTACCCGCAGGTCGATGGCACGTTACGCATCCCGAATCGCCCCACCTGGGTCGTCGGCGACGCCTGCGGCTTGTTCCGTGGTATCGTGGCGGCATTCATCAGCGGCCACTACGCGGCCAGTTCCGTTCTGAAAACCTTGGAGCGCCCTTCCTGATGGCTCAGCCTCGTTCCCGCGTCGGTGTCGGCGTTATCGCCACTCGCGCCAATGGCGACATCCTGCTCGGCTACCGCATCAAGGCCGGCGAAACGCCCACCTGGTGCCTACCCGGCGGGCACGTCGAGCCTGGAGAAACCTTCGAGGCAGCGGCACTGCGGGAGCTTCAGGAAGAGACGGGCATCACTACCCGACAACCGGTCGAGATCTTCGCCTTCCTGCAACAACTGGATAGCGACTGCACGGCGATCACCGGCGCGGCGCAGGTATCGCTTGGCGACGAAATCGCCGAGCCTCGCGTGACCGAGCCGGAAGTCTTCTCCCAATGGCGATGGTTCCACCGCGATGACCTGCCACAACCGCTCTTTCCCGCTAGCGAAACGATGCTAAAGGTGTGGGCCAAAGCTCCCTGCCCTAGTGGCTGGTGGATTTATTCCTTGTGCTCTGCCGATTGATTGGCAGTCAAAGCAGACCTATCGACGACGACTCCCAAGCCCGAATGAACCGTTCAATTTATAGAATCACCTCAGTCGCTACTAATCCCTTCATCCTGATCCCTCTCGTACATGGACACTGCTCTCAGGCGGCTACAAGGGCAAGGTAACCGGTTGCAACGGTGGAGTTTCTAGGGGGGACAGTACAGACTCTTGCCTTGACTCCCGTACTGGGAAGCGATACATTTCTCCCGTATTGGGAGAATACAATGAGAGTTATCTCAAAAAGCACTCTGCGGGCGTTCTGGGAGCAGGGATACGACGACGCAAAGACACCGCTCACCGAGTGGTACAACATGATGTCGAAAGCAACTTGGGCCACCCCCCAGGAACTCAAAGCCGAGATCCGTACCGCTAGCATCCTTAAATCGGGAAGAGCCGTATTCAACATCGGCGGTAACAAGTACCGGGTAATCGTATCGATCAGGTATGCGCAACAGATCGCATGGGTACGTTTCGTTGGTACCCACGCCCAGTATGATCGAGTAGATGCGGAGACAGTATGATGAATATTCAGCCTATCCATAACGACGCCGACCTTCAGGCCGCTTTTGCCCGCCTCGATGAGCTTTGGGACGCAGCCGATGGCACGCCCGAGGCCGATGAAATCGAGGTGCTGTCCATTCTCATCGAAAAGTACGAGAACGAGCATTATCCGATCGGGCCATCTGATCCCATAGAGGCCATCAAATTCCGGATGGAGCAGCAAGGGCTCACCCAGCGCGACTTGGAAGCTTACATCGGTCCAAGCGGGCGAGTGTCCGAGGTGCTGAATCGTAAGCGTCAACTCAGCCTCAACATGATCAGGCGCCTCCACGATGGGCTAAACATTCCGTACGAGAGCCTGATCGGTGAGGTTGCGGCTTGACCCTATCAACCTCCTGATGGCTCAGGCTCATCCTTCCCGAGTGGGCGTTGGCGTCATCGTCACTCGCGCCAATGGCAACATCCTGCTCGGCCACCGCATTAAGACCGGTGAAACACCCAGCTGGTGTTTGCCGGGAGGCCACGTCGAACCCGGCGAGACATTCGAGACCGCCGCCCTGCGCGAACTTCACGAAGAAACCGGCATTATCACGCAACGACCGGTCGCCATTTTCGCGATCCTGCAACAACTGACCGCTCGTCACACGGCGATCACCGGCGCGGCGCAAGCATCCCTCGATGACAACCTCGCCGAACCACAAGTGACCGAGCCGGATGTCTTCGCCCGCTGGGCGTGGTTTCCACCCTCAGACCTTCCCACTCCTCTATTTCCTGCAAGCGAAGCAATGATCAGCTTATGGAAGGGCAATCAATGCCCAGATGGATGGTGCGCTTACAGCGTCCAATGAACTCAGCGTAGTCTTCCGGCAGAGTTCGCCACTTTAGAATCTTGCGCGGCCGCCAGCCAGGCCCGTATCTACTGTACCGAACATGACCAAGGCCTTAGTACATGGCATTGAGCATCGCCCGATTAAGCCCCGACGCTTACAGTTCAACGGCACGATCGAACGCCTCAACGGCCACATCAGTAACGTACTGGCCACGCGGAATTATCGAGTCAGCCGATGATCTTGACCGCCTGCTAGCGTGGCACTGGAAAGAGTCCTTATCGATTTAACGGCGTGGGCGGTAGGTGTAGTTGTTGGACTGCTTACGAATATGTAATACTCAATACCCTCACGGAAACATGGCCAATCGCTCTAAACCGGTTCGGGGAGAGAATCCGAAAAGAAGATTTATATTCTCAACTGCGACGTGCGCGCCCCCCTTTCCTAAACTATCTAAAACAGACACTGTGACAGCTCGACCCCTTTCGCGATCAACATTGACACCAATAAAACAATGATTAGTGCCAGAGACAGCCTTCACCCAAGGATAAGCAGTATAGTCCCATTCATCACCAATGTTTATGTCGCTATCGACAACATGCACAAAAGAATTGTCGGAATATTTTTTCATATATGCATCGATTAGCTCATTCCGCCCTATCGCAGGATCGATCCGAAAACTAGAGATACATACTATACCTCTAGTGATAGGTATGTATACAGGTGTAAAATGAATAGAAATATTGTTCTTTGACGTAACGGCATTTAGCTCCTGCTCTACCTCGTAAGTATGCCTGTGATCTACAGCGTTATAAACTACAGCATTATCACCAAGGACAGGATGATGCCCAGACCTCGTTAGGGCCGCTCCCATGCCCGCTGATCCTGAAAGGCCTGTGACGAAAACTTCATCAGCGAGCAGAAAGCCGCTTTCTAGTGCTGGTAATATTCCAATGATCATCGCTGAGGAAAAGCAACCCGGATTAGCGATTAATGAAGCAGATTTAATCTGTACGGAGTGCAATTCGGTAAGTCCGTACACCGCCTCAGTGACCAGTTCTGATGCATTATGCTTCTGACCGTAAACCTTCTCCCAAATATCGACATCTTTTAGGCGAAAGGTTGCACCTAAATCTATAAATTTTATTTTTTTGGAAATGAATACTTTAGCCCACTTTGCAGTCTCTTCAGGTGGGAGGGCAGAGACCACCACGTCCACGTCAAAGTTTAAAGCATCATAGGAAGATGCAACTTTAATATTTGGCAAAAAATTTGGATGGACGTCAGAAAACAGAAAGCTTTCTCTACTGACACACCATGATATAGAAATATGGGGATGTTCGATCAGAACGCGAACAAGTTCACCACTCATATACCCACTGGAACCAAGAACGCCAACTCTAATTTTAGACATTTTCCCCTCTAATCAGCAGGTAGCTTATAAACTGAATGCAGCGAGACCGGCTTTCCGCAGGGATTATAATTGTCTTGCGTGAGCCTTTGGATGCTTATTCCACCAAGTTCAGCACTAATAACTCTCATAATCCAACCATGGTATCAGGCTTAATTTGATATTGATCAGAACCTAACAAGCGCGGTTCCACATTGACAGACACCGGGACGTGCGGGCTTTCAGTCAAAGGCGTTGAGATTCCCAACCTTTACCCACGCTACCGCCGAGAAGAGATTGGACATTTCTCCTTCTCGCCACGCTGTTTTCCATCTAAGCGAAAATGTCTCTAAAAAAATATACGATACGCATCGATTCATTTTATTTCAACTACGATTTCAAGAAATTTTTTCATCAATGACGTCAGGAGACTCTTCGATGTCGTTTCGCTGAAAGACCGACAGAGCCCGCCGGGGCCGGATACGAAGCATCGAGAGATTATGATGAGTTGTCTCGGTAGCGGTCAGGCTCAAGGGCAAACGCCCTTTGCCGTAGAGCCTTTTACGAAAGAGTATTGCCGGGCTTGTCATGTCGCTAGGCCAGTGCATCGAAACTCAAGGCTGCATTGATCAGGTTACTCGGCGGGCCATGGTGATTTCTGGTATGAGGTGATGAGGAGGTAGGAAGAGTGGCTGGCGACCAATATCTCGATAAACAGGATATGCCATGATCGCTTCTTCCCCACAGGCCCTGCCGCAGCCAAAACCTGAAACCTCCGGCCCGCTGCACAGGTTGCTGCGCCAAGGGTCCCAAGATTTAATTACCAAGATCGCGTCGTGATCTTACTCACTAATCGTGAGCACATATCTATGCGACCTTTCTGGCCTCGAAGGCCTCGGGACTGAACATCTCATTGCATTGTACTGGCGCTACCTCGCCCACTGCGCGTAGTTTCCGCAGACAGCGCCTCCCTGTTTCCGGCAAGCGATGCCGTGATCAGCCTATCACAGAGCCCCCTTGTCCCGAGGGATGGCAAGCTTACAGCGTGTTGCAACTCGGCGTAGTCTTACAAATGTGTCGCTCACCTGGAACTCATTCTCAGACGCTTTTCGATTTCGGAGAGCGTACATGAATGCCGCAAAAACTCCAGGTGAGTCACTTCGAAGTTCGTTCTTCAGTGGTCATGAGAACAAAGGAGCCAGTGACTCCCAGACCAGTACAATCGACATGACAATAATGAGCACCCCGCCAATCCTGTTGATCGCCCGCAAGTTCATCCTTTTCATGATCACATTTCGGCTGAGGATATGTGCTGTCATGACCCAGACCAAATCGATCATGATACCCAATAGAATAGGTATGGACGAATAAAGGAGCAGCACAGAAGCGGGGTTTCTTGCGCCTCCTGCCAAGAAACTTGGCACCACGACGCCGAACATAATCAAGGCCTTGGGATTTGTAAAACCTACTATGATCCCGGAGACAAGGGAGCGGGGGTTAGCGGCTTGATCATTGCCTTCCGCCTTATTAGGTAGATCCCGCATGCGGAGGTATTGTAAACCAATTATGATCAGGATCAGTGCGCCAATCAGGCGAATCACCAAGAGTGTATAGTCACTCCGGGTGATCAGCTCGCCAAGCCCAAATGATAGAATGATTGCGACCAGTGACATTCCCAGGGCATTGCCGAATACGCTACGTGCAGCATGAGCGCGCCCCGCAGCAATGACCTGCCCAATGAGGAACATGACGCTGGGACCGGGGGTGGCGATGAGTACTGCGCTGGTGAGAATCAATCCCGGCATACCACTCAAAAGGTGTCCGTCCATCATCTATATCCATTACATCATCCATACCCATTGCAACCACGCCATCTCTTTCACGGGCGTTTGTGCTTTTATTCTTGCAATGGCTGCCGGACCAACGATTGCGTAGCCAAGACGCACAATAGCGATGCCACAGTTTTTCGACAGGCTCCTGTAGCGCCCGGCAATACATCAGTTGGATTTACCCTTGAGAAACGGCAAACGGATACCTGGAACTTCCTGGCGTCGAACCATTTGTTTGCCATGCAGAAGGATTCAGCGTATGGAAATATCGTACCCAATCCTGAGCTTGCCTTTCTTCCTCTTGATTCCTTTTATTTCAATATCACCAAGCTCCGACGTTGAACTGACGTGCGTGCCGCCACATGGAATGGAGCGGTAGGTCTCGATGGAACAGACACGATTGGTATAAGGGTCATCCCTGATGGCTACTTTCAGGTCGGCCTCGATTGCCTCACGCACCAAAAGTTCCACCTCGGCCTGGGTAATGTCGGTTTGAGTTTCTTCCCGAAACTCGACGCGCCCCTCCCCTGGCCAGTGATGGCCAGAAACCGCGACCAGACCAGGGAAGCGGACTTCGACGACACCCGCAATGAGATGGCCAGCACTATGCATGCGCATGTTGATCATGCGCTGCTCTTCGTCGATGACAAAGGGGAGTTTCATGCCAGGCTGGATCTGACCCGCATCGCTGACGATATGATCGATCTGCCCATCCGGTGAGAAACGGGTATCGAGCACCTCTACATCTCCAATCCTCCCTCGATCCCCTTTTTGGCCTCCTCCTTGGGGATGGAACCAAGTTTCGGCCACTCTAATAATTGGCTTTTCGCTGGTTACGACCGAGGTGACCGTGACTTCACCGGTCAGAGCTGGATCTTCAAGATAACGCCGTACAGTCATGACACTCCTCTCAAGGCTTTACTCGTTACACAGAATGGAAATTCGCTTTATCGAACATTTATCAACCTAAAAATAGCGCACCCCATATCGTTATTAATAGATTCGACCAAAGCGCTGACAACCAGCTAACTTCTACTAATGGATATTCACTTCAAACACAACCCCACTATGCCGAGAATCAAAATATTTTAGCCAATACTTAGGAAAAGTTTAATTATTGTTTACTGCCTGCCCGCATAAAAGCAACCGATCTAAATCCAGCGACCAACATCAAATACAACCCAAGCGCTAGCTCAGGTTACCTTAAAAGCAGAACCGTCAAATAATACCCTCCGATAAAAACAAAAACAACGCCAGGAGCAATATTAAAAAACCTCTTATGAGATATTTTATTTGAAGAAAAAAAGCTGAACATAACAGCCATGGCATTAAAGACCAAAAAGCTAATAAAAATCAGCATTGAGAAAGCAAGCATTTTATTTACTATGCCGCTATAGTCAGCCATCATTGGAGTAAAAATTGCTGTAAAGAAAACGAGAGCCTTAGGATTCGAAATATTAGTAAGCAATCCATATCTAAATGCATTAGGCAGGCTATATGAATAGCCCTGAGAGCCCTCGTCTTTATCGTTCGCACGATTGCCTATAGGAAAACATTTCAAAAGATTGAACACTCCCAGACCAATAAGAACTAAAGCACCTATAACAGGCAGCATATTCCTCAGGACAGGAACAGTGTTTAAGATTGCCGTAATTCCAATCAATGAAAGCAAGGACCAGATTGCTACTCCAAGCGTAACACCAGTGGCAGTTCTAAAACCGGCACTACGACCATATCTAATCGTACTTGAGGCGATGGCTACAATGTCGGGCCCCGGAAGCGCCATAACCAAGGCCCAATTGATCATATCAGCGATCATTATGAGAACTCATTTTTCAAAAAAACTATCCGCTCATGTAGCCGCTTTATTTAAGACCATATCATTAAATTTCCGTTGGCGTTAATTCCTATGAAGAACGATAGTGTTATTCTCCTCCCTTCACTCCTGTTAGATTCAACTCTATGGTAGTTTCTTGGATCAAAGAAAATGGCATCTCCTATTTCAGGTCGAATGGAGATGGCAGGCTCATTTTCTACTAAGCATTCTGAATAACCATATCCATCACGATGCTTTTCATCGCTCGGGAGCCATTTACGGCGAAAATCTGTTACCTCACCACCCTCTCGGGGCATGTCTATAAAACAGTTAAAAGCCATTTGAACCACTGGGGAACAGTCTAGACTGCCTGGCAGCTCTCTTTCAATTTCATCAAAATGAATACGTGCGCTGCTATTTATCTCACGAATCATACCAGCAAAAAGTTTTTCTCCTCCGATCGTTGCCTTTTCTATCGGAGAGCCCCAAGCCCTAGATAAAACTCTGACCGCAACATCTAGTGGATCGCCGGCTGCTAAGAGGCGGGCTCGATGATCATTAGATTGGTCTCGATGCTGCCAATAATCTTCACCAAGCTTAGCATCTAAATAGTAGTCATAGACAGCTGGGCCTAACTTAGCTATGCGCGGCGTTACCACTTGTTCATCATAAGCACCAAGTTCAGCATTTTTTAGATTGATACTAATTGCGCTACACAAGTCATAGCTAAAGAAATTTCTTACCCTCAATACTGATGCCGTCCCAGTTACCACCCTGATTAAGTCTTCTTTCTCTAACTGTTCACTGCATATCGGTTCAAAGAGAGTATGTACAGGAGTAGGCGTGCCAGAATTAATTACCATTCTTCATCTCCTAAAACCTGATAGTCAAAAGCCAAATAGATAACGTTAATTTTGCTATCTTGTTGCTAGTGCGTGACGCACACGTCTAAAAGACAACATGGGGTAAACCCAAACCACGTTACCGCTGAGCAATGCACAGTACTCATCCAGAGCCTTGCCGGTACCGCTTCACCTTCACCAGCCAAAAGCATTACTTCTTTTTAGATACGAAACGTCTCGTTTCTTTAGACATTAATACCTGAATACTCGCAGATCAACCTCAATTTACAAGATCTGCTTAAATTCTTTTAACTTATTGAATTAAAATTAATTTAATCAGTCGACGTATCCAGTCATGGCGTCACTGTATGTTCGCCAAGGACATGCATCAGCGGGTAGCGCCCACCGGAGGGTGGATATGAAGCATCGGTAAGATACGGTGAGTTTCTTGGCATTCAGTGAGGCCTAGGGTCGAGCGCCCTGGGCCGTGGAGCCTTTTGCTGAAGGGGCTCGGGTGGGCTGGCTTACGTCAGCTCGCTCATCCGCTGCTGGTGCCATCGTCTCAGCACGCGGGTGCGAGGTGAATGGCGACGTGGAAATGGCAGGCTAATAGGGCAGAGCCAAGACAAAAACGCCGAAAAGATTGTCCCGCCAAGTACATTACCTTCACGCAGCGAGACGTATTCATGCGCTGACAGTACGAACCTCCAGGTTGACCTTCAGTGTCTTGCGCAAAGCCCCGGTGATCGCGGACAGATTATCCATGCCGGGATTGCCCTCCGAGGACAGCATGCGATGCAGGCTCTTGCTGGGCTTGCCGGTTTCGTCGGCCAACGCCTCGAAGCCCAGGGTTGCATTGATCAGATCGCGCAGCATCAAGCGAGCGGTGTCGGGCTCGCCATTGAGAAACAGTGTGACGGCCTCATCCAGCATGGCTTTCGCAAACGCTGGATCGTGCCCGACGCGAGCCCCGATTTTGTCTTGAAATCGCGGGCCAGTACCATCTCACTTCCCTCCTTCTTCGCCTGACGTTTACGCCGTTTGTATTCGTCGCGCAGTGCCTTGACATGATCGATATCGGTCTGCTGGCGTTTCTTCATTTAGTCGCCTGGGTTCTCGACGATCACCATAGCCACTCTATTGCACCATCGCGTCGCTGCGACTATCGTGGCGGGCTCATCCGTGCCAGGAATCTGCAACGTGGATCGCGATCAGCTGTTTTCCCTCATTCAGTATCCCCTGCCCCACCATCTGATATCGCGTCTGGTAGGGCGGATCGCCGAGAGTCGCTCCACCTGGCTGAAGGACACGTTTATCAAGCGCTTCATCCGCGCCTACAACGTCGACATGAGCCAGGCGCTGGAGCCCGATCCCGCAGCCTATGCCTGCTTCAACGACTTCTTCACCCGCGCGCTGAAGCCAGATGCCCGCCCTGTCGGGCCGGGGCTGATCTCGCCTACCGACGGCACCCTGGCCCAGTTTGGCCGTATCGATGATGGCACGCTGCTACAGGCCAAAGGGCACACCTATTCCCTGAACGCCCTGCTCGGCGGCGATGATCGGCGCGCCGAGCCCTTCCGCCACGGCAGCTTCGCCACCGTCTATCTCGCCCCGCGCGACTACCACCGCGTCCACATGCCGGTTGGCGGCACGCTGCGCGAAATGGCCTACGTACCGGGCCGGATCTTTTCGGTCAACCAGGCCTCGGTCAGTCATATCCCCGACCTGTTCGCCCGTAACGAGCGCCTGGTCTGCATCTTCGATACCGAGTATGGTCCCATGGCCATGGTGCTGGTGGGCGCGATGATCGTGGCGGCCATCGAGACCGTGTGGGCGGGGCAGGTCACGCCCAAGACGGGGCAGGTGCAGACGACTCGCTACAACGAGCCGATCACGCTCGCCAAGGGCGACGAGATGGGCCGCTTCAAGCTGGGTTCCACCGTGGTGATGTGCTTCGCCGACCAGATCGATTTCTCAAGCGAGCTCAGCGACGACTTCATCGTACGCATGGGCCAGTCTCTGGGAGATTGGCCGACAGCAGCCGAGGGCACACCCGCCGACTGATCCGGTAGGTCGTCGTCGCGACAGCGGCATGCCCCACTCGCCATCGTCGTACCAAGGCACTCTCGCCTCAGCGAATGCGTGCCTCACTTTCCGGATCGAACGCCACCATCCGCGCCACGTCGAAGGCAAAGGGAGTACGCGCGCCTATTTCGATCGGCGTGCCCGCGCGCATTCGTGCATTGACTTCACGCCCGCCGAGCTGCGTTACCGCATAGAGATCGGCGCCGGTCGGCTCGAGGATATCAACGCTCAACTCCGCTTCATGAATGATGCCGTCCTGATGATTGGCGCTGCGCGGGTCGGTGATCGCCTCGGGGCGCAGACCGAGAATCACCTTACGCCCCGTATAGGCCGTCAGCGCCTCGCGATCACGTACTATTGGCAACCTGAGCGGGGGGCCGTCTGCGGTCTCGATCGCGGCCACCAGTGCTTCCTCGCCCTGCTCGACACTCGCCTCGATCAGATTCATCGACGGTGAGCCCATGAAGCTGGCGACGAATAGATTATTGGGGTCGTCATAGACCTCATGCGGCGAGCCCAACTGCTGAACTTCTCCGCCACGCATCACCGCGATGCGCGTCGCCAGCGTCATCGCCTCGATCTGATCGTGTGTCACATAAACGATGGTGGCCTTGAGACGCTGGTGCAATTGCTTGATCTCGGTACGCATGTCGAGACGCAATTTGGCATCCAGGTTGGAAAGTGGCTCGTCGAACAGGAACAGCTGCGGTTCGCGAACCAGTGCGCGCCCCATCGCCACGCGCTGACGCTGCCCCCCGGAGAGCTGGGCCGGTTTGCGATCAAGCAATGCCTCGATCTGCAGCAACTGCGCCACGCGCTGGATCGCCTTCTTGCGCTCAGCCTTGGGCACCTTGCGCATTTCCAGTCCGAAGCCGATGTTCTGCGCTACCGTCATGCTGGGATAGAGCGCGTAGGACTGAAACACCATCGCGATGTTGCGCTGCGATGGATGCACATGACTGATGACTTCACCGTTGAGGCGCAACTCACCCTCGCTGATCGAATCGAGCCCGGCGATCATGTTGAGCAAGGTCGACTTACCGCAGCCCGACGGGCCGACCAGGACGAGGAAATCGCCTTTCTCGATCGTGATGTCGATCCCCTTTAGGACGGTCGTGTCACCGAAGCGCTTCTTGACGTTGTCGATATGCAGAAAACTCATTTTCATCAGCCCTTGACCGACCCGGACATGAGCCCGCGCACGAAATATTTACCCGCCAGTATGTAGACGATCAGTGTCGGCACGGCCGCGAACATTGCCGCCGCCATGTTGACGTTGTAGGCCTTGACCCCGGTGGAGCTGTTGACCAGGTTGTTGAGCGCCACCGTGATCGGGGCATTATCGCCGGAGGTGAAGGAGACGCCGAACAGGAAATCGTTCCATACGTTGGTGAATTGCCAGATTACGGTGACGACGATGATCGGCCCCGAAGCGGGCAGCAGAATGCGGAAGAAGATGGTGAAGAAACCGGCGCCGTCGAGCATCGCGGCACGGATCAACTCGTTGGGGAAGGTCTCGTAGTAGTTGCGAAAGAACAACGTGGTAAAGCCGATGCCGTAGACGACATGCACCAATACCAGTCCGGGCGTGGTGTTGGCCAGGTGCAAAATGCCCAGCACACGGGCCATGGGCAACAGAATGATCTGAAATGGAATGAAGCATCCAAACAGGATCAGGCCAAACACGATCTGATGGCCGCGAAAGCGCCACTTGGTCAACACGTAGCCATTGAAGGCGCCGAACAGGGCGGAAATGATGACCGCCGGTATGACGATCTTGAGACTGTTGAAGAAATAGCCGTTGATGCCGTTGCAATCGAGGCCGATACAGGCACTGCCCCACGCCTCGCGCCATGGCCGGAGCGTCCACTGCTCGGGCAGGGCCAACATATTGCCCTGGTGGATTTCGGCCAGCGTCTTGAATGAAGTCGTCAGCATCACGTAGAGCGGCATCAAGAACAGCACCGCAAACACGATCAGCACCATATAGAGAAAAGCGCGCTGCCACATCCCGGCACGCGACGTCGGAGCGGGCGTCATCATGAACGCGATCCTCGCAGCTCGGAATACAGATACGGCACGATCAGCGCGGCGATGACCGCGAGCATGAACACTGCGCTGGCCGCGGCGATGCCCATCTCGTTACGCGAGAAGGCGTAGGAGTACATGAACGTCGCCGGTACCGTAGTGGCATTGCCCGGTCCACCGCCGGTCATGGCCACGACCAGGTCGAAGCTTTTGATCGCCAGATGCGCCAGCACTACCACCGCGCTGAGAAATACCGGACGCAGCTGCGGAATGATGATGCGCAGGTAGATTTTCCAGGCCGGTGCGCCGTCGATCTGCGCGGCCTTGATTATCTCGCCATCGATGCCGCGCAATCCGGCAAGAAACATCGCCATCACGAAGCCGGTCGCCTGCCATACCGCGGCGATCACTATCGTGTAGATCGCCATATCGGCATTGATCAGCCAGTTGAAGCTGAAGCTGGTCCAGCCTAACTCATGCATGGTCTTCTCGAGCCCCAGTCCGGGATTCAGGAACCACTGCCAGGCGGTGCCGGTGACGATGAACGACAGGGCCATCGGATAGAGATAGAGGGTACGCAGCACGCCTTCGGCACGAATGCGTTGATCAAGCAGAATCGCCAGCAACAGTCCCAGCACCGTACAGCTGACGATGTAAAGCAAGCTGAAGATCCAGATATTGTGCAGCGCGATACCCCAGGTCCACGAACTCCACAGCCGCGACCATTGATGCCAGCCAACCCAGGTATAGTCGGGTAGCATGTCCGAGGCGCTGAACGAGATATAGGTCGTCCATAGAATGAAGCCATAGACGAAAAACAGTACGAGAAAGAGTGAGGGTGACAGCACAAGCTTCGGCAACCAGGCCTGCCAGCGCGCACGCGCTCCTATCTCGCGTTTCGAAGATGAACGAGGCATGACAGCGTTCCTAACGTAAGAGAAGAAAGCCCGAAGAAAAAGCCCCGCGTGGCGGGGCTCTTTTGCCGTTAGGCGCTGGCGCTCTTCACTGCACGGGCGAGTTCCTCGGCAGCGGTCTGGCTGTCCATATTGCTGTTCACGAAGGACGAGACGATATCGAACACGGCGTTCTTGACCGAGGCGGGAGCCCCATAGCCATGGGCGAGGCTACCCATCAGCGTATCCTCGTCGGCGGCTTCCTTGACCTCCTCGTAACCCTTCTGGGCACAGGCATCGAGTTGGTCGCCGGACAGATCCATACGTGCCGGGACCGAGCCCTTGATCTGGCTGAACGCGATCTGGAAGTCGGGCGACATGATGGTCTTGGCCATGGTCTGCTGAAGTTCGTGCTGCTGCTGATCCTCGGTCTTGAACATGATCAGCTGATCGCTGTTGAAGGTCACCGCGCCCTGCGTGCCCGGCGTGCGGAAGCAGACGAAATCCTGCTCGGGCTCAAGCCCTGCATTGTCGAACTCGCCCTTGGCCCAATCGCCCATGATCTGAAAAAGTGCCTTGTCGTTGATGATCATGGCGGTGGCCAGATTCCAGTCACGTCCCGATGAATTGCTGTCCTTGTAGGCCAGCAGCTCACGCAAGCGATCGAAGGATGCGACCATGGTGTCGGAATTCAGGGCATCCTCGTCGAGATCGATTAACGCCTGGCGATAGAAGTCCGCCCCACCGGTGGCCAGCACGACGTTTTCGAAGACCGTCGCGTCCTGCCACGGCTGCCCGCCGTAAGCCAGGCCGGTATAGCCGGCCTCCTTGGCTTTCTCGAGCGAGGCGATGAAGTCTTCCCAGGTCTTGGGCTGCTCGATGCCCAACTCATCCATCAACGCCTTGTTGCCCCACACCCAGTTGGTGGAGTGAATCTCGAACGGCGCACCGACCCAGTGGCCCTCATATCGGACGAAATCCTGCAGCGCCTGGGGCAGCACCTCGCTCCAGTTCTGCTCCTCGGCGACCTGGTCGAGATGGGCCAATGCATCACGCTGGGCCCAGTCGCGAGCGTCGAAACCTAGAATCTGCGCCGCCGTCGGCGGATTGCCCGAGGCCACGCGCGAGCGCAGCACCGCCATGGCATTGGTGCCTGCCCCCCCGGCGACCGGCATGTTCTTCCAGCCGATGCCCTCTTCGGCAAGCTCGTCCTTGAGCACCCCGAGGGCCTTGGCTTCACCACCCGAGGTCCACCAGTTGAGCACCTCCACCTCGGCGGCATGAGCCGTTGGCGCGGCCAGCACGAGCGGAAAAAGTACGCAACCGAGTCCTTTCATCGCGTTGGAGATTGTTTTCATGCACCACGCTCCATTTTGTTTTTATTACCAAACCGATAATAGCCCGGGTCTAGACTGTTGTGTTTCAGCGCCGATATTCATTAGGTTTGCCGGAAATACTATTGCGAGTTAATCGCTGGACGACAATTCAACTAACGTCTTTAATTAAAGTATTCCTTACCCCGCAAACGATAGATTCCAAACCTCCTGTATGCGAAGGAGCCTTGATGCACTCCCCCTCCTCTTCGGCTACAAGTTGGCTGAGCGCTCCGGGCCATCAACGCTGGCTGGCTCAGCAGGGCGATGCCCTGATCGCCTTCGGCAAGGCCGCACGCCGTGACGAAGGCGGTTTCGGCTGGCTGGACGACGCTGGCTGTCAGGACCCCACCATGCCCCCGCAGGCGCTGGTCACCGCACGCATGACCCATACCTTCGCGCTGGCGACTCTGCAGGGCATTCCCGGCGCCGGTACGCTGGTGGACCATGGCGTGAAGGCCCTGCGCGAGCTGTTCATCGACCAGGAATATGGCGGCTGGTTTCCCGAGCTCTCCGGGGATGACGCCCGTGCCGCCACCCGCAAGGAAGCCTATCTGCATGCCTTCGTCGCTCTGGCGGCCGCATCCGCGACCGCCGCCGGCCGACCCGGTGCCCGCGAGTTGCTCGACCAGGCCGTGGAAGTGATCGAGGCGCACTTCTGGTCCGACGCCGAAGGGCGGGTCATGGAGGGCTATACCCGCGACTGGTCGCAGAGCGAAGCCTATCGCGGCGCCAACAGCAACATGCACTGCGTCGAAGCCTTCCTGGCGCTGGCCGATGTATTGCAGGTCCCGCTGTGGCGTGAACGCGCGCTCAGCATCGCCCAGCATCTGATCCATGCAGACGCGGCCGGCGCCGGTTATAGGGTCGTCGAGCATTTCGATAGCCAGTGGCAGCAGCAGCGCGATTACAACCAGGACAATCCGTCCGATCCGTTTCGCCCCTACGGATTCACCCCAGGCCATGCGCTGGAGTGGTCACGCCTGCTGCTCAACCTGGAAGCCGGCCTGCTGCGTGCCGGACAACCCGCCCCGGCCTGGCTGATCGAGGATGCCCAGGCATTGTTCGATACCGCCGTTGCGAGCGGCTGGCATGTCGATGGCGCGCCGGGGTTCGTCTATACGCTGGGCTGGGAAGGCAAGCCGGTGGTCGCGAATCGCATGCACTGGGTCGCCGGCGAAGCCGTTGTGGCGGCCGCGGCCTTTATCGTGCGCACCGGCAACCCACGCTATGAGCAGCTCTACCGCAGCTGGTGGGACTATATCGACACCTATCTGATCGATCATGCCCGCGGCAGCTGGTTTCACGAACTGGACGCGCGCAACGTGCCCTCGTCCAGCGTATGGACAGGCAAGCCCGATATCTATCATGCCTATCAGGCGACGCTGTTCCCGATGCTACCGCTGGCCCCCACGGCGGCGACCGCACTGGCCGGGCTATACTAAATACACGCAAAGCGAGCTTCAGCAATCCTGCCAGGCAAAGGCCATCACTTCACTGACCTGAGCCTTGCCCAAAGCCAGCTGGAGAAGTCTGTCCACCCCGAGAGCCACACCGCTGCCCGCCGGCATACCCGCGCGCAGCGCTGCCACCAGACGCCGGTCGACGTCGATCTCGGGCTTGCCCAATCGGCGCCGCATGGCGTTATCTTCTGCAAAGCGACGGGCCTGCTCCTCGCCGTCCGTCAGTTCATCGTAACCATTGGCGAGTTCCAGCCCCAGCCGGTAGACCTCGAAACGCGACGCCACCCAGGCGCCATCCTCTGGGTCACGATGTCGTCGGGCCAGCGCGGCCTGGCTGGCCGGATAATCGATGACCACGTCGAGCCCCTCGCGACCCAGCATCGGCTCGATGACCACGCTCATCAGCAGATCGAGACATTCGTCACGCTCGGCCGCAGTCATGTCGAGGTCGCCGCGTGTCTGCGCCAAGTGGCGTAATGCATCGAGCGGGGTGGTGAAAGGGTCGACGCCCAGCTGCTCGCGAAACAGCACACGATAACGGCGCAGCCGCTGCGGCCCGGGATCAAGCGGTAACACGCTGCGGATCAGGGCGTCGGTCTCATCGATCAGCGCCGCCAGGGAGACGCCTGGGCGATACCATTCCAGCATGGTGAACTCGAGATTGTGGCGCCGCCCGACCTCGCCATCGCGGAAGCTGCGCGAGAGCTGAAAAATCGGCCCGCTACCCGCCGCCAGCAGGCGCTTCATGTGGAATTCCGGCGAGGTCTGCAGCCACAACCGTTCGCGTCCCTTCGGCGTCAGTGCATGCAACGACAACGCATCCAGGTGCGGATCGGTCGTCCCTCCATGTCCCAATATCGGCGTCTCGACCTCCCAGACGTCGCGCGCCTGAAAAAAATTGCGGATGACACTCAGCAAACGCGCTCGCTCGCGCAGCGTTTCGACCGTCGCGCTCGGCCGCCAGCCGTCGGTTTCGTTCATGACTTGGTTCCATCGAAAACGCCGAGCACATGGCTCGGCGTCGATCATCGGCAACACAGGGTGCTTCTTAGGCGCGGCTGACGTACTCGCCGCTACGTGTATCGATTTTCAAGACTTCGCCTTGATTGATGAACAGCGGCACGCGCACCACCGCGCCGGAAGACAGCGTGGCGGGCTTGGAGCCCCCTTGCGCGGTATCCCCCTTCAGGCCGGGATCGGTCTCGACGACTTCTAGCTCGATGAAGTTGGGCGGAGATACGGCAATCGCGTTGTCGTTCCACAAGGTAACGGTATACGGAACCTGTTCCTTGAGCCACTTTTCGGTATCGCCCAGCGCGCGCTTTTCCACCGCGTACTGCTCGAAGGAACCATCGGTCTTCATGAAGTACCACATGTCGCCATCGTTATAGAGATACTCCATCTCGATATCCATGACATCGGCGCCTTCCAACGACTCCCCCGACTTGAAGGTACGCTCCCACACCCGGCCGGTGTTCAAGTTGCGCAACTTGACCCGGTTGAAGGCCTGTCCCTTGCCCGGCTTGACGAATTCATTCTCGAGAATGTTGCAGGGGTCGCCATCGAGCATGACTTTCAGACCGCCCTTGAATTCGTTGGTAGAATAGTTCGCCATGAGTCCTCGCTATTGAGTACGTCGCGGGCCGGACCCGCAACCATCCATCCGTTGCGCGAAACGCCCGTGGCGCTTCGCATACAATGACCAAGTGGGCCGCATGATAACCCGAACCTTCCTTCCTGTGCAGACCATTGCCCGCGCCGATGACTGGCGTGCCCAGTTGCGCAACGCCATTCGCGATCCGCAGGAGTTGTGCCGCCGCCTGGGCCTTGATCCCGCCTGGCTGCCAGGCGCGCGTCAAGGCCACGAGCTGTTTCCGGTACGCGTACCGGAGGCTTATCTGGCCCGCATCCGCCCGCATGATCCTCACGACCCACTGCTGCGTCAGGTTCTGCCCCTGGAGGAAGAGCGCGACGTCGTGGCCGGCTTCGTCAGCGACCCGCTCGAGGAGGCCGAGCATACGCCGCGGCGGGGATTGATCCATAAATATCACGGCCGGGTGCTGCTGATCGGCAGTCCGACCTGCGCCATCAACTGCCGCTACTGTTTTCGCCGCCACTTCCCCTATGCCGAGAATTCGCCCTCGCGGGCCGAGTGGCAGCCTACGCTGGATTACCTGCGCGAGGACAGCTCGCTTAACGAAGCGATCCTGTCGGGCGGCGACCCGCTGGCCGCCAAGGATGAGCGCCTGGCGTGGTTAGTCGAACAGTTGGCCGAGATTCCCCACCTCAAGCGGCTACGCATACATACTCGCCTGCCGGTCGTCATTCCCGACCGAGTCGATGACGCCCTGCTCGGCTGGCTTTCGAAAACGCGGCTGCAGAAAGTCATGGTGCTGCATATCAACCATCCCCAGGAGATCGACGCCGCGGTCATCGAGGCTCTCGCCCGGCTGCGCGATGTCGGTGTCACGCTGCTCAACCAGAGCGTGCTGCTGCGGGGCGTCAACGATGACGTCGACACCCTCGCCCAGCTCTCCGAGGCACTGTTCACCGCCGGGGTAATGCCCTACTACCTGCACGTGCTCGACCCGGTGACCGGAGCGGCCCACTTCGATGTCTCCGATGCCGAGGCACAAGCGCTGATGGCAACATTGCGTCTGCGCCTCGCCGGGTTCCTGCTCCCACGCCTGGTCAGGGAAGTGCCCGGAGAGGGGTCGAAAACGCCGCTCTGATCGATACAGCGGATCGTCTACCCATTTCAGCGCCTGTCCTCGGTCATATCACGCCAGGACGCCTCGAACGGCGAAGTGGACCAAGCGGGCTGAGCAGCCGGTTCAGGCAGTACCGAGCGCTTTCTTGACGTAGCCCTGCTCGCGTTCTGGCAGCGCGATGGTGGCGGCAAGCTCATGCCCGTGCGGTGACATCTTGCGCCAAGTCTTCTGTACGATGCGCACGATCTTCTCCTCGTCATGGCCATTGGCGAACTCGGCGAAGTAGTACTGCAGAAAGACCAGGCAGGCGGTGTCTTCCAATGCCTGGGCATCGGCATCCTGGCGCAGGTTCTCCTTGCGAATCAGACTCGCCACGCGCCCGCAGGTCGCTTCGTCGTAGCCCACCTCGCGCAGGATCTGTGCGGCCTCTTCCGCCTGGGTACGCCCGAGCTCGCGACGCCAAGTCAGATACCCGGGCCGTCCCTCGGGATAATCTTCCCGCGGGCTCTGCCAGCGCCTTAGATGCTGCGCCCGCACCGCCAGACGCAACGTTTCCGAAGCGTCAGGCGCCACACGCGCCAGCCAGTCGCTCATGCGCCGTGCGTACAGCAGCTCGTAGGGATAGGCCTTCCCCTCCACCATTTCCTCACGAGCATCTTCGCCGTGGGCGGCATCGAGGCGTTCGATGGCCCTATTAAAACGATCGGATGACATGCGCATTCCCGTTGGTCAGTGTGGAGTCACTATGCTGACACGGCATTGGCATCCCGCCAACGCCAGCAGTTCCGCATGAAACATTTACTTGGCATCGCCGTCGGTGCCGCGGCCGCTAGTGATAGAGCGTCGCGTCATGCCGCAACCAGCCATCGACATGGCGCCCTTGCGGGTCACGATGCGTCCAATGCACCACGCCCCCTTGCGCGTTCCACTCGTACTCGCCGTAAAACTCGACCTTGTCGCCGAGCTTCAGTCCGGGGATGCGCGGCGCCAGGTCGATATTATGCGCGACGAGCAGCGTCTGGCCACTGGCCAGGCGCAGGATGAAGCGCTGATGACGACTGCCCCGATTATCCTCCGCGAGGATAGTGCTGACCTTTCCATGCCCTTGCACCTGAACATCGCTACGCCGGTCTTCGAAGGACTGCCGCGGCGTAAGCGCAGCCTCCGAAACGATCTGATGAAGCGACGCCGTCGGTGTACCGACATGCTCGGCAAGGTATCCGCCGCTCACCAGCGCCAGGATCACCACGAGCCAGTATTTTTTCATACATCCTTTCTCACGACAGCGTGTTCAGGCAAGTGCTTGCATACGAGCAGAACCTATCCAGACAGACGGGGCCGGTACATCCCGCCTGTCGGGCGGCTGGTCGTTACGCCGGATCAGCTCAGCGTTGCCGTCGTAACATTGGGTGCCGGGACTTGGCCCGCGGCATGGTGACGATTGAGCGCCGCCAGGACGGCCTTCATCGAGGCACTGGTGATGCTCTCGTCGATCCCCACCCCGAATACCGGTTGCCCCTCGATGCGCACTTCGACATAGGCGATGGCCTCGGCATCCGCCCCCTGGCCACGCGAGTGCTCGTGGTAATCGATTATCTCGACATCGAGGCCGTGGCCGCCCAGTGCCTTGACGAAGGCTGCCAGCGGCCCGTTGGCCTCACCCGAGACCGACTTGCGCTCGCCCTTCTCGGTGATGACCGCGTCCAGCCGAATACGCGCGCTGTCGGGCTCCGAGGACAACTGGTGGCTGACCAGCGCATAGGGCCCGGATGCCGTCAGGTATTCATCCTCGAAGGCCTGATAGATCATTTTCGAGGTGATTTCGCGCCCGGTGCGATCGGCCACCTCCTGCACGACATGGCTGAACTCGATGGAGAGCCGGCGCGGCAGCTCGATGCCGTGCTCCTGTTCCAGCAGATAGGACACGCCCCCCTTGCCGGACTGGCTGTTGACGCGAATCACCGCCTCGTAACTGCGGCCGACGTCCATCGGGTCAATGGGCAGGTAAGGCACCTCCCACACGCCGTCGCCCTGTTGGCGCCGTGCCGTCAGTCCCTTTTTAATGGCGTCCTGATGCGAACCCGAGAACGCCGTAAAGACCAGATCGCCTACATAGGGATGGCGCGGATGCACGGGCAACTGATTGCAATACTCCACCTCACGCATGAGCGGGGTGATGTTGGAGAAATCCAATTGCGGGTGCACCCCCTGGGTATACAGGTTCATCGCCAGGGTCACGATATCCACGTTACCGGTACGCTCGCCGTTGCCAAACAGGGTTCCCTCGACCCGATCGGCGCCGGCCATCATGGCCATTTCCGCCGCCGCCACGCCCGTGCCCCGATCGTTATGCGGATGCACGCTGACGATCAGGCTGTCACGCTGCTTGACCTGACGGCAGAACCACTCGATTTGATCGGCATAGTGGTTGGGGGTGGCGACCTCCACGGTGGCCGGAAGATTGACGATCATCGGCCTTGCAGGTGTCGGTGCATAAACGCCCATGACCGCCTCGACGATCTCTACCGCAAAATCCAGCTCGGTGGAGGTAAACACTTCCGGCGAGTATTCGAACTGCCACTCGGTTTGCGGATGCTCGGCCATGCGCTGCTTGATCAGTGCCGTGGCCTCGGTGGCGATCTGCTGACACTCGGCCTTGTCGACATTGAACACCACCCGACGAAAGACCGGCGCAGTGGCATTGTAGACGTGCACGATGGCACGTTTGGCGCCCTTGAGCGCCTCGAAGGTGCGGTCGATAAGGTGCGGGCGGGCCTGGGTCAACACCTGGATGGTGACATCGTCAGGCACCAGATCGTTGTCGATCAGTTCACGCACATAGTCGAAGTCGACCTGCGATGCCGACGGGAACCCGACCTCGATCTCCTTGAAGCCGACCTTGACCAGCATGTCGAAAAAGCGCCGCTTGCGCTCGAGATCCATGGGATCGATCAGCGCCTGATTGCCATCGCGCATGTCCACGCTGCACCACTGCGGCGCACGGGTGATTCGCTTTGACGGCCAGCGGCGGTCGGGCAGGTCGACGGCCTCGAAGGGACGATATTTTACGGAAGGATCTTGCAACATCATGGCCTGGCTCCTCGGCACAGCGGTTGAGTGATCGACGATACATGACAATATCCTGCCCCGCGGCAGGAACGGCATTGATCAGAGGATACCGCAGACTGTCCGGCACGGCTTCTCGCTGATCGGTCTCGCCGATCCGACATCACATGCCTCCCCGTTTCCATAGCGCCACCAGCTCGCCAGGCGTTTTTTCTTCGTCGATCACGACCGTCCAGCGTGGCTGAGCATCCTCCTCCACGGCCAGGCGAAAGGCCCGGCGGTCGGCCCCACATGCCGGCTCGTCATGCTCACCACGCTGTGCCGCCTGGCTGAGCAATTCATGCAAGCGTCGGCGCTGGTCATCGCTGCACTGCGCGCAGGGAATACGCCGCGGCGCGGCCAACCCCGGAAAATGCGCGAGGCCGCCTTCGCGGCTGACGGCAATTACGCTGGAAGCGGTTAACGGCGGAGGCAACGAGGCACTCATTTCAACACACCCACCTCGCGCCAGGCGGAATCGACGGCATCGACCTCTCGGCTGAGGCGGCCGAAACGGCGATCCGCATTGTCCCGCGTCAGTTCAGCGAAGGAGGCAAAGTCGATCTCTCGCGTCAGACGCGAATCGCGCAGCGTGTCGTACCAGATACGCCCGGCACTTTCCCAGGCATACCCGTCAAGCGCCATGGCGGCCAGGTAGAAGGCATGATTGGGGATGCCCGAATTGATGTGCACTCCACCATTGTCGGCCTGGGTGTCGACATAATCGTTCATATGTCCCGGCTGGGGATCACGCCCCAGCACCGGATCGTCGTAGGCCGTACCGGGGGCGGCCATGGAGCGCAGCGCCCGGCCGTTAACCCGTTCCGTCAGCAGCCCGTCGCCGATTAGCCAGTCGGCTCGGGTGGCGCTATGCCCCAGGTGGTACTGCTTGACCAAACTGCCGAAAACATCCGACAACGACTCGTTGAGTGCCCCGGACTGGTAGGCGTAGATCAACCCGGCGTCACGCTCCGTCACGCCATGCGTGAGTTCATGCGCGACCACGTCCAGGGCCAGGGTAAAGCGATTGAACAGTTCGCCATCGCCATCGCCGAAGACCATCTGTGCACCGTTCCAGAACGCATTTTCATATTCCTGACCGAAATGCACGCTGCCGATCAGCGGCATGCCGTGCGCGTCGATGGAGTCGCGTTGGAACACTTCCCAGAAGAAGCGGTAGGTTGCCCCCAGGCCGCGATAGGCCTCATCCACCGCTGGATCGCCGCTTTCCGCCTGGCCCTCTTCACGCACCAGCGTGCCGGGTAGCGTTTGAAGATGATTGGCGGAGTAAATGTAGCGCGCCGGCTGACCCGGCCGGGAACTGGCATCGGGCCTCGGTGCGGCAGTGGCCGCCATCCTCGGCCGCAATTGCTGGTCCGCCTGCAGGGTATGCTGAGCACGTTGCTGCAGACGCGGACTGCCATGAATGACGATACGTTCGAGTACGTAAGGCGGAATGAACCCCTGCACAGCAGGAAGAAAGGCACGTGCCATGAATGACCTCCTGTCAGCTGAAGACCGGAAAGATTCCCGGAATCGCCCCTGTCAGTGTGGCTCAAGATGGATCGCGCGTGGATACCTTCCGGACATTTCCTGATCTTCCCGCACCGAGAAACTCCGGTTCGGTGTCATGGAGCCAGGGCGAAGCGCAGCGCACGCTGAATAGCGATCATCAATACCGAGGCATGATCTTCTTCCGGGAAATTATGAAAAGTCACCTGCTCCTCTCCCAAGACGCCGCTGAGTTCCCGCGCCATCGCCTGCGCCTTGGGTATCATCTGACGCTCCCGGCGTCGCTGCATGAGCTGCTCGTAACCGGGGGCAAGACGCTGCCAGGGAGCCGCCTCGCCCTCCCACTCCCCGACCGCGACGAATACGCGAGCCTCATGACCCGACAACGCGGCTACCCGAGCGCACAAGCTGGCCTCATCCCACCATATCGAGGGGCTGATCGCGGCATGGGTCTGGAAAGCGCCGGGCCGGGACATCAGTGCATGCAGCACGAAGTAGCCGGCCAGTGAATGGCCAAACAGAATCTGCCGCGACGCATTCAGGACGAATTCCTCGCGCAGCCCGATGGCCAGCTGATCGACGATGAACGACAGGAACGCCTCACCGCCGCCGACACGCGTCTTCGCAATCATAGTCGACGGGCCGAACGTGTAGTCGCGGTAGCGACTTTCGGTCGCGTAGAGATCGCCATCCGCGTGCGCGATACCGACCACGGCCGCCGCTCCGATGCCCGTGGCGTCCGGACGGCGGCTGCCACGCTGAATCGCTTCGACGAAGGTCGCGAACAGGGCATTGGCATCGAGAACGTAGATCACCGGCCAGCCGTCCGCCGGTGGCTGGCCAGGAGGAATCCATAGGCTAATCTGGTAGCTGGCCCCATTGGCCTCGGCATACAGCGTGCGCGTCTGCGTATTCGCGAGCCTCACCGGCTGAAGATCGGTCATCTCGTTTCTCCCGGCTCCAGCACGTCATCGATCGTAATCTGCAGCGCGCCTTGGAAGCTGCGGTCGACACTGGCACGCACCCCATAGACACGGGCCAGCGTCTCCGGCGTGATGGCCTCGACCGGCGTGCCGGTCGCCGCCACCCCCCCGCGTGACAGCATCACGATGCCGTCCGACCAACGCGCCGCGATGCCCAGGTCGTGCAATACCATCAGCACGATCATGCTGCGCTCGCGGGCCAGCTCGTGCACGAGTCGCATGACCCGGAGCTGATAGTGCAGATCCAGCGCACTGATCGGCTCGTCGAGCAGGAGCACACGCGGTTTACGTGCCAGAACCTGGGCCAACGAGACGAGTTGGCGCTGGCCACCGGACAGGTGATTCAGGCTTTCCATTGCCAGCTCGACAATCCCGACACGTTCAAGCACCTCGACGGCACGCCGTTCCAGCGTGCCGCGCTGCAGGATCATGTCGTCCGTGGGCGAGGCGCGCAGTGCACTGATCACGCTTTCCAACACGCTCAGCGCTACGCCTTGAGGCAGACTCTGCGGCATATAGGTCACGCGACGCGACCACTCGACCAGCGGCCGCCCGATCAACTCGTGTCCTTGCAGCCGCACCGACCCCGTCGCCGGCTGCAGCCCGGCCAGCGCACGCATCAAGGTACTCTTGCCGGCGGCATTGGGCCCCACCAACGAATACACCTCGCCAGCCCTGATCGCCGGCAGGCTGATGTCCTGCAATATCTTGCGCCTACGATACCCCGTGGATAGCCGGCTGACCTGCAAGCTGTCGTCGCTAGCGTTCACGCGGTTCTCCCCGGACGCCAGAATATGAGAAACAGAAACACCGGCACACCGACGATGGCGGTGACGATGCCAACCGGCAGCAACACGCCGGGCACCAGCACCTTGCTCGCCGCCGACGCCAGCGACATGATCAAGGCGCCGGTGAAAAGACTGGCAGGCAACAGAAAGCGATGATCCTCGCCCAGCAGCAGCCGGGCGATGTGTGGCCCGACGAGACCAATGAAGCCGATCGTGCCGACGAAGGCAACGGAGGTCGCCGCCAGCACACTGACACGTAACAAGGACATGAAGCGCAGCCGCGCGACATTGATACCGAAGCTTCTCGCACGATCCTCGCCCAACCGTAGAGAGGTCAGTCGACCCGCCGCATGTATTGAAAACGGAGTGACGAGCAGTAGCGCCACGCCCAGCACGCCGACATTCGCCCAGGTCGCGCGGGACAAGGAGCCCATGCTCCAGAAAACCAGTTGCTGAAGTGCCGCCTGGGAGGAGACGAACTGGACGAATGCCACCAGCGCGTTGAAAACGAACACCAGGGCGATCCCCAGCAGTACCACGGTCTCGACGCCGGCATCGCGCAAGCGCGACATCAGCTGCAACAACAATACCGAGCCTAGTGCGCACAAAAACGCATTGAGTGACACCATCCAGTCCATGGGCACGAACGGCAGGCTGATCCCCAGCACGATGGCCAGCGCCGCACCGAAGGATGCCGCCGAAGAGACCCCCAGCGTGAACGGGCTGGCCAGCGGATTGTTGAGGACCGTCTGCATCTCCACGCCTGCCAGGGACAATGCGGCGCCCACCAGCAAGGCCATGAGGGCATAGGGGATACGCACCTGCCAGATGATTGCCAACTGGGGCGCCGACAAGTCATCCGGCGAAATCAAGCCGGCCAGGAGCTGATCGGGCGTCAGCGCTGACGGCCCGGTCGTCAGATCCAGCACGAAAGCGGCGACGCACAGCACCGCCAGCCCCGCCAGGATCGCTATCCGGAACACCACCGTACGGCGGTAGGAGACCAGCACCGAGGCCGAGTTGCCGGATACATCTTTCACAGTGGTCCCATCCAATTGAGCTGCCTCTTCCTATCAGTCACACCCGGCAAGGACGCCAGGCCAAGAATGCCGACTCGCCAACCTACTTCAGATCGATCCAGCCCACGCCTTCATAGGGTACCGCCAGGAAGCGACGGTTGATCGTTTCCAGCGTGTGGCTGGGGTCTATGTCCTGAAACAACTCGGGGTGTACCCACTTGGCAAACGCTTCGACGGCGACGATATCGATCGGTGAATTGAGCAACTGGTGGGCCAGGCCGTGCACATTGCCTTTTTTCACCGCCGACAACTGAGCGATGCCTCGACGCTGGGTGATGGCTTGTAATGAAGCCTGGGCATTGTGCCTGTCGATGCCTCCGCCCAGCACCAGCCCGCCCGTTTTCTGCAGATCCGGTCCGCCGGTGGCGATGTAGACCTGCGGATCGCTGGCGATGATGTACTCCAGATTCAGCTTGCCGGCGGCCTTGTCCAGTACGTCAGCGCCGATATTGTGCCCGCCGACGAAATCGATGTAGTCGCCCATGCCGCCGTTGCCCGGCGAAAAGCAACAATCGTTGGTAATGCCGGCATGCGCTTCCACGAATACGCTCGGCCACTGCGCTGGAGGAATTTCCGCAACGCGTCGGGAAATTCGCTGCAGATGCCGGTTCCGAAATTCTATGTAAGCCTCGGCCTGGGCTTCGTTTCCGGTCAGGCGCCCCAGGATACGCAAACTGCGGCTCTGGTTCTTGAACGGATCATTGAAGAAATCGATGAACACCACCGGAATACCGGCCGCCTCCAGCTGCGCCACCTGCGCGTCGCTAGGGCCACGGCCGAGCGATATCAACGCCACGTCAGGGGCCGCCGCCAGCACCGACTCCATATCGAAGTTTTCCGCCGAGCTCGCGACTCTCGGCAGGGTGTCCAATACCGGAAACGCCTCGCGATAGCGTTCATAGGACGCCTGGCCGAGGCGGTTGATATCTTGCGGCCACGCGGCCAGCAGGCTCACAGGATCCGTATCGATCAGGGATAGTGCGACAAGATAACGCCCGTCATCGATGGACAGCGTATCGACCTGATCGGGGACTTCGACCGTTCTGCCTCGCAGGTCGACGATCTCTTTTGCCTGCGACGGCACGGGCATCAGGCCCGCCAGCACTATCAGCAGGTAAGCGCAAATCGCGGCGGGATGGCGCGCGCGTATCATCATGAAACCTCCCATAGGGGAAAAAGCTGGCGTCAACCAATACCTGTCTGGCGCGATGCCTTGTAGGACATCTCGTCAGGCACGCAGCGTGGCCCCGCCATCGACGTAAAGATCGCCCATGGCGATATGTCCGGCCTGATCCGACAACAGGAACATCACCGCATGAGCCACATCGTCGGGCATGGCCAGCTTGCCGAGTGGAATCCCCGCCTTGTAGGCCTGCGGCACTCCTTCGATGACCCGCTGTGCGCCGTCATCATCGTCCCACATGCCGGTCTGCATCGGGGTCAGCGTCGAGCCAGGAGCCACGATATTGCAGCGAATGCCCAGCGGGGCCAGTTCCAGCCCCAGACAGCGGGTGAACATCGTCGCGGCGGCCTTTGACGCCGCGTAGGCGGCCATGGCGTGGCGCGGCACCCCAGCGGCATTGGAGCCCACGGTGACGATGGCGCCGCTCCGGCGCGGCGCCATCATGCGCGCCAACGCCCGCGAGACATGGAATACCCCATCGGCATTGACCGAGAAGACGCGCCGCCACTCTTGATCGTCGATCGTGTCGACGGTACCGGACTGCAACACGCCGGCGACATTCACGCCAAAGCCGATCGGGCCGATATCGCGCTCGATCCTGGCGACCAGCGCATCGACCGCGGCCGAGTCGGTGACATCCAGCGCCTCGGCATGGATAGCAGGCTCGCCTGCCATTCCCTCCAACGCCGGCGCGACCAGGTCAGTGGCGACCACCACGCTGCCACTGGCCTGCAACAACCGAACCAACGCCGCCCCGATGCCCCCGCCAGCGCCGGTCACCAGCGCCACCTTACCCTCGAATCCACTCAGTTTCATGGCGTTTCTCCTGTCGACGCATCCCATTGCCGCAACCTTGCCGAGAGCAAGGGCGCGATTCGCGCGGCGGCGTCGCGGCCGGTCATCTCGGCATGCAGGAACGGCAACTCGATCGCTTCCACCGTCGAGGCATAGGGTTCCCAGAGTTGCGCTTGCAGTTGCGGCCGTTCGGCGTGATCACGCCCGGCCCGCAGGTGCAGCAATGGACCGTCGTATAGTACATGATGATGTCCGCATACCAACCGATTGGTGCCCGTGACTGCGCGCACCACACCGTCGAGCGTCGGCTCGGGCAGGTTGCCGAGCGTACTCTCGCCTCGGCGCAGGAAAGCGACCACCTTCTCGCGGGTATCCAGCTCCGGATGGGCTTGCGGGTCGTAGCCGGCGATCGCCAGCAGGGCGCGCAATGCGGCGACCGGATCGGGCTCGGGTTCGGCGCGCCAGCATTCGGCGGGATAGGCGTCCAAAAGTGCCACCAGCCCGACCTCGCGCCCCTGGGCTTGCAGCCTTACCGCCATGGCCTGGGCAATGATGCCACCCACCGACCAGCCGAGCAGATGCACCGGGCCATGCGGATGAATCTCGCCAAGATGCCGGACGTAGTCCTCGGCCAGCGCATCGACGCTCGACGGCAGCGCTCGCGCCGGGTCCAGTGCCGGTGACTGCAATCCGAACACCGGACGCGACGGCTCCAGGGCACGTGCCAGCTCCCGGTAGTTCCAGGCGATCCCACCGGCCGGATGTATTGCAAACACCGGGGCCAGGTCGGACGTTTCCGGCGTCAGCCGGACCGAGGGGCCGAGCCCATGATCGGCGGCGGCGGTCGCCGGCGTGTCGATCAATGCCGCCAGCCCCGCCACGGTCGGCGAGGAGAACACCGCGCCCAGGCCAGGATCACGGTTCCAGCGTTGCTGGATCGCCAACAACAGGTGGACTGCCGACAGCGAATCGCCCCCCAACGCGAAGAAATCGGCATCGGCGCCGATCGCCGTATCTGCGCCAAGCACCTGCGCGAACAACGCCGCCATCTCACGCTGCGTTTCGGTACGCGGCGTGTCGCCCTGGGTCGACGCCAACTGCGGGGCCGGCAGCGCGTTGCGGTCGAGCTTGCCGTTCGCGGTCAGTGGCCACTCGCTCAGGGCAACGAACGCCGCAGGCACCATGTAGTCCGGCACGCGTGCGGCAACCTGGGAACGCAGCACATGCGGATCGCATTCGTCATTCATCTGTACGTAGGCAACCAGGCGCGGTTCACCGGGAAGGTCCTTGCGCAGCATGACTTCCGTGCGAGTCACACCCGGCGCCGAGCTCAGCGCCGTTTCGATCTCGCCCAGTTCGATGCGCAGGCCACGCAGCTTGACCTGGTGATCGCTGCGACCGAGAAATTCGACCGCGCCGTCCATCCGCCAGCGTGCCACATCCCCGCTGCGATACAGGCGCGCACCGGCGACGAACGGATCGTCGATGAAGCGCTCTGCGGTCAGTTCGGCGCGTCCGAGATAGCCACGCGCCAGTTGAACACCGCCGAGATAGAGATCGCCGGTCACGCCCGGCGGCAATGGCCGCATCTGCCCATCGAGTACGTATAGTCGGGTATTCCATACCGGAAAGCCGATCGGCACCGGGCGCGAATCGTCGTCGCGTCCCGCCGGCCACCAGCTCACATCGACGGCGGCCTCGGTCGGGCCGTAGAGATTGAACAATTCGGCATCGATGAGCGCATGAAAGCGGTCGCGCAACTCGGCATCCAGCGCCTCTCCACTGACGAATACCTGGCGCAGCGGCAAACCGTGCGCTTCGGGTGCGGCCAGGAATGCCGCCAACATCGACGGCACGAAATGCAGCGTGGTGATGTCGTGCTCGCGAATCAGCCGCGCAATCGCCTGCGGATCGCGATGCGCCTCCGGTGGTGCCACCACCAGCGTCGCCCCGGCGACCAGCGGCAGGAAGAATTCCCAGACCGAGACGTCGAAGGTGGCCGGGGTCTTTTGCAGGATGCGCGCGTCGGCCCCGATACCGAACTGTTCGCGCATCCATTCGATACGGTTGACGATGGCGCGGTGCTCGATCACCACCCCCTTGGGCTCGCCGGTCGAACCCGAGGTGTAGATGACATAGGCGGCATCTTGCGGACGCACGCCGGCATCGAGTGAGGCGTCGGGTTCCTGGCGCCATTGCGCCGGGGGCAACACCGGCCAGCCGCCGAAGCGCTCGGCGGCATCGGTCTCGGCCAGTAGGCAGACCGGGCGCGCCGAGTCGAGGATACGCCCCAACCGCTCGTCGGGATGCGCCAGATCCAGCGGCAGATAGGCGGCGCCGGCACGCTGAATGGCCACCAGCGCGATCACCAGTGCCAGCGAACGTGGCAACGCCACGGCCACCAGCGCTTCACGGCCCACGCCTTTCTCACGCAGTTGTAGCGCCAACGCCCGCGTGCGCCGTTCGAGTTGCGCATAACTCAGCGTCTGCCCCGGGAACTCCAGCGCGGTGGCCTGCGGTGTCGATGCCATTGTCGCCTCGTACAGCGCGACCAGCGTGGTATCCGCGACCGGGTGCGCGGTGGCATTCACGTCATGGAGATAACGCTGGGCTTCTTCCGGGGTTGCCAGCGGGATGTCGGCCAGCGTGCCGCCACTCTCGTGCGCCTCGCACGCGCCGGCCAGAAACGCCGGCAGCCGTGCCGCGTGCGCCTCGACCTGCGCCGGCGTATACAACGCGGGATTGGCCTCGATCTCCAGATCCAGTACCGCCTGGGCATCGCCCCGGAAACCGAGCGTCACGTCGTCGACCGGGCCGGTGCACAGGATTTCCAGCCGGGTCCGCACGTCCGGCAGGCACAGCGGTCGGTAGAACGGCTGCACGTTGATCAATGGCCCGTATAAACGCCGCTGGCCGCCGATCAGGCCAAGATCGCGGCGTAACTGCTCGCTGCGATAGCGACCATGACGGCGGCCTTTCAGCAGGGCGCCGGCCGTTGCCTTGACGAAGTCACCGAGCGAGGCGGCGGGTTCGGCGACGCGCAACGGCAATACATTCATCACCATCGCCGGAACCCGCGCCGAGGCGCTGCCCAGACGCCCCATGTACGGGACGCCGACCACCGTCTCGGCGGCATCGGCATGGCGGCGACAATATTCGGCCGTCAGCGCGGTCAGCAGGTCCGGCCAGGGCTGGCCAAGCTCTCTAGACAGCGCCAACAGACGACGACGCAGCTCGGCATCGAGCGGGCATACCAGGCGCAGGCAGTCGCTCGCTGGCGAAGCCAAGCCGGGCCCCAACCCCGCAGGCGGTGGCGAATCCGCCATCGCCTCATACCAGTAAGCCGCATCGCGCAAGCGACGTTCGGATTCGCGATAGGCCTGATCCTCGTCTAGGACCGGCGTCAAGGGCGCCAGCGATGCTCTCTCACCCCCCGCCCCGCCGCCTGTCGCATATAACTCGGCGACACGCTCGCCGAACAGCGCCATGCCGTAGCCGTCGGTGGCCAGGTGATGCACCCGCAGGTACCAGACAAAGCGACGCGGGCCGAGCACGAACAAGCGTTGCTGGGCCAGCCGGTCACGCGTGGGATCGACCGGTGTCAGGCGATCTGCCCGCATCATCTCGCCTACGACAACGTCGGGATCGGCGCGGGCGGACAGGTCGACGACCTCGAGATCCGGCCGGCAGGCGTCATCCACCCATTGCCGAGGCCCGTCCTCGCCGTCGCCCATCCGCAACGCCAATGCATCGGCCTCGGCCACGGCACGGTTGGCAGCCTCCGCGAACGCATCGACATCGAGTTCACCCTCGATCCACAGTGCGTGTGCGGTATTGAACGCCGGATTGTCCGGCGCCAGCCGCTGCGCGTACCAGAGGCCGGACTGCGCTTCGGTCAATAGGCGCGAATGCAGCGCTCCGTCAGAGCTGCCCATCGTCACACCGTATCCTGCCCCTGCTTTCGCTGTACCGTCTGCCACCATTCGCGCAGGGTCAGAGATTCGGCCAAATCGGCGAATTCCAGCGCCACGCCGGTGTCGCTCCACGCCATGGACAGGTTGAGCATGCGCATCGAGTCCAGGCCAAGATCCAGCAAGTTGTCGTCGTCGCCAATCGTTTCGGCCGGCTCATCGATCATCCGCGCCACGTCCTCACGCATGCGCTCCAGGGTCAGCGGCCCCTTATCACTCGTCATTGCAATGTCTCCAGCAACTGTTCTGTCATCATCGGTACACCGCAGGTACGGGCAATCCAGCGCAACGCGCTGTCATGGTCGGCACGCGAGAAGTCGGCCAGCGCATCAGCGGCGATGAACGGCTCGATGTCACGCTGGAATGCCTCGGCCACGGTGACGGCACAACCGATGTGGGCGTAGACACCGGTCACCAGCAGTTGGTCACGTTCGCGCACGCGTAGCATCGTCTCCAGATTGCTGCGCTGGAAGGCGCTGTAACGGTGCTTGACCAGCACATGATCGTCGGGGGTCGGCGCCAGCGCATCGACGATCGCTTCATGCTCTGGCACCGCACGCATTCCCGGCCCCCACAGGTCGGCCTGCAGCCCGCGATCGCGCCGATCCTGGTCACCGCGCTGTGCGGTGTAGAAAATGGGGACTTCAAGCGCGCGACAGCGTGAAATCAGACGCGCCATGTTGGCGACCGCCGGCGCCAGCGGGGCGGCGTTCGCCTCGTATGCCGCGAGGAAGTAGCGCTGCATGTCATGCACCAACAGCGCCATGCGCTGCGTCTCCGGGCGCCACGGCGCACGTGGCTCCGGCAATTCGTCCGGTGTCGGCAATGCATAGCCGGCAATCGTCGGCAGTCCCATCAATCCCTCTCCTCGTCCTGGTTGAGCCCGCTCTGATCGAGAAAATGCTGGCGTAGCTGGGCGCGCAGCTCACGACGGCTGACTTTGCCTACTGCGGTGGTGCCGAAGGCATCGACGAACACGATCTGATCCGGCACCTTGAACGCCGCCAGCCCAAGCTCGCGCGCCCAGGCCTTCAATGCAGCCGCACGAGGCCGCTCGCCGCGCGCGATGACGAAGGCACAACTGCGCTCCCCCAGGTAGTCGTCGGGAATCGAGACCACGGCGGCGTCGAACACCGCCGGATGCGTCAGCAGGTGATCCTCGATCTCCTCCGCCGATATCTTCTCGCCGGCGCGGTTGATGTGGTCGGTTGCCCGGCCCTGGACAATCAGATAGCCACCGGGCAGTCGCTGCACCATGTCACCGGTCCGGTAGTAGCCATCCGCGGTGAAGCTGCGCGCGTTGGCGGCAGCGTCGTTGTGATAGGCGCGAATGGTATACGGTCCGCGCACCAGCAGATGTCCTGCCGTCCCCTCGGGTACCGGCTCTCCCTGATCGTCGACGACCAATATTTCGTCGCCCGGACTGATCGGCCGCCCCTGGGTGTTGAGCACGATATCGTCGGGATCGTCCAGGCGGGTGTAGTTGACCAGCCCCTCGGCCATGCCGAAGACCTGCTGCAGCTTGCAGCCCAGCCCTGCCACCACCCGACGCGCCGCCTCGGTTACCAGCTTGGCACCGCCCACCTGCACCACTTGCAGGCTCGACAGGTCGTGCGCAGCTCTGGCCGCGGCATCGGCCCACAACAGTGCCAGCGGCGGCACCAGGCCGACGCAAGTCACCCGCTCGCGGGCAATCAGCGGGAACGCCGCATCCGGCCCGGGACCGGGGCTGAGCACCACGCGCGCGCCCGCGTACAATGCGCCCAGCCAGCCCGGAGAACTCATCGGAAAGTTATGGGCGGCCGGCAGCGCCACCATATAGACGCTGTCGCGATCGATGGCGCAGATCTCGTTGCTGGCGCGAAACGAATAGATATAGTCGTCGTGAGTGCGCGGAATCAGCTTGGACAATCCCGTGCTGCCACCCGATATCTGCAGGAAGGCGACCGACTGCGGGTCCGGGTCGCCAGGCAACTTGTCAAGGTCACCGTTGAGCGCGGCCAGCGACACGAACTCCTCGGCCTCGCCGGCGATCACCACGTGACGTATAGCGGGCACCTCGTCACGCAGCTTGCGAGCCAGGGTACGGTAGTCGAAACCCTCGTAACGCTCTGCCGCTACATACGCGCTGGCATCGGCCTTATTTGCGAAGTGCGCGATCTCGGTGATCCGATGCGCCGGCAGCGCGTATACCGGCACCAGACCGGCACGGAACAGACCGCAGACCAGCGTGATGAACTCGGTGACATTGCCCAACTGCACCACGACCCGATCCCCCGGACGCAGGCCGAGCTCGATCAGCCCGGACCCGATGCGTCCGGCCTCGTGCCAGAGCTGTGCATAGGTGTAACGCGCATCGCCTGCCACTACCGCCACGTCATCCGCGAAGCGTTCGGCACGCTCGCGCAGAAATCCGGGGAACGTCTCGCCCCGCCAGTATCCCGCGGCGCGATAGCGTTCGGCGAATGCCTCAGGCCAGACCTGCCGCAATGGCAGACGTGTATTCGTGGTATCGCTCATCGAATCCTCGGTTTCGTTAGACTGCCTGCGTTTCGTCGATGCCGAGCGCATGCAACAACGCCATGAACTTGGCCGACGTCTCCTCCACCTCGAGTGCGGGCTGCGAATCGGCGACGATCCCCGCCCCGGCGAACAGGCGCAGGGTCCGGTCCTGCACGCGAGCGCAGCGAATCGAAACGTACCAGTCTCCGTCGCCTTGCGCGTCGACCCACCCCACCGCACCGGCATAGAAGCCACGCTCGACCAGCTCCAGGGACCTGATCGCTTCCAGCGCAGACTGACGTGGCGTACCACAGACCGCTGGCGTGGGGTGTAGCAGTCCGGCCAGCGCGGCACACGACATGGCAGGCGCCTTCAGCGTGCCGACGATGCGCGTCCCCAGGTGCCACATGGTTTCGGTGGAGTGAAGAGACGGCAGCGACGGCGCCTCCAACTCACTGCACAGCGGCGCCAGGGTTTCCACAATGGCCTCGACGACGTAACGATGCTCGTCGAGATCCTTGGACGACGCCTGCAGTGTTTCCGCTACGCGGGCATCCTCGCTGGCATCCGTGCAACGCCGTGCGGAACCCGCCAACGGGTGGGAAACCACGGTCCGCCCGCGCCGGGAAATCAGCAGCTCCGGCGAGGCCCCGACCAGCCAGGCCGGTGCCTCGCCATCGGCCACCGGCAGCGGGACCACGTAGGTGGCCACGCTGGGGTCACGCCCAAGGAGCGAGGCCAGCGCAAGCGGATCGACCGTTTCCGAGGCCTGCACCCGCAGACTACGGGCCAGTACCGCCTTGCGGAGTTCTTCTTCACCGCACTGCAGTCGCGCGACGCAACGTGCGACCATCGCGGCATAAGCATCGGCCGTCGGCTCCGCGATGACGTTGCCGGAAAACGCCGGGAGCGCCTCCCTGGCAGGCATGGCGGGCAGTGACAACCGCTTCGGTTGATATAACGCATCGTCGGCATGCGGATCGAACGGCAAGGCACCGACCAGCAACGACGGCCCGGGACGAGACACCGAGAAGAACGCCTGCACGCGCTCTTCCAACGTGGCGGCCGCCCCGCCGGGCAACCGCTCACAACAACCGGACGCCTCCAACGAGTGCCGCGGCGCACGCAACATGAATCGCGCCGGATCCTCGTCATCTCGCTGGCTGATGTCATGACGAAATGGTGCGACAGTCATTGAACCTCTCCAATGCGATCAGGGCCATGCAGGACGACGGCTAACGCAAGCGCCATCAATAAAATTCCCACCAGCAGGTAGGGAGCGCTCGGCCACCACTGGTATAACAACGTTCCCGCCAGCGGCCCGCCGACCATTCCCAATCCTTGTACCGATGCCACCAGCCCCGCCGCCGTCCCCTGCTCGTGAGCCTCAACCGAGTCCGCTGTCATGGCCTGTAACGCAGGACGAACGAAACCCATGCCCAGCCCGGCCAGACCATACACAGCCAATAACTGCCATTGCGTTTCCACCAGGGAGACGCAAGCGAATCCGATGCTCGACAGCAGCGCCCCTGTCACCATCCAGCGAGTCGGTGCCAGCTCGAGGCGCGTCATCGTCCACTGAGAAAGGATTAGACCCACCCCGACAGCCGTCAGGGCGAGACCAGCGACTCGAGCCCCCTGGTCAGGGGACAGCTGCAGACGATCGATCGCGAAAAAACCCACGGTAACCTGAGCCACAGTCACCGACATCATCGCAACGAATGCGGCATATATCGGCAACCGAAGGCGCTTATCGAACCACCCTACCTTCGGTTTTTCCTGGAAATAAGCAGTGGACTCAGGAACAGAACCCGGCAGCTTCCACCAGACCAGAATCAGCGAAAAAAGCGGCAGAAGTGCAGCGCCATAAAGCACCCAGGAAAGATCGTATAGAGCGCCCCAGCCTGCGATGACCGGGCCGGCAACCATGCCAACAGCATTGGCGGCCCCCAGCTTAGCCATGACCCCAGCACGCTTCCCTGGTGGCATATGATCGGCCACATGGGCCGCAGCAGCAGGCGGAACAGCGGCGTAAAACACCCCCACCAAGGCACGGGCCCCAACGAGTATGGCAATGGAAAAGACAACGGCGGGTGGGTTCTGCAGCGCAACGTCGACAAAGATCGCCAGCGCAGCATAAATCACGGCATAGGCCGCCAATGCGACCAGTAACACCCGCTTTCGTCCTACGCGGTCACTCAACCCGCCCCAATAGCGCGCTGCCAGCATCCACAGCACACCTGCCGCCGTCATAGAAAGCCCCGCGTGCCACTCTTCGAGCCCGAGCAGACGGACAACAGGGCCGACGACTGCCACAAACGCCATCATCGCCATCGTTCCCGATAATGCGATGAAAACGAGCACATTCAACCCAGGGGTATATTGACGCGTTACCATTTGGAAATTCACTTAATATCAGGATAAAGCCGGCCTCAAGATTCCAGAAACCTTCGATAGGACAGATAAAAAGCACGCATTAAAGCGGCGCTGTCGAATCATCCATCAAGGGCAAGACACGCCCCAAACCCGCCGATCGAAATCCTTATTCAATGCACAGTTGCCATCAATATCCGGACAATAATGACTGACACACCCCTGAGGATTCAGCAGAACCCTACACATGCTATGTTGAACAATAAAATAAAAGCAAACGATTTTTATTTGTAAACGCAATCGTATCAAGCCAGTAGCCGGCGTCTACTGGAGCAGCCTATCCACTGCCTCATGTGTCGCTGAGGCTTGGCAACAGCAACGTGGCTTGCGCGATATTTTCGGCTAAAGCACGCCTTCAGCATCGATTGCACGCCGCTCGCACCGCCCACCTCGCCACAACCAACTTCCCGCCAAACGACATGCCGCCGCTGAAGCGAAATACTTTGCGAAAGCTAATGATAACAAATATCATTCACAATATGAATCGGTGCGAACTTAGCCTCTCATCGCCAATTTATGCCCATGTGCTGACCGGCCCCGGGACGGTCCGGCCGCCTCAAGCAACGCCGGCTCAAACGTTCCGTTTCATGGCGAGGGGATCTCGCCCCCTCTTTGTGACTCAACCCAGGAGACTCATTGAATGTCACGCTACCCATCACGACTCCAGTCGTTACAGCATTTTCTCAATAAGCTATTGATTCTTGCATTGTTTGTCGCCCCGCTCTGGGCGGCGCAGCAGGCCTTTGCCGCTCCGCCCAGCGTGGAGCGATCGGTCAAGGTCGGCGGGAACGTCTATCAGATCGTATTCAACCCCGAAGACCAGCGTGTCTACGCGGCGGTGACCGGAGGCGATGTCATCAACGACGAAGGCGAAGTCGAACAGGTGAGCCCCGGCATCGTCGCACTCGATGGCGAGACGCTCGATATCGTGAACAAGATTGACACAGGCAAAACCCTGCCCTTCGGACTTGCCCTGAACCCAAAAACGCAGAAGCTGTACACCACGGATACCCGCAACGGTACAGTCGGCGTCTACGATGTCGATACGGGCAAGGAAGTCGCGCTCATCTCGAACCCCGATGACGAGTCCGCGCACTTACGTGAGGCGGTGGTGGACGAAGCCACCAACACGATCTACGTCACCGTCGTCGGTGGCTTCACTCGTGGTGATGGCCCTGCGCCCCAGAGCGCTGTCTGGGTGATCGATGGCGAAACAGATACGTTGACGGATGTCATCAGCGATCCCGTGCAAACCGCCACTGGTCTCGCCATCGACTCGAAAAACGAACGTCTGTACGTTTCCGACCTGGCCAACAATCAGGTCGCCGAGATCGACCTGAAGACGCACGAGGTGCTACGTAAGTTCGCTTCCGTCGCGAAGCGCGAAGGTCCCGCCAAGCCCGGCGCCGAGCAAAAAGCGCCATCAGACACGGTCAACCTTGAAATCGATACGGACAACGGGCTGCTGTATGCCATCAACCAGGAGTCCGGCGGCGTCGCGGTGATCGACCTCGCCGATGGCAAGTTAGTCGACAGCGTCAAGACGGGCGACGGCGCCTTGAGCGCAGCGCTCAACCCCCAGACGGGTGACCTGTATGTCGCCAACCGCGGTGACGGAACCGTCTCCGTTGTCGACGGCGGAACTCATTACGTGACCGCCCATCTACCCAGCGGCACTTATCCGCAAACCGTGGCCGTCGATCCGGAAAGCGGTCGGGTATATGTCAGCAACAAGGCCAAGGGAAAAGGCCGGCACGGTCCCGAAGACGCTCCCGTACCCTACGAGCCAGGCGGAAATACTATTATCCTGATCCAGCCCTGAGCGTCGGCCTTACACCCGTAAGCATTGCTCCAAGGATCCCCGGGCTTCCGGGGATTCTTGCATAGGCTCTCCCTTTTTCCTTCGACGGCGCCAGGCCTACCCTTCGTGTGTCAGCCTTTACCCAACACACGACAGATAGCTCTCGGGAAGTTTGGGAAAAAGACCTGACAGTCCATCCATCAGGCAACTACCACCCTCCCGTTCCGCGCCAAGTTGCCAATACCCTCACTTATCGTACGCAACTCGGGGAGATTTGTAGCGACCGCAGTATGCTAGCGCTCGATATATGGGTCACTTGTCGCTCAGGCTTTCCACGCTCCGGGCAGCGACTGTCGCGAGAGAGGTGATGCAAAAAAAGCCACAAGGAGCATGGTGCCCCTTGTGGCTCGCGAGATGACTGGCATGCTTACCACTAAGTAGAGCCAGCGACTCTACGCAGTCGGCTCAACCGTCCGTCAAAAGTCGTAACGCAGCGATGCGACGACATTGGAAGGCGCACCTACCATGTTGAAAGTGTTCACCCCCCCGACGCGATTGTAATATTCACGGTCGAAGATGTTGTTGAAGTTCAACTGGCCACTGATATGGGAGGTGAAATCATAGCCGAGCATCGCATCGACCACGGCGTAACCCGGTGCTTCGACATCGTTGCTCGAGCTGAAATCGCTCATCGCGGTGACTCCACCACCAACATGCAGCCCATCGAGCATGCCACCGCTGAAGCCGTACTGCGTCCAGAGATTGACGATGTTGTTGGGCATCAGCAGGAAGATGCCATCATCACGCGACGTGGAAGCTTCCTCGACTTCGGTATCGAGGTAGGTGTAGCCGGCGATGACGTCCCACTGCGGCGTCAGCGCTCCGGTCAGCTCCAGCTCGGCGCCCTGGATGCGCATCTTGCCCACCGCCACGACATAGTCGGCGCCGGTGTCGTCGGGAGTCGCCGCGCGATTCTCGTCGTAGAGGCGGAAGGCACTGAGCCGAGCATTCAGGTCGCCACCGAAGTAGCTGCCCTTGAGCCCCACTTCGTACTGGTCACCCTCGCGCGGTTCGAGCAAATCGCCGCCGGCATCGTATTCGGTCTGGGGTTTGAAGACCTGCGAATAGCTGGCATAGAGCGAGTGATGGGGGCCAAGGTCGTAGACCAGGCCGGCATAGGGAGTGAACTCGGTGTTGCTACGGCTCTGACTGTCGTCGGCCACGCGGTCCGCATAGTCGATGTCGTAACGGCTCAGCCGCCCGCCGGCAATTAGCGCCAGCGACTGCACGGGGCGCAAGGTCAGCTTGGAATAGACGCCGGTCTCCTCGAGCGTGGTTTCGCTGTGGCTGTATCCCCGGCCGCTGACCCGCGCCGCGCCGAGGATGTCGACATAGGCGAGATCGTTGAGCTCATCGAGGGTCACGGGATTGGGGGTCAGGCTGCGCGAGCGCCCCGACTCGGTGTCGGTCTCATAGCGCTTGTAGTCGCTGCCGACGACGAACTCACTGACATTGCCAAAGGCTGAGAACGGCTGGCTGTAACTGGCATCCAGCGACAGCGCCTGCTGATCAACGCGCGCAGCGGTCCCGGCCACCGATAGGGTCCCGTCGTCATTCAGCGCACTGCCGCCGAAGGCATAATTGTAGTCGGCGTTGCGGTCGGAGTAGCGCGCCGCGATACGCCCGTAACCGCCATTGGTGAACCGGTGCGTCAATTCGGCGATCCAGTCGTTGGACTGGCTTTCGAAATCGTTCCAGTCGGCGCCATAAAAAGCCGAGCGGCGTCCGTAGAGCAAGTCACCGTCACTATCCACCGGCTGGCCGTTGTTGACCACGATATCCTTGGTGTTGCGGATGAAGGCCAGGCCCAGGGTGGTCGCCTCGTCGAGATCGACGTCCACGGCGGCGTAGATGTCGTTCTGCTCGTTATCATTATGGTCGACGAACTGTGCGTGCTCGGTGTGATCGATCACAAGCCGGCCGCGAATCCGCCCCTCGGCGTCGATCGGCCCCGACAGGTCGGCCTGCGTTGCGCGTTGGTCGATACTGCCCACGCTGCCGCTGACGTGACCCTGGAACGTATCGGTGGGACGCTTGCGAACGAGGTTGACGATACCGCCCATCTCGCTGGTACTGTTGAACAGACCCGACGGCCCGCGCATGATCTCCACGCGATCGAAGGCGGCCAGCGACGGCACCGAGCCATTGATGCTGGTCATCGGCGCCGGCAGGCCGTCGATATTGAATTCGTCGTATTCATAGCCGCGGGCGTAGATCGACGAGCGGCCGTTATCGTTGCTCAACACGCGCATGCCGGGCGTGCGCCGGCCCAGCTCATCGAGTGTCGTGAGGTTTTGATCCTCGATGGCATCGCGCGTCACCACGCTTATCGACTGGGGAATGTCGCGCAACGCCGCCGGCGTCTTGGTCCCCACGGTCGCGGCATCCACGCTATATCCCTGAGTCACTTCCGAGGGCAGCATCTCGTAGAGCCGGTTACCCTCGACGGTAATGGTGTCGAGACGAGTGTTGGGGTTTTCCGCCGGCTCCTGCGCCCAGACACCAGGAGGCGTTCCCAGCCACAAGGTCCCGCCAATCGCCAGGGACAAGGCCGTTTTTCTGTTCGTATCACTCAATTTGTTCGTTCCCATTTGCACCTGCCTATCCAAGTGACAATGATAATCCATTGCAACAAACGCCGAAGCCGAGCATTATTTCAACTACAAGATCGCCTCGCCTTTGCGAAACTGGCGAATTGCTTTGTGAACTGGGCGAAATGCCCACCCTCTCGGAACCCTTCTCCGCCCGGTTTCCAGTGACACAAGAGTCCGCCCATGTCTGCCACCCCCTCGCCGACAATCGACCAGCAACGGCTTCGCGCCATGGCATCACCGCTCGTGACACATCACCAACTGCATGCGCCGCACTGGGACCATCACGCGCCCCTGCTCGAGGGCAGCATGCGCATGATCCAGCCCCAGTCCGGCATGTATATCAGGCTAGCGGATGTCAGGGATCGCTATGACCTGCTCAGCGAGGCCGAGCTATCACCGGGCATCCAACTGGCCCTGGTCCTGTCCGGACAGGCCCGAGTCAGGTTCGGCCATCACCGGCTCACGCTGGGGCCGGAAAACGCCGGGAGTCCCGCGTCGCAAGCCATGCTGGTTTCGTTGAACGAAGCGGAGACCTTCCGGCGGGAGGGGCGCGCCGGTGGATACGAACGGACCCTGACGATCACCCTCACGCCCGAATGGCTGCAGCGTCATCTGACCTCCGAAATGGATAGAGAACTCCGCAAGCGCCTCGAGCTGCACCTGACGCTGGCGAACTGGCTGCCGTCACCGACGCTGCAGGCGCTGGCCCGGGAGCTGTTCGAACCCTCGCCGGCATCTCCGGGCAGTCTCGCGCAGCGGCTGCAAGTCGAGGGGTGCGCCCTGTCGCTCGTCAGTGAAGCGCTGACCGCGGTACACGCGGCTGATGGACCCGCCTGCGCCCGGCCAAGCGCCTACGAGAGCCGACGCTTGAAGCGTCTGCGCGAGATGATTGACAGTGGTGAAGCCGAGCGTTTGACGCAGGGAGAACTGGCGGAGCGCCTCAGCATGAGCCACAGCAGCCTGCAGCGACAATTTCGCGCCCACTTCGGCATCAGCCTGGGACGCTATCTGCGCCAGCACCGGCTGAACGCGGCACGCTACGCGCTATGTCACGACAGGATCAGCGTGGAGACCGCCGCGGCACTCGCCGGCTATACCAGCGCGGCCAATTTCGCCACGGCCTTCAAGCGCCAATTCGGGGAAAACCCCAGCGCCTGCCGCAGAGCGGGTTAATACCAGGCGCAGAGCGGCTTTAAACCGGTGCCAGGCCGAATTCATGCGCGTCGACCACGCCCTCCAGGCGCCCCAACTGACCGATCTGCCCTTCGTCGAGGCGCTGATCGAAGCGCCGCGCGCGATTGTTCACATTCATCACCGCGCGTACCTGGGCGGGCTGCCCGCGAATATCCAGACGCTGCACCCAGGCCAGCGTGCCGCTGGAATACTTGGCCAGCGAGCCGATGGGCGCCGTACCGAAACGCTTGATGTAACGTTGCACCCAGGCATTATCGAACTGTCCCGGGGCTCCCAGCAGATGACGATAGATATCCATCAGCGACCAGGCAGACCGGTCGGCACGCTTGCGGGCCATGGCGTCCGCCACGTCGACGACGGCCATCATCCGCGCCAGTTCGGAGAGTTGCTCTCCTTGGGCCGCCCGCGGGTAGCCACTACCGTCGAGACGCTCGTTGCCCATGCCGATGACTGCCGTGACCACTTCCGGGGCCAGCCAGCGACATGTTTCAAGACGCGCCAGCAGCAATGCCACGTGTTTCTGCAACTCTGCACGCTGCTCCGCGGAGAACGGCGTAGGACTGGCGACAAGCGCCTCGGGCAACAACGCCTTGCCCAGATCATGCACCAGGGCGCAGGCGATGAGCGCCTTGAGAACATCCGGCGCCAGGCGTCGGGCCTGCCCTAGGTCGGCCAGGCGTACCGCGACCGCCAACGAATGTTGGATCAGGACCGGCTGATGAGGCAGGCACACCGTGGCATACAGCAGGGCTTCACGATCCTGCTGGAGCAACGCCAATAACGCATCGCTCTGGCGCGACAGCAATGCCGGTTCGATCGCCGCACCTGCCTGTAACTGCAACAGCTGCGCATTGAGGTAGGCGGCCACTTTGGCCAACCGTTTGGTCATTGCGCCCCCGGCAAGCGGCGCAGCCGACCCGGAAGCTTCCGCAGCCGTCTTGGACGAGGCATCGTTGGCCGACTGAAACAACGCGGACGGCGACAATGCCTTGCTCCCCGCCAGTGCGTTGCGTGCACTTTCCCGCTCGATCTCCTTGACGAAATACCACACCAGGCGCTCGACGCTGGGCGTGGCGCCGACGAACTCACACCCGGCCAACGCCGTCGTCCATTCATTATTGGTCCGCACATGCCGAATGTGCGCCTGCGCCTCGAGAGACTGGCCATTCGGGAAGTGTGCCGTCAGACGCGCCGGATGACGGGCGTTCTTCAGCAGGACGGCATGCGCCAAGGAGACCTCCAGCATGCAGCCGCCCAGCGACAGATTCTTCAATTCTCCGCGTATCGCCTCGGCCTGGGTAGGCAGGAACAGGTCGGCGCGGACTTGCATGCCGGGTTTGAGCTCGGCGCGAAACGCATTGCGGCGATGCACGACATTGGCCGACTGGGGATAGGCGCAACGAAACTGTACCCGGGACGGCGCATCGATACGCTCACCGGCGACCAGCGTCGCCGTTCGCACCATGGCGCCGTGCGCCTGTCCGATCAGACTGAATTCCGCCCCCGCCTTGAGGCGCTGGGCGATTTCCGGCGTCGCCGTGATATCGATGATCAGCCGCTCGCCCGGCGAGATGTCCATCAGCAGTGCCGGCCACAGCACGCCCGACTCCTCCTCGAAGCACAGGCTGGCGCCTCCCGGCTGGCACAAGGCTTCCAGCAGCGACAGCAGTTCGCCGGGGTGTTTGACTTCAGTGGGAGACATGCTTGGCTCCGGCATACTGGCCTCTCGATGCGATGAAGAAAGAAGCGGATACGGTCGTGGGATAGCGATACTCATAGGGGTTATCGGCAGAAAACACGCCGACTGAAGTCGTAATTAACTGCCCGTTCAGCGGTTTACCAGCGGCGGGCATCGCGCAGACCATAAAAAAACCCCGGCGCTGCCGGGGTGGAAAAGAGATCCAGACGAAGCCGGTTCTGCCAACCTCACGGCATGTGCGCCGCTTCGAGATCGCCCTCGCGATAGCCGATCAAGTAGAGCACGGCATCCAGGCCCAGCGTGGAAATCGACTGGCGTGCCTGTTGGCGCACCAGCGGCTTGGCGCGAAAGGCGATGCCCAGTCCGGCAGCGGCGAGCATCTTGAGGTCGTTGGCTCCGTCACCCACGGCGATGGTCTGCTCCAGACGCAACCCTTCGCGTCCCGCGATCTCCCGGAGCAGCGCGGCCTTGCGGTCGGCATCAAGAATCGGCTCCTGCACTTCTCCAGTGACCTTGCCATCGCGGATGATCAGCTCGTTGGCATGCACCTCGTCGAACCCCAGCCTTTCCTGCAGATAACGTGCGAAATAGGTAAAACCGCCGGAGAGAATCGCCGTGCGATACCCCAGCCGCTTGAGATGCGCCATCAGGCGTTCGGCCCCGTCCATCAGTGGCAGGCTCTCGGCAATCTCGACCAGCACCGACTCGTCCAGCCCCTTGAGCTTGCTCATGCGCTCGCGAAAGCTCTGCTGGAAATCCAGTTCGCCGCGCATGGCTCGCTCGGTGACTTCCGCCACCTCCTGACCCACGCCATGGCGACGCGCCAGCTCGTCGATGACTTCGGCCTGAATCAAGGTGGAATCCATATCGAAGCAGATCAGTCGCCGGTGGCGGCGCCAGATGGAGTCTTCCTGCAGAGCGATGTCGACGCCATGCACCGCTCCCAACGCCAGCGCTTTCTCGCGCAGGCGCTCGAGATCGATCTCCTCGCCGCGCAGCCAGCATTCGACGCAGGCGCCACGTGGCGTGACTTCGCCGTCCAGCGGCTCGCGTCCCGACAGCCGATGGATCAGTTCCACCGTCAGGCCGTGCTCGGCGGTCAAGGCGCCGACCTCGGCCAGGATGCCGGCCGGCAGGCGTGGCGCCAGTAGCGTCAGGATCAGCCGCGGACGGCCGGCCTGCGTGCTCCAACGCTGATACTCCTCAGCGCTGACCTGCAACGCCTGAATATCCAGGCCCAGACGCTCCCCGGCCTCGCTCAGCGCCGCTTCGAGATCGGCCTCGCGCTCGAGCCCCACCAGCGCTTCGAGCGACACGATACCAAAAGTCACGCTCTGATTGATATCGAGCAGGCGCGCGCCGCTCTGGGCCAGGGCGCGTCCCAGTCCGGCCAGTTGGCCGGGACGCGCATTGCCGGTGGCGCGAATAAGAATGCGTCGGGTCATGAAGGTATCCCAGCGTCGTCAGTCGTCATTGAACTATCCCCCGGTCGATTCGGCCTCGAGCCGGTCGACCTTCTGAAAGCCGCGCGGCAACTTGCTGCCACGCCGGCCACGTTCACCCACATAGTATTCGAGGTCGGCCGCCTTGAGCGCCAACTTGCGCTTACCCGCATACACGGTCAAGGTGTCACCCGGTGCCAACAGGACCACGTCGCGCACGAACTCCTCGCGGTTCGCGGCCCGTGCTCCGGGGATATCAAGCATCTTGTTGCCCTTGCCCTTGGCCATCGCCGGCAACTGCTCGAGCCCGAAGATCAATAGGCGCCCCTCGTTGGAAACGCTGGCGACCCGCAGCGTCGTATCCTCCTGATCGGGATAGGGAATCACCACCGGCGGCAGCACATTGCAACCCTTGGGTACCGACAACACCGCCTTGCCCGACTTGTTCTTGCCGATCAGCTCCTCCAGCCGGACCACGAAACCGTAACCACCATCGGAGGCCAGCAGGAAGCGAGTGTCCGGCGAGGCCAGCATCAAGCCCATCATGTGCGCCCCGGCGGCGGGATTGATGCGTCCGGTGATCGGCTCCCCCTGGCTACGCGCGCTGGGCAGGTTGTGCGCCGCCAGCGTGTAGGTGCGGCCACTGTCGTCGAGCAGTACCAGCGGCTGATTGGTCTTGCCGCGCGCGGCCAGATGGAAGCGGTCGCCCGCCTTGTAGGACAGGCCGGCCGGATCGATCTCATGACCTTTGGCGCTACGAATCCAGCCCTTTTCGGAGAGCACCACGGTGACCGGGTCGGCCCCCATCAATTCGACTTCGGAGAGCGCCTTGGCCTCTTCGCGTGCGATGATCTGAGAGCGCCGCGCATCGCCATGCTCACGTCCCGCCTCGCGCAGCTCCTCCTCGATCAGGTCGGTCAATGCGGCTTCGTTGCCCAGCAGCTCCTGGAGTCGCTCGCGTTCGGCCATGAGTTCGTCCTGCTCGCCGCGGATCTTGAACTCTTCGAGCTTGGCCAGGTGGCGCAGACGCAACTCGAGAATCGCCTCGGCCTGGCGTTCGGAGAGCCCGAAAGCCTCCACCAGCGCTGCCTTGGGCGCGTCCTCCTCGCGGATGACGCGAATCACTTCATCGATATTGAGATAGGCGGTGAGCAGGCCTTCGAGGAGGTGCAGCCGGTCTTCGACCTTGCCCAGACGATGCTCGAGACGCCGGCGCACCGTGGCACGGCGGAATGCCAGCCATTCACCGAGCATGTCGGGCAGTGACATCACCCGCGGACGGCCATCGAGCCCGATGATGTTGATATTGACGCGGATGTTCTTCTCGAGATCGGTGGTGGCGAACAGATGCGCCATCAGCGCCTCGACATCGACGCGGTTGGAGCGCGGCTCGATCACCAGCCGGGTCGGCGTCTCATGGGTCGACTCGTCACGTAGATCGGAGACCATGGGCAGTTTCTTGGCCTGCATCTGAGCGGCGATCTGCTCGAGCACCTTGGAACCGCTGACCTGATAGGGCAGCGCGGTGACCACGATGCTGCCGTCTTCGAGACCGTAACGTGCGCGCAGCTTCACCGAACCGCGTCCACTCTCGTAGAGCTTTCTCAGGTCGGCGCGCGGCGTGATGATTTCCGCTTCGGTGGGAAAATCAGGCGCCGGCACATGCTTGATCAGGTCGCTTACCGTGGCATCGGGATGACGCAGCAGGTGACAGGTCGCCTCGACCACCTCGTTGACGTTATGCGGGGGAATGTCGGTGGCCATGCCCACCGCGATACCGGTGGCCCCGTTGAGCAGCACATGTGGCAGCCGTGCCGGCAATACCGCCGGTTCGTTCATGGTGCCATCGAAGTTGGGCATCCAGTCGACGGTGCCCTGTCCCAGCTCGGCCAGCAGCGCCTCGGAAAACTTCGACAACCGCGCCTCGGTGTAGCGCATCGCCGCAAACGACTTGGGGTCGTCGGGACTGCCCCAGTTGCCCTGTCCATCGACCAGCGGATAACGATAGCTGAACGGCTGCGCCATCAACACCATCGCCTCGTAGCAGGCGCTGTCACCATGCGGGTGAAACTTGCCCAGCACGTCGCCGACGGTACGCGCCGACTTCTTGTACTTGGCATTGGCGTTCAGCGCCAGTTCGCGCATGGCATAGATGATGCGCCGCTGCACCGGCTTCATGCCATCGCCGATATGCGGTAAGGCACGGTCGAGGATGACGTACATCGAATAATCGAGGTACGCCTTCTCGGTATATTCGCGGAGCGACAGACGTTCGACGTCGCCCTCTGCGACATGGATATCCATGGTCATTAATGCACCTTAAGAAAGTGGCTGCGCTCACTCATGCGTTATCGAAAATCGCCTCAAAGGACGCATTTACGCGATGTAAACGCCGTTCTCGGCGATTTCTGCCTGGGCATCGCTCACCCACTCTCAGCTTGGCGGGAGTCCGTTAATCGCAACGCCGCGCCGAGCGAAGGCCAGGGCAGGCAGTCGCTGTGCGGCAGACGGATTGGACTCGCACACGGGTTTACTGTTCGCAATGAGTATTCGGCCCGAGTTTGCGTCCGAGCGCAGCGGTTAATGCCGCCTGGCCGAGCGTAGAAAGACGCATTCACTCAAACCTCGATATCGGCAAGGTTTCCATAGTCTTCGAGCCAGGTCTTACGGTCGGCGGAGCGCTTCTTGGCCAGCAGCATATCCATCAATTCCAGCGTGCCGTCGCCTTCCTCGCGCGTCAGCTGCACCAGACGCCGCGTATCGCGGGCCATGGTGGTTTCACGCAGTTGCAGCGGGCTCATCTCCCCCAACCCCTTGAAACGCTGGACGTTGGGAGTGCCACGCTTGCCCTCCAGACGCTTGAGCGTCGCGGCCTTCTCGCTCTCGTCGAGCGCATAGTAGACCTCCTTGCCGAGATCGATGCGATACAGCGGCGGCATGGCGACAAATACGTGGCCGGCATCGACCAGCGCCGGGAAATGCCGCACGAACAGTGCGCACAGCAAGGTGGCGATATGCAGCCCGTCGGAGTCGGCATCGGCGAGAATGCACAGCTTGTGATAGCGCAGCTTGGAGAAATCGTCGCTGCCCGGGTCCATGCCGATGGCCACGGCGATGTCATGCACTTCCTGGGAACCGAAGATATCGTGGGAGTCGACTTCCCAAGTATTGAGGATCTTGCCGCGCAGCGGCAGGATCGCCTGGGTCTCGCGATCGCGGGCCTGCTTGGCACTGCCGCCGGCGCTGTCCCCTTCGACCAGAAACAGCTCGCTGGCCACCGGATCCTGCCCCGAGCAGTCGGCCAACTTGCCGGGCAGGGCCGGGCCTGCCGTCACCTTCTTGCGCACCACCTTCTTGGCACTCTTCTGGCGGCGCTGGGCGGCGTTGATCACCATCTCGGCCAAGGCTTCGGCTTGGTCGACATGATGATTCAGCCACAGCGAGAAGGCGTCCTTGACCACGCCGGAAACGAATCCCGCCACGGTACGCGACGACAGGCGCTCCTTGGTCTGACCGGCGAATTGCGGGTCGAGCATCTTCACCGAGAGGACGAAGGAGACCCGCTCCCATAGATCGTCGGGGGTCAACTTGACGCCGCGCGGCAGCAGGCTGCGAAACTCGCAGAACTCGCGCAGCGCTTCCAGCAGGCCGGAACGCAGGCCATTGACATGCGTGCCTCCCAGCGTCGTGGGAATCAGGTTGACGTAGGATTCCGTCACCGGTTCACCGCCTTCCGGTAGCCACTGGATGGCCCAATCCACTCCCTGTTCCTCATCCTCGAAGTGGCCGGTAAACGGCGATGCCGGCAGCACTTCGAAGCCATCGGTGGCCTGGGCCAGATAGTCGCGCAGTCCCGCCTCGTATTGCCATTCGCTCTCTGCACCGTCGGTCTCGGTGAGCACGACTTTAAGTCCAGGACACAGCACCGCCTTGGCGCGCAGCAGATGTTTCAGGCGCAGCAAGGAGAGCTTGGGACTGTCGAAATAGTGTTCCTCGGGCCAGAAGCGCACCATCGTTCCCGTGGTCCGCTTGGGGCAGCTGCCGATAACCGACAGCTCCTCGACCTTGTCGCCTTTCTCGAAGGCGATGGCGTAGCGCTGCCCCTCACGGCATACCTCGACCTCGAGCCGGCGCGACAGGGCGTTGACGACCGACACGCCCACACCGTGCAGCCCGCCCGAGAAGCGGTAACTCGTCTGGGAAAACTTGCCGCCGGCGTGCAGCCGGGTCAGGATCAGCTCGATCCCCGACACCCCGTGCTCGGGATGAATGTCGATGGGCATACCGCGCCCATCGTCGCTGACCTCGATGCCGCCATCGTCAAGCAGCCGCACGCGAATTTCGCGCGCATGACCGGCCAGCGCTTCATCGACACTGTTGTCGATAACCTCTTGGGCCAGGTGATTGGGTCGCGTGGTATCGGTGTACATGCCGGGGCGCTTGCGCACCGGCTCGAGGCCGGAGAGGACCTCGATGGAGCTGGCACTGTATTGCGTCATGCGTCATCCAGAGTGGTAACTGTCATTCGATGCGGCATTCGATGCGGCGTCCCGAGTGGATACATCCTCCGACGCACTCGGGCGACGAAGGATCCTGATCCTTGCATGCTCGCAGCTTATCCCGGCATATGCCGCTCAACCATGGTACGCAGTAGCATCTTCGCCGCCGGGGACGCGCGCTACCGGCAGATAATGGCCGCCATGGGCCAGAACCGCCGGCAGGTAGCGCGCGAGAGCACTGAATCCGTGATCGCCGCCGGGGTGGATGATGGTCCGACAACCTGCGTAGGCCTGCAGGGCATCGCGACTGTCGAGGGTTTCGTCCGCGCTGCCCAACAGTACCAGATAACGCTCAGGCTGGGTGATACCGTGGGGCGTGAGCGCTTCCAGTTCCTCGGCATGCTCCGTGCCAATCACGAAACGCTCGCCGGTATAGTCGTTCACCATGCAGGCCCCCAGCCACTCGCTGACCAATCGCGCCGGGCGTACCGCCGGGTTGATCAACACGCCACGCAATCCATGCCGCTCGACCAGACAGGTGGCGAGAAAACCGCCCATGGAGCTACCGATGACTAGCGTGTCCCGCCCCAGCGTTGCCAATGCCGTTTCTATGGCGTTCATGGCCGCCTGGGGACGGTGAGGCAACTGCAGTGCCGTAACGTCTGGCGAGTCGCCGGCATACGCTGACAGCGCCCGGCATGCCCGCTGCACCAGCTGCGCCTTGAGTGACGTCGCTCCGCTGTTGAACCCATGCAGGTAAAGCACATGCGATACCGGCGTCACCGGCTGCGAGTCGGCCCTCAGCATAACGCAAAACCTGTATCAATAACCAGTATTCAAGGACGTTCCTGGGCTTCCCACACCGACTCGATCAGCCCACGGCTGGAGTCGTCGAGGGTTTCGAGTCCGCGATGCGAAGCGAGTATCTGCTCCGTCTCGGTGGCGATCTTCTTGCCCAGTTCCACGCCCCACTGGTCGAACGGGTTAATGTCCCAGATAGTCGCCTGCACGAAGACCTTGTGTTCGTAAAGCGCAATCAGCGCCCCCAACGTGGTCGGCGTCAGACGGTCGAGCAGCAATGTGGTGGAAGGCTGATTGCCCCGGTATCGCTTGTGGCTGGGGCGCGGCCCCTCTTCATTGATCGCCTCGTCTCCCAACATCAGCACCCGCGACTGTGCGAAGCAGTTGGCCAGGGTCAGGCGATGCTGCGCCTTGAGGTGCCCTCGCGTGGCGTCATCCTCGACCCGGTCGTAGCGGCGCATCGGCGCGATGAAGTCGCACTCCACCGGCTGGGTTCCCTGATGCAGCAGCTGGTAGAAGGCGTGCTGGGCATTGGGGCCCAGTTGTCCCCACAGCACCGGACACGTCGAGTAGGGGGTATCCTCACCTGAATTAGTGGTCGATTTACCGTTGGACTCCATCTCCAGCTGTTCGAGATAACTGGCGAAGTACTCGAGCCGACCATCGTAAGGCAGGATGGAATGAGCACGGATATCCAGGAAGTTATTGTTCCAGATGCCCGCCAGCGCCAGCAGCACCGGCAGGTTTTCCTCCAGCGCCGCTTCGCGAAAATGGCGGTCCATGGCGTGTGCCCCGGCCAGCAGCGCACGGAAGTTCGCCATGCCCACGGCCAGGGCGATCGGCAAACCAATCGCCCCCCATAGCGAATAGCGTCCACCGACCCATTCCCAGAACTCCAGCTGATTGACCTCGCTGATGCCCCATTCGCTCATCTTCTCGGGGCTGGCCGAGACACCGATGAAATGCTGACGCATGACCAGCGCCTGATCGTACTCGGCGGGCTCGTCGGGGTCATGGACCAGCCGCGTCATCAACCAGTCCCGTGCCGTACCGGCATTGGAAAGCGTATCGATGGTCGTGAAGGACTTGGAGGACAGAATGAACAACGTCGTTTCAGGATTGAGACGCGCCAGACAATCGACGAGCTGAGAGCCATCCATGGTCGAGGCAAAGTGAACCTCGATGGGATGAATATCGCGTGGGCGATAATCGGCCAACGCATGAGTCACCATGAGCGGCCCGAGATCCGACCCCCCGACGCCGAGGTTGACCACGTCGGTAATCGCCTTGCCGGTGGCGCCGCGCCACTGGCCGGCATGCATCTTCTCGACCATGGTTTCCATATGTGCAAGCGTGGCATGCACAGCGGGAACGACATCTTCGCCCTCGACCTCGAGGCGGGCATCCTCGGGCAAGCGCAAGGCGGTATGCAGCGCCGGACGATTCTCGGAGAGGTTGACCCGCTCGCCGCCGAGTAAACGCTTTATCGCTCCGGGCACGTCCGCGGCCCGGGCCACCTCGAGCAGCAACTCCAGCGTACGCGGCCGCCAGCGGTGCTTGGAAAGGTCGATGCTCAGGCCCGCGGCACGATGGGAAAAGTGCGCGTGGCGCCCGTCTCCTTCGGCGAACAGGTCCGCCAGGTGTACATCGCGCATTTCCCCGGCATGAGCCTCCAATGCCTGCCAGGCCGGATGCTGGTTAATTAACGAAGGACGGTTCATCAACTCTCTCCTTGATTGGCTCGAAAAGTCATCCCTGAATTCTTACCATGCCACGTACGCTTCGGTTCGTCATCTACGTTCGTAGCCGTAGTGTCCCGGTGAGATACATTTCCGAGACGATACCCGCGAGCAGATGCAAGCCTGCGCCTGGGTGCGTAGAATAGCGGCCTCTTTCGCAGTCAGGCAGCCCCCGGCCCTGCCACGGCTGCCCCACCGATACGAAACCGGCTTCCATGAGTAACGCATCTTACCGTGACGCGCTCTTTTCGACACCCCTGGATCGAGTCGCGAGCTTCTCCTTCGACGAGCAGGTCGTAGCCTGCTTCCCCGACATGATTCGTCGCTCGGTACCGGGCTACGGCCAGATTCTCGGCATGCTCGGCGTCATAGCCTCGCGTCATCTCCGGCATGGCGCCCATGTCTACGATCTGGGCTGTTCGCTCGGCGCCGTGGGCCTGGCCCTGGCCCAGCGGCTCTCTCCCGAGGCCTTTACCCTGACGGGCGTGGACCTTTCCCCCGCCATGGTCGAGCGTGCCCGAGCGGTCCTGGCCGAGGAATATCCCGAGCACGCCATGACCATCGAACAGGGCGACATCCGCCAACTGGCATACCGCCCCTCGGGCATGATCGTTCTCAACTTCACGTTACAGTTTCTCGCCCCTGCGGATCGCGACACCGTCATCCAGCAACTTTACGATGCCCTGGAACCCGGCGGTGTACTGGTGCTCTCCGAAAAGATCGTCGCGGCTGACGAGCAGGAAAATGCCTGGTTGGTGGAACGCTACCACGACTTCAAGCGCGCCAATGGCTACAGCGATCTGGAAATCAGCCAGAAACGCGATGCCCTGGAGAACGTGCTGGTCCCCGATACGCTCGAGAACCATCATGCTCGCTTGGCTCGCGCCGGCTTCTCGCGCAGCACCACCTGGTTCCAGTATCTCAACTTCGCCTCGATGATCGCATTCAAGGACGCCCGGTCCAGGGACGCCCAGTCTAGGGACGCCCGGTCTCGCGGGATTTCACCGGATGAGGTATGCGTCGATGACTGACGATGCCCAGCGCCGTCTCTATCACGCCTTCGTCGATCAGGGCCTGGACAGATGGCTGGCGCAGTTGCCCGAGCAGCTCGCGCGCGGGCTCGACCGTAAACGCCACGGCGACCTGCCGGCGTGGGAGAAGGCGGTAGCCAAGCTGCCCCACCTGCCCGAGGCGCGCCGTGTGCATCTGGATCGCGACACTGTCACCGTCGATGTCGCCTTGACGGCCGCCGAACATCGGCGCAGCGAGAATCTGCTGCGCGCGTTGATGCCCTGGCGCAAGGGCCCCTACCGGCTTGGCGGCATCGACATCGATACCGAGTGGCGCTCCGACTGGAAATGGCAGCGGGTCGCCCCGCACCTGTCCGAGCTGCGCGGGCGTCGCGTGCTCGATGTCGGCGGTGGCAGCGGTTATCACGCCTGGCGCATGGCCGGCGCCGGCGCGGCATTCGTCCTGGTGATCGACCCCTCGCCACGTTTTTACTACCAGTTTCAGGCGCTGCGCCATTTCATCGGCGACGCCGATGGATACCGCACCCATTTCCTGCCGGTCGGCATCGAAAACGTCCCCGAGAAGCTCGCCGCCTTCGACACGGTATTCTCCATGGGCGTGCTCTATCATCGCCCTTCGCCGCTGGATCATCTGTTGCAGCTAAAAGACGCGCTACGTCCGGGAGGCGAACTGGTACTGGAAACGCTGGTGGTGGAAGGCGACGCAACGACCGTGTTCATGCCCGGCGAGCGCTACGCGGCCATGCCCAACGTCTACTTCCTGCCCTCCTCGGGCGCCCTCAGTCATTGGCTTGCGCGCTGCGGTTTCGAAGACGTTCGTGTGGTGGATGAGGGGCCGACCTCGCTGGAGGAGCAGCGTACCACGCAGTGGATGACCTTCCAGTCGCTGGCCGACTTTCTCGATCCACAGGATCGCTCATTGACCTGCGAAGGCTACCCCGCCCCACGGCGTGCCGTGCTCGTCGCCAAAAAACCCTGACTCCGCCAAGCGCTCACCTCTACTTCACGCTTCAGCGTATTCCACGGTAGCGACGTTTTCGTCGCTACCGTTACCGCCTGCCTCGTCTCACTATCGCGTTCTCGCGTGGCGCATACTGGATCGTATGGGTCGTCGCTTGACGTGCCACATAAAATAAATAAAAATTATTATTGTTTGATACAAAGAATCATTTGAGGCCATTGTCATGGATATGCATCCCCCGCCTCGCCAGCGCCCAGCGAGGCTCTCCAACGCACCCTCGCAGTGCGCAACAACCGTGTCGACAGCCGTGCGCTGCTCGACGCACGGGGGGAGCTGATCATCGAGCATCACGGCAAACGCTATCAGCTGCGTGAAACCCGTAACGGCAAATTGATCCTGACGTCTTAAAGCGATGCCAAGGCCCGCCAGGTAGCCTTCGACACCCAGCCAGCCGCCATCTCCTGGGTAACACGCATGATAAGGGAACTTCAGGAACATGAAGCGAGCACTGAGTTGCACCGACACCCTGATGCTGGGCCAGGACACCCGCGACGACACTCCGCAGGAAACGCTGATGCCCTTGCGGACCACCGGCACCTGCGCACCGGCAGATCCCTTGCGCAAACCATTGATCGGCGATGTCAGTTACGCCCCTTCGCCGGCAAGGCTTGGTACCGCCACGACAGCATCTCGGCAACGGCGCAATCTGCTCGCCCGTCTCAGCATGCAATGGTGATTTCATCACCGAGGAGCCAGCCGATGCACTCTCTCCCCCAGACCCAACAGGCCATTCTCGAGGCCTTCGACGCCACCCGCGACAGCCACCCCCGGCTCCCCGCCATCGACGTCGCCAAGCGCCTGGCGGTCAGCGAAGGTGAGCTTCAGGCATCGCGTCTGGGACGCGATGCCGTCACTCTTCCTCTGGCATTTCACGCGCTCGCCGCGCGCTTTCAACAACTGGGGCGCGTCAAGGCGCTGACCCGCTCGGGCCACGCGGTGCTGGAACAGGAGGGACACTATCCTAGCTTGGAGGGCTCGTCACAGACCGGCCTGATGTTCGCCCCGGGCGGCCTGGATCTGCGCCTACACTTTTCGCATTGGCACTGGGCCTGCCTGATTCGCGACCGTTTGACTAACGGCAGCGGCGAGCGGCTCAGCATCCAGATCTTCGACCGCCATGGCCATGCCGTGCACAAGCTTTTCTCGCGGGAGCCCTGGCCACTCAAGGCGTGGCAATCGCTGGAGGCATCGGGCAATGAGCGCAGACCCGCCTTCACTCAACTGGCCAAGCCGGTGACGCGCCCTCTGCCCAGTTCCCCCGGCCTCGCCAGCGACTGGATGGCGATGAGTGATGTGCATCAATTCTTCGCGCTGCTCAAACGTCACGGTCTGCGCCGCAACGAAGCCAACGCGCTAATGAACGGCCGCTACACGCGCGGCCTCGTCATCACGGCACTCGAGCGCGCGCTGACCCAAGCCGCGGAGCGCGCGATTCCGCTGATGCTGTTCGTTGCCAGCTCCGGCTGTGTACAGATACGCAGTGGTTGCGTGCCCACGCCCCAACGTGAGCGAGACGGGCTCAGCTTGTTCGGCGAGGCGTTCACCCTGCACCTCGAGGATGCGGCGATCGCCGAAGTATGGCAGGTACACAAGCCTAACCGCGAGGGTGGTGTGACCAGCCTGGAGGCCTTCGACGCCGAGGGCGAATTGATCCTGCAGGTCTACGCCGAACGGCGCGAAGGTCAAGCCGAGCGCTCCGAATGGCGTGAGCTGCTGCGTCAACTCGATGAACGCGAGGCGGCGGCGTGAGGGGCACGCTGATCAGGGTGACGGTGAGCTGTTGGCTGCCATTAGCGGCATTTGCATTTGCCAATGTCGATGCGGCGCTCTTGACGCTGGCGCCGTAGAGGCTCTTGTCGAGCCACGGCCCCTTTCGGGACTCCACTGCCGGACACAACGACGCCCCGGCAACGCGTGTTGGCCGGGGCGTCGAAACAGGCATTGTCGTGTCGGCTAGCGCTTGAGCAGTTCGCGCACGTCCTTGGCCTCCCAATGCGGGAAATGCTTACGGATCAAGGCGTTGAGCTCCAGCTCGAAGGCTTGCCAGTCCACTTCGCCGCGGCCGCGGTACTGCCCGCCCTCACCTTCGGCGACGCCGCGCACCATTCCCGCCCCTACGGTGACGTTACTCAGCCGGTCGATGATGATGAAGCTGCCGGTACCCGGGCTGGTGCGATAATTATCCACCGGCACCTCGGCGGTCAGCTCCAGACGGCAACGGCCGATAGCATTGAGCGTGAGCCGCTCGGCCGGATTGTGCTCCAGCGTGTTGACGTCGAACTGATAGTCGATAGCGAACACCTGACCGGACAGATCGCGAGTCGCCAGCTTGATGTCGTAGAGCTTGCCGGGCTCGAGCGCGTTCTCGTGCATCCACACGATATCGGCTTCCAGAGTATGCGCCAGCGCCACGTCATCGCCCGCCGCGACCAGCCAGTCGCCGCGCGAGATATCGATTTCGTCTTCGAGGGTCACGGTCACCGCCTGGCCGGGCGCTGCCGTCTGCAGGTCGCCATCGAAGGTGACGATGCGCTCGATCTTGCTGGTCTTGCCGGAGGGCAGCGCCTTGACGGCCTGCCCAGGGCGCAGGAGCCCCGCCTCGAGCGTGCCGCAGTAGCCGCGGAAATCGAGATTGGGACGGTTGACGTACTGCACCGGAAAACGCAGATCGGAGAAGTTCTTGTCGCGCTCGATCTCGACGCTCTCGAGCAATTCAAGCAGTGCCGGCCCCGGCTCCCCCTCTACCTGATACCAGGGGGTGTGAACGCTGCGGTTGACGACGTTGTCGCCCTCCAACGCCGACATCGGCACGAAGCGGATATCGCGCGCATCGAGCTTCTCGGCAAACTGGCGATACTCGGCGACAATCTCGTCGTAGCGCTGCTCGGAAAACTCGACCAGGTCCATCTTGTTGACCGCGATTACCAGGTGCTGGATCCCCAACAGATCGGCGATGAAGCTGTGCCGGCGCGTCTGGGTCTGCACGCCGTAGCGCGCATCGATCAGAATCACCGCCAGACTCGCGGTGGACGCCCCGGTGGCCATGTTGCGGGTGTACTGCTCGTGCCCCGGCGTATCGGCGATGATGAATTTACGCTTGTCGGTGGAGAAGAAGCGATACGCCACGTCAATGGTGATGCCCTGCTCGCGCTCGGACTGCAGGCCGTCGACCAGCAGCGCCAGGTCGACCTTGTCACCGGTGGTCCCGCTTTTGCGCGAGTCTCTGGTCAGGGCGGCCAGCTGATCCTCGTAGATCATCTTGGAGTCGTGCAGCAGCCGACCGATCAAGGTCGACTTGCCGTCATCGACACTGCCGCAGGTAATGAAGCGCAGCAGGTCCTTGTTCTCATGTTCCTTCAGGTACTGCTCGATATTTTCGGCGATCAGGTTCGATTGGTGCGCCATTAGAAATACCCCTCGCGCTTCTTGCGCTCCATGCTGCCGGCCTGGTCGTGATCGATGGCACGGCCCGAACGTTCGCTGGTACGCGTCAGTAGCATCTCCTGGATGATCTCGGGCAGTGTGGCGGCCTCCGACTCCACCGCGCCGGTGAGCGGGTAGCAGCCCAGCGTGCGAAAGCGTACCGATTTCTCCTGCGGGACTTCGCCCTCTTCGAGCGGCAGGCGCTCGTCATCGACCATGATCTGCATGCCGTCACGCTCGACCACCGGGCGCTTGGCGGCGTAATACAGCGGGACGATGGGAATCGACTCGAGATAGATGTATTGCCAGATATCCAGCTCGGTCCAGTTGGAGAGCGGGAAGACGCGGATCGATTCGCCCTTGTTGACCTTGCCGTTATACAGGCTCCACAGCTCGGGGCGCTGATTCTTGGGGTCCCAGCGGTGATAGCGGTCGCGGAACGAGTAGACGCGCTCCTTGGCCCGCGAGGCCTCCTCGTCGCGGCGCGCCCCGCCGAAGGCGGCATCGAAACCGTACTTGTCCAGCGCCTGCTTGAGCGCCGTGGTCTTCATGATATCGGTGTACTTGGAACTGCCGTGCTCGAAGGGATTGATGTTGGCCGCACGGCCTTCCTCGTTGATGTGCTCGATGAGTTCCATGCCGACTTCCGCCGCCATGCGGTTGCGGAATTCGATCATCTCGCGGAATTTCCAGGTGGTGTTGACGTGCATCAGCGGAAACGGCGGCGTGCCCGGGTAGAACGCCTTGCGCGCCAGGTGCAGCATGACCGAGGAATCCTTGCCGATGGAATACAACATCACCGGATTACGAAACTCGGCAGCCACCTCGCGAATGATATGAATCGATTCCGCTTCGAGCTGCTTGAGGTGAGTCTGTCGTTCGGGAGAAAGCATCGCGGTCGGACAACCTCTCATGAAAATGCGTCCCGGCCGAGTCTTGTCAGGACTGCAGGGACGGACGTGGATACGCAATGATGCGCGTCGATGAATGCCTTGATGAACAGAGACGCAACAATAATGAGGGACACGTTACCGAGGGAGAGGTGATAACGTCAAAGAATTAACAACTATCTTTTTAGTCCTTCAGGATATAAGTCATTGCCGCGTCTATAGATCGACCCGCTCCACCCAGGTCTCCAGCGTTTCACCGCTCAGATCCACGACGCGAAACCCCACGCGCGACGCCTCATCCACCGCGAACTCGGCGGAACCGCTCAGAAACTGATCGGAAGTCGACGGACAGCCATAGACCGCCACCGTGCCTTGGCGAGCGGCAAATGCCTGATGAATATGCCCACACAGGATGGCCTTGACCTGCCCATACGCCGCCAGCGTCTGCCACAAGGCATCGCGGTCGGCGAGTCCGATGCTATCCATCCAACGCGACCCGATCTCCACAGGAGGATGATGCATGGCCAGCAGCACAGGGCGCTCGTCCTCCTCCAGCCGCCAGGCCAGATCCTGCAGCTGGGTCTGCCCCAGCTCGCCGCCATCCTGTCCGGCGATCCGCGAATCAAGGATCAGCAGCCGCCACTCGCCCAGGTCGAGCTCGTCGTGGAAAGGCTGCAATTCCTGCATGCACTCGGGATGGTCGTGATTGCCGGCAAACCAGAACCAGGGACACTCCAGATGCGTCAACGCTTGGCTGGCATGCCGATAGGAGGCCGGCGTCTCATCCTGGCTGACATCACCACTCACCAGCACCATGTCGGGACGCAGTTGCCGAGCCCGCTCGATCACGGCGTCGAGTTGGCGCAGGGGAAACCCCTTGCGCGACTGCGCCTCGGGATCGGCATGGAGATGGCAGTCGGTAATCTGGATCAGGCGCATCAGGCGATGACTCCCGATACGGCCTGCACGAAGGCATGGCGGTGTTGAACGATGCGGAGGCGCCAGCCTGGTCTAAACTCGCCTAACAGCATGTTATGTCTCGTTTTCTGTGTCGTACGTCTTGCCTGCATGCCGTTGGCACTTCCGACGCGGCGGATCAAGGCAGTTCCGGCACATCCAGCGCATGGCCATGCGCCAAGCCGTGCTCCAGCCACTCGCCGAGAAAACGGTTGAGCTGGAGCTTTTCGTCCGGCTGATGCATACGCGGGTTGGGATAGCGATAGCGTCCGTTGAAATGACGCTGACGCTGAAAATCGGTGACTTCCGCCATGCGCACATCGTGATAAAGATGCACCTTCATGCGGGGCGTCTCGATGATGCCATCAAGCACGCCACTCTGGGAAACACGCACCATAGTGGTATAGGGGGCACGTTCGGTCACTTCCAGGCACAGCGTACCGAAACGCGACCGACTGCCGGACAACGGTACTTCACGCACCTCGCCAGCTTTCAGGTCGCCAAGCAGCTGGTTCAGCCGCAGGTAGTTGATCGCGCACTCCGCCTGCAGGCTCTTTAAATCGGTGACATAGGCTGTTTTCGCCATAGAGTTATCTCCTTGCACGCAGTGATGCCCGTTCTCGGGCCAGCCACAAGAACCCGATCAGGGCCATGGCATTGTCGAGTCTTCCGGCTTCCAGAAGCTCCCAGGCGGCTTGATACGGCATGACGTGCACTAGAATATCTTCCTGCTCCTCTTCGAGTCCGTACACACCTCCCATGCCTGCACTATCGATCAGCCCGCAGAACAGCGTGACTTGTTCATCGCAGGCACCGGGGCTGGGATAGTAACGGTGCAGTTCGATCAGCTCGCGAATGCGACAGCCCGCCTCTTCCATAGCTTCCCGATGCGCCACCTCTGCAGGCGATTCACCCTGCTCGACCAGCCCGGCCACCAACTCCAGCTTCCAAGGGCCGCGAGGGTCGTCGAGCGCACCGGCGCGAATCTGTTCGATCAGTACCACCGCGTCACGCTCGGGGTCATAGAGCAGTACCCCCACGGCATCATGGCGGACATGCACCTCGCGCTCCAGCGGCTCGCTCCATCCGCCATTGAACAGGCGATGGCGCAGATGGCGCTTTTCCAGACGAAAAAACCCCGTATAAAGCGTCTCGGTCTCGAGACGCTCGACATCCTGCGCCCCAAAGCGAGGCTGATGAGGCGCGACAACATCCTGATCCATGGGGCCTCCTGACCGTCCGGTTCGACAACACAAAGTAGTCTATTATCCCGGCCCGGGCAGGCAATTCCAACCATCAGGCTGCATTAGGCCAGCGTCGAACGGCCAGCCCAGGCGCCACGTGCATTGGCGTCGTCAGCGGCGTTACTGCAGCTCGTTGAGCAGGGCGCGCGCCTGCTCACGCAGCGCTTCATCGGAGCGACGTCCAGGGCGTGCTTCGCCATCCACTGCCTGCCGGGCATGCTCTCGCGCCTCGTTGGAACGCCCTTCGGATTCCAGGTAAGTGGCATAATAGTAGTTGGTATCGATACCGTTGGGGCGAATCTCCATGGCGCGCTGGAACAGTTCGCCGGCCTTGTCGTCATCCCCGAACGCCACCGGCCAGCCCGGAGCGCGGTCATACAGCGCCGCCAGCGTCACATAGGCGGAACCGTTGTCGCCCTGGGGATCGATCTCGATGGCGCGCTCAAGCGCGGCGCGGGCCTGCTTGGCGAGATCGAGCGCCCCCAGTCCGCCCTTGGCCTTGGCCAGGGACGCCAGCACGACGCCTTCGGCGGTCAGCACCTGGGCATTGTCGGGATAGGCTGCGGCCAACTGCTTGGCCTCTTCGCTCAGGCTGGCTAATGCCTTCTCCTGGGCATCACCTTGCATCTGGTATTCGACATTGCCCCAGCGCTGCATCAACGGATAGACCGCGTCCTGGGCCGACTGGGCCAGCACGGAACCGTTCAATGCCAGACTGAGTCCGGCCACGAGCAGGGTACGGCGGATCATCATGGTGACTCTCCTTCGAGAATTGTTATTTGCCTCCGCGGCGATACCGCGTCCACCCAGAATGTAACGAACGTTTGAATCATTCTCCATGTGGCTTTCGGCGAAGACCGGATACGACAGCGCGGAAAGGACCAAAGCGCTTGGCCTAGCCCCCCGCCTTGCGTAGGGTAACGGCTTTGCCACGCGCGACAGGAACACCCCATGAAAGGCCGCAACATGACCCGCTGGCGCGACCCGGCCAAGGATCCGCGCCAGGAAAAGAAGAGCGATCTGATTACCCCCGAGGGTTACGCACGACTCCGGGGGATTCACGACCATCTGGCCCGCGTGCGCCGTCCAGAGCTCTCGGCCAAGGTCGGTGAAGCCGCCGCGCTCGGGGATCGCAGCGAGAACGCCGATTACACCTACAACAAGAAAGAACTCAATCGGGTCATCGCCCGGATTCGTTACCTGGGCAAGCGCCTCGACGAGCTGCAGGTCGTCGATCGTCTGCCGGCGGATCAGGGCCGGGTCTACTTCGGCGCCTTCGTCACTCTGGAGGACGAGGACGGTGAGGAGATGGCGATTCGCATCGTTGGCCACGACGAAACCGACACCTCTAAACGCTGGATCAGTGTCGACGCGCCCTTGGCGAAAGCCCTGCTTGGCAAGACGCTGGATGACGAAGTGACGGTGACGGCTCCCGGCGGGGAGACTACCTACATCATCACCGCGATCGTCTATCGCGAGTGAACCGGTCAGCGCCTGATGGCGTGGTACACCCGAAAACGGCGGTTGTCGGCGAGAATGCGGAATTCGCCGAAACTTGCCTCGAGCAGGTCCGGATACGGCAGAAAGGCGTTGGCGACCAGCGTCAGGCTGCCGCCGGGCCTGAGATGCGCCGGCGCCTCGCGAATCAGGCGTCCCGCCGGCGCGTAATCGATGGCCCGCTCCTGATGAAACGGCGGATTGCTGACGATGGCATCGAAAACACCCGGTGTCGCAGAGTAGACATCGCCCTGACAGACCGACCCTGTCACTCCATTGAGCCCTAGACTGCGCTGCGTGGCTTCGCAGGCAAAGGCACTGACGTCGGTGGCCGTCATTTGATGGCCGCGCCGCGCCAGGTTCACGCTGATGACACCGTCGCCGCAGCCTACGTCAAGCACCGACTCCGTGCCTTTCAGCGTCCCTGCCAGTTGCTCGAGCAACAGTTGGGTACCTTCGTCGAGCTTGCCGTGCCCGAACACGCCGGGATGGCTGGCCAGCACCACACCGGCCGCTTCGAAACGGGTCCAGAGCGATTCGGGGCTCTGCGTCACCGGCTGCGTCCGGGTCTCGAATAATGTGCACCGGCGTGCGCTGTCGAGTTTGCGACAGGCAAGGCCCAGCGCCGCCAGGGTTTTCGACGCACGCTTGATGCCGCCCTGATTCTCGCCTACCACCTGCAGCCGAGTCCCCTCGGGAAGGTAAGCGCACAGCGCCAGTAGCCACCACTCGCCCAAGGCATGACTCTTGGGCCAGAACAGCACCGCTCCCGGTGGCGAGCCCAGAGCCGGCGTCAGCGAATCATGCACAACATGCCCCCCGGCACGCCAGATGTCGCAGATGCCATAGTCGGCACTCCACAAGCGTCCGGTCCCGGATTCCAGCCAGGCGTCACGCGGCGGTGCGACCCACAGCCAATCGCAATATTCCTCGCTCTGGCGTTCGAGCAGCTGACAGGGGGGCGTTACAGCATTCATGGCGAGACTCGCAAGCTATATGTTCCGCACGGATGATACAGGCCCGGCCGTAAAAGCCCACCTTGAGCGGCATCACCTATCCTCTTTGATCAGCCGCTTCGACTTGCGTCCAAAACATCGCCAGAACGCGATGTGCCTACCATCAAGCGGGCTTATGGATGCTGTACAGCAGATAGCGTCCCAATCGCCAGTAAGGCTCGGTGTCGCAATAACGACGTTCAAGCTCGAAGAGCTGCTTCAAGGTCGCAGCGTCCGGCTCACGTTCGCGTAGATAATCGTGGAATACGCGAATGCCGGCGACATGCTCGATCTGCAATCCTTCTTCACGCAACCAGCCGCTGATCTGCTCGTGAGTCAGCGGCGAGATCGGCGTCAGCCGCTGGCGCTTGCCGGTCCCTTCGAGGCGGTCGTCGAGCGCCTTGTTCAGATTGCCCTTGACGATGTTGGAAAAGCGCAGCGCATCGCGATTGAACACCATCAGCGAAAGGTGCCCGCCGGGAGCGAGCAGCGCCGCCAACGCAGCGATGGCCGCACGCGGATCACCCAGCCATTCGAGTACTGCATGGCAGAAGATCAATGGCCAAGGGCCGGGAGCGTCAACGGACAGTGCCTGCAGCGGAGCTTGCAGCAGGCGTACGCTGCCGTCGGCGTCATGCCTATCCCCGGCCAGCACGACACGAGCCCGTTCCAGCATGTCGGAAGAGGGTTCGGCGAGCGTCACCGCGTGGCCGCGCCGCGACAACCAGACGCTCATCTGGCCCAGACCGCCGCCGACATCCAGTACCGGCTGTCCGGTGAGCGGCAACGTACGGGGCAGCAGATGGTCCAGCAGTACCAAACGCAACTCGCCGCGGGCAGCGCCATACAGGCTGGCTGCGAATTTCTCGGCCAGACCATCGAAGACGCGATCACTATGACTCAAGGCACCGCTCCCAGTTGAAAGCCTGCCAGTCTAGCGCCCTCCACCCCGCCGCTCCAGCCTCGCAGGCCGACGCCAGCCACACGCCATTGCCCGTGGACACGGGACGGTACTCCACGCACAATGCGCCATACCCTACGGGTTTATCTTGATCCATCAGCGCTTTATACTGTCCGCCATCCGCTACAGGCCCCCATAGCTCAGCTGGATAGAGCGGCCCCCTCCTAAGGGGCAGGTCTCAGGTTCGAATCCTGATGGGGGCACCAGATGAAGCTACCGTTAAGCGGCTCCCTCTCTTCCTTTCCTATTTACCGCTTCCTTTCATTGTCCTTCGGACACTAGATGTAAATCGCCCTCCAAGTCTTCTAAATACCCGGATACCCCCCTTCCTTACTTACCCTTCCCTTCATACCCTTTGGATTGGTCCTTTTCCCTTTCCCTCGAGGGATAGCCAGGCGGGCGTTAGCTACCCAGCATGATAAGTTGCGTAATCCGGACCCTCCATTGACGGAGGTATCACTGAGACAGGTAGGTAAACACACGCAGGAGCATCGCTTGGCTATCAGTAATGATCCTGATGTGGTTGGGGCCTACCGGAGAAAACACCTTGAGGGGGCGAGTCACTGGTTCACCATCAAGCTGCAAGGAGATCTTTTTCCCCACTTGGCCATGAATCCAGCTATCGAACTTGCCGAAGCACTCAGGGGTTTCGACCATATCGAAAATTACATACGGCTTCCCGTTGATATCTGGGCGCAGTTCTACATTTTCAGCACACTCGGACCTCAGTGCAAAGCGACTATCGTGTCCCTCGAAAGAGAAACCGGAATCGGGCTCATCCAAGGGTGCTGACTGGCAGGCAGTTAAAAGTGGCAGCCAGAGCGCTGCCACTATGTACCAACGAGAAATAGACATTGATGTACTCGTAGTGATCAGTAGGTGTAGCGAATCATCTGGCCGAGGCCGTGGCTTTTGAATCTTATTCGATCCGTTCCCACGCCGCCTCCTGATGTCAGTAGCCGATCCAGGGTCGTTTACCTGCTTATATTGAGTAAAAGTAATATGGGAGGAGTACACGTGAAATTATCCGATCTTTTGACTCCCAAAGGCCGTCGTGCTACCGGCAGGTTATCCCTCGATCTACTGAAGATCACAGGGAAGGTGGCAGGTACTGCTGGTTTGGCTGGAGCGGTGGCCAGCGCGGCTGCGAACTTTGGCCAGGAGTCTAATGCTGAGGAACCAGCTCAAATATATGATTCTTGGGTCATCGAAGATGGGGCTCATGCTGCGGGACCAGATAGACCCGGTACTATGAAAGAGGCTTAAATTGGGGGACTAGCCCCCAATTTGATTTCAGGACTTCCCTTTCGTAGCAGCGCTTGGAGCCCGAAGGTCGCTGTGCCAGCCACCTTGATCGAGTAGCCGGAAACCGTCATGACGAACGGCAGACAGATCACCACGGCCATGATCAGGATGTACTGCACCATCGGCAGGGCCCGTTTGAACATGTCCATACCAGCCTTGCCCATCCGCCAACGCCGCCCCGCCATCGACAGCGTATCGCCCACATCGCTGATGACACCGCCGTCCAGGTTGCCGTTGGCTGAGCCCGCGCGCTGGCTGGATGAACCGTCCAACGATTGGGGGCCAGTTCACAGTCGGCGAATGGTCTTTTTACCCGCCGCGCGAAGAGCTTCAGGGGGCTATGCTCAATCGAGTCAGATCACGAAAAGCGATGGGGAAGCTATGTTCGATGGGTTCCAGTTGGAGATGATCGAGCTGTCCGAGGCGACGTTGAGGGTGAGGCACGGAGGATCCGGCCCGCCGGTACTCCTGCTGCATGGTCATCCTCGAACGCATGCCACCTGGCATCGGGTCGCGCCGCTTCTGGCGCCCCATCACACCGTTGTGTGCCCTGACCTCAGGGGTTTCGGTGAGTCTTCCAAGCCCCAGGACACCGTTGATCATGCAGGATCATCCAAACGCGCCAAGGCGCGCGATTGTGTCGAGTTAATGTGTCATCTCGGGTTCGACCGCTTCATCATCGTCGGCCACGACAGAGGTAGCTATACAGCTTTCCGCACCGCAATGGACCATCCCGAAGTAATCGAGCGGGTCGTAATGCTCGATGGCGTACCTATTCTCGAGGCATTGGAACGCTGTGACTCACATTTCGCGAAGGAATGGTGGCACTGGTTCTTTTTCGCCCAACCGGAGAAACCCGAGCGTGCCATCCTCGCCGATCCCGAGGCATGGTACGGCGGCTCTGCGCAAGCGATGGGCGAAGAGGCCCACGCAGATTTTATGAAAGCCATCCACGATCCAGCGACCATCCACGGAATGATCGAGGACTATCGGGCTGGCCTGAGCCTCGACCAGCAGCATGACAGGGAGGATCGCGAGCAGAGCCGGCGAGTTCAGTGCCCCGCCATGGTCTTATGGTCGCAACGCGACGATCTAGAGCGCCTGTATGGCGACATCCTTAAAGTGTGGGGCCCCTGGACAACATCCGTTGTAGGTCACGGCATCGACTGCGGCCATCATATGGCTGAGGAAGCGCCGGAGATGCTGGCTAGCGCGCTCCTCGATTTCTTCAGAAGTTGAACGTGTCACCTTGGCCAAGCCAGGCCACCGCCCTCCCCTCGTTTCCCAATACGTGGAGCAGATACCGGCTTGTCGGCTTACATCCCCGGCGCGCTATCGAGTTAAGCGGCACTTTCTCCCTCCGCCGACTCCTTGTCTTGCACGTTGCCAGTACGCGTACGCAAGTGGGTGGGCGGAGTATACGTTGGAGAATATCTGACCTCACTCTTGCTGTTATTGACGCGATTATCCACGTAGCCAAGCAACGCGAGTTGAGCCACTAGAAAAAACACACAGAACAGGAGGCCTTTGATCATGGCATTTCTCCAGGAGCCGAGTGGGCCGGCAATGAACGCATCAGAGCATGCCGTTTAAAGCTTGGCAACGGATTTCCAAGTGCCTTGCAACACTTTCGAAGCGGTCAGCGATCGGGCTCTTGCGGCATCCGGCACCGCGTTGCCCGCCGCGAGCGAGTTACTGACGAAAAACGCTAAAAATGGTTGGCATGCCATGACGAAAAACTGCCCATCAGGAACCTGATGGGCAGCGTGTCAGCCGGAGCGTGGGATACAGCCTGAACCGGATCACGATGATGGTGTACTCGGCAGATCAGACGTCGCGTACGCTCACCCCATCGCGATGGCATCCTCGTCCCGTTGCGTCGTACTTACCGGCACGGCGGGCTCGTCGACGGCGAACAGACCGCCAGAGAGCCGGCGTACGCGCTTCATGAATAGCGCAATGCATACCAGCGTTGCCAGCACGGCGACGGCATAGCTCACCTGTAGCGACAAACCGAAGCCGATCGGCGCGTAAGCCAGATAAGTGAAAGTCGCCAGGGTCATGAACACCGCCGGGATCGAGGTGATCCAGTACGGCTTGCGTGCCAGTACCAGATACATGGTGGCGACCCACAGCGCGATTACTGCGGTGGTCTGGTTGGCCCAGGAAAAATAGCGCCACAGCAGGGTGAAGTCGATCTTGGTCAGGGCGAACGAGGCCACGAACAGCGGCGCGGCGATGAGCAGACGCTTGATGATCGGGCGCTGGTCGACCTTCAGATAGTCGGCGATGATCATACGCGCGCTGCGAAAAGCGGTATCACCGGAAGTGATCGGCAATACAATGACTCCGAGTATCGCCAGCGTGCCGCCGATGGCGCCAAGCATCTGCGTGGAAACGGCGCTGACCACTGCCGCCGGGCCACCCTGGGCGAGCACGGCAGACAGGCTGTTGTCGCCATGGAACAAACTCATGGCCGCAGCCGCCCAGACCATTGCAATGACTCCTTCGGCGATCATCATGCCGTAGAAGATCTGGCGTCCGTTGGTTTCGTTCTCGGTGGTACGCGAGATGATCGGCGTCTGGGTGGCGTGGAAGCCCGACAGCGCGCCGCAGGAAATGGTCAAGAACAGCAGCGGGAAGATCGGCGCCCCCTGGGGATGCATGTTCTCGAGTGACAGCTCGGGAATCGGCGCACCGGTCACCACCAGGCCGATGCCGATACCCGCCGCGCTGAACAGCAGCAATGCACCGAAATAGGGATAGATGCGTCCGATGACCTTGTCGATCGGCAACAGGGTCGCCAGCAGGTAATAGGCGAAGATCGCCACAATGATTAGCGTCAGCGAAAACGGCGAGATATTGGCCAGCAGCGTTGCCGGCGACGTCACGAACACCGTGCCGACCAGCAGCAACAGCAGGATCGCGAAGCCGTTGACCACATGCTTCATGGTCTTGCCCAGGAACTTGCCTGCCAGTTGCGGCAAGTGGGCGCCATGGTTACGGATCGAGATCATGCCGGTGAGATAGTCATGCACGGCACCGGCGAAGATGCAGCCGATCACGATCCACAAGAAGGCCACCGGCCCGTAAAGGGCACCGAGAATCGGCCCGAAGATCGGCCCGACGCCGGCAATGTTGAGCAATTGGATCAGGGAATTGCGACGCGTATTCATCGGCAGGTAATCGATGTCGTCGCGCATCGCGAACGCCGGCGTACGCCGCTTGCGATCGGTGACGAACACGCGTTCCACGAACTTGCCGTAGGTGAAGTACCCCACCACCAACAGCGCGATAGCAGCAAGAAAGGTAAACATCGAAGCCCTCTGGAGTCGTTTTGCAGCTACGACCGGCATCGGATCAGCGCAACCTCGCGCCTATATGCGACCGGTAAGGGAAAGCCAACCACAAAAACCCGCCACGCAGGGCGGGATGAGGGCGCCCATTCTAAGAACCGAAGCGCGTTACGCCTGTAAGACTTTAGTGGTAAGCACATGAATTGTCGTACCGGCGCCACAAGAGAAGATGACTATTCACGACTTACTCTGTTTACCTAAACCGGGCCAAACAGAGCTTGGGCTGATATCGACATTATCAGGCCCGCCGGGCCATAGATTGGCGATATCTACGCATCGATTCAGGCGACGCTTCATGTGTCGTCGTTCAATAATTCCCTGAATTCAATCCGCCCTGTTGGCTATGCTCTGGTAGGACCACGCCAGGACGATACCGAATATGATATGTGAAAAAATGTTTACCCAAGCATGGGCTTTGGCAAACCAAGGCCAGATAACGATAAAGCCGTAAAAATTAACCAGGTAAATCACCAGCCCCATCACTGCACCCACAATGATGATCGCCATGCTTCGCTTGAGCCCTCCGAAGACCCAACCGTAGATCAGCGCATAAACCCACGAGAGCATGAAGTGAATGGCCATGGCGAGCATCATGATGCCGATAGCAAAGGTCGCTGGCGGAGGAAGTACGTCACGTCCCATAACGATTGCGGCAACCATTCGCGGTGGTCCCCAGGGACTATTTCCGAGAAAGCCCCAGGCCATGATCGTTTGCAGTATCATGAAGACGATACCTGCAATCAGACCGCTCCAGATAACTCCTTTTCCACTGACGCGTTGATGCTCGATCAAGCTGTTCATATATGCCTCCTGCGTTTCTCACGTTTCCTCACAAGAATCGTTTTTAAGGCTCCACGGTCATTCCGCCTTCCTAGGCTAGTTCAGCCAACAGCTTAAGCTCCTCGTTGAGGGGCATATCGGCAATAGGGCTAGTGTAGTGGGACAGAGCTTCAGTCTCGCGGCAATGATCAGCTCAAGTCGCGATTGTTCCTCGAACCTCGCCACTGCATTCAGCTCGGGGTCGCCCGGGTTTTTAATATCTCGCGACGTCTCGATGCTCCCTTCGTCAACCTTTGCCGCTTTTGGCGACGTGGTGTGGGCCGCCACATAAAATTGCAACCATTGAGCGAACTTGTCGTCAGGCCAGGCCCTGCCGAGCGGGCAGCCCCGGCAGCTTGAGAACTGCGTAATCTGGACTCCTACCGCGAGCTGGCCAAAACAGGCACTCGCTTCTAATAAACATGCTAATTATTGATTATAGTTATAAGACGGATTGCGCTTATGCATTTCTCTATACCTGAGTGAAAAAGTAAACTCCTTATCCTGGCTCAGGTGAGCCTGCATGTATTGGAGGGTCTCCATGACTGACATGACACTAACCTCGCGCCGCCCCGTGCCTATGGCGCTGCTGGGTGCCGGCGTGTTGCTGGTGGGTATTGTGGGAGTAGCGGCCGCCTTCGGCCTACGACTGGCTGCGCTTATGTTGATCGGTGGGGCATTCGGCATGGCGCTCTATCACGCGGCGTTCGGTTTCACCGGTGCCTGGCGTGTGTTTATCAGTGAACGCCGCGGACGTGGGCTTCGCGCCCAGATGGTCATGCTGGCTATCGCCGTAGTGCTGTTCTTCCCTGCCCTGGCGGCAGGCACGCTGTTGGGGACGCCGGTTTCGGGCTACGTGGCGCCCGTCGGTGTTTCAGTGCTGGTGGGAGCCTTTCTGTTCGGACTGGGAATGCAGCTCGGCGGTGGATGTGCGTCGGGAACACTGTTCACGGTCGGCGGAGGCAATGCCCGCATGCTCATTACACTGGCATTTTTTATCGTCGGGTCGTTGATCGGCACGGCACATTTTATGTGGTGGCAAAGCCTGCCGGCATTTCAACCGACGTCACTGGTCGATGTATTCGGCGCCGGGGGAGGAATCGCCGTCAGCCTGTTGCTGTTCGCCGCCATCGCAGTCGTTACCGTGATCATGGAACGGCGGCGTCATGGTCAGCTTGAACAGTCGCCCAAGGTCGAAGATACCCGTTCACGCTGGCTACGCGGCCCCTGGCCGCTGCTGTTCGGAGCGGTGGCTCTGGCGTTGCTTAACTTCATGACCCTGGCGCTGGCGGGTCGTCCTTGGGGAATTACCTCAGCCTTTGCCCTGTGGGGCGCCAAGGTTTTCGAAGCACTCGGAGGCGATGTCAGCAGTTGGGGATATTGGCAAACACCGAGTAACGCCGCGGCTCTCAACGCGAGCGTCTGGTCTGACATTACCACGGTGATGAACGTCGGTATTATTTTGGGGGCGCTGATTGCCGCTTCTCTGGCGGGTAAGTTCGCACCCAAATTCGCCATTCCACTGCGCTCGGTCATTGCGGCCGTAATCGGAGGGCTCCTGCTCGGCTACGGTGCCCGCTTGGCGTTCGGCTGTAATATCGGGGCCTACTTTGGCGGTATTGCCTCGGGTAGCCTGCATGGCTGGCTGTGGCTGGTCGCCGCCTTCGCCGGCAACATGCTAGGCGTCAAACTGCGGCCGTGGTTCTTCAGCAGCCCTGCCCGGCCGTTGGCACGCAGCAACTCACTGTAAACCCGACATGTCCTTGGCGTCCCGGCTTCGGCCGGGACGTTCTTGTTCCAGTGTCAAACCCATCAACCTTCTTTCCTGCCTGCTCCGTCGGCCACCTTTCACTCGCCTTTGTGGGTCAGGCTCATCAGGTAGATCGCCACTGCCAGCGCCAGTACCGACAAGGCCAGATAGATCGCATCCAGAGGTGTCTGGAAGCGGATGTCGACCACCGCGCGAAAGAATTCGATGATGACCGCCAGTATCACCACCCGCGCGATCTTGTCCTTGAGTTGATCGAAAGACTCGACATTGAAGGGGTGCCTCGGCGCGTAATCCTCCGCCTGCTCGATGGGCGATACAAAAAGCCGATAGACCCCCAACCCAAACACCAGAAGTACGATTGCGATGAGGTAAATATCCACGGCCATGACGATGCTGGGTACCACCGTTTCGTGAATGTCCTGACCGCTGCCCATGATATAATACGCTGCGGCATCGAACACGATGCCGATGATATCGAGCGTGCCGATGATGAACAGTACCAATGCCCCTAGCAGGCTGGGAATCACCGCCGCCATGACCAGGAAACGGGAGTTCCACAGGAAGCGTTCGAAGCGCCGTTCTAACTTGCCTTGTGTCGGCGTGTGGGGTAATTCTTTCCTGTCCAGCTCTGGCATGGTCTCTCCCTGCGGTTAAATGATAACGGTCGTTATCTGCCACTTCAGCATATCCCGTCACCGCTGCCTATCGCACGGCTCCCGATTCGCGACAAAACGCTGCCATGACGGGGCGTTATCGCATGCTCACTGAGGCTTGCTTTTCCCCTGGGGTCACTTGAGATCAGCGTTGTTTAACGCCCCGTTCGCTACAGTCGCCATGCTTTACCCCGTTATTCCGGCATTCGGGTTTCTCTGGGCTGGATAAAATAGCGCTTTTCTCAACCTCGGCCGCGACCATGAAACAGCTGAACCTGTCGTCATCCATGCTCAAGTGTATGGCAGAGATGCGCTTAATCTCCACCGATGGCCGAGGCGTCGAAACCCTCGTGGGCCTGACGCATGGGGAGTCCTTTCAGTATCTGGAATACAGCCGCCGGCTCTTAACGGAGGGCCCCCTTCCTGAAAATGAGCATGACGCTTATCTCCATCTCTACGCCAAGCATTCACGAGCGAGACAAGCCGCCGCCTTCGCCGAAGTGGAGTCGCGACAGACCCCCAGCAGACATTGACACGCATGCATCGGCTTGTGCATGCGACGATACATTCCGGGCGTGGAGTCTATGCTGTAAATTCATGCCGTTCATCGGGAAATATCATGAAGACTCTTCTTTGTGTGATCGCCGCAGCAGCTCTCGCCGTGAGCGGATGCTCGACTCAATCCGACACTCATAAGGTCAGCACGGTAAGCCAAGCGTGCCGGCCTGAGCCAACCGATTTGGGCATGACCGGAAGCCGGGGAAGCCACCATGCAGCGCATCGGGCGGCAATGAGCGCCGCTCAGCGCGATCTCGGCATGCGCGCTTCCCCTGATGCAGAGACGAACTTGCAGGATTTGCACGACTCATTGTCTCCACGGGAATGCCCCGAATAACCAAGTGCCGGGCGGCCGGATGCCGCATCCGCCAGTCGTTCATGCGGCATACCCCTTAACCAGTCACGAAGCGTTATATTTAACTCAGATTAATAGAAGTTTCTTTTCGTAACAGTTTCCTGTTTGTCAGCTCGCCGGGGGACCTATACTCTGTTGAGTACGGTAAGCAGCGGCCAAGGACAGGTCGCCAGTTCAAGGAAGAGCGCGATCAGGAAGATCGATGCTTGGGAATGAAGGCAACAGCGGCAGGAAGCCACCGACGCCAAGGATCCCAGAACGCCTTACCCTTTAAGCAGTGCTAGTCTCTGCTTCGAGCCCGGTCACTATTGGCCGGGCTTAATTTATGTTGGCTTCGCCACTGCGTTCCGGCCCTCTCCCAATGGGCGTTACCCTCACGCCACGATACTGCCGCCGATGCCCGCCAGACACGCCGACATCAGCGATCTCCTCGGCATATCCAAATGGATGCAACGCACAGGACAAGTCAGGGTCATCCGTTACCCCAGCGTCGATGCCTTGCTCTGATGAACACAGCGTTCAATGTCCCGCGTAGCAGGCACGAACTCCTCCCGCACCATCAGGATCAAGGCTTTGGCGTTGAACCGATGATGATGGGCCGGATGGCAGATCACTTGATCATCTTCCGTCACATAAGCCATGAGCGTGCCCATGCCTTCTTCCATAAGTCGACAGGTCACGTCCGACCACACGGCATCCTCCAGCCGCACGGGGTAGCGCATGGCATGATCGTCATGGTGGGTGAACAGATTCTCCAGAATCTTTTCCGCCCCCGGCGCCACCAAGGAGCGGACCAGCATTTCAGGATAGGCGCGGATCGGTCGTAGCGTGGTGCTGGCACCTGCCCGCTCGGTCCGCTGTCGATTGTCCTCGTGCACGCATTCAGCGACGGTGTAAGGCATGGCCTCCTGACACAGGCCCTGTAATTGCATCAGCACATCCAGCGTAATGCTGTCTGACACGCGGCTGTACTCATCGTGAGCCAGCACAATGATCGCCTTGGCTTGCGCTGGAGTCACAGCCTTCAGTGCCTGAGGATCGGAGGGCTCTGCATGGTGATGCACAACGCCCATCTCACGCAGGCTTTGAGGCAACCCATCGGGAAAGGTATCGGTGAGAATCTGCACCGGCGTATCTTCGAGTTGCTCGGTCGCCCGTAGCTGTGCCACCAACCGTTCAAAGTAGATAGCGGCGTTGTGGTCGGGACTGTTGATGATCAGTACGTGATCCTGCATATTCCACCTCCAGCGGCCCTTAATCATGGATTCTTTGCGTTTGAGGCGATAATCGATGTAGTCGCTGGCCACCTGGGCCAGCAGAGTGATACCCGCCACGTAGAGCAAGGCTACGGTGGCGGCACGCCCCAATGGCGTAGCGGCCGATAGATCACCATAACCGACCGTCGTCATGGTGGTGAGCGTCAGCCAGAGTGCATCGCTCCAGCCCATGGCCTCGAAGGCCATCATCGCGAGGGTATGCAGGCCGGTGAGCGCCATTAGCCAGTAAAACGCACGACGTAGGCGCGAGCGTATATTGACATCAAGCCGCTGGGTAATCTGATTGCAGGTTTGGCGGCGGCGCAGTACGCGAAGAAGTAACATCACGAACGCACCCAACAGGGTGCTGACCTCCATCATCAATAAGCCATACCACGGGCGACTCAGGGCGTTCCCCCTGCGTCGAGTGAGGTAGGATGCTACGTTACCCGCCTGATTAACGCCAATCGGCGCGATGAATCAACGCCTGTTCGAAGCGCTTCGAGCCCCAGCGGCTGCATGGCGGCTGGATATTAACCGACGCTTCCGATCCAATCTTTTGCGCTGCCACCCGGGCCAGGCATCATGGTCACCTCTCTCTTTAATAACGCTCGACAACGCAAAGGCAGCTCATGGCAACCGACTCCTCAAGCGCTATTCATTCTACGCTCCAGCGTGTGTTCGGTTATGACCGGCTGCGCACCGGCCAGGAAAAGGCGATCTCGGCGGTGGTCGCGGGCCGCTCGACGGCGGCGATCTTCCCCACCGGCTCGGGCAAGTCGCTGTGCTATCAGCTGCCGGCCCTGCTGCTGCCGCATCTCACCCTGGTGATCTCACCGCTTTTGGCGCTGATGCAAGATCAGCTGGCGTTTCTCAAGCGCCGCGGCATCGCCGCCGCCAGCATCGACTCGGCGCAGAGCCGCGAGCACGCCAGCGCAGTGATGTCAGGGGTGCGGCGCGGTGAGATCAAGATCTTGATGATCTCGGTCGAGCGGATCAAGAATGAGCGCTTTCGCCAGTTCATCGCCCAGGTGCCGATCTCGCTGATAGTGGTCGATGAGGCGCACTGCATCTCGGAGTGGGGTCACAACTTCCGTCCCGACTACCTCAAGCTGCCGGACTATCAGCGCCAGTTTTCAATTCCCCAGGTACTGCTGCTGACCGCCACCGCCACGCCGCAGGTGATCAAGGACATGCAGGCCCGCTTCGCCATCGCCGCCGACGACGTGATCACCACCGGCTTCTACCGCCCTAACCTCAACCTGATCGTCGAACCGGTGGCGAGCGGCGACAAGCAGCGCCGCCTGGTCGACTGGCTCACGCCTCGCCTGCAGACGGGCCGCGAACAGCCGAGCATCGTCTATGTCACCCAGCAACAGAGCGCCGAGCAGCTCGCCGCCGTGCTCAGCCGCCACGGGCTCAACGCGTGTGCCTATCACGCCGGACTGCCTGCCGAGCGCCGTGACGAAATCCAGCGCCGCTTCATGGCCGGCGAAGTGGCCTGTATCGTCGCCACCATCGCCTTCGGCATGGGTATCGACAAGGCCGACATCCGCAACGTGGTGCACTTCGATCTGCCCAAGTCGGTCGAGAACTATAGCCAGGAGATCGGCCGCGCCGGGCGCGACGGTCAACCCTCCGACTGCCTGGTGCTGGCCAACCGCGACGCGTTGAACGTGCTGGAGAACTTCGTCTACGGTGACACGCCCGAGCGCGACGGTATCCGGCGCGTGCTCGCGGAGATCGCCGCGGTGCAGGCCGAAGGCGGTGAGCGGCGCTGGGAGTTGATGCTCAATGCGCTGTCCCAGCACAGCAACATCCGTGCGCTGCCGCTCAAGACGCTGCTGGTCCAGCTCGAGCTGCGCGGCGTGATCGCCCCGCGCTTCAGCTACTTCGCCGAATACCGTTTCAAGTACCTGCGCGAGCCCGAGGTTCTGATCGCCACCTTCGAGGGCGAACGCCAGCGCTTCGTGCAACTGATCGTCGAGTGTGCCAATCGCGCCAGAACCTGGTGCTCGCTCGACTTCGACGCCCTCTATCGGCGCGGCGGAGAGCTGGGCATCAACGCCGAGCGCGCCCGCGTGGTCAGCGCGCTGGAGTACTTCAACGATCAGAGCTGGATCGTGCTCGAGAGCAAGCAGATGACCGAGGTCTATGCGGTCACCGATTCACCGCTCGATGTCGCGGCGCTCGGCGACGAATTGTACGGCTATTTCAAGGCAAAGGAAGAGAGCGAGATCGCACGGCTCAACGCCATGCTGGCGCTGTTCGAGAGCGACAGTTGCCTGAGCCGGCGTCTGGCGTGCTATTTCGGTGACACTCGCGCCCCCGAACGCTGCGGGCACTGCTCGGTATGCCTGGGGCATGTCGCCCGCCTGCCGCCGCCCGCATCATTGCCGCCAATCGAGAGCCAGTCATTCGCCGCGCTGTGCGGCGAAGTGATCGAGCGCTATCAGGCAACATTCGAGGGTCAGCCGCCCGGCATTGAACTCTTGACGCGCTTTCTATGCGGCATCACCACGCCGCTGTTTACCCGGCTCAAGGCGCGTCAGTTCGCAGGCTTTGGCCAGCTCGAAGCCTACCCCTACGCCGAGGTGCGACAGTGGGTCACGGCTCACCTGACGGGCCAGCGCTAAAGGATGCGCCTGCCACTCGTTCATCATCCCGGCTACACCATCGGCAGTTGCCGTGCAGCGGCATACCAACCGTCTGCGTGATCGGTGGCGGCTACGACCGCGACCTCGCCACGCTGGCGGATCGGCATGCCCAACTGCACCGGGCGGCGCTACATTCGGCCTGAAGTTTATGGAGTGATGCCGAAACACGCAGGCAAGGCTGTCTACCACGGCAACGGCATGCCATGCTGAGCCTGGATACCGGAGCTTGTGAGGGTCGAACATGGACAGTGGAAAGCAAGACAACGAGCCGGGCGATACCGGTCTGGGCAGCGACGAGATACGCGTGCTCGGCTGGCCAATCAAGCGAAAGCACGTCGCCGGCACAGTGACCCTGAGCTTCATGCTACTGGGCGTCATATTGCTCTTTACGGGATACATGGAGGGCGGCGCCTTAGTCAGCATGTGGACGCTTGCCCTGGGCACCGGCGCGATCGTGCTAGTCTGGAACCGCATCGAACAGTTCACGCTATTCGGCAGCGAGATCAGGCTACGTCGCTTGACGCGAGATGCTGAAAGCCTGATGGCAGGGCTTGACGAGAGCCGGGCCGATCTATATCGCACTGCGCTGGGCCTCGCTCAGCGCATGCCCGACGACTCCGATAACGCTCGGCAGTTGTTTGACAGCCGCACGCGCGAAGTATTGCCGCTACTGCGAAGGATCGAAAACGCGGGACTGCTCGAGCGCTTGACTGACGAGGCCCTCTCGGCCACCGAGACGCTTATCGAGAGCACTCGGCAAAAACTGCTTTCCCCGAAAAGCCCGTTACGCGAAGCCATCAACGGTGCCGACTCACAAAGCCCCGAGGCTATCCCGGCGATTTATGCCGAATGGCTGAGCGAAGCCGGACCGGCAAATGAACATCAGGCCATGGCGCAGCACGCCACGCTATCCCATGCCATCGATGAACTAAGCGAGCTGCTGCGCTATCGGCATGCTATCGCGGAAACCTCCCCCCGTAGCCGCTAGAGTCTCGTCAGCCCTGCGGTCCATGCAAAGCGCGCTTTCCTACTCGCAAGCCTGTCCAGGCTAAAAATGCATAGGCGACGACTGACAGAGGACCGGGGCCGCCAGCTCAAGCGTTTCGACCCGGCGCAGCCCGGGCTCAACCGTCACTCGCCATCACCTGCCCTCGCCCTGCGCGCTTGCCCTGGTACAAGGCCCGGTCCGCAGCTTCCAGCAGGGACTCCGCCGTCGTTATCTCGGCTCCGGTAGTGGCGACACCGATAGTGACCGAGGGCCTCCTTGGATCGCTGCGCGCAGCCTGGTTGACACTGTCGCATAGCCGTTGTGCAATCCGGCCCGCTTCGGCATGCAGCGTGCCCGGCAGCACCGCCAGAAACTCATCCCCCGCATAACGTCCCAGAATGTCCTCGCCTCGCAGCATGTGACGCATACTGTTGGCCAGCCATAGCAGTGCCTGGTCACCCGCCGCATGGCCAAACTGATCGTTTATCTGCTTGAAGCGGTCCACATCGATCATCAACACGCTGACCGCCAAGCTCTGCTGCTGAATGGCCAATGCCGAGTCGAGAGCGGCTAGCACTGCACGACGGTTGGGGAGTAGAGTCAGGGCATCCTGGTGAGCTTCGTTTTCCAGCATGCTTTTCCAGAGCGCAAAACGTCCGACCATCTCGTTCAGATAGGTTGCCACCGCACCGATCTCGTCATTGGCACGGCTATCCGCGCGCACGGCAAGGTCGCCATTGGTCAACTGCTGAACGACACGCCCCAGATCCCGGGTCGGCTTGACGATGGTATAAACGATGGCCGTAACCACCACAAAAGCGGTGACAAGCGTCGCCACCCAAGCCCAGAGCAGCCACCGCAGCTGGCGTTGTTGAGACGCGGTAGCCTCGGCCGCTTGACGCCTGACCGCGGTGGCCAGATGCACATGGACCTCTTCGAGATTCTGTATCGCTGCGGTAAGCCGCTCGCGTGCCACTCCGGCGGAAGGCGCGTAACCGTTTAAATGCAAGGGCCGGGTTTGGGTCAACAGCTCTTCGATAGACGGTCTTGCCGTACGCCATGCCTGCTGGGCCAGGGTGATTCTTTCGGCATCCACGTTCGGATCCGCAGTCGCGGAAAGCAACTCCGTGAACAACCGGTCGATGGATGTCGTCAAGCCACCATAGTCAGACACCGGCTGTCCCGCTTCGGCAGACAGCGACTCGGTCAATGCGCGCTGAAGGTCGTACTCCAGGGTAGCCAGTGGCACCAGCAGCGTTACTGCCTGTTCGATGGTGCGGTGCAATTCGCTTTCCTGGCGTTGCAGCACCGTGACGCTCACCGCAATGAGCAGAGTCATCGGCAAGGCCAGCGACAGCGCCGCCAACGTCATCCGCTTGCCTACCGACAGGCGGCGTAAAACATGTTCAAGCCACATAACGACTCTTGACCAAGATTTCTGCTCGGGTGGATACATTCGGCCACCGATGCGCCAGGCAGCGCTCGTATCGTGAATCACGCCATCGCTACGTCGAGAGGGTGTGCGTTCACCGGCGAACTGGCTCCGGCGCGACCGTGCATGAAACGTCAACAGACCCTAGAGTCGGGCCAGCAATTCGGCCTTCTTCGTCGCGAACTCCTTATCGGTCAGAATGCCCTTCGCCTTGAGGTCCCCAAGGCGTTCGATAGCGCTGAAGATATCCGCTTCCTGACGGGTACTGTCGGCAAGGGGGCTTGCCGATACCCTTGCACAAGACGAATTCTGCGCCGGCTGGCCATCGTGGGAAACTCTTGGCAGGCGGGACAGATCCACGACACCGTGTTGACTGGTGAAGGTTATCGTATCCTCCGTGCCCTGCTGCTGGGCAAAACCGCCAATGCGATGATCCTGGGTGTCGTAGATGCCGATAGTGCCGCCCGTCTGTACGGCGAGCCGCCGGGCATCGCCGAAGTATGCGTAGCGTACATTGTTCTGGCGCCCCGTGGCATTGGGTACTCCCAACTCGGCGGGCCACCATGGGCCACTGGAGACGCAGACAAACAGCTCGTCCTGTCCGCAGGGCTCGCCGTCGGTCGGCTGCCGACCATCATCTGGATCCTGTGATTGGACACTCCCCCCGCGCAGTCGCTCCGGCGAATGGGCAAGGGTTTCGGCGATGTCTTCGCAAAGGGAAACGACGCGGCCCTGCAGAACATGATTGAACATATCCTCCAGCATCACCATGCCCCCGCGCATCCACTGGCCGGAACCGCCGAATTCGGAGTGGGAGAACTGTGCCATACCGCCGTTGCCGTTCTGTATGGCGAGCACCATGTGCGTAACGGCGCCGACGCTGAAACCGTGACGCCGAGCAAGCTCTTCGGCGATGGACTGCGCCTCGGGGGAGAGTGGCTGCATGACAATATAGACTCCGGATTTGATTCCCCCAGTCTACCCGTGAATGCTGGGCGCATGACCGAACATTTTCGTTGCGGGATGCCAGATCCCATGAGGGCGTCTAGTAAACGGATTCCCCCATGCTGATTTTTTCAGCATGTCCTGTTCATGCTCAGATCATTGTCATGTTCACAGCACTACGCCCCCGGCATGGCCGGGGGCGTAGGGTAATATACCTCAAGCTACCACCACCTGATCAATGTTTGGCAGTGACACCCTCAGCTTCGGCTCGCTTGAGATAGAGATGGACAGTTTCCGGAAGGTGCTGCTCAAGCCATGCGGCCATCGCCTCTTCTTCCTTGAGAATCTCTTCGCAAATCCGCTTGGTCTCGCCATCGCCCGCCTCTTCGGCAGTCGCAATCAGCGCCTTGTAAGACGCCATCTCGAAATGCTCGAAGGCATAGCTGGCAATCCCACCTTTTACGATTTCATCCGAGGTGAACATACCGCTCATCGCCTGCCCCATGGCGGTCATCTTACCGCCCATATCCTTCATACCCGAGGGGCTGCTGTCATGACGAGCGATACAGCTTTCGATCAATTCAGCCTGATGAACTGTCTCCTGAATATGCTGCTCGATGCGCTGCTTGAGATCAGGATAGTGCTCGATACGACTGGCTTGGCCTTTCAGCATCTGTTCCGCTTGCTGTTCCATAGCATGTGCATCACGCAGCCATTCCACCAGTCTTTTTTCAGCAACTGTCGCCATTATTCACTCCTTAGCTATTGCCTCGATGGCTTCTGGACGGCCACGCGAAACTTGCGTACCTCGCTCCGCGATGGCTGAGCCTGGATTCGATTAGGCTCAAGCGCCCAAAGTGCCTTTGAAAGAAATACTGCCTAAACAGAGTGGGCAATAACCCTGATCGACGATGCGCCGATAACAGGCACCTTAGCGTAGGGAGGCGTATCCATACGCCTAAGTCCCTCCTCTGGTATAGATCAGTTCAGACAATAGCCGTTTTTTTAGCAAGTAAACCTGTGTACTGAAATGTTACTCGACAGGTCTTTGAGCCACTCCGCGATGGCGCACCTTCTATCACATAAATAGCAAAATATGATTGTAACGACAATTTTAATAGTAATAACCTAACCAACGTAAGCGGAACGCACCGCGGGAACATCATTGGAGCATGAACATGACCGATCGCAGGACACTGACAACTTCAGCAGGCGCACCAATCGCCGACAATCAGAACAGCCTCAGCGCAGGGCCCCGCGGACCGCTGCTGCTGGAAGATTATCAACTGATCGAAAAGCTGACGCATCAGAACCGTGAGCGTATTCCCGAGCGTGCCGTACATGCCAAGGGCTGGGGGGCACACGGCATCTTTACCGTTACCCAGGACGTGACCCGATACACGCGAGCCAAGCTTTTCGCCGAAGTCGGCAAGCAGACCCCGGTGTTGGCGCGCTTTTCCACCGTAGCCGGGGAAGCCGGTGCCGCCGATGCCGAGCGTGACGTCCGCGGCTTCTCGCTAAAGTTCTATACCGAGGAAGGTAACTGGGACATCGTGGGTAACAATACCCCGGTATTCTTCGTTCGGGATCCGTATAAATTTCCCGACTTCATCCATACCCAAAAGCGCCACCCGCGTACCAACCTGCGTTCGCCCACGGCAATGTGGGACTTCTGGTCGCTGTCACCGGAGTCGCTGCATCAGGTCACCATCCTGATGTCGGACCGCGGCCTGCCTCAGACCGTTCGTCACATGAACGGTTATGGCTCGCATACCTATTCGCTGATTAACGATGCCGGTGAGCGAGTCTGGGTCAAGTTCCACTTCAAGTCGTTGCAGAGCCATCGTCATTGGACCAACGAGGAAGCCGCCGAGGTCGTCGGCCAGACTCGCGAGTCCACTCAGGAAGACCTCTACTCGAGCATCGAGAACGGTGACTACCCCAAGTGGCGCTTCTGCATCCAGGTCATGAGCGAAGAGCAGTCACGCCAGGTTTCCTACAACCCGTTCGACCTGACCAAGGTCTGGCCGCATGCCGATTTTCCGCTGATCGAAGTCGGTATCCTGGAATTGAACCGCAATCCGGACAATTACTTCGCCGAAATCGAACAGGCCGCCTTCAGCCCGTCGAACAAGATTCCCGGTGTAGGCTTCTCGCCTGACAAGATGCTCCAGGCCCGCGTCTTCTCCTATGCCGATGCGCACCGCTATCGCTTGGGAACGCACTACGAAGCTCTGCCGGTCAACCGGCCGAAATGTCCGGTGCATCACTATCACCGCGATGGACCGATGCGCTTTTTCACCAACGCCCCGATCCCCGACGCCTATTACGAGCCGAACTCCTTCGGTGGCCCGGTAGAGCGTCCCGATGTCGCCGAGCCCCCGCTGCCGCTGGAAGGGGATGCGGATCGCTACAATCATCGCGAAGGTAACGACGACTACAGCCAACCACGCGCTCTGTTTGAGATGTTCGACGAAGGTCAGCGTCAGCGGCTGTTCGGCAACATCGCGGCGGCCATGGGCGGCGTCCCAGAATTCATCATCGAACGCCAACTGGCTCACTTCGACAAGGTCCACCCCGACTATGCCAACGGCATACGCGCCGCATTGAAACTCAACGTCGAGGAAACCCTGCAGGAAGGCCTCGCCTAGCCCAGCACGATATCGTCAGCGTTAGCGCCCGCCCCAATCGGCGGCGGGCGTTTTCGTCGTGGCTATAGACGCAAGAGACCCGACGAAGCTATCGGAGCCCAGGCGATTTCCCGAATACCGGACTTCCCGCTTCCGGCGATCAATCCCTTATGGCAGATAGTGCCTGGTCACGCTTGCAAAGCGTTTTTTTGAATGCCCGTTCCATAACCCATATAAATACATATACCCGCTTCAACCAAACCCTAAATAATAATTAGGCTCATTAAGGGTTGCGCTAATCAATTTTCAATGCCATTGTTACTACCGAGCGCAACGGTTACATGCGCTCTTGCCAGCGCCTCAGGATGAGCGCGCACGGGAACGGCCAGGATGGCCTACGCGACCGGTACTCTCCCAAGGACGGGAATTGTCATACAGGATGTGTGCAGTACCGGTCGCGGCGTTCTCAAGGAAGAAAAGACCGGCATGGATCTGCTGGTTCGTCTTCTCCCCAGGGAAAGGGGAATGTCTCTCGGGTTTGGGAGACTTGCGCTGAGGAGCAGCATGGAGACGACGCCCGACGACACAACCCCAGGTTGGGGCATTTTAGCCCGCTAATGGGCTTGTTCAGGGATGAAGCGCGAAGGCACCCGCGCACTGGCCATGGAAGGCCTACGCTTTATTGAAGGGCAGGAAGCACTTCAGCAAAGCCTGTACATAGACCATGCCGTAACATGACTCGCCATCGCCACCGGGCATGGCCCCAAGGAAGGGACAACGGCACTCATGATGACACTTCCCCTCGGATTGCAATGCGATGTCTGTCGGAGCCATCTCTTTAGAGTTCCCGACCAAGCTACATCGCAACAGGATGTCTACTGTGCCGATTGCGGCGCGTTCACTTGCAAGGCATCCGCACTGGAAACCCGCATGGCGGCATACTCCAAGTCTCGCCGAACGCAGCACTCCACGCGGCTGATACAGACACACGACATCGCTCGCCAGCCAATAGCCATCACGCTAACGCCGGACATGCTTCATTCAGGCCAACCGGAATACGACGCTGCTGCAAGTCATAATTTATCGCGTGGAGAGACTCGCCACCGTTTCCTCAAGGCCAGACGACCTGAGGCGAATGGTTTCAGCGTCAAGACATGAAATAGAACATCGCGGAAGTTTTTCTAGCCTGCTCGATCCGTTTTAACGAGCTCTGCGTTGGCCCGTCATATACTGATGGGCTTTTTTACGTCTGGATGGGCCATTCAACGCGCTTGCTCACTCAGAGACGATCCCTGCCAGCAGTGCGTTAAGTAAGAAGGGCGAGAGACCACTGAAGTAAAAGCGAAGAAATGAAAAGCCGGCCCCAACAGGGGCCGGCTTCTATTTTTGCATGGCGATCAACTGATGATCGCTTGGGGCATCAGACGCTTAGAAAGCGTAGACGGCACCCACGGCAACACCGTCACCAACGTCGCTATCCTGATCATACCAGGCACCTTCGATGAAGGTGTACATCGCCGGAGAGATGTTGTAGGTCGCGCCGAGGACGATCTCGTTGTTGGAGTCGTCATTGTCGCCGATGCTGTCAGTACCTTCACGGATGGTGTCGCCGAAGCTGCTGCCACCTACGTCAACGTACTGGTAGGCACCATAGACATCACCGTAGCCGTAGCCATAACGAGCGCCCAGAGCATAGCGGTTCTCGTCAGCATAAGCGGAGTCGGACTCATAACGCTCGTACTTCAGAGCAACACGCAGCGTGTTCATGGTGTACTGGAAAGTCACACCGTACTGATCGCCAGCGTCGAAATCTTCACCAGTCGCATCAACCGTATTACCGGTGATTTCACCATCGTAATTATCGAGGTTGTCATAAACTGCGGCAACAGAGAAAGCGCCTACAGCATATTTAGCACCGCCGTAGAAGGAAGCATTGCCAGAGCTGTCGACATTCTCTTCTTCAGCATCGCCCTTGTACTGAGTACCCACGGCGAACTGCAAACCATTGAAGGAAGGTGACAGGTACTGCAGCTTGTCGCCTTCACGGTCAACACTGTTCTGTGTATTGATGCCATCGTCACTACGCAACGGGCTATCGGACACATCGAAGTATTCGTTGTTGGAGATCGGATCTTCGACCCAGTCGTCGATCAGCGCGTCCCAGGAACCCAGGCGGACGTCACCGAAGTTGCCCTGCAGGCCCAGGTAAGACTGGTCGCCACGGTTGATGCCACCGCTGGTCTTCTCTTCGTCGGCGTTGTGTTCCCACTCGGCCTTGAAGTAGCCGGTCAGGCCCGGGTTGATGATGTGCTGACCGGAAACACCGATGGTGGAACCGTTGTCGAAGACATCGTCTGCGGACTCTACAGACCCATCATCTTGTGCAGTCTCAACGCTGCGGTAAGCAATCTGGATGTTGCCGTAGATGTCGAGCTGAGTGCCGTCCTGGTTGTAGACAGTCGCAGCCTGAGCAGCGGCGGAAGCGCCCAGGGCACCAGCAATAGCAGTCGCTAATAACGTCTTTTTCATCGCGATATGTTCCTTAACTAGCTTACTGTTCTGTTCGATCGTGTCTGCAGATGCAGTCGGCTCTCGACTCGCATGACGGCCTGTATTGCAACACTACAACCGACTGCCTAGTACAAAAGCCTTGTTATTATCCAATGCTCGCCCAGCAACCTTATACCGGTCCCAGCGGGAACGCAACAAGAAAAAAACACTGTTTTCGTATTCCGTTCCAGGCAGCTTTCGCCCTAGTTTATCACGGCGGAGCAGAGACCGATGATGCCGGGTGCCGACAATAGTTCACCGATATGACAGAAGGATGAACCACGCCGCGCCTAATCCTGGCCATCTCGAGAGTGGAGCGCAAGGCGAGGTTTTCAACGCCAGCGAACGTGGGCGGCGGGAATGCGACGCAGCGCGCAAAGTGCGGATCACAAGCAGGCCCCGGCAAGAGTGCCCATCACCACGGGCCGTCTCTCCGGGTCAGCCAATAAAACGGCAGGGAGTCATCTACACCACGCAGGGCTCATCAATGACCATGCCGGGAGAGCAACTCGCCGAGTTTACGGTCGAGGCGCTGCTCCGACTTCTTGCGGTCACGCTCCTGCTGCTGCTGTTGCAGGGACTCTAGCTGCTTGCGGGCATGCAGGGCTTCATCCTCGTTGACGATACCGGCCTCTTCACCGTTCAAGCCAACCCGTGCAGCTCCGGCGCGTACCGCCTTGAGATAGCGTGGAAGGTGGACATAACAGGCCAGGGCTCGGCGCACCAGTTTCTCCGACCACGGTTCGCACTCGGCAAGCTCAAGATGGATTCCCGTCTTGAGCGGTCGCGTGTGCCCTTTGAAAAAGGTCTTGGGGTAACGCCGATACCATTGTGCCAAAAGCGCCTGAGGAGTGGGCGCGTCATGCGGGGAGGCATCGCTCTGGAGTGCCGGACCGGAAGGGGACATTGAGGCGACATCTGCAGACTCGGGGGCGGGCTGGGTCGCAACGCCAGAACTCTCTGGCCGGCGATCCGGCTCCAGCGCAGTTTCCGCCTGCTCGGCCAATGCCGGCGGCACTGGCTCGGCAGTGCCCAATCTCATCTGCGCGGAGAGGGACTCGAGCTCCTTGCGTAGGGCGAGATTCTCCGCCTCCAGGGCCCGCAACCTGGCGCGGGTCGCTTCCAGTTGGGCCAGGCTGGCATCTGCCTGTTTCTCCAGTGCGTCCAGCAGTATTCCGGCACGTTCCGACATCAAGGCTCGATCTCCATGAGCTTCACTACAGCCGATGTGGCGTTGACAGCTATCAGTCTGTGTCAGCTTCGCCGCGCTGACAACTCTCGGCAACGTCATTTCGACGCTCGTAACGCACAAAATGGTAAACGGGACGGCCTTCACCGCCCTGCCCCGCCACCCGCTGGGACTCAAGCCACTGCTCATGCGAAATCTCGGGAAAATAGGCATCGCCCGGGATTTCGACGTCGACTTCGGTGAGATAAAGTCGCATTGCGCTGGGCATGGCCTGGGCGAATATCTCTCCGCCGCCGATGACACTGATCTCCTCGGCGCCATCGATAATCGCCTGCCGGTCGGCCAGCTCCAGCGCGCTGGCCAGATCGTGGCAGACACGAACACCCTCATGCGCAAATGTCGTGTCCCGCGTCACCACGATATTCAATCGTCCCGGCAGGGGCTTGCCGATGGAGGCAAAGGTCTTGCGTCCCATGATCAGCGGCTTGCCCATCGTCACCGATTTGAAGAACCTGAGATCCTCAGGAAGATACCAGGGCAATTGATTATCGACGCCGATGACACGATTGCGCGACAAGGCCGCCACCATCGCGACCGGCACCAACGTTTCGATACGAACCTCACTCATACGGCAACCTCCGCCTTGATATGCGGATGCGGGTCATATCCTTCGATCGCGATATCCTCGAAGCGAAACGCGAACAGGTCGTGAATATCGGGGTTGAGCACCAGCCGCGGTCTGTCCCGAGGCGTACGCGACAATTGCAGCTTTGCCTGGTCGAGATGATTGAGATACAGGTGCGCATCGCCCAGGGTGTGCACGAATTCACCGGGCGCCAGATCGCAGACCTGAGCGATCATGTGCGTCAGCAGTGCATAGCTGGCGACATTGAACGGCACCCCGAGAAAGATATCGGCGCTGCGCTGATAAAGCTGACACGACAGACGCCCCTCGGCGACATAGAACTGAAACAGCGCATGACAGGGCGGGAGCGCCATTTCATCTACCAGCGCCGGGTTCCAGGCCGAGACGATCAACCGGCGCGAATCCGGATTACGCCTGATCTGCTCGACCACATTGGATATCTGATCGACGTGCCCGCCATCGGGGCGTGGCCAGCTACGCCATTGATAACCGTAAACCGGCCCCAGCTCGCCGTTCTCATCGGCCCACTCGTCCCAGATACGCACGCCATGCTCCTTGAGATAAGCGATATTGGTATCGCCGCGCAAGAACCACAGCAGTTCATGAATGATCGAGCGTAGGTGAAGCTTCTTGGTCGTGACCAGGGGAAACCCTTCGGCCAGGTCGAAACGCATCTGGTGCCCGAAGACGCTGCGGGTCCCGACGCCGGTTCTATCCGATTTTTCGGTGCCGGACTCAAGCACCCGGCGCATCAGGTCAAGATAGGGCTGCATGGCAAAGCCTGTCGCAATAAATGAAACATCAGAATCTGTTCAGCTCGCTGACGCGGTACGGGCATCGTCGATCGGCTGACGACGCGACCAGGCTATCAGCGCGAGCCCGGCCAGCAGCATGGGCAGGCTCAGCAACTGGCCCATGGTCAGCCAGCCGAAGGCGATGAAGCCGAGCTGTGGGTCGGGCAGACGCACGAACTCCACGCAGAACCGGAAAAGCCCGTAAAGCACCAGAAAAAGACCCGAAATCATACCACGCCGCCGGGGCTGGCTCGAGAACCACCATAGGATGGCGAACATGACCACGCCCTCCAGAGCGAACTCGTACAGTGACGAAGGATGCCGAGCTTGCGGCCCCATACCGGGATACACCATGGCCCAGGGCACATCGCTGACGCGCCCCGGCAATTCCTGATTGATGAAATTGCCGATACGCCCCGCCCCCAAACCGACGGGCACTAGCGGCGCGATGAAATCGGTCAGCTGGAGGAATGCCAGCCCGTGCTTGCGGGCAAACAGCAAGGCGGCGATCAGCACCCCCGCCAAGCCACCATGAAAGCTCATGCCACCATCCCAGACCTGAAACAGCCAGAGCGGATTGTCCAGAAAGCGATCGAACCCGTAAAACAGCACATAGCCGAGCCGCCCGCCCAGCACCACCCCCAACGCGCCATAGAACAGCATGTCACCGATATCGTCACGCGACAGTCCGACCCTGTCGGCGCGCTGACGTCCCAGCCACCAGGCTCCGATGAATCCGACCACGTACATCAGGCCATACCAGTGGACCTTGAGCGGCCCAAGCGCCACGGCAACCGGGTCGAACTGAGGGTACTCCAGCATGCGTTCTCCTTACCTTCTTGCGTTTGCTGAACCGGTGCTCCCAGCCAGACCTCGCGGGACCGCCTGAGAAAGCGACCGCTGATGGCGCGCATGGGTGCGATAGGCTTCAGGGAAATGCCTGGCGTTACCAAGCCTGACGTGATGCTGCGCTGAGTTTACGCGCTCGTCCCGAGGCTGTCATGAGGCGCTGGCTGCTTCAGGGTCCAAGCGTTAGGCTGTCCGTTCACGTCGCACGCGTAAACCCGACTACCAGGCTGATATCCATGTGTCTGATCGTATTTGACTGGCGCCCTCAGGACGATACGCGCCTTCGACTCGCCGCCAACCGTGACGAGATGCATACTCGCCCCAGCCAGGCCTTGGGCTATTGGGAGGACGTACCGCATATCTTTGGCGGACGCGACCTGCGAGCCGGCGGCACTTGGCTAGCCGGTTCGCTCTACGGACGCCTCGTCGCAGTGACCAATGTCCGCGCACCGCATCATGGCGTTCCCGAGGCGAGCCCCAGCCGGGGCGCCCTGGCGCACGAGGCGCTTGAGTGTGCCTCACTGGAGGCATGGCTGCATGCCCTGGTTCAAGGCGAAGCCCGCGCCTATGCCTGGTTCAATCTCCTGGCCGGCGATGGCTCGCGCCTGTGGCATCTGCATCATGGTCCGGCCGGCACTACGCTCAGTGAGGTAACTCCCGGCGTACATGGCTTGTCCAATGCCACGCTGGATACGCCTTGGCCAAAGCTGACGCGGGCAAGCCATGGTTTCCGGCAGGCTCTTCGCACGCAGGACTGGCAACGCCAGAGTTGGGAACTGATGCGCGATACCCACATCCCCGCCGATGAGCCGTTGCCGGACACCGGTGTGTCTCAGGAAATGGAGCGCTTTCTGGCGCCCATTTTCATTACCGGCGAGACCTATGGCACCCGTGCCACCACACTGGTGGAGTGGCAGGCCGACGGCCCCCTCACCCTGCAGGAGCGCCGCTTTGGTCCTCATGGCCAACGGCTCGGGGACGACATGCGCGTTCAGTCATGAAAAGCACTTTGCTTCGGATTAATCCCGAGGCGGCAGCAGATGGGCCAGCTGCCACTCTTCGAGGCGCTGACGCAGGTGACTGCGTATTGCCGCGGTGGTCGGCAAGGCCAAGGTTTCGCTGACCAGGGCCTGAGCACTGGGCAAGGTGACGCGGCGAATGGCGGCGCGCACGCGAGGCAGGCTTGGCGCATTCATCGACAGCGCGTCGAACCCCATGCCCATCAGCAGCAACGCCCCGGCCGGATCCCCGGCCAGCTCACCGCAGACCGAAGCGGAAATCTTCAGCCGCGCCGACTCTTCGGCCAGCCGAGCCAATGCCGTCAGTACCGCCGGGTGACAGGCATCGTAGAGACTCGCCACCCGTGGATTATTGCGATCCACCGCCAGCAGGTACTGGGTCAGGTCGTTGCTGCCGACTGAAAAGAAATCGACCCGTGACGCGAGCAGCTCCAACTGGTACAGCACCCCCGGCACCTCGATCATGACCCCGACTTTGGGCCGCACCAGCTCGAGACCGTCATCGCTCAGCTCTTTCTGGGCACGATCCATCAACCGTAAGGCGGTATCGACCTCCTCGACGCCGGAGATCATCGGCAGCAGGACACATAGGTTGTCGAGGCCCTGGGAGGCACGCAGCATGGCGCGCAGCTGAACCATCAGCACTTCGGGATGATCCAGCGTGACACGAATGCCTCTCCAGCCCAGGAAAGGGTTGGCCTCATTGATGGGAAAATAGGGCAAATCCTTGTCCCCACCGATATCCAGAGTACGCATGACCACCGGCAACGGCGCGAAACCGGCCAGTTGGTCGCGATATATGCGTATCTGTTCCTGCTCACTGGGAAAGCGTTCGTTCATCATGAACGGCACTTCCGTACGATACAGCCCGACGCCGCTGACCCGCGACTTGAGCAAGGCGACGGCATCCACCGCCAACCCTGTGTTGACCATCAGCGGCATGACGTAACCATCAGGCGTCTCGCTGGGCAGATGCTGCTCATGCTCGAGGACCTCCGCCAGCGCCTGCTCCTCGGCAATCAGGCTGCGATAGCGGTTCTCCAGTTCAATACTGGGGCGCACGAACAGGCGGCCGCGATGGCCGTCCAGCACTACCCGCGTGCCATTGAGACGTGGCAGCGGCAGATCGACCATACCCAGAATGGTGGGTATACCCATCGCCCGCGCCAGTATCGCCACGTGCGAAGTACTGGAGCCGCGCACCGATACCAGCCCTGCCAGCTTTTCGCGAGGCACTTCGCCGAGCATCGCAGCACTGATTTCGTCACCCACGAGAATCGTATGATCGGGAAAGGCTTCAGGGCTCTGCGGGCTGTCCTCCTGCAGGTGGGAAAGTACGCGCCGCCCCAGGTCGCGGATATCCGCGGCACGTTCGCGCAGATAATTGTCATCGACCCGTTCGAGATACTGCACGTGGCGACGTACCACGTCGGCCAGTGCACCGGGCGCCCACTGACCTTCACGAATGCGCTTCTCGACCTCCTGCCCCAGAGCGGCGTCGCCCAACATCTGCTGATAGACATCGAACAACGCCACTTCCTGAACCGAGATACGGCTCGCCAACCGCGCCCCGGCCTTTTGGATCTGGTCGCGTACCCGTTCGATCGCCTCGCGCAGGCGTGCGATCTCGAAATCGATATCAGTGGGAATCAGGTCGGGGACGCTATCCAGGTCGGCGGGCGGCGCAATCACTACAGCCTCGCCGATGACCATGCCCGGCGAGGCGGGAACGCCGGCAAATATCGCCTGCCCGTCGGGCTGGGCGCGACGCGTCAACGCGCCGGTGGCCAGCGCATGGGCGAGCACTCCGGCCAGCTGCGCCGCCATGGTCACCAGAAACGCTTCATCGCCTTCATCGAAGCGCCGCTTGTCCTGCTGTTGCACGACCAGCACACCGAGCATGCGCCGCTGATGGATGATCGGCACACCCAAAAAGCTGGAGAAGCGCTCCTCACCGGTTTCGGCAAAATAGCGGAACTGCGGATGCGCCGGGGCATCCTCGAGATTGAGTGGCTCCTCACGCTCGCCAACGAGGCCCACCAGGCCCTCGCCCAGGCCCAGCGTGACAAGTCCCACGGCCTGCGTATGCAGGCCGATGGTATCCATCAGTACCAGCCGCTCACGCTCGGCGTCGAACAGATAGATAGAGCAGACATCGGTGCGCATCGCCTTGCGGATGCGACGCACCATGGTGGCCAAGGCGGCCTCCAAGCTACGTGCTCCGTTAACCTCCTGGACAATGCGGCGGAGGGTATCGAGCATGGGCATTCTTCTTGTTGTCGTGACAAAACGTCATACGACAGGTGAACGGGCAATCAGCCAATGCGCCTTCGCCAGCCCATAGGGCTAACGAAAGCTGTCATCAGCCAACCGATGCACACGAGGCGCCAACTCACGCAGCGCGCGGCGATAGACCTCGCGTTTAAAAGGCACAACCTGTCCCAAGGGATACCAGTAACTCACCCAACGCCAGCCATCGAACTCCGGCTTGGGGGTGGTATCCACACATATCCGGCTGTCCTGACAGCGGATCTTGAGTAAAAACCACTTCTGCTTCTGACCAATGCATACCGGCCAGGAATGTGTTCTAACCATGCGTCGCGGGAGACGATAGCGCAGCCATCCACGAGTACAGGCAAGGACTTCGACGTCCTCCGCACAGAGCCCGATTTCCTCCTGGAGCTCTCGGTAAAGGGCCTGTTGCGGTGTTTCGTGCGCCTTGATCCCGCCTTGTGGAAATTGCCATGCATTCTGTCCCACCCGACGCGCCCAGAGCAGTTGGCCGTGAGGGTTGGCAATGATAATGCCAACGTTGGGCCGAAAGCCGTCAGCGTCGATCACGGACGTCACCTTATAGAACCATGTTGCGTCCATTCTTCCACAAAGCCCGAAAGCGCTTCAATACGCGAAAAGGCGGGTCCTCTTCCCTAGCAAGCGGTGGGCATCGCGCGACGACTCTGCAATAATTTCACGCAGCTTCAGAGACATGCTCGCTCGCGTCTGCCGGTATCGACAAACGTCACCCACGAGTGGCGATCCGCGATGCTTTCAGCCATGCATCGACACCGCGCCATCACCACACCATACGCAAGGGGAACTTACTTGAGCCTGGCCATCTTCGATCTCGACAATACGTTGCTCTCCTGTGACAGCGATCACGCCTGGGGTGAATTCCTCGTCGAGCAGGGCGCAGTCGATCCGATAGCGTATCGCGAAGCCAACGAAAGATTTCTGCGCGATTACCAGCAGGGTACCCTGGACATTCACGCCTACCTGGCCCTGGCGCTCAAGCCACTCGTCGACAATACTCCGGAACAGTTGGCTGCCTGGCATCAACAGTTCATGGCCAGCAAGATCGAGCCGCATATTCTGATCAAGGCCGAGGAACTCCTGGCCCGCCATCGCGGCCGGGGTGACACGTTGCTGATCATTACCGCCACCAATCGCTTCATTACCGGCCCCATCGCCGAGCGCCTGGGCGTCGAACACCTGCTTGCCGTGGAGCCGGAAATGGTGGAAGGCCGCTATACGGGCCGCGTTCAGGGCACACCGAGCTATCGTGAAGGCAAGGTGACACGGCTGAACGAATGGCTGGCCTCGCAGGATGTCACACTGGATGGCGCTTGGTTCTACAGTGACTCCCATAACGACATTGCGCTGTTGGAACATGTGGATAATCCGGTCGCGGTCGACCCCGACGATACCTTGCGCGAAACCGCCCAGGCTCGAGGCTGGCGGATCATCAGCCTGCGCGAACAGGCCAGGGAAAGCGTCGGGCGCTAGCGCTGCTGCCAGTGCGCTCGCGGCTTCAACGAGGGCCAGACAGCCTTAACAGAACGGACATCGGTGACAGGCAGGCCTTGCGGGAGGAGCGACCTTAAGCTCCTCCATAGGGATAACGGCTAATGTCAGCAAACGCGATATAATGACGCCATACGTTTGCCCTGCCCTGCGCAAAGGTTATTATCATGGCCTAGCACAAGGACACGAACAGGGACACACATGCCCCAGGCGTACTGAAACCCTGCGGTACGCAGAGCGCCGCCTCGTCGCACATCGGCATCTGCCAAGACGCCATAGATAGACAATGAGTACAAGGAACCACTCCATCCGCGCTTCAATACCGATCGTCTATGGGACCTGCCAGTCTCCTTTGCAGCAAACATCGATTTTGTCGGCTCGCGATGCGTTTCGCCGGATGACCGACACACATTCTTTGATGATTACGTTAATGGTTGATACACATTATGGATGAGGCAGTAGACATCGTACTCGTAGGGGCGGGAGTCATGAGCGCAACGCTTGCGACACTCCTGCACGAGCTTGAACCGGATGCACGCATCGAGATCGTCGAGCGTCTCGACTTCACCGCCAGCGAAAGTTCATTTGCCTGGAACAATGCCGGTACCGGCCATGCCGGCCTGTGCGAACTGAACTACACGCCTCAGGCAGCCGATGGCTCGATCGATCTCGACAAGGCCATCCAGACCAACACCAAGTTCGAGGAATCCAAGCAGCTGTGGAGCTACCTGGTGGAACACGGCGACCTCGGCGATCCCTCCCGCTTCGTCCATCCGGTACCGCACATGAGCTTCGTGCGTGGCGAAAAGGATGTTGATTTCCTGCGTGCGCGCTTTGATGCCATGCATCGTCATCCCTGTTTCGAGGCGATGCGCTACACCGAAGATCCCGATGTCATCGCCCAGTGGGCACCGCTGTTGATGGAAGGCCGCAAGCCCGGCGAGAAATTTGCAGCGACCCGCGTCGAAGCCGGCACCGATGTCGATTTCGGCGCCCTGACGCGGCAAATGCTCGAGCGCCTCGAAGCCCTGCCGAACGAGCTGGTCCGCGTCAACACCGGCCAGACCATTACTGATCTCGAGCGCAACAAAGACGGTAGCTGGACCGTCAAGATCGATATCCGTGACGGCAAACGCCGTGTGCTGCGCTCACGCTTTGTATTTCTCGGTGCCGGTGGCGCTTCGCTACATCTGTTGCAGAAAAGCGGTATCCCCGAAGCCAAGGGCTACGCCGGCTTTCCGGTTAGCGGACAGTGGCTGCGCTGCGACAAGCCCGAGATCGTGTCCCAGCATAACGCCAAGGTATACAGCAAGGCGGCTATCGGCGCGCCGCCCATGTCGATTCCTCACCTGGACACCCGTAATGTCGACGGCACGCCTTCGCTGTTGTTCGGGCCTTTCGCCGGCTTTACCACCAAGTTCATGAAGGCCGGTTCCGCTTTCGACCTGGTCAAGTCGGTCCGCTCATCCAATCTTGGACCAATGCTGGCGGTGGCGCGCGACAACTTCAGCCTGGTCAAGTACCTGCTCGAACAGGTCCGCCTGTCGCACAAGCAGCGCGTCGAGGAACTTCAGGTCTTCTATCCGGCAGCCGACCCGGACGACTGGCGCCTCGAAGTGGCCGGCCAGCGGGTTCAGATCATCAAGAAGGACCCGCATAAGGTCGGTATGCTGCAGTTCGGCACCGAGCTGGTGGCTTCGAGCGACGGTTCCCTAGCCGCACTGTTGGGTGCATCACCCGGCGCCTCGACCGCCGCTTCGATCATGCTCGACCTGATCGCACGCTGTTTTCCCGAGAAGTTTGCCTCCGCCGCCTGGCAGGAGCGCCTGCAGCAGGTCGTTCCTGCCCGTGCCGAGGCACTTGCGCAGGATGGCGATCTGCTCAGGGACGTACAGCGCCGTACCCATCACACGCTCAAACTGGCCGACCCTGCCGCCTGATCAACCCCACCACGCCTTTTCCATGCCCGGTAATCGTATTATCTGCCGGGCATGGCCAAGCTCGGCTCGCAGAGGCCTCAGGCCGGTGGACCCATGGGTTGATTCATGCAGCGCCCCAGCCAACGGCCAGACACTTCCAGAACCTTCGCTTACGTTGAGCGCCACGCTATAGCAAACTCGGCTCCGCTGTTATTCTCTTGCCTCTCTGCGTAACTGGAGTACCCAATGCGCCCCCCGTTCAAATACGGATCCCTACTGCTGGCCGCCTTGCTCGCCGTCGCTCTGGTGGTATGGATGACACTCGGCGACACCTACGTCGCCCGTGACCAAGCCCCAGCCGATAACGCCCCCTCTAGCCTCAGCCACTCGGCGTTTCGCGTCGAAACACGCGTGTCGCAGAGTGAGCCGTATACGCCGCACGTCTTGATCCAGGGCCAGCTCCTACCCAGTCGTCAGGTCGCACTGCGTGCCCAGATAGGGGGCGAAGTGACAGAGCTGCCAGTGGAGCAGGGCGAGTCGGTCGAGGCCGATCAACCGCTGTTGGCTATTTCTCCCGAGGACCTGCCCGCCAGATTGGCACGGGCCGAAGCCGAGGTGGCTCTGCAGGAATCCGAATTGCGCGGCGCCCAGCAGTTGCGTCGCAAGAACCTCACCTCGGGGAACGAGCTTCTGCGCCTGAAAAGCGAGGTGGCGCAAGCCAGGGCCGAACGTGAAGCGTTGCAGGTCGCCCTGGCCCATACCCGCCCTTCGGCCCCCTTCGCCGGCACGCTCGATCAGCGCAATGTGGAGCTTGGCGACACGCTGCAGGTCGGTGAAACCTTCGGCACGCTGGTCGACATGAGCCAGCTCAAGGGAACCGGCCAAGTGCCCCAGCGCGAAGCCTTTGGTCTGTCGCCCGGCTTGCCGGTCACCGCGACCCTGCTTGACGGACGCCACCTAAACGGCACTCTCAGTTACATCGCCAGCGTGGCCGATGAAGCCACACGCAGCTATGCCGTGGAAGTGATGCTCGACAATCCCGATCGGCTACGTATCGCCGGCGCCAGCGCCAGGCTCGATATCACCCTGCCCCAGCGCCAGGCGCATCGCCTGTCGCCGGCACTGTTGGCACTGAGTCCGCAGGGCCAACTCGGCGTCAAGCATGTCGACGAGCATGACCGGGTCCAGTTCACGACCATCGAGCTGCTCAGTGCCGATTCGCACAATGCCTGGGTCGATGGCCTGCCACAGCAGTTACGCCTGATTACCCTGGGCGGAGGATTCGTCACCTCGGGCCAACAGGTCGAACCCGTCGAGCAGGCACCGGAGACCGTTGGCGAAGAGCCCGCCGCCGAAACCGTCGACATCAGCAATGACGCCACCGGGGAGCTGTCCTCCTGATGCGCGCCCTGATCCAAGCGGCGCAGGATCGCGCACGTACGACACTGCTGCTCTTGCTGTTCCTGCTGGTCGCGGGAATTACCGCCTACCAGGCGATTCCCAAGGAGTCCAATCCCGACGTCGCCATTCCCATGATCTACGTGATGATGTCGCTCGAAGGCATCAGTCCGGAAGATGCAGAGCGCCTGTTGGCACGTCCCATGGAACAGGAGCTGCGCGCTATCGAGGGGGTCAAGAAAATGACCTCCCAGGCCACCGAAGGGCACGCCTCGATCATTCTGGAATTCGATGCCGGGTTCGATCCGCGCCGCGCGCTGGCCGATGTCCGTGAGAAGGTCGATATCGCCCGCGCCGAGCTGCCCACGGAGGCCGAAGAACCGCAGGTCATGGAAGTCAACGTGGCGCTGTTTCCCGTGCTGACGATCGGACTGTCGGGACAGGTCGATTCCAGCACTCTGATGGGGGTGGCTCGGGAACTGCAGCAGCAGATCGAGGGAATTCCCGAGGTATTGGAGGTCGACATCGGCGGCGAGCGCGAAGATCTGCTGGAAATCGTCGTCGATCCGCTGGTGCTGAATAGCTACGGCCTGGATTTCGATACTCTGTTCAGCCTAGTCTCGCGCAACAACCGGCTGGTCGCGGCAGGCAGCCTGGACACCGGCGCCGGACGCCTGAGCATGAAGGTGCCCGGCATCATCGAGAATCTCGAAGACGTTCTGTCCATGCCGGTCAAGGTAGAGGGCGATACGGTCGTCACCTTCGGCGACGTGGCGCAGATCCGCCGCACCTTCAAGGACCCCACCGGGTTTGCCCGCATCAATGGCCAACCGGCCGTGGTCCTCGAAGTCTCCAAGCGGGCCGGGGCCAATATCATCGCCACCATCGATCAGGTCAAGGCGCTGCTCGTAGAAGCCGCGCCGCTGCTCCCCGCAGGGCTCGATACCAGCATCATCATGGATCAGTCCACCCAAGTGCAGAGCATGCTCTCGGAGCTGCTCAATAACGTGCTGACGGCGGTAGTCCTGGTACTGATCGTGATCGTGGCAACCATGGGGCTACGCTCCGCTCTGCTGGTGGGACTGACGATTCCCGGCGCCTTCCTGACCGGTATCCTGCTGATCTGGTCGATAGGCTTCACCATGAACATCGTGGTGCTGTTCGCGCTGATTCTGGTCGCCGGCATGCTGGTCGACGGCGCCATCGTGGTCAGCGAACTCGCCGATCGCCACCTCAGCGAGGGCCAATCGCCCCGCGACGCCTGGCTCAACGCCGCCAGCCGCATGGCCTGGCCGGTAATCGCTTCGACGGCCACTACTCTGGCGGTCTTCCTACCGCTGCTGTTCTGGCCCGGCGTGGTGGGGGAATTCATGAAATACCTGCCCGCCACGGTCATCCTGTGCCTGTTGGCGTCGCTGGCCATGGCATTGATCTTTCTGCCCACCCTCGGCGGTCTGGTGGGCGGCGGACGCACCCGCATCCAGACGTCGCTGAGTGCCAGTGGCCGCGCGTATCGGCGTCTGCTGGCGTTGCTGCTGCGCTTTCCCGGCCTGACCCTGACCGTCTCCCTACTGCTGATCGTCGCGACCTTCGTCGGTTATGCACGCTTTAATCATGGCGTTGAGTTCTTCCCCAGCGTCGAGCCGGACTCCGCCCAGGTGTGGGTCCGTGCACGCGGCGATCTGTCGGTCGAAGAGAAGGACGCCGTAGTGCAGCGTGTCGAACAGCGTCTGGCTGGCATGGCAGAAATCGAAGCGCTCTATGCACGCTCGTTCGCCGCGCCGCCTCAACAACAGCAACAAGCCGCCGACGTGATCGGCGTGCTGCAGTTCCAGCTCATCGACTGGGAGCAGCGCCGCCCGGCGTCGAAGATTCTGGCCGACATGCAGCAGCGTACAGCCGACCTACCCGGCGTCATTCTCGAATTCCGCGAAGAAGAAAACGGCCCCAACTCCGGCAAGCCCATACAACTTGAAATCAGCGCGCGTGATCCCGCCCAGGCGGAGATAGCTACAGCGACCCTGCGCGACGCCATGGCTCAGCTGGGCGGATTTCGTGACGTCGAGGATAATCGCAACCTGCCAGGGGTGGAATGGCGATTTGAAGTCGACCGCGAGGCCGCGGCGCGCTTTGGCGCGGATGTTACCAGCGTGGGCAGCGCCATACAGCTGGTGACTACCGGCGTACAGGTCGCCGAGTATCGTCCCCAGGATGTCACCGACGAGGTCGACATTCGGGTGCGCCTGCCCCATGCCTGGCGCACCCTTGACGAACTCGAGCGCATCACGCTGCGAACCTCGCGCGGCCAGGTGCCGCTCTCGCAGTTCGTGCGCCTGGTGCCCGCCGACCGCGTCGACACATTGCACCGGGTCGATGGTCGCCGCACATTGACGCTGCAGGCCGATGTCGCACCCGGCTATCAGGTTACCGAGCGTCTCGGCGCACTGCAGGCAGCGCTGGGGAACCTGCCCGAGGGAATCAGCGTGAATTCTGCCGGAGAGCAGGCCGACCAGCAGGAGACCAGCCAGTTCCTGGGGGGCGCCGCGCTGATCGCGATATTCCTGATGACGCTGATTCTGGTGACGCAGTTCAACAGTCTCTATCAGGCCGGACTGGTGCTCTCTGCCGTCGTGCTCTCGACTGCCGGCGTTCTGCTCGGGCTGTTGATCACCGCGCAACCCTTCGGGGTCGTCATGGTCGGGATGGGCATCATCGCCCTGGCGGGCATCGTGGTGAACAACAATATCGTGCTGATCGACGCCTACAATCAGCTGCGCGCCGATGGGCTAGCGCCCCTGTCCGCCGCCCTCGAAGCCGGCACCTTGCGTCTGCGTCCGGTATTGCTGACAGCTATCACCACCGTGCTGGGCCTGATGCCCATGGTGCTTGGCATCAACGTCAACCTGCTGGCGCCCAGCCTGGGTATCGGCGCGCCCTCCACGCAGTGGTGGACTCAGCTCTCCAGCGCCATCGCCGGTGGCTTGACCTTCGCCACGGGGCTGACACTGCTTCTGACGCCCTGCATGCTGGTTCTCGGCGCCAATGTCGGCAAGCGTTGGGCGGGGCGTCGCCATTCGGTGTGAGCCGCCCGCGGCGCCGCTATCACGCCATTGACTCCCAACAGCGATAAACAAACAAGCCGTCCCCAGGGACGGCTTGTTTGTTCAGCTCCCGCGGGCGGTTAAACCTGCGGGGGATGCACCTGCGCGGCTGACGATGCAGCCGGCGGCGGCTCATGTGCAGCATGCAGACGGCTGATCAACTGATCCTCGAGTGCAAACCGCTCGGTCAATCCTTTTGTCAGCCGATCCAGCCAGGCCGGCAGGCGTGAAAGGTTATGCTGACAGCGAATCGGGCTGGCATAATCCTCATCGAACTGAAGCACCAATTGCGTGGAGACATCGAGTCGCTGCAGCAGGTTATCCGCCAGCGCCAGCGCCTCGACATCGTTGAAGGTGTTGGCCTCCTCGCGCAATTGCGGGTAAATCTCGAAATGACCGGCACTGATATAGTCCATCAGCAGTTCGCTGAATCGATCGATACGCGCCTTGGGCACCGCTTCCAGCTCTGCATCGCAGGCTTCGCGCAGTTCCATGAACGCCACGAGCATCTCACGACGCTCCTCCAACCAGCGATCGATCAACTCGTGAACGCCACCCCAGCGCTCCAGAGCGGTTTTACAGTGTTCGAGCATAAGCACCTCCAATGTTGCCTTGGCCCACCCCGGCAGGCCGATTCATCCATGATTCATTGACGCACTCTCGCCCTTTGGCGGTGACGTCAGGCTCGTGAACATTTCATCCGCGGCCCTGCATCAATCGACTCAGCATCAGTCCCAGCGGAATCAGGGCCAGCATGGCGAAACCGATCAGGGTCCATTGAGGGATGGTCATCCCCAGCAGCCGGCCGGCGATCTCGGCACACTCTCCCGAGCCGGACAATACCCGCGCCAGGACGTCCCACAATGGCAGCATTTCCAGCATATAGTCCAGCCCTGGGCCACAACTGGGCACATTTTCAGGCGGCAGCGACTGCAGCCAGACATGCCGTCCGGCAATCACCATTCCGCCGATCACCGCCAACAACGCCAGTGCGCCGTACACGACCCCTCCCCCGCGCCTGGGGTTATGTAGTGCACCGACTATAAACACCAGCGCCGCCGCGAGGACTGCCACACGCTGGAAAATGCATAGCGGACAGGGCGCGAGCGCATAAACGTATTGCAGGATCAGCGCCACGCCCATCATCAGCAGACACATCAATAGCCCCACCAAGCACCATTGACGGGTACTTACTCGGACAAGCCTTGTCATCATCGACGCCAACTCCACTGGAAACGAGTGGGCCTGCGCATCGCAGGCCATTTCTTGGCTCAGGCGGCGGGGCGAGGCTCGCGCGCACGCTTGAAATAGGCCTCGAGGAACTCGGCGAACCCTTCCCGATCGGCTTCCTCGATATCGTTCTGCTGCTGATGCGAGGTCTCGTTCAGCTGGGTGAACAGCGCCTCCCGGGCGGGATCCATCGGCTCCTGGCGTAACTGTTCGGCTTGACCACGCGCCAACTGCAACATGTAATCGGCGAACTCGCTCCCGTCACGCTCCAGTGCCGTCAGCAGCCTCCCCGACGGCGTCAGTCCAGCATCGTCGAGACTCGGCGCCAGTGCATCCAGAGCCTCGGCATGCCCACTTCCGCCCTCGACCAGATCCAGCAGTTCGGCCACCTGGCTGAGCTCGGCGAAGATCTCGTGGGCGCGATCACGCAGATAACGCTGGCTGCCCTGCACATCGAGGCGCAACTCCGGATCACGCCCGCGCTCCACAACCAGCCGCCGGTTATCGTCAAGACGATCGCATTCGTCATCGGATATCCAGGGGCTTTCCGACAGCAGACACCACACCAGGAAAGTATCCAGGAAGCGCATCTGCGTCTCATCGACGCCCAGCGCCAGAAACGGATTCAGGTCCAGGCAGCGAACTTCGATATATTCGACCCCGCGCGCCTCCAGGGCCTGGGTCGGCGTCTCGTGATGGCGGGCTACCCGCTTGGGCCGGATATCGCTGTAATACTCGTTCTCGATCTGCAGGATATTGGCATTGAGCTGCTGCCAATCGCCATCCGTATTGACGCCCAACGCCTCGTAAGCCGGCCAGGGCGCCGAGATGGCATGGCGCAAGGTGCTAACGTAATTCGATAGCGAGTTGAAGCAGATACGCAACTGCGCCTGCACCTTGTTCTGGTACCCCAGGTCCGACATGCGCAAACTGGTGGCATAAGGCGAAATGAGCGTTTCACGACCGTGGGCCTGCAGCTTGTCGGGCACGCTGCCGGTCAGGAAGCTGCGATCCAACGCCGGTGACGCGCCGAACAGATAAAGCAGCAGCCAGCTGTTGCGCCGGAAATTGCGAATCAGGTCGAAATAGCGGCTCGAGCGGTAGGTATCGAGGGATTCGTCATCGCGTCCGTCCAGCTCGCGCAACAACGGCCAGAAGGCTTCCGGCAGCGAGACGTTATAGTGTATCCCGGCAATCGCCTGCATGATGCGCCCATAGCGCACGTCCAGTCCCTTGCGATAGACATGCTTCATGGTGCCGATATTGGACGTACCGTAATCGGCAATCGGTACGCTATCGTTACCCGATAATCGGCTGGGCATGCTGGCCGGCCAGATCAACTCATCGTTCAGGTGGTGATAGGTGTAACGATGCAGGTCGGCGAGAAACGCCAGTGCGTCATGGGGACGGCAATAAACCGGCGTGATGAATTCCAGCAATGCCTCGGAGTAATCCGTGGTGATATGCGGATGGGTCAGCTTCGAGCCCAAGGTGTAGGGATGACGAGTCTGGGCGATACGGCCCTGGTCATCGACACGTAACCCCTCCTTTTCGATACCGCGACGCAGGCGGCCGATCATTCCCTGACGGGCGGGCCCCTTTAGCCGTTCGATGACAGTGGCGAGTTGCTCTGACAAGGTGAACACCCTATTCGTGGGAGAAGCGAATCTTCTCCATTACGTTGCGCCGGCACCAATCCGGCGATCGTGCCATGAAGCGGATGACAACGCCGGCTCTGATGGCTGTCAAACCTCCAGAACCGGCATAGCCGTCACATTATGATGATCGTATCCAGGCTTGCAAGATGAGTCTGTCCAGATTCGCGCCGAAGGCAGGCAAGGTCACTTGCCTTGGCGCGCCTTGAGCAGGGCTTCGCCCAGAGCCCCCATCGGCGAGGCGGCTTCTGAATTGCGCGAGCCACCGCCTCGACCACCTTTAGCCTTTTGCGCCTGGCGCGTGCCTGAAGCATCGCGGCTCTGTCGCCCGTTCCCTGACGTCCGTCGAGAGCCGCCCTGTTCGTCGGGCTCGTCGCTCAGCCGCATCGATAGCCCCACCCGAGCCCGCTCGAGATCGACCGCCATAACCTTGACCTTGACGATATCGCCGGCCTTGACCACCTGGCGAGGGTCTTCGATGAACTTGTCGGAGAGCGCGGAGATGTGTACCAAACCATCCTGGTGGACGCCGATATCGACGAAGGCGCCGAAATGGGTCACGTTGGTTACCGTGCCCTCGAGGATCATCCCCGGCTCGAGGTCCTTGAGCGTTTCCACGCCTTCGCGGAACTCGGCGGCCTTGAATTCGGGACGTGGATCGCGTCCCGGCTTTTCGAGCTCACTGAGAATATCCGTCACCGTGGGCACGCCGAAGGTGTCATCCACGTAATCGGCGGGCTTGAGCGATTTCAGGAATCGACTGTCGCCGATCAGGCTGGCCAGGTCACGCCTGTTGCGTTCGGCAATGCGGGACACCACGGGATACGCCTCGGGATGAACCGCGCTGGCATCGAGCGGATTGGTTCCGGTCATGATACGCAGAAAGCCCGCGCACTGTTCAAAGGTCTTGGGGCCCAGACGGCTGACCTTGAGCAGCTCGCGACGGTCCTGAAAACGCCCCAGGCTGTTGCGGTGCGTGACGATATTTTCCGCCAGCGCGGGGTTGAGCCCCGAGACCCGGGACAGCAAGGCTCCCGAGGCGGTATTGAGGTCGACACCCACGGCGTTGACGCAGTCCTCGATCACGGTTTCCAGACTGCGCGAAAGTTGTATCTGGGAGACATCGTGTTGGTACTGCCCCACCCCGATCGACTTGGGTTCGATCTTGACCAGTTCGGCCAGCGGATCCTGCAGACGCCGGGCGATGGAAATCGCGCCACGGATGGTGACGTCGAGATCCGGAAATTCGCGCGCGGCAAGCTCGGAGGCCGAATAGACCGAGGCACCGGCTTCGCTGACCATGACCTTAGCCAGCTTGCGCGGAGCCACTTTCGGCGCCATGCGCTTGACTAGCTCACCGGCCAACTTGTCGGATTCCCGGCTGGCGGTGCCATTGCCGATGGCGATCAGCTCGACGGCATGCTTTTCGACCAGACGCGACAGCACCGCCAGCGATTCATCCCAGCGGTTCTGCGGCGCATGCGGATAGATGACCGCCTGCTCGAGATACTGCCCGGTGGCGTCGACCACGGCGACCTTGCATCCGGTACGCAAGCCGGGGTCCAGCGCCAGCGTGGTGCGCGGGCCGGCGGGTGCCGCCAGCAGCAGATCGCCAAGATTGGCGGCAAAGACCTCGATGGCCTCCAGCTCGGCGCGTTCGCGCAGGCGACCCATCAGTTCGGTCTCGAGATGGGTATACAGCTTGACCCGCCAGGTCCAGCGCACCACCTCGCGCAGCCAGCGATCGGCCGCCCTGTCGCGGTCCTCTATCGAAAAGTGTCGGGCAATGGTCACTTCGGCCGGATGGATCGGCGCCTCGTCCTCTTCCGGCAACTTGACGGACAGCCCCAGCACGCCCTCATTGCGTCCGCGGAACATCGCCAGCGCGCGGTGTGACGGCACCTTGGCCAGGCGCTCGTCATGCTCGAAGTAATCGGAGAACTTCGCGCCCTCCTGCTGCTTGCCCGCGATGACCCGCGCGCACAGCTGGCCTTCGTCCCACAAGCAATCACGCAGGCGACCGACCAGTTCGGCGTCCTCGGCGAAGCGCTCCATGAGAATCTGCTTGGCGCCGTCCAGCGCCGCCTTGGTATCTTCCACACCTTTGTCGGCATCCACGAAGCCAGCCGCCGCGGCTTCCGGTTCCAGCGTAGGGTCGCCCAACAATGCATCGGCCAGCGGCTCGAGCCCGGCTTCGCGGGCGATCTGCGCCTTGGTGCGACGCTTCTTCTTATATGGCAGGTAGAGATCTTCCAAGCGCTGCTTGGTGTCGGCGTCGCGCACCTGGGCGGCCAATGTGTCGGTCAGCTTGCCCTGCTCGTCGATGCTGGCAAGCACCGCGGCACGGCGCTCCTCGAGTTCGCGCAGGTAGCGCAGGCGCTCCTCGAGCTCACGCAGCTGGCCGTCGTCGAGGCCACCGGTGGCCTCCTTGCGATAGCGCGAGATAAAGGGGACGGTCGCTCCGCCATCCAGGAGTTCCACCGCAGCAGTCACCTGTGGGGAGCGAACGGCGAGTTCCTCGGCGAGACGTTGGGTAATCTTGAGTTTGGCGTCCATGTGAACCTTGCAGTACTGACGATCCCGTGGCGCTGACATGGCGCTTGAAACAGCGTGCGACACACGGCGAAACAAGGAAGCCCGCAACGACGGGCTCCCCTACGAAATTGCCGACAAGGTATCACAAACCCCGTCGCGAGCGCACAGCGGCAGAGGCTATCGTCTCAACCGCCGGTATCCCAGAATGACCGGCGGGCTGCCCGCGCCACTCGCTGTACAGCGCCTCGATCGTGCGACTACGCTGGGACGAAGCTCAGCGCCACGCCATTGTTGCACCAGCGCAGGCCGGTGGGTTCGGGGCCGTCCTCGAATACGTGGCCCTGATGGCCGCCGCAGCGAGCGCAATGGTATTCAGTGCGTGGAATCAGCAGCACGAAATCGAGTTCGGTCAGCAGATGGCCCTCAATGTGATCATAGAAGCTTGGCCAGCCGGTCCCCGACTCGTATTTCGCTTCACTGGTGAACAGTGGCAGATCACACCCCGCACAGCGATATTCTCCCCGTCGTTTTTCCGCATTCAGAGCACTGCTGCCGGCCGGTTCGGTGTCGGCTTCGCGCAGGACGCGAAACGCTTCGTCGGGCAACCGTTCACGCCACTGTGCCTCGCTGAGCTCCAGCGGCTCGATGTCAGGTGCCGCCGTCAGTTCCAACTTGGGCCGGGCGGAGACCAATCCCGGCAATAGCCCCCCCAGCCCTACGGCCCCCAACATCCCCAGGAAATGACGTCGTTGCATAATACCTCCAAGAGGTTTCGCCAGTGCACCTGCCCAACACGTGGTACTGCCCAACTTAGTACTACCCAACGTTAGCACTACTGCCCGACTTGGCATTACTGCCGTTGTCATCAACCTGACACAGCCAGGCGGTTAAATCGTCCCATGACGTAACAGGGGAGGCCTTGAAGGCCTCCCCTGCTTGGACTGCTCTGACAGTGCTTGGTTCGATGACGGCCCCGGATGAAGGGGACGTCAATCCTGACGCGGGCCCGCCGCGACAATGGCCTCGTCGACCCCTTCGAACTTCTTGAAGTTGTCGATGAATTTTGCCGTCAGCTCGCGCATATGGCTCTCATAGGCCTCGGTATCGCTCCATGCCTGACGAGGATCGAGCAAATGCGGCTCAACGCCTTCAACCGCGACCGGCACATCCAGATTGAGCCCTTCGACGTGGCGGGTCTCGACATCCTTCAACGCACCGGACTGAATGGCGCGGATGACGGCGCGCGTGGTGGGAATGCTGAAACGGCTGCCTCCTTCACCATAAGCACCACCGGTCCAGCCAGTATTGACCAGGTAGACTCGCGAACCGAATGCCTCTACACGCTTGATCAGCAGGTCGGCGTATTCGCGCGCCGGCCGCGGAAAGAACGGAGCACCGAAACAGGTCGAGAAGGTCGCTTCCATCCCGCTCGAGGCCCCCATCTCGGTGGAGCCGACCTTAGCCGTATAACCGGAGAGGAAATGATAAGCCGCGGCTTCCTTGGAAAGCAGCGAGACCGGCGGCAGCACACCGCTCATGTCGCAGGTCAGGAAGATGATCGCATTAGGCTCGCCGGCACGGTTTTCCTCGACCCGCTTTTCGACATACTCGAGCGGATAGGCGGCTCGACCGTTCTGAGTCAGGCTGTCGTCGGTATAGTCCGGCTCACGTCTATCGAGCAGTACAACGTTCTCAAGCACCGTACCGAAGCGAATGGCCCGATAGATAATCGGTTCGTTCTTCTCGGTCAGGTCGATGGTCTTGGCGTAGCAACCGCCCTCGAAGTTGAAGACCGTGCCTTCGCCCCAGCCATGCTCGTCGTCACCGATCAAGTAGCGCGACGGATCAGCGGACAGCGTGGTCTTGCCGGTGCCGGACAAGCCAAAGAACAGCGTGGTCTCGCCATCTTCGCCGACGTTGGCGCTGCAGTGCATCGGCAGCACATCCTTCTCCGGCAGCAGGAAGTTCTGTACCGAGAACATGGCCTTTTTCATCTCGCCGGCATAACGCATACCGGCAATCAGCACCTTGCGCTTGGCGAAGTTGATGATCACGGTGCCTTCGGAGTGGGTACCGTCGCGGGAAGGCTCGCAGGTGAAATGCGGGGCGTTGAGAATTTCCCACTCCCGCTTGTCGCGCGAATTGAACTGCTCGGGACGCACGAACAGGGTCTGCCCGAAAAGATTGTGCCACGCGGTTTCGGTCACGACACGAATCGGCAGGTAGTGTTCGGGATCGGCACCGACATGGAGTTCCGAAACGAAAGATTCGCCCTCGGCCAAATAGTCCTCGACACGTTCCCACAAGGCATCGAACTTGCCGGCATCGAACGGCTGGTTGATGCTGCCCCAGTCGATCAGCTCATCAGTGGATGGCTCCCTGACGATGAAGCGATCCTTGGGGGAACGGCCGGTACGCTCACCGGTGTTCACCACCAAGGCGCCATTGGCGGCGAGCTGACCTTCGCCCCGTGTGATGGCGCGCTCGACCAACTCTGCAGTGCTCAGGTTGGTGTTGATTCTTGCAGAACTCTTCCTTGAAAGGACCTGGGGTGAAGCTTGGCTCATGGTCATTATCGTGTCCTGGGGCCCGAAGGCCGTTCTCTCTCGTTTGCCTACGCGTTGTCATGTCTCGGCACCGGCGTCGTGGGCATGCATTGCCTCTTTTACCAACCGGACGAACCTAGAACTTACATTATGGCAAAAAAGCCCGCGACCGGAAAACGTCGCCGTCTCCCTACCACGAGCCGTGCCCTCCCCGAGGATCAGTGCAACGTCGGCGACGGCGCATCGGGAGATTCGATCAACGTCTCGATATCCGCCGCACTAAAATGGTAGCGGGTATGGCAAAAATGGCACTGCGTATCCACGGCACGCTGCTCTTCGAGAATGCTGCGCAGCTCTTCCGGCCCCAGAGAATACAGCGCTTGGGCAATACGTTCACGGGAGCAGGTGCACCCGAAACGTAGCGCCTTGGGATCGAACACCCGCGCCGTCTCCTCATGATAAAGCCGGAACAGCAGGTCGCGCTGTTCGAGGCCGAGCAACTCTTCGTCGGTCAGGGTGCTGGCCAGATGTACCACCCGGTCCCAGGCATCGGGGTCCTGATTGGACGCGTCGTCGGGCAGCTGTTGAAGCAGCATGCCAGCGGCGCGCTGACCGTCCGCCGCCAGCCACAGCCGGGTCGCCAACTGCTCGGAGCGGGCAAAATAATCCTCCAGACAGCCGGCCAGTGTCGCCTCCTCGACGGCAACGATACCCTGATAGCGGTTGCCCTGGCGGGGGTCCAGTGTGATCACGATCTGTGCATCGCCGACCAGGGCCAATAACGTGGCATCGTCACCCGGCAAGGCCGCCTTTTCATCGAAACGGGCGATAGCCCGCAGCTCTCCGCCCGGGTTGGACTCGGCCATCAGCAGCCGCACCGGCCCCTTGCCTCGCACCTCGATACTGACGGTGCCATCGAGCTTGACGGTTTCGGTCAACAACGCCACCGCACTGAGCAGCTCGCCGAGCTGACGCGTTACCGCCAAGGGATAGGCGTGCTTGTCGAGAATTTCGCTGTAGGCCGCTTGCAGGCCGACGATTTCGCCACGCACGTTGGTGTTTTCAAAAAGAAAGCGTTGGATCTGATCTGTCATCAACGTAGAAGGCCTCTATCCAAAGTTTCCGTGGTTAATCGTCCAGCGTCTGGCGCTGGAATCGATGAAGGTCACGGCGCTGTTTCTTGTCCGGGCGGCCCGCAGGCGCCTGCATGGCCTGATTGGCGAGACGCCGGCTCTCAGCCTCGCGCTCACGCCGGGCCTGGCTGGCTGGCGTCTCCTGATAGAGCTCGCGCGCCTCGGGGGCGCCGCGCCGCTGGCTGGAAAGTGCCAACACCTCCACTTCGAGCGTGTCCCAGCCCTGCGGAACCTTGACCAGAGCGCCGACTTCGACGGCCTTGCTGGTCTTCACCCGAGCGCCGTTGTACTGCACCTTGCCGCCTTCGATGGCTTTCTTGGCCAATTGGCGGGTCTTGAAGAACCGCGCCGCCCATAACCATTTATCAATACGAATGCTATCGCTCATAGATCTCCTGTCATAATGCTCGCCTCCGGTCGGACGCTCTCGTCATGCAGAAGGCTTCAGGTACCGGACCGCAGTTCGGGCATGAGCGCCGCGAAGCGATCAAGGGCGATAAACTCCTCGAGCTCGCGCTCGGGGCGCCGACTGTCGGGCTGCTTGATGCCCAGCAGATGGCGTATGCCATATTCTCGCGCACTTTCCAGCACCGCAGGGTTGTCATCGATGAAGAGAGTTCGGGTAGGGTCGAAGGGTTCGATATCCTGCAGGGCGAACCAGAACTCCGGAGCTTCCTTGGGAATGCCTACGTCAGCGGAAGAGACGATGGCGTCCAGGTACTCCTCTAGACCCGTCAGAGGCAGCTTTAGTTCCAGGCTCAGGCGATCGGCATTGGTCGCCAGAACCACACGCGGATGCTGGCGATGCAACCACTTGAGAAAGTCGAGTGCATCGGAGCGCAATCCGATGAGATGCTGCACCTCTCGCTTCAGGGCGACGATATCGACGCCCAGCTCACGACTCCAGTAAGCTAGGCTATACCAGTTGAGCGTCCCCTGTTCACGAATGATGCGTGAGCGGATCTCGTCCTGCGTGGATTCATCGAGACGATGCAGCTCCACGTAGCGGCGCGGTAGATGCTCAAGCCAGAAGTGACTGTCGAAGTGCAGATCCAATAGCGTCCCATCCATATCGAGCAGGACGGTATCGATGGCTTGCCAGTCAATCATGGTCTTGGGCTCCGCAACGGTGGAAATCGAATATCAGGGTCCCGTATTGTACTCGGGAGCCCCCCCATGCGCACGGAGACCCTATGCCGCCCCCTTCTTCCTCCACTCCCACCCACCCCAAACCCAGCGTATTGTCGCGTCGCGAGGTGGCCCGCAGCCGCCTGTTCGCCGTAGAGGAGATGGAGCTACGCTTCTCCAACGGTGCCGAGCGCACCTTTGAATGCCTCAGGGGCAGCGGGCATGGCGCGGTGATGATCGTCGCCATGCCTGATCCCGAGCATGTGCTGTTGATACGTGAGTATGCCGCCGGATTCGATGAGTACGCCCTGACGTTGCCCAAGGGACTCGTCGATCCCGGCGAGGATATCGTCACCGCCGCCAACCGGGAGCTGATGGAGGAGTGCGGCGTCGGGGCGAATAATATCGAGCCTCTGGTGGAGCTGTCCCTGGCGCCCAATTACATGGATCATCGCATGCATGTCCTGCTGGCCAGCGATCTGTACGACAAGCGCCTGCCGGGGGACGAGCCCGAGCCGCTGATCGTCGAGACTCATGCCTTCGATGATCTCTCCGCCCTGCTCACCCGCGAGGACTTTCACGAAGCACGGGCCATCGCCGCCCTGTTCATTGCCCGGGACCGGTTACGCAGCCAGCAACTCCCCTCCGAGTGGTGGTAACCGCCCCTAGACGTAACAACGCCTTCACGATGACTCGTGAAGGCGTTGGTTATATCCAGCGCAATGGCTGTTGCGAGCGCTATTGCCGGAAATTAATTCCCGGTTGCACTGCCGCCCTGCACCTCGGTGTCGCCGGGCTCGGTATTGGCGGTGCCCGTTTGAGTGCTGAGATCGTCCGACGGCCCGCTGGGGATATCCGAATCGGGGCGCGCGCTGGTGCTGCCGCCCTGGCCGGAAGCGCCATCGCTTGCGCTGCCACCGTGAACTTCGGTGTCATGGGATTGGGTGTTGGATGAGCCCGTCTGTGTGCTTAGGCCTTCCTGAGAGCCACCGGGAATGTCATCGTTAGGCCGCACATTGCTATTGCCTCCCTGGCCGGAAGAGCCCCCGCTAGCGGTACCGCCCTGGGCCTGAGTATCGTGAGCCTGGGTGTTGGCGGACCCTGTCTGAGTACTGAGTTCTTGCTGAGAGCCGCCTGAAACTTCGCCTTGCGGACGTACGTTATTGTCGTTGGCAAGTGCGAAACTGGTCGGCAGGGCCAGCAGCGAAGTGAAAGCGATAGTGGTCAGCTTCTTCATGGTGAATCCTCCGTAATTCATTGAAGGGCTTACTTCCGTTCACGCCGAGCGTGAAGGATTGCATCCAGCAAACCTGTAAGAAACGTAGGCGTTAATTGGCCTGACGACAAGCATTGTAGTCGACACTCGTACTATTTCAGGCAATACGAAGCCTGCTAGCCAAGCACCTTGCTTATGACAAAGACTGAAGTTCACGGCAAAAACTGAAGTTCACGACAAAGGCTGAAGCTCATGACAAAGGCCGGACTCGTCCGTCCTGGGCGCTACGCAAACCGGCCTCGATCACCCGCATCACCGCCATTGCCTCCTCTGCCGGCACGGGATTCGGCTGCCGGCCGAGAATGGCATCGCGCACCCCGGCGTAGTAGGCGAGATAGTCGCCCGGCAAGGTCGGGATCTCGCTCGATTCGGGCAGGTCGTTGCCGTTATACCCGGGCCCCAGCGTGAATGTCCCGTGACGAGTGTCCCCGCCCCACTGCGGCGCAGGCAATTCGCCCTGCTTGAGGCGCTCCTCCTGCGGGTCCAGGCCATGCTTGACGTAGCTGCCGCGGGTGCCATGCAGGGCAAAGCGAGGTGCCGGCGAGGCCACCAGACTCCCCGCATGCAACACGACACGCAGGCGGTCGTAATGCAGCACCGCATGGAAATAATCGTCGACCTGCGCCCTGTCGCGCTGCATGGCCAGATCCAACCAGACCCCTTGGGGCATGCCGAACAGCACCAGCGCCTGGTCGATCAGATGCGGGCCCAGGTCATACCACAGTCCGCCTCCCGGAGCCGGCGATTCGCGCCAGCGGTCGCGCACATCCGGCTTGTAGCGATCGAAATGCGACTCGACATGCACCAGGCGTCCCAGCTCTCCGCCATCGACAAGACTGCGCACGGTCAGGAAGTCGGAATCCCAACGACGATTGTGAAATACCGACAGCAGCTTGTCGCTCGCCTCGGCTTGCGCCTTCAGCGCCTGCGCCTCCTCGAGCGTGACGGTAAATGGCTTGTCGACCACCACGTGCTTACCCGCGGACAAGGCCGCTTTGGCCAAGGGATAATGGGTATCGTTGGGCGTGGGAATCACTACCAGGTCCAAGTCTTCTCGGGCGAACAGCGCCTCGGGCGAAGACTCGACCTCGGCCTGCGGCCAGTCGGCATGCACCTTGGACGCATCGCGACTCGAGACCGCCACCAGCGACAGCCCGCGCTGCGACGCCAGTAGAGGCGCGTGAAACGTCTTACTGGCAAACCCATATCCCACCAGCCCGACCTTGAGATCATCCTTCATTCATCGCTCCTTGTTCAGTTGTCGCTCTACGGCTTGCGTACCCATTCTTGCGCCATTGGCATGGTTCATAAGGTAGCAGTTGCCGTCACGTATTCGCTGCCCCCGTGGATTGCCGCGTGCGGGCATTCTCGGCTCTCTCAAACAGCCGGGCCCGCATTTGCGGGCCCGGGCATTGCCAGCGACGCTATGCGCAAGACTCAGTCCAGCTTGGAGACATCGCGCACCGCGCCACGGTCGGCCGAGGTCGCCAGCAAAGCGTAGGCTTTCAATGCCGAAGAGACCTTGCGCTCGCGCACTATGGTCGGCTTCCAGGCATCGCGGCCCTTGGCTGCCATCGCTACGCGGCGCTTGGCCAGTTCCTCATCGGAGAGCCTGACGTCGATCGAGCGGTTGGGGATGTCGATGCGAATCAAGTCGCCGCTTTGCACCAGACCGATCGCGCCGCCCGCCGCCGCCTCCGGCGAGACGTGGCCGATCGACAATCCCGAGGTGCCGCCGGAGAAACGCCCGTCGGTCATCAGCGCACACGACTTGCCCAGTCCCTTGGACTTGAGATACGAGGTTGGATAGAGCATCTCCTGCATGCCCGGCCCACCCTTCGGCCCTTCGTAAAGGATGACCACCACCTCGCCTTCCTTCACCTGGCCGGCGAGGATATGCTCGACCGCCTGATCCTGGGACTCGACCACATGGGCCGGACCCTCGAAGACCAGGATCGAGTCGTCGACCCCGGCGGTCTTCACCACGCAACCGCTCTCGGCGATGTTGCCGTAGAGCACCGCCAACCCCCCTTCGCGCGAGAAGGCATGTTCGAGATCACGAATGCAGCCATTGGCCCGGTCGCCGTCGAGACTCGGCCAGCGCGCCGCCTGGGAGAAGGCCTCCTGCGAGCGCACGCCGCCGGGGCCGGCCTTGAAGAACTCGATCACCTCCGGCGACGGGTTGCGCATGATGTCCCACTCATCGAGCGCATCCTTGAGCGTGTCGCCATAGACGGTCGGCAGCGAGGTGTTGAGCACACCGGCACGGTCGAGCTCGCCGAGAATGCCCATGATGCCGCCAGCACGGTGGCAATCCTCGATGTGGTACTTCTGGGTATTGGGCGCCAGCTTGCACAACTGCGGCACCTCGCGGGAGAGCCGGTCGATGTCGGCCATGGTGAAGTCGACCTCGGCCTCCTGGGCGGCGGCCAGCAGGTGCAGGATGGTGTTGGTCGAGCCGCCCATGGCGATGTCCAGCGTCATCGCGTTCCTGAAGGCATCCTTGGAGCCGATCGCCCGCGGCAGCAGATGGGCTTCGTCACCCTCGTAGTAGCGCTTGGCCAGCTCGACGATGCGGTGGCCGGCAGCCTCGAACAGGCGGCGGCGGTCGGCATGGGTCGCCAGTACCGTGCCGTTGCCGGGCAGCGCCAGCCCCAGCGCCTCGGTCAGGCAGTTCATCGAGTTGGCGGTGAACATGCCCGAGCAGCTGCCGCAGGTCGGACAGGCGCTGCGCTCGATTTCGGCGATCTCGTCGTCGCTGTACTTGTCGTCGGCGGCGGAGATCATCGCATCGATCAGGTCGATGCCGTGATCGAGCAGCCGGGTCTTGCCCGCCTCCATCGGCCCGCCGGAGACGAAGATGGTGGGGATGTTGAGGCGCATTGCCGCCATCAGCATTCCGGGGGTGATCTTGTCGCAGTTGGAGATGCACACCAGCGCGTCGGCGCAGTGAGCATTGACCATGTACTCGACACTGTCGGCGATGATGTCACGCGACGGCAGCGAATAGAGCATGCCGTCGTGGCCCATGGCGATACCGTCGTCGACCGCGATGGTATTGAACTCCTTGGCCACCCCGCCGGCCTTCTCGACCTCGCGGGCCACCAGCTGGCCCATGTCCTTGAGGTGGACATGCCCGGGCACGAACTGAGTGAACGAGTTGGCAATGGCGATGATCGGTTTCTGGAAGTCGTCATCCTGCATGCCGGTGGCGCGCCACAGTGCGCGTGCGCCGGCCATGTTACGACCCGCAGTGGTGGTTCGGGAGCGATACTCGGGCATGGTGTCCTCAGCGTTAAGCTAGCCATCATGAGCCTGACAAGGCGCCGGCTTCGGCAGCGCGGCCCTGACGGTCGTTTGGGATATTCAGATAGGCCAACAATTGTGTCATGAGGGTGCAGGCTTGCCTAGCGCTCGGCTTCGCCCGTCAGGCTGGAGCCGATCACGCTTTGTGGATGCTCGGACCCCGTTCCTCGGGTTATCCTCGCCAGGTATTCCCTTCCCGGCCAAGGAGAGCCCACATGTCCCAGCAAGTCCCCGTCGTCTTCATCACCGGCGCCACTTCCGGCTTCGGCCGTGCCTGCGCCCATCGCTTTGCCCAGGCCGGCTGGGCACTGGTCCTTACCGGACGCCGCCAGGAGCGGCTCGACGAACTCAAGCGCCAACTCGGCCAATCGACGCCCGTGCATATCGCCCGGCTCGACGTGCGCGATGCCGACGCGGTCAAGCAGATAGTGGCGGAGTTGCCCGAGGAGTTTCGCCAGGTCAGGGCACTGATCAACAACGCCGGACTGGCATTGGGCAAGGACCCGGCCCAGAGCGCCAATCTCGATGATTGGCATACCATGATCGACACCAATATCACGGGCCTGGTCAATGTCACGCATGCCCTGCTGCCCCGCCTGGTCGAAACCGGTACCGGCGCCAGTGTCGTCAACCTGGGCTCGGTGGCCGGTCAGTGGCCCTATCCCGGCGGGCACGTCTATGGCGCCTCGAAGGCCTTCGTGCAGCAGTTTTCCTATAACCTGCGCTGCGATTTGCTGGGTACCGGCGTACGCGTGACCGATATCGCCCCCGGCATGTCGGAAAGCGAATTCACTTTGGTGCGCATGAAGGGCGATCAGCAGGCCTATGACAAGCTGTATGGCGACACTACGCCGCTGCAGCCCGAAGACATCGCCGAACAGATCTTTTACGTCGCGACGTTACCTGCTCATATCAACATCAACCGACTCGAAGTCATGCCGGTACGTCAGGCATGGTCGAACTTCGCCGTCGATCGCGACTGACATTGGCATCCCGACACAAAGACACCGGCCTTAGCCGGTGTCTTATCTGATCGCGGCAGCTCGGCTCAGCCGAATACTACCTTGGCGACATCCTTGTAAACTTTGGCGAAATGTACCGTGACGCCCTCCTTGAGATAATCGGGCAGCTCATCGAAGTCGCGCTTGTTGGCCTCGGGCAGGATCAACTCGAAGATATCGCTGCGGCGCGCGGCGATGACCTTTTCGCGAATCCCGCCCACCGGCAGCACTTGACCGGTCAGGGTCAACTCGCCGGTCATGGCCAACGACCGGTCAATCTCCTGGCCCTTGGCCAACGACATCAGCGCGGTGGTCATGGTCACACCCGCCGAAGGGCCATCCTTGGGTGTGGCACCTTCCGGCACATGCAGATGGATGAAAGCTTCATTGAAGTATTCGGCATTGGCGCCGTATTCCTTCAGATGTCCTTGCGTATAGCTGTAGGCGATATTGGCCGATTCCTGCATCACGTCGCCAAGCTTGCCGGTGAGTTTGATCCCCCGGCTGAGCGTATGCACTTTGGTAGCCTCGATGGGCAGTGTCGCCCCACCCATGGCCGTCCAGGCCAGGCCGGTGACCACGCCAACACCGCGCAGCACCTTCTCCTTGCGGAAGATCGGTGCCCCCAGGTATTCCTCGAGGTTGTTCACCGAGACTTTTACCGACGGCTCGTCACTTTCCAGCAGCTTGACCGCCGCCTTGCGCACGATGCGATGCAACTGCTTCTCGAGTTGGCGCACACCCGCTTCACGTGCATAGCCCTCGATCACCAGACGCAGCGCGGCATCGGTCAGATTGATGCGCTTCTTGGGAATCCGGTCACGCTCGAGCAGCTTGGGCCACAGATGGTGCTTGGCGATGACCATCTTTTCCTCGGCGATGTAGCCTGATAGCCGAATCGTCTCCATACGGTCGAGCAATGGCCCGGGAATGGTATCGAGCTGGTTGGCCGTACACACGAACAGCACCTTGGAGAGATCCAGGCGCACATCGAGATAGTGGTCGAGGAAGTCGACGTTCTGCTCGGGGTCGAGCACCTCGAGCAGCGCCGAGGCAGGATCTCCCTGAAACGATTGGCCAAGCTTGTCGATTTCGTCGAGCATGATCACCGGATTCTCGACCTCGACTTCCTTCAATGCCTGCACCAGCTTGCCGGGCATCGCACCGATGTAGGTGCGCCGATGGCCCTTGATCTCGGCCTCGTCGCGCATGCCGCCCACCGAGAAGCGATAGAACTTGCGCCCCAGCGCTTCGGCGATCGAGCGTCCCACCGATGTCTTGCCGACCCCGGGCGGACCGACCAGCAGCACGATGGAGCCACCGACGTCGCCCTTGAACGTCCCTTCGGCGAGGAACTCGATAATGCGATCCTTGACGTCTTGCAGGCCGTCATGATCGCGATCCAGCACCTGTCGCGCATGTGCCAGGTCGAGTTTGTCGTTCGAGGTCAGGCCCCACGGCAGCGAGGTCAGCCAATCCAGATAGTTGCGCGTCGTGCCGTACTCAGGAGAGCCGGTTTCGAGCACCGACAGCTTGTTCAGTTCGTCGTCGATACGCTCCATGACCCGCTCGGGCACGGTCAAATGCTCGAGACGGTTGCGGAAGGTGTCGACATCGTTCTCGCGGTCGTCCTTGGAAATGCCCAGCTCGCGCTGGATGACCTTGAGCTGTTCGCGCAGGAAGAATTCTCGCTGACGATCCTGCATCTGCGCATTGACCTGCTCGCTGATCTCGCTCTGCAGTTGCGCGACCTCGATCTCCTTGCGCAGTAGCGGCAATACCTTCTGCATGCGCTCCATCACCGGCAGGGTTTCCAGCACGCCCTGCAGCTCCGGGCCCTTGGCCGAAGTGATGGCGGCGGCGAAATCGGTCAGTGGCCCCGGTTCATGGGGGCTGAAACGGTTGAGATAGTTCTTGAGCTCCTCGCCATAGAGCGGATTGATCGGCAGCAACTCCTTGATGGCATTGATCAACGCCATGGCATAGGCACGTGCCTCGTCGTCCTCGGCATTGACCGGCTCCTTGGGGTAGACCACTTCGGCCAGATACGGTGGTTTGCGAGAGAGCCAACGCACCACCTTGAAACGCCGCATCCCCTGGGCGATGAATTGGATCTGCTGCTCTTCCCCCTGAACCTTATGGACCTTGACAGCGGTGCCGATGTCGGGGAAGTGGCCGTGGCTGAGGTCGTCGACGCTGGCATCCCCGACATACGCCACGCCCACGGTGTGGTGTGGCGTGTTGGCCACCCGCTCCATGGTTTCCTCCCAGCGTGAACGGTTGATGACCAGCGGCTGGACCTGGGCAGGGAAAAACGGGCGGTTGTGAATGGGCAGCAGGTAAATGCGTTCGGGCAGGTAATCACGGGTCGGCACCATGGCCCCTGACGAAGTGGCCGCCGGCTCCGGCTCGGGGCCATGTGAGGACTCGCGGCGCTGCTCGTCGAGTTCGCTGATGATGTCTGACTGATCCTGATCGCGTTCGCTCATTAGTCACCTTACGTGAGTGAGGCCGATAACCTTTGCTCATGCAATGCGGGCGAACACGGGTAAGTTCAAGTGTACGGCAGCAATGGGCGGCGGGCCGAAGCCGTCAGAGCGGCATGTCCAGAGGCCGTCCGTTAACGGTGATCCTGCCATGTGTGACGATCATGGTCAGTGTGCGCGTGTCGAGGGGAAGCCCCAGTTGCATGGCCAACAACGGCGGCGCGTTGTACCAGGTGAACTTGCCATTGAGACGCCGCGCCAAGTGATGCAGATCCTTTTCATCCGGCATGTCGCCAGGCTCCGCGGTGCGTAGATCGCGAGCGTCAAGCGTCAACTCCCCGTTGCCGCGCATCTCGACCCCGAACATGGCACTCTCGAGCTGCAGGTTGTGCAGCACCAGCCGCGGCGAATTCTCGACCATCGCCAGCAATGACGGTTCGAGGCGCTCCCACATGGCATGCTCGGCGGCGTCGGCGCTGGGCCCAGCCCAGGCCACGACATTCTGCCACTCGCGAGCCGACTGCGTGACGAATCTGCGCGCCGCGTCAGCGGCGATATTTTCGAGACCTGCATCCAGATAACCGCTAAGCAGCGTCTCGCCCGCCACGCTCAGTCCGCCTAACGCCAGATCGAGCTGGTAACGGAGCGTCTCGCCGAGCCGTGTCTTGTCGCGATAGAGCAGATTATCGAAGACGAGGGTGGGCCTCTCGAGTGAGGTCACGGTTATACGCTCAAGCTCGATGTCGTTGCGTTGTTCGAAGCCCCGGGCGTTACCCTGAAAACGCCCCTGCCAGCGGATCTCCCGAGACTCGACAAAGGCCGCATCATGGCCGGCCTGCCAGGGCGCGATGACGGCCTGCAGGGTGGCACTGCCAGTCTGCCCGGCAAGCGTGACGTGTGCGCCCCCGAAGCTTATATGGCTACTAGCATCTCGGTAGTCATAGGCCGGCACTTCGAGCGCGGCATCCAGCGAGGCATTTAGCGTTTGATACACCCCCTGCCAGTGCGGATGCGCCTCGCTTGTCAGGATGTCGCCAAACAGCTTCTGGCGGGTAGGCGCCTCTCCCACCCATAACTGCACTTCGCCTGCGAGCCGGGTCGTCAATACCCCATGCTCGGCCTGGTAGGGTAATGTCAATCTCAGCGATCGTCGGCCCTGAGGATCAACCGGCTCGAGAAGTAGTCTGCCTGTAGATTCAAACCAGCCACGTTCGACCTCGTCACGGCTAACGTGCCACTGTGCGCTGCGATCCCACTCGGAGACTTGCCGCTCAAGCTCATGCTCGAAAACGCGGCTGGACCAGGCCTGCCCCACCAGGTAGCCACCGGCGACGATACCGGCAACCACGACGCCGGTGATCCACACTGCCTTGCGCATAGACTGTCCTCGATGAGATGGAATTGCGGCTACACCTGCAGCCGATATCCAACATGCCTAGTGCAGCCAGAACCACAGGTGCATGCAACTCCAAGCGTATATACCGGCCAGCACGTCATCGAACATGATGCCGAACCCGCCGGCCACATGGCGGTCGACCCAGCGAATCGGCCAGGGCTTGATGATGTCGAAGATACGAAAGACCACGAATCCCCATAACGCCGCTTCCCACGAAAAGGGTACGGCAGCCATGGTCAGCCAGTAACCGACGAATTCGTCCCAGACGATGCCCGAATGGTCATGTACGCCCAGGTCGCGCGAGGTCTTGTCGCACAACCAGATACCCAGCAAGGCCGCCAGGCCGATCAGCCCCAGATAGCCGCCCAGGGACAGGCCTGCCAACGCCCAGTAGAAGGGGATCGCCGCCAGGGTACCGAAGGTACCAGGGGCGAAGGGAATGGCTCCGCTGCCGCAGCCGAAGGCAAGAAAATGCACGGGACTGCGCCATACGCTTGCCGGTGCACGGTTCATGACGCCTCTCCCCGGAAATGCTGCCAGCCGGCGTCTGTCAGGTCCGCGCCGACACCGTCCGTCGGCAACAGGCGCAGCCCCGCCTGGGCGGTGAATCGGCCAATCACGCTAAGCGGCAGGTCGTGAGCAGACAGACGCTGCTGGGCAGTCGCCACGGCATGTTCGGGCAATGCGATAAGCAGCTCGTAATCGTCGCCTCCGCACAACGCCGCCCGTCGCGCATCCTCGTCACCCAGAGCAGCGTCCAGCCCCGCGGCGAGGGGCAAGCGCTCAAGGTCGATTTCGGCGCCGACGTAGGAGGCTCGACAGATATGTCCCAGATCGGCCAGCAACCCGTCGGAAACATCCAGGGCGGCGGTGGCCAACCCTCGCAGAGCCTGGCCGGCCGCCAGACGTGGCTGGGGCAGCAGGTAAGCGGCGAGCAGCGGCTCGCCAAGTGCGCGTGCTCCTGTCTGCCAGGCACGCAACCCGCCATGCCCGCCCCCCAGGGTGCCGGTGACGGCCAGGCAATCGCCGGGGCGGGCGCCATCGCGCCGCATCGCCGCGCCTTGAGGCACCTCACCCTGCACCGTCACACTGATGGATAAAGGGCCCCGGGTCACATCGCCCCCTACCAGCACGACGCCGCTTTGCGCACAAAGTGCGTGAAAGCCACGCGCGAATGATTCCAGCCACGCCGGGTCGGCATTGGGCAGGGTCAATGCCATCAAGCACCAGCGCGGCCGGGCGCCCATGGCGGCAAGGTCACTCAGGCTGACCGCCAGCGCCCGGTGTCCGACGGCCTCGGCTGGCGCATCCTCGGGAAAATGCACCCCGGCCACCGAGGTATCGACACTCACTGCCAGAGTGTGCCCGGGTGTCGGCGCCAATAGCGCGCAATCATCTCCCGGCCCCAGCACGACGCCCTCTTCCTTCGCCTGAAGCTGCGCCGTTGTGAAGTAACGGGCAATAAGTTCGAACTCACTCAGCATCTGGTTCGAATCAACGCCGACGCGCGTTGACCTCGGCACTGCGCAGACGCCCCGCCAACTTGTCGAGGATGCCGTTGACATACTTGTGTCCATCGGTGGCGCCAAAAGACTTGGCCAACTCGACCCCCTCGTTGATGACCACGCGATACGGCACCTCGAGACGCCGCGACAGTTCGTACGCCCCCAAGCGCAGGATCGCCAGTTCGATCCGGTCGAGTTCCTCGAGTCGACGATCAAGCAGCGGCGTGATGGCATCATCCAGCTCGCGCTGATGGCGTGCCACGTTGTGCAGCAGATCGTGAAACAGTGCCAGGTCGGCGATTTCCATGACCTTGACCCAGTTTTCATGAACCTCAAGGTCCTCGTCGGCCACCTGGCTGCGGAACTCGGCTTCCACCGCAGTGATCGACTTGCCGGTCATCTGCCACTGGTAAAGCCCCTGCACCGCCAGCTCACGGGCAGCGCGACGTGCCTGCTGGGACTTACTGGGCTCACGGCGTTGCGGGTTCATTCGCCACCTCCGAAGCGCTTGAACAGCGAGACCATTTCCATGGCCGCCATCGCCGCTTCCGCCCCCTTGTTACCCGCTTTGGTTCCCGCGCGCTCGATGGCTTGCTCGATGGTGTTGACCGTCAACACGCCATTGGCGATAGGCGTATCGAACTCGAGCTGCAGATTGCCGAGCGAGGCATTGCAGCCGCCAGCGACATACTCGAAATGCGGCGTACCCCCGCGAATCACCGCGCCCAGCGCGATAACCGCATCGGGCTTGACCACTCGCAACGCACGCTTGACCGCCAGCGGCAGCTCCCAGGCGCCCGGCACATGCACGATGTCGATGTTCTCTTCATCGACGCCATGACGCACCAGGCTGTCGACAGCACCTTCCACCAAGCTGTCGACGACATGGTGGTTGAAACGGCCCACGACGATGACGTAACGACCATCGACGTCGGTATAGCTCCCTTCGACTTGAGAGATCGGCTGCATTGTCTATTTCCGGCTTGATAAGACGCGATACCGTCCACGCTACCACCTGATGCGAACGGCACGCGATTGAATATATTGGCGAGTACCCCGCGAGCACTCGCCTCCTCGAGGCGTCTTGAACCACTGGCGAGTCGCGCCCGCGTCCGAATCGGTCTACGCTCCAACGCTTGCCACAAGCGTCAACAGGCCCTGACCGGGGGGAGCCATTTTAGCGGTTAGAGACTCTCCGGGGTATCGCCACCCACCAGTTCCACCACTTCCAGATCGAATCCGGAGAGCGCGGAGAACTTCCACGGCGAACTCAAAAGGCGCATCTGGCCCACGCCCAGCTGGCGCAGTATCTGCGAGCCGGTGCCGATGGCCAGATAATTTCCGGAACCGTCGGAGTCGCTGCTGCGCGGCGCACGGCGGCGCCCCAGGAAGACGTCCAACTGCTCCTTGAAATCCTGTTTGGGACGTCCATCGTCGAGCAGCACAAAGACCCCCGCCGGGGCGGCGGCGATCTCGGCCAGCGCGCTATGCGCCGTCCAACTCTGATTGCCGGTCTTGTGCAGGCCAAGCAGGTCACGCAGGTTATCGCCGATATGCACCCGCACGGTGGTGGGCTGATCGGTATGCGGCGTCCCCTTGACCAGCGCCAGATGATGCGCGCCCTGGATGCGATCGCGGAACACATTGAGCGATAACTCGCCGAAGGCGGTATCCACCGTTTCACGCTCGACAAGTTCAACGGTCTGTTCGTTATGAATGCGGTAATGAATCAGGTCGGCGATGGTACCGATCTTGACGCCATGCTCCTCGGCAAAGCGCTCGAGCTCCGGGCGGCGCGCCATGCTGCCGTCCTCGTTCATGACTTCGCAGATCACGCCACTCGGGTCGAGCCCGGCCATTGCGGCCAGATCGCAAGCCGCCTCGGTATGCCCGGCACGACGCAGTACACCGCCTGGCTCGGCCATTAGCGGAAAGATATGCCCGGGCTGGACGATGTCCGAGGCTTTGGCGTCGCGCGCGACCGCAGCACGCACGGTCCGCGCGCGGTCCGCGGCGGAAATGCCGGTGGAAACGCCACTGGCGGCTTCGATGGAGAGCGTGAACTTGGTGCCGAAGCCCGAACCGTTGTCGCGCACCATCAACGGTAGATTGAGCCGCTCGCAGCGCTCGCGGGTCATGGGCAGGCAGATCAGGCCGCGAGCATGCCGGGCCATGAAATTGATGTGCGCGGCCTCGACCTTTTCGGCGGCCATGATGATATCGCCTTCGTTCTCGCGATCTTCATCATCCATGAGGATGACCATCTTGCCCTGTCGGATGTCCTCGACCAGGTCCTCGATGCGGGCCAGTCCCCTCTGGGGAGCCTCATGCTGTGTGGGAAGCGCCATGAATTCTCCGAATGTCTCTTGCCAGAGGGGGAAGTACCGTGGGGCACACGCGCCCACCTCTATTGTCACGGGAAATGTCGCAAAACAGCGACATCTGCGTCACTGTTTAGCCACACCCCGCCCAAGTCGGCGCTCAGAGTACCCTTCTGTCACGATACGCGCCAGTATCAGCCGCGTCGAATCCTTAGCCGACCCGCTCGGGGCGCGCAATGATACGCCAGTCGCGTCCGAAGGCGCGGATATCCTCGATCGCCAGCGGACGCTGCTGGGCCATACGCTCCAGCCCCGGCAAGGCAAACAACGGCCGGGCGTCTCCCCCCAGCAGCGTGGGCGCGACGAACAGATGCATTTCATCGATACGCTCGGCATCCAACATTGCCCCGGCCAGCGTGGCACCGGTCTCGAGCAGTATCTCGTTGCACGCCTCCTGTGCCGCCAGGTAACGCAGCAGGGCATCGAGACCGACCCTGCCATCCTCACCGGGCGGCAACTCGACGATCTCCGCGCCGGCCCGCTCCAGCGCCTCCCGACGGGGCGCATCCCGGGTGCAGGTGGCGATCAGTGTACGCCCGGGTTCACGCAGACAGGCTGCCGCCAGCGGCAGCCGCAGCCGCGTATCGACGATCACGCGCAGCGGTTGGCGACAGGTCACGTCAGCGCCATTTTCCTCTCCCAGTGCCTCGGCACGCACCGTGAGGCGTGAATTATCGAAGATGATCGACTCCACACCGGTCATCACCACGCTGGAGCGCGCCCGTAGTCGCTGGACCTCGGCGCGAGCCGAAGGACCGGTGATCCATTGCGACTCGCCGCTGGCCATGGCCGTACGCGCATCCAGACTCATGGCCATCTTCAGGCGCACGAATGGACGTCCCAGCTGCATGCGCCGAATGAAGCCGGGATTCAGCTCGCGCGCATCATGCTCCAGCAGACCCACCTCCACACCGATACCCGCCTCGCGCAGCAGCGCCAGGCCTCGCCCCGCCACCTCAGGGTTAGGGTCCTGCATGGCGACGACTACCTTTCTGACGCCCGCCTCGATCAATGCGTTGGCACACGGCCCGGTACGTCCTTGATGCGAACACGGCTCCAGCGTGACGTAGGCGGTCGCCCCCCTAGCTCGATCACCGGCGGCACGCAGGGCATGAACCTCCGCGTGCGGCTCGCCCGCACGCATGTGCCAGCCCTCCCCCACCACTTGACGGTTCTTGACCAGTACACAGCCGACACGAGGGTTGGGATGCGTGGTGTACAACCCCCGACGCGCCAGTTCCAGCGCGCGTGCCATGTAAACTTCGGGTGTGGGCTTGGTCATGATGATTCCTTGCACAAGGCTTGCAGAATACGCTCAGGACAGCGACGCGTTCAGTGGGCTTCGCCCTCTTCGCCGGGCGAGAATCCTGGCTCCTGCGCCAGACGGTCGATCTCGGCACGGAATTCGTCAAGGTCCTGAAAGCGTCGATAGACGGAGGCAAAACGGATATAAGCGACCTGGTCCAGACGCTTGAGCGCCAGCATCACCTCTTCGCCGATATGTCGGGCATTGATTTCCCGCTCGCCCCGTGCCCGCAGTCGCTGGCGGATACGCTCGACCGCCGCCTCGATGGATTCGGCACTGACCGGGCGTTTTTCCAGAGCCCGCAGCATGCCGGCGCGCAGTTTCTGCTCATCGAACGTTTCTCGCGAGCCATCGGCCTTGATGACCCGTGGCATAAGCAGCTCGGCGGTTTCATACGTGGTGAACCGCTCGCCACACACGGCGCACTGGCGGCGGCGGCGAACCTGGTCGCCTTCGGCGACCAGACGCGAATCCGTCACTTTGGTGTCGTGCGTACCGCAAAAGGGACAATGCATCGATTGAATTCCGGCGTGTTCAGGAGGAGCAAGTGAACTTTCACCGGGTCACGCCCGGCTGATGAATGTCTGCAGTGTAACGTTTCCCTCCCTGACGCGGAAACGTACTTGCGCGAAGCGCCAAGGCGAACCAAGCTTAAACAGTAAATTATTCATTTCCCAAGCCAAGGAGGACGACATGGGAATTCTCGCATGGATCGTGTTCGGTCTGATTGCCGGTGTCATTGCCAAGCTCATAATGCCGGGAAAGGATCCGGGTGGCTTCATAGTCACCATCATCATCGGCATTCTGGGGGCCGTGGTTGGCGGCTGGATCGGCACTGCGCTAGGCCTGGGCAGCGTGGACGGCTTCAATTTCGGCAGCTTCGTGGTCGCGGTTCTCGGTGCCATCATCTTGCTGGCCCTGTACCGCGTCGTGCGCCGCTGAAAATACGCCAACCGCAACGCTGAACGTTCCTGCACGCCGGCTCTTTCGAGCCGGCGTGTCACGTTATGGCATATCCTCTGCAAGACTTTCATGCGCCACGTACCGCCGCGCGCTTCCACTTGATCAGGAGATCCCGCCATGACAGCCAGCCCTTCGCCCGCACCGGCAATCGGACTCAGCGAGTCCGAGTTCCTCGAGTGTGCCGAAGCCCGCCTGAAGGAAATCTACGGCCCGCGCGCCGCAGAAGTGCTGCGCCGTGTCACGACCTTGCTGTTGCACCAACGCGGTGCCATTGAGGCCGCCCCGCGCCCCTTGTGGAGCGAGCGCGACCAGATCCTGATCACCTATGGCAATACGCTGATCGATGGCGAACGCGTACCTCTGGAGGTGCTTGACGAGTTTCTTCTCAAGTGGCTACCCGACGCCTTCAGCGGCGTTCATATACTGCCTTTTTTCCCTTGGAGCAGCGACGATGGCTTCTCCGTCATCCATTATCGGGAAGTCGATCCCGCCCTGGGCGACTGGGAGCATATTCGCCGCCTGGCCAGCCACTGCGACCTCATGGTCGATCTGGTCATCAATCACGCTTCCCGCGAGTCGCTGTGGTTCGTCGATTACCTGACCGGCACTCAACCGGGCCGTAATTATTTCATCGAGATGGATCCCGAAACGGACCTGTCGCAGGTAGTGCGGCCACGCAATTCGCCACTGTTGGTCCCCATCTCGACCCGCCGTGGGACACGCCACTTATGGGCGACCTTCTCAGAGGATCAGATCGATCTGAACTTCGCCAATCCGGATGTGCTGCTCGAATTCATCGGCATTCTGTTGTTCTACGTCCAGCAGGGTGCCCGCATCATCCGCCTCGACGCCATTGCCTACTTATGGAAGGAAGTCGGCACGCCCTGCATCCACCTGCCGCAGACGCATGCCGTGGTGCGATTGTTGCGCGCCGTTCTCGACTTCGTGGCCCCGGGCACCCTGCTGATCACCGAAACCAACGTCCCGCATCGCGAAAACCTCAGCTACTTCGGTCTCGACAGGCTTGGCGGCGAAGGCCACAAACCTGACGAAGCGCACATGGTCTACCAGTTCACCCTGCCGCCCTTGCTGGTGCATACCTTGACCAGTGGCGATGCCACGGCATTGGGTGACTGGGCCCGCTCGCTGCCGGTGCTGCCTGCAGGCTGCACCTATTTCAACTTCACCGCCAGCCATGATGGGATTGGCGTGCGGGCGTTGGAGGGGCTGCTGCCGGCCCACGACATCGAAGTGCTACTGGAGCTGATGCATCGCTTCGGCGGCTATGTGAGCATGAAAGCCAATCCCGACGGCATCGATACACCTTACGAACTCAACATTACCTATTTCGATGCCCTCAAGGGTACCCGGCGCGGTGCCGACCCCTGGCAGGTGGAACGTTTTTTATGCAGCCAACACCTGATGCTGGCCCTACAGGGCGTTCCTGGAGTGTATATCCATTCGCTCACCGCGACTCTCTCCGATCACGAAGGCGTAGAGCGTACCGGCAAGCTACGCTCGATCAACCGGCGCCGCTGGCAGCTCGACGAGCTCGACGAGCTGCTCGACAGCCGTAATACCCCGACTCGTGAGGTATTCCTGGCCTTCAGGCGGCGCCTCAAGCTGCGTGCGCAGGAGCCCTGTTTCCATCCTGAAGCCCCACAGCGCGTACTCGAGACTTCTCCGGCGCTTTTCGCCATCGAGCGCGGCCCCCTCGCCGATGGCCGCCGCCTGCTGGCGATCTACAACATCAGCAACAAGCGTCAACCGCTGCCGCTGACGGAACTCGACGAGGGTCCCTGGTTCGACCTGCTGGAAAATGCGCCTTGGACGCCGGAGGGGCCGCGTGAGTTGCGTCCCTATCGCAGCCTGTGGCTGGTACAATCCCCTCAAGTCGAATGAACCCGCCTGCGCGGGCGTGACGGTCACGCAGACAAGACGCCTTGCATGGGCTGAGCCTTAAGGGTATTGGCTATCCAAGAGTATTGGCTACAAGGGGAAAGTATGTGGCTCTCGATTATCGCCATCAGCTTGGGCGCCGCCATCGGCGCTAACCTGCGCTGGTGGCTGAGTGTGCAGTTCAACGGCAGTTTTACCCACATCCCGCCGGGCACACTGATCGCCAACCTGGCAGGCGCTTGGCTGATCGGCTTGATGATCAGCCTGTTCACACACTCTACCCTCAGTGTTGAATGGCGCCTGTTTGTCATTACCGGCCTGCTCGGCGCGCTGACCACCTTTTCGACCTTCTCGGTGGAGATGGTCACCGCCCTGCAATCCGGCAAATGGGCCATGGCGCTGCTCGGCACGCTGATTCATGTACTTGGATCGTTCGCCATGACCTATGCCGGCATCGCCACCTATACCTATTTTCGAACCTGATTCACCGCAAGCGAAGCTTGCTTGACGCAAATACACGTTCGAAAGGGGCTTCACCACTGCGGCGGACATCGAGCGCAGTCGCTTTGCTTATGCCAGGCTTTTAGACCTTGCCCAGATTATCCAGCTCCACCGCTTCATGCATACGCTCCGGCATGTCGGGAACGGCGGCCTTGACACGGTTCCAACTCGGGATGAAGGGTTTGTCGCGGGGCGAATCCAGAAACGATGTGCCGGCTTCCATGATGTTGTTGGCGAACAGCTCCACGGCCTGCTCCTCGGCATGGCGGTCGAGCTTGAGCCCATTCATGATGGCATCGTTGTCGTAGGATTCGATGAGATCCAGGGCGACACGGTAGTAAGTGGCTTTGATGGTACGGAAGCACTCGGCATTGATCTGTACGCCCAGCGTTGCCATCTTGCGGTAGATCGCCTTGGCGATGTCCAGGCTCATGCGGTTGAGTCCGCCCGATGGGTCGTCTTCCGACACCGGCTGATGCTTGTGATCGTAGTTATCGGCGATGTCCACCTGACACAACCGTTTGGTGGAATAGTTGCGATGTACCTCGGAGAGCACACCGATTTCCAGTCCCCAGTCACTGGGAATGCGGATACCATCGAGCACATCGGCACGCATCGAGAACTCTCCCGACAGCGGGTAGCGGAAGCTGTCGAGATAGTCCAGATATGGCAGCGGGCCAAAGATCTTCTTCAGCGCGCGCAGCATGGGCGTGACCATCAGCCGTGCCACCCGACCATTGAGCTTGCCGTCCGCGATACGCGAATAGTAGCCCTTGCAGAATTCGTAGTTGAATTGCGGATGTGCGACCGGATAGATCAGCCGTGCCAGCAGTCCCCGGTCGTAGGTGACGATATCGCAGTCATGCAGCGCTACTGCCTCGGCACGCCCGGAGGCTAGCACGTAGCCGCTACAGTACCAGACGTTGCGGCCCTTGCCGGGCTCGTGAGGTGAAATTCCCATGTCCTCGAGCTCGGCATCCAGTGCCTTGAGGCGCGGACCATCGTTCCATAGAATTCGGTGATGTTGAGGCAAGCGCGAGAAAAACTCGCGCGCATGCAGGAACTGTTCGCGATCGGCGCGATCCAGCCCGATGACGATCTCGGAGAGATAAGGCACACGGGCCAATTCATCGACGATATGCGCCAGCGCCGGCCCTTCGAGCTCGGAAAACAATGAGGGCAGAATCAGCCCCATGGGACGCCGCCTGGCGAAGCGGACCAGGTCGGCTTCAAGCGCCTCCACCGGGCGTCGGGTCAGGTTGTGAAAGTCGGTAATGATACCGTTCTGATAAAAGTCGCTCATGGCTCAGGTTCCCTTTGAGGTTATCGCGGCTGCGAACTCCTTTTCCCACCAGTAGGACACACCCTCGGCCCAGCCACTCGGCCCATGCTCGCGGGTACGGTACACGCTAACCGAATCGTTTAGCGGCATCGGATGGTCATGACAGCCATGGATCAGCACCGCGCGGTCCACCGTCGCCAGCAGTGGCAGGTCGTTGGGCCCGTCGCCGAGCCCCAGGGTCATGGGTACGTACCCGCGTAGCGCCGTGAAGCGCTCCAGCAGCCAGCGCACCGCCTGGCCTTTGTCGACGGCGCCCATGACATGCCAGAAACGGCCGCCCTGAATTATCCGCAGGTCGTCGGCTTCCAGGATCCGACGGAACCGCTCCAGGCTCTCCAGACTATCTTCCCATATCAGTGGCTCGCTGCCTTCGCGCTGGCAAGCCTGCTGCGCGCCCTCGCGTGACAATCCCGTCAGCGAAATGATCTCATCGAGCGACATCTCCCCCATTCCGCGAAAACGTACATCCAATCGTTCACGCAGAACGTGTAGGCGCTGGCGAATGAAATCCACGTCCAGTGCCGGCGTCTTGATCACCAGGCCTTCCGGCGCGGCGGGGTCACGATCCAACCGCGCATGCTGCCAGGCGGGAGGCAGGCCGATGACGGCACCGTTTTCGGCGATAAACGGACACTCGGTCAGCCCCAGCTCCTCGCGCAGAGCCAGCAACTCCGCACTGGTCTTGCTGGTCGTGGGAATGACCGGAATGCGCGCCGCCGCCAAACGCGACAACCAGGCGGCCGCAGGCTGCCAATCGTAGGTTTGATGATCCAGCAGAGAACCGTCGAGATCGGTGAAGATTAAAAGCGAGGACTTTTGCTGGAACGCTTGGGTCATCGTGTCACCTTATTGGGCTTGCCCCATCGGCATGCATTACGCCCGCACGAAACGGGGACCTGTACAATGAAGGTAGCACGTAGCGTGCCATTCCCACGCATACACACCCTACCGCGACCTGACGCGACAGGCATCGCTGCTTGGCGGTGCATTTATGCCATCGCCGCCGGCAGGAACGCACCTATTGGGTGCACATGGAGGCACATCCGCACGGACGTTCCGCGCGGATGATTTTCTTGGCGGCGTGCGCATGTCGACCGGCCTCTTCAAGTGCTGCGCCAGAACCCGGTCTCAAGCTCAGGAATGGTGGGCGATGGCCCGCAGGCCGGCCAGAGTCGCGGCATCACTGTCGAAATACGTTACCGTAAGTCCTACGGCTTCCAGTGCCAGCGTGTAGGGAACGCGCAGATTCTCGGCGCCGACCAGCAGTACCGAAGTCAGCGTCGGACGCGCTTCGCGCATGGCCCGCACCTCTTCGCCGATCAGTACGCCGGAGAGGAAGCTACCGACCTGTGCGGCGATCAGTCCGCTATAGAGATGCCGGCTGCGTGCCTCGAACAAGGCATGCATGACGCCCCCCGGGCATCCGGCACGCCCCAGGCCCTGACGAAACGCGGCTTCATCGAAGACCGCCTCATCACGTGCCGGCTCGCCGGGCAGCGTATGAAAGCGTACGGCATGATACAGCTCGCCGGTCATTACCGTGGTGAAGGAGGCCAAACGGCCCTCTTCCAAGCGTGCCCACTTGCTGTGCGTTCCCGGCAGGCAGCAGTCCGCCTCGCTGACCCCGGCCAGCGCCAGCGCGCCGAATGCCTGAACTTCCTCGCCACGCATGACATCGACATGCTCTGCCGTCACCACCTTGACGCCCGGCACGATCCAGACGTTGGCCAACCCCGGGGCCGGCACGATATGTGCCGCCAGATCCGCCGCCGCGACCGGCAGTTCGAGCTGAGGCGCTTCCGACCAGCCTCGGGCCGAGCCGACCATGCCCGCCAGATAGACCGGCACCTCGCCATCGCCGCGCCAGTCTCCGACATGCGCTTCGCAGTAATGGGGAAACTCCGCTGTCGCCAAGGCCCGCAGCCCTGCTTCAGAGCGACGGCTATCCACGCATTGGCCGGTATCGAGATCGACCAGGAAGGCGCGGAAGTTGCTGGTTCCCCAATCCACGGCGATCAGCTGCCGTGGGGCTTTCGAAGTCATTGATCGCCCTCATGCTCGAAGAGCGTCGACATGGTGGCCATCTCCTGCAATCGTCGCCATTCGGCGACCAGTTCCCGAGCAATGCCGCCCACTTCGGCGGACGCATGGCCCGGCATGTAGAGGTTGCTGCCGAAACCGAAGCCGCCGATCCCGACATTATGCCACTCGCCCATGTTGTCCTTGTTCACTCCGCCCACCGCAAGTACCGGCAAGTCGGTCGGCAGCACCGCACGCAGGTCCTTGAAATAACCGCATCCCAGCCGGGCAGCCGGGAACAGCTTGAGCCCTCGCGCTCCGGCCTTGGCCGCCGCGAAAGCCTCGCTCGGCGTCATGCAGCCGACCAGCGGCGCCAAGCCATGCTCGACACCGGCACGGATCACTTCCGGGTCGGTATTGGGCGTGACCATCAACGGCGCCTCGAGTGCCGCGAGACGCTCGACATCCTCAATGCTGAGCACCGTCCCGGCCCCGAATACCACATTGTCGGGACAGCGCTTGGCGATCTTCTCCAGACTCTGCCAGGCAAACGGAGAATTCAGCGGCACCTCGATCAGGCGAAATTCCGCCTCGACCAGTGCGTCGAAGACCTCCTCGATCTCCTGCGGGTGAATGCCCCGCAGGATCGCGACCAGAGGTAAGTCCTGCATAGCCGCATCCAGTGCGGCCTGGCGTGTTTCGTTCATGTCGCCTCCTGTTCGTAAAGACGGACTACCATTCGGCGATGGAGCCATCTTCATGTGTCCATACGGGGTTTCTCCAGCGATGCCCGACCTTGGCGCGCTCCTCGACGAACGCTTCGTCGATTTCCACCCCCAGTCCCGGTCCCTGCGGAATCTCGCAGAAGCCATCCTTGATCGTCAGCGCAGACTTGTCGACCAGATAATCGAGCACATCGTTATCCCGATTGTAGTGGATGCCCATGCTCTGCTCTTGGATGAATGCGTTATGGTTCACCGCATCCACGTGCAGCGATGCCGCCAGCGTCAGCGGTCCCAGCGGGCAATGCGGCGCCAGGGCCACGTCGTGACACGACGCCAGCGAGGCGATCTTCATGCCCTCGCTGATACCGCCGCAGTGCGACAGGTCGGGCTGTACAATATCGACCATGCCCTCGGCGAGCAGATCGCGGAACTGATAACGCGTGTGCAGACGCTCGCCGGTGGCGATGGGATAGCCTAGTCCGGTGGCGATGTGCTTGAGGCTCGGCAGGTGCTCGGGGAGTACCGGCTCCTCGACGAACATCGGATGATAAGCCTCGAGTTCGCGCAGCAGTGCCTTGGCCATCGGCCGGTGCACTCGGCCATGGAAGTCGATGGCAATGCCAACATCGGCGCCCACCGCCGCGCGAGCCTCGGCGACCCGTGCCACGGCTTCGTCGATCTTGGCATGCGAGTCGACGATCTGCATCTCCGGCGAGCCGTTCATCTTGAACGCCGTGAAGCCCTGCTCGACGAGCGCCCTGGCACCCTGGCCGACATCCTGCGGTCGGTCGCCGCCGGTCCAGGCGTACATGCGCATCTTGTCGCGCACCTTGCCGCCCAGCAACTGATAGACCGGCACTCCCAGATCGCGCCCCTTGAGGTCCCATAACGCCTGGTCGATACCCGCAATGGCACTCATCAGGATCGGTCCGCCGCGATAAAAGCCGGCGCGATACAGCGTGTTCCAAAGATGCTCGATGCGATGCGGATCCTGACCGATGAGATAGTCCGACAATTCATGTACCGCCGCCTCAACGGTCGCCGCCCGGCCTTCCACTACCGGCTCGCCCCAGCCGTAGCAGCCCTCGTCGGTCTCGATCTTGAGAAACAGCCAGCGCGGTGGGACTTGCCAGGTCTTCAGCTTGGTAATTTTCATGTCGTTACCTATCTAGAATAATGAATGACTCGTCACTGCGGAGGCCTTGTAGCGCGGGCGATAGTCAGACAGCCGAACATCGGCTTGGCCTGCGCATCGACCTGCCGGTCAACTGCGCCGCCTTACCGATGTTCAACGCTGCCCGACTCAACGTCGCCAGTGCCGGCGCCTTACACCAGCCACATGGCCAGACTCGGCCAGAACAGCAGGGCGAACAGCACACACAGCTGAATGGCGATGAACGGCAGCAGCGAGACGAAGATATCCTTCAGACTGATGCCCGCCGGCGCCACGCCCTTGAGGTAGAAGGCGGCCGGCCCGAACGGCGGCGACAAAAACGAC